>JAMPAF010000001.1 GCA_023667345.1 Clostridiales bacterium
GCCGTTTCCCTTACGGCGTGTGCGAAGAGTACCTCGTAGAGGGGATAGAGGTTGACTTAATTCTTAATTCTGAATTCCTGATTCCGAATTAACCGCCGTACTCTATCATTTTGTTAATGCACTTGACCGCCGAGGCAATCAAATCGGCGTCCATAACAATCTCTTCGCCGCCCTCGCCGCGCAGACAGTTGTATATATCGTAAAGCGTCGTCACCTTCATATTGTGGCACACCAAATCTATGGAGAGCGGATAGAACTTCTTGTCGGGGCAAGCGTGTTGCAGGTGTTCGACAATGGAATTTTCCGTGCCTATTATAAACTCTTTCGCGTCAGACTTCTTCGCATAATCCATAATGCCCGACGTGGAACCGACGTAGTGCGCGTGCTTTACCACCTCTTTCTTGCACTCGGGGTGCGCCAAAAACAGCGCGTTCGGGTGAGCGGCAATCGCGGCGAGCGCGTCCTCTTCGTCGAACTTGGCGTGCGTGGGGCACCCGCCCGAGAGAAGCTTAAAATTCTTTTCGGGCACCTGTCCCTTGACAAAAGTGCCTAAATTTATGTCTGGTATGAACAGAATATCCTTTTCGGGGATAGCCTTGCAGATTTTTACCGCGGACGACGACGTTACGCACACGTCGGCAACCGTTTTAAGCTGTGCGGTGGTGTTGATATACGCGACGACCGCGTAGTTCGGGTAGCTCTTTTTGACCTGCGCGATTAAATCTTTATCGAACTGCTCCGCCATAGGGCAGCCCGCCGCGGGGTTTGCAAGGTAGACGCGCTTTTCGGGCGAGAGCATTTTAGCCGTTTCCGCCATAAAGCGCACGCCGCACATAATAACGTTTTTGTTCGGCGCGGTCTTGGCTTTTACCGAGAGCGCGTAGCTGTCGCCCACGAAATCGGCAACCTCGCATATCGCCTCGCTCATATAACTGTGCGCCAAAATGCACGTATCCGTATCGCGTTTTAATTTAAAAATTTCGTCCTGTAATTCTCGTACCGTCATAACTATTTTAATTCGGAATTATGAATTCGTAATTCGTAATTGAATTTATGCGCTTCCGATTATTGAAATTATACCACGCCAAACAAAAAAGGTCAATGATTTTATTTAACGCAAAAGTTAAGCCCCCGCGCACGGCAACCGTGCGCGGGGCTTAACTTTTACCTTAATTCTGCATTCTTAATTCTGAATTATTTCTTCGTTGCGGGCTTTTTTGCGGGGGATTTTTTCGCCGCGGGC
Organism: Clostridiales bacterium; assembly: GCA_023667345.1. Lineage (GTDB taxonomy): Bacteria > Bacillota > Clostridia > Christensenellales > Borkfalkiaceae > Coproplasma. Next base: position 1,244 of record JAMPAF010000001.1, read on the forward strand.
TTAGCGGGATTTTCAGCCGTCTTTTCGGGCATATCCACCTGCGGTACGTGCGATAAATCGCTCTTCGCTTCCTTGTGCGCCTTTACAACGCGCGTCTTTTCCGCCTTTTCCTTCTTTAATTCCTCTTCCGTGCTCTCGTGGAAAGGAATTTCGAAGATAATCGCCTCGTACGGCTTTAACGTGAAGTTCAGCTTATAGGGTCTGCCGTTGCACAGCTCCTTTTCCGCCTTAACGCTCATCTCCTCCCCGTCGTAACAGGTCGAGAACACGCGCTTGTATTTGCCCGAAACGGGCGCGCCGACACCGTAATTTTCGTACGTCATAGGCGTCATATTGCACACGAAAATGAGACCGTCGTTATAGTTCCAAGGGTTGCGGCGGATAAACGCGAAGATGGAACGCTGCACGTCGCCGCTTTCAATCCACTCAAACGACTGACTGTTGGTGTCGTTGTGCAGAACGGCTCTTTCCTTATAGAGGTGCAGCAGCGCGCGGTAGCACTCCATGACGCTGCGGTGGTCGGGCTCGTCGCAGAGGTGCCAGTCGAGGCTGACCTTGTAGTACCACTCGTTTATCTGCGCGAAGTCCTGACCCATGAATAAAAGTTTTTTGCCGGGGTGCCCCATCATCATTGTGTAGAAGCACTTTAAGCCGTTGAGCTTGTCCGAGTGATAGCCGGGCATTTTGGTGTACATACTGCCCTTGCCGTACACGACCTCGTCGTGCGAGAGTACGAGCTGATAGTGCTCGTTGAAGATATACTCGAAGGTGTGCGTCATTAAAAAGTGGTGATATTTGCGGTAAACGGGGTCTTTCTTTATATATGAAAGGGTGTCGTTCATCCAGCCCATATTCCACTTTAAGCCGAAGCCCAGACCGCCGTCCTTTGCGGGCGCGGTTATGCCGCTTATAATCGAACTGTCCTCGGCGATTATGAACGCGTCGGTGCGGGCGCGGAGCACGCTGTTTAAGTGGCGGAAGAACTCGAAGCTCTCCAAATTCCAGTCGCCCCCGTCCTTGTTGGGGCGCCACTCCGTTCTGCCGAACGACGAGTACAGCATTGCCGCAACCGCGTCGGCGCGGAGCGCGTCGATATGGTACTTATTCACCCAGAAGAACGCCGAGGCTATAAGGAAATTGGAAACCTCGGGTCTGCCCAAATCGAAGGCTTTCGTGCCCCACTCGGGGTATTCGGCACGCAAAGGGTCGGTATACTCATAGAGCGGCGTACCGTCGAAGTTGGCAAGCCCGAACTCGTCCTTGGGGAAGTGCGCGGGCACCCAGTCCAAAATTACGCCTATGCCGTGTTGGTGCATATAGTCGACAAAATACATGAAGTCCTGCGGCGAGCCGTAGCGCGCGGTGGGGCAGAAATAGCCCGTTACCTGATAGCCCCAGCTCGGGTCGAAGGGGTATTCGCAGATGCCCATAACCTCGACGTGCGTGTAGCCCATAAACTGCACGTATTCGCAAAGCTCGTGCGCGAGACGGCGGTAATCTAAAAACTGGTCCTCGTCCCACCACATTTCGGTGTTCTTCTTCCAACTGCCGAGGTGCACCTCGTACACCGCCATTGGCTTTTCGAGGTAGTTTTCGCCCTTCTTGGCTTTAAGATAGTCGCCGTCGCCCCATTGATAGTCGTTCAAATTGGTGACGACGGACGCGTTTGCGGGGCGCTTTTCGCTGCCGAATTCATAGGGGTCAATCTTGTAGACCTCGCTGCCGTCGGCGCGGACAATTAAATATTTGTACTTGACGCCCTCGCACATACCGGGGACGAAAAGTTCCCAAATGCTGTCGTCGACCTTTTCCAAAACGTCGCGCCACGGGGTCCAGCCGTTGCCGTCCGACACCACGCAAATGCCCTTTGCATTGGGCGCCCACACCACGAAATGCGTGCCCCAAACGCCGTCTATACAGCGGATATGGGCGCCCATCTTTTCGTACAGCTCGTAGTGCGTGCCGTGGTGAAAAAGGTACCTGTCCAACTCCCCGAAAAATCTGTTTTCCATAAATTAACCCCCATATATCATTTAATTAAGAATTCAGAATTTAGAATTAAGAATGAAAATAATGAAAAATTTATTAAATAATTTCACCTTCATTCTACATTCTGCATTCTTCATTCTGCATTAAACTCTTTAATATAAACGCACCCGACCTTGGGCGGCAACGATATAAACGTTCTGCCGAACTTTACCTCGGCATACTCCGGCAGTTCGCCGTAAGCCGCGTTCACCGTATATTCGAGCTTCAACCTGTCCGTACGGCTGTCGATAACCGTCCACACGGGCACGGTGAGCGATACCACCTTATCGCTGCAATTTATCGCCACCACGGCGCAGTCCTCTTTGTCGAAGCGCGCGTAAACTATATAGCCGTTGCCCGCGTCGAGCGGCATTAGCGACCCTAATTTTAAACAGTGTATCTGCTTTCTCAGCGCAATCGCGCTTTTGTGCATATCGTAAACTTCCCAGTCCTCTCTGCCCCACGGATACGTGCGCCTGCTGTCGGGGTCCGTCCAGCCGACCTGCCCCGCCTCGTCGCCGTAGTACAGTGCGGGACTGCCTACCCAGGTCATCTGTATAAGCACGCCCAAAAACAGCACGCGCTTGTCTACACCCTCGCCCGCCGCGTCGCCGCCGAGCGATTTAAGCGTGCCCACCTTGCGGTTTGTGCGCGTTAAAAAGCGGGAATGGTCGTGGTTGGAAAGCTGATTTATCGCACTGTCCAGAGCGGGACGCGGGAAACGCGCACTGTTTTTGAACATTGCGTCGAAGAACGCCTTGCCGTCGTACAGCTTGTTGTAATCTATCGACGCCGAGTGCTTTTCCATGCCCGTCAGAAACCAGGTCACCGGCTCCATAAACGCGTCGTAGTTCATAACCGAGTCCCACTCGCCGCCCGAAAGCCACTTTTCGGGCGAGCCGTAGTGCTCGGCAAAGACGAACGCTTCGGGATTGGCTTTGCGCACGCGGTCGTGAAAATTCTTCCAGAACTTGTGATTAAACCTTTCCGAATGTCCCAAATCGGCGGCAACGTCCAGCCGCCAGCCGTCGGCATTAAAGGGCGCGGAAACCCATTTTTCGCCCACCTTTAAAATATTTTCGCACAGCTCCGCGCTCTTTTCGTAGTTGAGCTTGGGGAGGGTCTTATACCCCCACCAGCCCTCGTACTCGCTGTCCGCCTTGCGCGGCTTTGAAAACTTGAAATAACTGCGGTACGGGCTGTCCACAGACTGAAACGCGCCCTTTTCGTACCCCTCTTTATCGAGGTAAATGCCCTCTCTGTCCAGCCATTTATGGAACGACCCGCAGTGGTTGAACACGCCGTCAACGACCACTTTAATGCCCATTTCGTGCATTTTTTCGACCAAATACGCAAAATATTCGTTGGACTTTTCGAGGTTGGTCTTGTCCGTCACCCTGCGTATATACTTTGGCGCGTAGCCGTTGTGCTTTTCCCAGCCCTGCATATAGTGGTCGAAATCGTTTTCGATAACCGCGAGGTGCGGGTCGATATAGTCGTAGTCCTGCGTGTCGTACTTGTGGTTGGACGGCGACACGAACAGCGGGTTGAAATACACCGCCTCCACGCCTAAATTTTTAAGGTATTGTAATTTTTGCTCGACGCCTTGCAAGTCGCCGCCGTAAAAATTGTTCACGTCCAAAAGGTCGGGCACGGCGTACCAGTCACGGACGCGGCGGGAATGTCCGCCCGTGTAATAGTATTCGTTGTCCTCGACGTCGTTTTCGGGGTTGCCGTTGCAGAAGCGGTCGGCATAAATCTGATAGAACACCCGCCCTTTCGCCCAGTCGGGCACCTTTTGGTTGGGCACGAACGAAAAATTGTACTCGTCCTGATTGTTGTTGACCGCGCCCAAGCGGTTGTAATAGAGTTCGTCGTCCTCGTCGACAAGCTTAAAGCAGTAGCTTACGGGCTTTTCGCCGCAGGTGAAAGTTATGGTGTAAAAGTCGAAATTTTCGCTGCTCTTTTTAAGTTTTTTCATTACGCGCAGTTTGCCGTTTATGACCGCGTAAACCTTGAAAACGTCGTTTATGAGGGTGCGGAAAGTGAGCGTAACCTTATCGCCCGTCTTAGGTTCGTAAGGCGTTTTAAAATCTTCCGTTTCGTCCGTAAATAAAGCCTGTCTGTTAATCATAATTCAATCAAATTTTGTTTTTAAATCATTTGGAATTGCGGTGAATCGTCATCCTGAGCGCAACCCCCACCACCGCTACGCGGAGCCTCCCCCTTAAAAAGGGGTATGCCTTGGGTTGCGCGAAAACAAAGGCTCACCCTTCTTTAAAGAGGGGGGAGCTGTCACGTAAGTGACTGAGGGGGGTGTAATTAAACCCAACCGCATTTCTCACCCACAACAAATTCTACCACCAAAACGCGGCAAAGTCAATATGCAATTTCGGCAACCCGTTGACTTTAAAAAAATAATATGTTAATATTCTCTACGGAAATTATCGGAATAAGGAAACGGTTTTTTACTATGTCGGATAACGAAATTTTGACTGACGAAAAACAAGACAACACCATATCGGAACAGCCCGAAACCAAACCCGAAGCGCAGGGCGCAGCAATGATTGAACAGCCGCAGGCGCAGACGGAACAGCCCGCCCCAGCAAAGACGAAAGGATTTAAAAAGCCCACCAAAAAGCAGGTTCTGCACGAAATCGTAACCTGGCTTTTAATGACCTTGGGCACAATCCTCGTCGCGGCGGGCGTGTACTTTTTCAAAGCCCCCAACCACTTCGCGACGGGCGGCGTTTCCGGTCTTTCGATAGTGCTTGCAAAGTACGTGCCCTTAAACCAGTCGTCGCTGGTCATGATTATAAACGTGCTTCTATTGATTCTCGGCTTTATCTTCCTCGGCAAGGGCTGCACGCTGCGCACTCTGTATTGCTCGCTCATGTACTCGGCGGAAAACCTGCTTCTCGAAACCTTTCTGCCTATCGAAAAGATTACGGGCGGCGCACCCACCCTCACGGGTCAACCCTTAATGGAGCTTGTGTATGCAATGCTTTTAACGGGCATAGGCAGCGCGATTATGTTCAACTGCAAGGCGTCGTCGGGCGGCACGGACATAGTCGCACTCATACTCAGAAAGTTCACCCACCTCAACACAGGCAAAGCGCTGCTCATAACCGACGCGGCGATAGCCTTCTCCACCTTCTTCATTTTCGGCGCCGAGGCGGGGCTGTTCTCTATGCTCGGTCTCTTTTCGAAGGCGTTCATTGTCGACGGCGTAATCGAAAACATAGGCAAGACCAAATATATCACGATAATAACGACAATGCCCGACGAAATAGGCAAATATATAACCGAGGTTATGAAGCGCGACTACACGAGCTATAAAGCGACGGGCGGATATACGGGCGCGGAAAAGACGGTGCTCATAACCGTGTGCAAGCGCAGTGAGGCGTTAAAGCTGAAAATCATGGCAAAGCGCTTAGACCCGATATCATTCATAATAATAACGGACGCGAACGAAATTTTAGGCAAAGGCTTCCGCGAAACGCTGTAATTTAATGCGGAATTAGGAATGCGGAATGCGGAATTAAACCCCTCTCTTGCCTTCCACCTTAATAAAGGGGGAAGGTGGCTTGCGTAGCAAGACGGATGAGGGATGTGCAAATTCGCCCGCAATTAAGCCTTCCCCCTGCGTGGGGAAGGTGGCACTGCCATAAGGCAGTGACGGATGAGGGGTGTTATTATAAGAATTCCCCTCACCACCGCTACGCGGAGCCTCCCCACCGAGGGGAAGCCTATATTAAGGTCAAAATTTTCCTTATCCCCCCTCACCCGCTACGCGGGAGCTCCCCCCTCACCCGCTACGCGGGAGCTCCCCCCTCGCTTACGAGGGGGGAGCCTTGTATTTCTTGGGTTATTTGTCTTGCTTTGTTTAAAAACTTTGCAATGCTTATTTGGTTTTATTAAGCGGACTTTTCCTGAACACTGAACATTAAGTTAGTATAAGTTCCCGGCATAGGCGATTTTGCAGTAAGCGTCAACCCCTCTTCGTAAGTGAATTCGGTTACGGCTTGGCTGTTCGCATCGACTACCATAATATAATCTTTGTTAGCACCCATTACTGTAATCGTATAAGTTTTACCGACTTCGTAACCGCTGAATGTAATCGTTGTGCCCGTAGATACGACAGTAGCGCCAAACGCACCGCCGTCGTTTTTGTTGCACACGATAGTAGCATTTTCGTCGCCGCCTTCTTCACCGCCTTCGGGCGCTTCGATTACCTTGAAAGTTGCATTCCAATTACTACTGTCTAACAATACGTAATAGGTAGCGGCGGAATCTATTTCAACTGCCTTACCGTCAAAAGTTAAAACAAGTTCTAAACTATCGTTGACGGGGTCGGTACTGCTTATCATTACGCTCGCCCACATATCGCTTAAATCAACCGCACTGCCGTCTACGACCACCTGATATTTGCCAGCCTGTAATTCAATAGCAAATACATAGTTTCCGTCGTCATCACGAGCAATAGTATCATCCGCAGAGTCTATCGTTACTTCCTGGTCAAGAGTGATAGTCTGACCGGGGAAAGAGTTGTCTGTCTCGCCGTTGTCGGTGATAGTGATAGTTGCTGTAACGCTTGTTACGGGTTCTACCGAGGGTTCTTCGCCTTCGGAAGGCTCTTGACCTTCGGTTTCACCGTCTCTTCCGCCGGAAGGGTCGTCCTCCGAAACGGTTCCAAGCAACTGTAACTGCAACTGATATTCTTCGGTTTCGTGACCGGTTAAGATATGGTCAAAGTTAAAAGTTAATCCCCATTTGATTCCTTGGCAGAACAACAAATTATCACTGTCACTCGTAAGGGTGTACGAGTGACCGCTCTGCAAACCGGAGAATTTTAACACCCTGCCATGGGTATCAACGTAAACGTTTTCCAAAGTGCCGCTCGTCTGACCGTTTTCGATTTCTATTGTTACGGGAGCAAAATAGCCGCAGACAGAACATTCGCCGTGTTCGCCGTTATTGTCGTGAGTCACGGGTGTTGATTCGTGAGTGTCATGATTACAAATATGGAAATGTCCTTCCTCGTTGCTGTGCCACTCCTCTCTCCAAGTATGCTCGGTTCCCTCGGACTCGGTTAAAATTTGGAACGTTATATCTTCGTCGTCGGGGTCTTCGGTAACCAAAGTGTAGTTTACTCTGCCGTTCGTCGAGCACGTTAATTCAGTGAGCGTTTCCACTGCGTAGTCCTGACTGGTGAGTACGGGCAGAGTGTATTCCAAAACCGCGTCTTCGCAAGTGCCTGCGGTGCCCTCGCACTCTCTCGTAGCCTTGCCTTCTCTCGTGTCGGTAGGCAGGTCGTCTTCGTCAATCACCCAATCGGTGTATGCGTGGGTGTGCTTATCGCGGGTTTCGACTGCGTGGCACTTAGTGCACTCGCGTTTTTCCTTGGTTGCGTCGTTCGAATCGACTACCCAAGTGCCCTCGTGCTTCTCGGTGCCGCTGACGTCGGTGTGACCTTCCGCCGTACAAGCGTGCCAGTGACCTGCCGAAACGTTTTCGGAGTCGTAGGACCAGTCGCTTGAAAAGCTATGACCGCTGCTGCCGCTTCCGCTGTCGCAGGCGGCAAGTCCGCATACGCCCGCCGCCGCAACCGATATGGCAAGCGCGGCAAGCAAAGCCTTTTTTGTCTTTTTCATAAATATACCTCCAGATACGCGGCGTTCATTCTCGCCGCCGTAAAAATTTTATACATTGTTTTTTTTGGGGGGGGTGTTGGGGTGCCCCGCCGCCGTCATTGCGTCCACCCATATGCAGTGTCGTCATTATGAGGAGTAAACGGTACGGCGGTCTATGTTGAAACGCTAAGGCAATTACCGTTTACGACGTGCCCGCCCCGCGTAGCGGGTCGCACGTAGTATAATCTTTTTGCGCGCTCTTTCCTCGCGCAAAACAATCTTTGCCGCATTACAACGCAATTTAAGGCGAACCCGTAATTCTGGATTGCCGCGGCGGCAAGCCGCCTCGCAATGACGGTAACCGAACGCCACGCCTTGTCGCCACACCCCCATTAAATATTCTCGGCGTTAGTAATAACGCCGAAAGGGGCATGCCCCTTTTGCATATATTCATTGAAAAACGGCGATTATGCACGCGTTTTTTGAATATTTTTGTATATTGTAATAAAATTTACTTTTATTGTCAACTAATTATGCAACAAAAACTATAATTATTCATTATTATTGCTATAAGCCGCATTTATATATTGTCATTATACCACAACGAAAGCCCCGCGGCAACCGCCGCGGGGCTTTATAAAGCATTTGGATGAATTTTACAGATTGTAACAGTTTTTGGAATTATTTAACAAGCTCGACGGCTTTTTTGGTAGCTTCCTTAATTTCTTCGGGCGTGCCCTTCATCATCCAGCTGCCGCCGCAAGCGATAATTTTGTCGTAAGCAAGGTATTCGAGGATATTGTCCGCCGAAATGCCGCCCGTGGGCATAATGTGAAGATAGGGAAAAGCCGCGCAGATTGCCTTTATCGTCTTTAACCCGCCGTAGTTGGACGCGGGGAAGAATTTGAGCGTGGTCAAGCCCTTGGCGATTGCCGCCATTGCCTCGGTGGGGGTTACGATGCCGGGCAGGTACAACATTCCGTGCTCGGCACAGCAGTCGGCAACCTCTTCGGAGAATCCGGGCGAGACTATAAATTTAGAGCCCGCCGCGATTGCCTTTTCGCACTGGGTGCGGTTTATGACAGTGCCTGCGCCCACGAACATATCGGGGAATTTCTGCGTTGTGAGCCTGATTGCCTCTTCCGCGCAAGCCGTGCGGAATGTGATTTCCGCGCAGGGCAGTCCGCCGTCGACGAGAGCCTGCATTTTGGGCAGGGTTTCCTCTATGCTGTTAAGCACCACTACGGGAACTATTTTCATTTTTTTAATCTGTTCTAATTTTTGTTCGTTGGTCATGATTTACCTCCATTAACATTTTTTACAGCTTATATTATATCACCCCGCTTTCGGTTTTGCAATACCCAAACCGAAATTTTGCCCCGCCTTGACATATGTTGCGGTTTGGGGTATAATTAAATGCGGAATTTGGAATTAAGGTAATAGTTAAATTCAGAATTCAGAATTTAGAATTATGCTAAGGAATATTTAATTGAACCAACCTCTTCCGTCTGCTTACGCAGCCACCCTTCTCAAAAGGCGTAAGGACAACGCCTTTTTCGGTCGCCGCAAACGCGGGACGTATGCGTTTGCTCATCTCGCAACGCCAAAACAGCGCACAGTGCTGTTTTGAGAAATGCGTTGCTTGTCCTTCAAAGTGGAAGGCGAAAAGTTGCGCGCAACCCCTTGCTTTCCCCTTTGAAGGGGAAAGTACCTCGTAGAGGGGATAGAGGTTGAATTAAATACGATTTACTCATTCCGCAATAAACAATTATGAAAATCATCGACATTGAAAACTGGAACAGAAAAGTAATCTATAATAACTTTATTGGGTATTCGAACCCGATTTTTTCGATTTCCTCGCGGCTGGACGTCACACAACTTTACGACTACTGCAAAAATAAGGGGATATCCTTTTTTACAGCCTTCACCTTTATCGCGGGCAAGTGCTTGAACGGCGTCGAGGAATTCCGACTGCGCCTTAAAGACGGAAAGGTGGTTTTGTACGACAGAATAAGACCGAGCTTTATCGTGAAGCGGGCGGACGGCGTGATTTCGACTTGCCGCACCGGCTTTTGCGAAAGCTTTAAGGAATACTACCCCGCGGCGCGCGCGGCGCAGAAAGCGGCTCAGGAAAATACGGGCGTTGTCTTTAACGGCGACGACTGCAACGATTTGTTTTTTATAACGTGCATGCCCTGGGTGGATATTTACTCCTTTTCCAACCCGTACGATTTGAAAAACCCAGATATGAGCAGTATTCCCCGCCTTATGTGGAGCAAGTTCGTGCCCGAAAACGGCAGACTGAAAATGACATTCGATATCGCCGCGCACCACGCGCTTATCGACGGCGAGCCCGTCTGCCGCGCGATAAATTTAATTCAGAACGCGCTTTGCAGCGTTGAAGAGTTTTTAAATAATTAAAAGGAATTATACTTATGAAAGACAGAATTTTTATAGGTTGGAGCGGAAGTAACGACGTCGCCCTTAAAGTCAAGAACGTTTTGGAAAACCGCTGTAACTACAAGTGCTCGATTGGCGGCAACAGCGAGAACAACTCGCAGATGTCCTCTATCGGCGACACGGTTATTCAGCAGATTAAAAGCAGCAATCAGGCCATTATAATCTTTCAGAACCGCGCCGACGGACAGGTGAGCAACAATCTGTTTTTCGAGCTCGGGTACACCCTCGCAAGCTACGGCGTAGCCAAAATTCACTGCGTGCACCGTAAAAGCGAACAGATTACTCTCCCCTCCGACTTCGACAGCGCGTTCGTGGAGGCTATCGACGATACCGACGAGGAAAAATTTATCGGCGGCATTGTGCGCTACTTTTTAGACAGGCAGAAGCTTTCGGTTAATACTAACAAAATGTATTTAATCGACAACCGCTATATTATAAAAGGTATGCTTCAGAGCCATTTTTCCGAACAGGGGTCGAAATGCTCGGACTACGAGCTCGCGCAGTACCTGCTCTTTTATATGCAGGCGGCGAATATGTTCGGCGACGTAAAGAAGGTGCAGGACGAAATCCTCGCCTTTAAAGCGGCTAATCAGCACAATTTTTCGCAGGAGCTCGCGTTTGCAGTCAACCTATCCCTCGCCTATTTCGATTTGATTCTGAGCATCAAAAACGGCGAAAACGGCAATCTGTACATCGAAAAGGACGCCTACCACAAGTTCAAACAGCATTACGACGCGTTGGCGAGCGACCTTGTTGACGACCCCGAGGGGATATTCGACAACTGGGCGATGATGTTTGTTTGCAACCACATAAACTACGGAAACAGTTTGTACACGAACAATCCCGAGCTTAGCGAGGAACGCCGCAAAAAGATTGCGCAAAGGGTTTGCGAGTGGGCGGACAAGTGCATTGCGTACGTGAATAAGCTGAAAGAGTGCGCGCCGCTTACGGAGAACAACGACCATATAGGCATAATTTCGTTTATGCTTGCGTACGTGTACCGCAACAGATTTTTAGCCGAGCAGATTTTGGGCAATCCCGAATATCTTAAATGGCTTGAACTTACGAGAAAGGAGCGCGTTTCGCTTAAAAACCATTTCGGTTACGGGTCTATCGATACGCATTTAAGCGCGAATATTGATATGGAATACTATCTGAACCTTATCGAATATCTGAGCTTTGCCGACGAGCTCGATTTGGACGAGGACGACGTGGAGATTTACCTTGACGAGATAAAAAATTACCTCGACCGCGAAAAAAACAAGACCGACCAAAGCAAGTACATAGACCGCATAGACTTTATTTACAACAAGCTTGCGGATTAAGTTTTGCGGCACGGCAAACCGTGACCGACGTAAAAGCCGCGCGGTTTTATTTTTCAGCAATTTGACCTTCCCCTTAGGGGGAAGGTGGCATTTTCGAGGTACGAGAAAATGTCGGATGAGGGGTTGGTTGGTTTATATGTGTAACCCCTCATCCGCCGTAACCTTAACGGTTGCGGCACCTTCCCCCAAAGGGGGAAGGTTACAATAATGTGTAAAGCCGCGCGGCGTGTTTGCCGCGCGGCTTTTTTTGTACCTTAATTACGCATTCCGCATTCCTAATTCCGCATTATTATAAATACGTCTTTAATTTCCTCTCGAACCCCTCTTCGATTGCGATAAGGTCGGTTAAAAGATTTTTAACGTCGACGTTCATAATCTTTTCGCCGTCGGAAAGCGAAGTCTTTAACGAAGTTATCCCGTTCACCGTGCCCTTTATCATCATCTGCGCTACATTCTGTCTGGAATTGTCGGTCGCGGCGTTCATCTTTATTGCCGACCACATCATTGCCTTTTTTATGGGCGAGGGCTCCTTTAAATCGAGCTCGTAGCGGGTGGCAAGGTGCGCCGCCTGCGAGCATATCTTTTCGTATTCCTCGTGCTCGCGAAGGAGCTCTTCCTTTATATCCTCGTCCTCAACCTCGGGCAGAAGGTCGGTGATAGAGAGCTGCGCAAGTTGCGCGTTGCGGTAAATTTCGGCTAAGATTTCGCTGTCGCTTTTAAGATTGTCCATTTTGTTCTCCTTAAAATTTTATTAACTTTACTTTGCGTAAATCGCGTTAATTTATGCGCGGGGCGGGAAAAATGCTTGACGGCGGCGTTTTATTATGGTATATTTATCGTCGAGCCGTTCGGAACGGGCTTTTTTAAGTGCGCATTTTAAGCGTAGTGCGCCGCCTATGCCTTTGGCAACAACGTATCCGACGAGACTGGTTAGAGGAGGACAAATTATGTACGCGATTTTCGACAACGGAAACAAGCAATACAAAGTTTCCGTGGGCGACACCGTTAAGGTGGAAAAACTCGCAGCCAATGTGGGCGACGTCGTTACCTTCCCCGTTGTTATGACGGCGGACGACGACGGCAAGATTGCTTGCGGCGGCGAGGTGGAAAAGGTTGTGGTTACCGCCGAGGTAACCGGACACGGCAAGGACAAGAAGATTATCGTCTTTAAGTACAAAGCCAAGAAGAACGAGAGGAAAAAGCAGGGTCACAGACAGCCCTACTCCACCGTAAAGGTTACGGCTATCGGCGCTGCGGAAGCCAAGAAAAAGGCGCCCGCAAAGAAAGCCGCTCCCGTAGCAGAAGAGGCGACGGCTACCGCCGAGGAAAAGCCCGCTCCCAAGAAGAGAACTACGGCGAAAAAGGTTGCGGAAACGCCCGCGGCTGAATAATTTAAAGGAGATTGAACGTTATGATGCTTATTAAGTTATTCGCCCACAAGAAGGGCGGCGGCTCTACCGATAACGGCAGAGACAGTAACCCCAAATATCTCGGCGTTAAACGCGCCGACGGTCAGAAGGTGCTTGCAGGCAACATCCTTGTAAGACAGCGCGGCAGCAAGTTCAAGCCCGGCAACAACGTCGGTATCGGCAAGGACGACACCTTGTTCGCCCTCGTTGACGGCACGGTTAAGTTTGAAAGGGTCGGCAAAGACGGCAAGCAGGTTTCCGTTTATCCCGTTGCCGAGTAATTAAATCAGAATTCAAAGCGAGGACTTTTATGCCCTCGCTTTAATTATTTTTAAGTAAATTTATGAAAGTCAATCACATTTGCGAGGGCGATTTGCCCGCGTTTAAACAACTTTTCTGCGACTACTTTGCAGAGCTCGACTGCGAGGAGGACCCCCTCCCCCTCTTCGACGACTGCCTTTTGCCCGACTTGCGCGCAAACCTCTTTTCAGTTGCCGTGTGTAAAGAGGGCGGCGCACCCGTCGGCTTTATAATCTATCAGATTGACGACATTTTAAACGACTGGAATTTTAAAGAGGGCTTCGGCGACGTGCGCGAACTGTACGTTGCACCCGCTTTCCGCTGCCGCGGGTTGGGCTCCGCCCTTTTAACCTTTGCCGAAAACGAGTTGAAAAAGGGCGGCGCAACCGAAATTTATACTCTGCCCGTCGAGGAGTGCGAGAGCTTTTTTGCAAAGCGCGGCTATCTTGACGGCGGCGAGTACTGCCCCGACGCCGACAACAAGGTTTTCAGTAAAAAATTGTCATAAATTTCACTGACAATTCACTGTCGAAAAATAGACAAATCGGATAAACAGTGATATAATACGGATATGAACGACATTGCTTTTGCGGGCGCGGTGAGCGGCGCGGAAGAGGCGAAAGAGCATTTTCACGGCGACTTCGAGATAATTTGTTTTAAAAGCGGCGGCACGCTGTTTGCCGACGGCGATAAAATTGACGTTCCCGCGGGGAGCGTTGCGGTTATCCCTCCCCTTTTAAAGCATGCCATAGCATGCGGCGACGCCGCGCGCGCGGTGCTCGACAAGGCGCTGTTGCCCGTTAAGTCGACTTTGGTGATAGGCGCGGAAGATGCGGACGAGATATCGCGCTCCGTAATGCGCGCTTGCTCGCTTTTCGGCGAAAACGCCGCCAAAAACGAGGGTGTGCTTTCCGCTTACGGCAATCTTTTAGCCGCGTTAATTGCGGCATATGCGGCGCCCGACGGCTATTCGCCCGCCGTTGCTGCGGTTTTGGACGATTTGGAAAAGCACGTCGGCGACCCTACCTACTCGCTCGAAAGTTTTATCCGCGCACTGCCTTTAAATTACGACTACGTGCGCAAGCTCTTCAAAAAGGAAATCGGCGACACCCCGCACGGATACCTTATTAAACTGAGAATGAGGCGGGCGAAATCGCTCATGCTCTCGGGGGTCACAAACCGCTTTTCTGACTTCTCAGTCACGCAGATTGCCGAGGCGTGCGGCTTTTCGGAGCCCCTCTACTTCTCGCGCGTGTTCAAAAAATATTACGGCGTTGCGCCGTCCCACTATCTGAAAAATTTATAAAGGAATTTGCATATGAAATATAAAGTACTGTACAACCCCTTTGCGGGCAGAATCAACGACACCTCGTTCTTCGACGAACTTAAAGCCGCGCTTGCGGGCGACGAGCTGGAATATTACGATATTACCAAAGTCGTCTACCCCGAGTTTTTCGCGGGCTTGACGGGCGTCGAGGCGGTAATTATCGCGGGCGGCGACGGCACCTTGAACCGCTATATAAACGAAACCGACGGTCTGGAAATTACCGCGCCCGTTTACTACTACGCGGCGGGCAACGGCAACGATTTCTGGACGGATATCGGCAAAAAGGCGGGCGACAAACCCGTCGAGCTTGCACCCTATATTAAGGATTTGCCGACGGTTGAAGTCAACGGCAAGACCTACAAGTTTATAAACGGTGTGGGCTTCGGCATCGACGGCTACTGCTGCGAGGTGGGCGACAAGCTCAAAGCCGCGGACAAAAAGGTCGACTACACGGGCATTGCGATAAAGGGGCTTTTGTTCCACTTTAAGCCCGCCAACGCGACGGTCACCGTCGACGGCGCTACGCAAACCTTTAAAAACGTGTGGATTGCGCCCACTATGAACGGCAGAATGTACGGCGGCGGTATGCTGCCCACTCCCGCTCAGGACAGACTGAATAGCGAGCGCACGGTTTCCACCTGCGTATTCTTCGGCAAGGGCAGGTTGAAGATACTGACCATATTCCCCAAAATTTTCAAGGGCGAACACATTAAAAAGACCAAGAACGTATGCATTTTGAGCGGAAAAAAGGTCACCGTGGAATTCGACAGACCTTGCGCATTGCAGATTGACGGCGAAACGGTTTTAGGTGTTTCAAAATACACGGTTACAACCAAGTAATTGAACGCTTTAAAGTGAACGGTTACTAATAACTAAATTGAAAAAAGAATGCGGCGGGCGCGAATTTTCAATTCGCGCCCGCCTTTAAAAAAATTTTACGACTTGCCTATTTTTTAAGATTTTTTTCCCTTTCATCTAACTCTCTCTTCTGCTCTTCATACTCTTCCTGCGTTATCATATCTTTTTCGATTAGCTCTTCAAGTGCTAACTTCGCCTCTTCGAGCTCCGCCTTCTCTTCCGCCAAATCGTCGTCAAAGTCATAATCCTCAATGCCGTAAAGCTTGTTGCGGATAAATTTTATATCGCGCAAATCCGACATATAGAGATTGCAGAACACCCACGCCAGCCAGCACAGCCCCCAACCGACGAACGTAGCAAAAATGCACGCCCAAGAGATAAGCACCGCTAAAACAATCGCTATTACAAGCGAAATTACTGCAAAAAATATGATAATAATTTTAAATACGGTGCCTGCCTTGCGCAGTGCCCTGTCGTTTTCTTCAAACATAGTTATACCCTCCAAAAATTTTTTCGTAGATAAAAAAAGTGCGCCCCAATCAGGAGGCACACCCCGAAAATATACCCACCTAATTGTTGCGACACAACTTCCGACACAAGGATATAAGGCGGTACATAATCGCATTGTACGCCTTGTGCCACTTATATGAAGTTATGTCGCAAGTAAAATTTTAGCACTAATTAGGTCGATTGTCAATATTTTAAGTTAAAACAATAAAAATCTACCCGCTAAGCAGGTGGTATTTCATTTTACTTCGTGCCGACAAGTCGGGGCGGGTACCGTCATTGCGCCCGTCTGCCGCAGGCAACCGCACGGAGCGAAGCGCAGTAGGCGAAGCCGCGGCAATCCAGAAAAAATACTAAGGCAAGCCCGTTCTATACGCATAAATAATGCTTATCGTCTGGATTGCTTCGTCGCTTAGCTCCTCGCAATGACGGTAGCGACACGCCGCGGGGCTTTGCGGAGAAATCTTTTCTGATACTCTTCGCCCCTTTTGTAACCTTCCCCCTTAGGGGAAGGTTAATATACTGTAAAAAAATCAGGGTGCAAGCATAAATTTTTCCGCAAAGCTTTTGCAGGAATTTATAAACCCACGCCAGAACGCCGGCAGGTTGTCCATAAGCCGCCACGCCTCTTCCTTTAATTCGGAAAAGTTTTCATCCGTCACCGAAATGTCGCCGCCGGTTGCCGTCGTCTTGCCGAAAGCTATCCGCCCGACGGCATAGTCGCCCACCGCAATATACTTGCCGTCGGCATATCCGCCGACCGCAAACAGCCCTACCGAACAGCCGCCGAGACTGTAACAGCCGACAGCCACGCCGCCGAGCGCGATTATCCCTGCCGCAACGCCGCCGAGCGCGACAATGCCGAGAGCAATCGCACCCAATGCGCACCCGCCGAACGCAAGCCCACCGAGCGTTATTAACCCGAGGCTTAAACAGCCCAATGAAAATACTCCCGCGCTCAATAGTCCCGCCGAGAAAATGCCCGAGGATATCAATCCGACCGCGAAAAAACCGCGCGCCCTTCTGCCCAAGCCGATATTTACGTGGACGAGCGGCATGCCCAACACCGTTCTTTTGCTCTTGTATTCGAAGCTCCATTTAAGCGGATTGAAGCCACTAAACGGCGTTTCCCCCGATTGATTGTCGTTTGACGCGCCGCCCGCCGTATCCGCCGCGGTCGCACCGTCAACCGTATTCGTCGCGGTCGCACCGCCCGTTGCGGTCGCATCGCCCGCCGCGTTGTATTTGAGCAGATAGTCGATAGAACAGCCGAACATTTCGCTCATTTTTATCAGCGTATCCGTTTCGGGGAAAGCCAAATCGCTCTCCCACCGCGACACCGACTGCCGCGTAACGCCTAACGCGTCGGCAAACTGCTGTTGGGTAAGCCCCGCCTTTTTCCTTTCTTCGCTGATTTTTTCACCCGTCGTCATTTTTATTCTCCCATACTCATTATTTTTTTCATCGCCGCGTTGTTTTCCCGCCGTTATTGTCCTTTCTGCCGCCGCATTGTTTCCTTTCCCGTTAAGCATACTCCGGCACACCCCAAAAGTCAACCCCCGCCGCTTTACAAAATGTAACATTTGAATTGCGCGCATTGCTTTAGGGGCGGTTTTATCAATTTTTTAAAAATGTTCCGCACAACATAGCATAAGCGCCCCGCGGCTTGCCGCCGCAGGGCGCTTAACTTTTTGTTACGTTAATGCTTTATCAGTCCCATTCCCCAAGGAAGTTCCAAGTAATGAACGGGTCTACTACAAGATTACCGTCGCGAACTAACGTCCACTTTGCAGTAGTATCGAACACAAGCCTTCTCTGCCAGAAGTTCAATCCGTACATTGTACCTTGCTGATATGCTTCGGCGTTGACGTCAAAGTTGGAATTGTGCTCTTCTAAGAAAGTGTAGCAGTTGCTTACTACGGCGTCCGCATTCGCGATATATCTTCCGACAATACCCGAGCAATTCTTCTGCGCCGTATTTAACGAAGCACTGAAATCGCTGCTGTAATACAGAGTTCCGAAGAACAAGCTGTTATTGATTCTCAATTTGCCGGTACCCTTATTATGACTACCTAAAACGCCGCCTACATAAGTCTTACCTACCACGGTTGCAACCGAGTAGCAGTTATCAATCTGCAACCAGTCTTTTGCGTTTCTGTCGTCGGCAGAGCCTACGATACCGCCCTGATACTGCTCACCGAGGCTACCTATAGTAGAATCTACGTAGCAGTTGGAAATATAAGTACGCGTTACGCTGTCCTGATTACTTGCCTGTATAAAGCCGATTATACCACCGCTTCTCGCGCCTGTTATAAACATCTTACGCGTATAATATTCCGTACCTTCTACATATTCTGACTGAAGCGTATACACGTCGTGACCTTCAACATCCGACTTGGTATAGTAACCCGTCTTTACAAAGTTAAGCGTATCTATTTCAGTAGCCTTAACATATTCAACAGGATTAACCAACGAAACCTGGTCAACATATAAGTCGCCCGTCGAAGCCTGACCGATAAGTCCGCCGACTCTCGCAGAGCCCACAATGTTTACGTTCTCCATCGAAATGTTATAGAAATATCCGCCTTCGGTTGTTGCAACGATAGCCGTCTTTTCGTTGCCCTTGATGTAGATATCCTTGAACTTAACGTTTTCTATAGTACCGCCGGCTACCTTATAGAACATGCCGCCAAGCTCGTTCTGGTTGCCCGATACCGTTACGCTCAAACCGCTTATAGTGTGTCCCATACCGTTGAGCACGCCCTGGAAAGGTTTCTTTTTCTCTGTAATATCGCTTACCCAGTTCTTTTCGCCCGAAAGGTCGATATCTTTCGTGAGCTTATAAATCTTGGACGGGTCACTGTTGAGAATCACATCTTTAAAATCCTCAACCGTATCTATATCTTCAGTCTCCACGGGAATTTTACCTACTTCGCTTGTAACCTCGTCATTCAGATTGGTCATTACGTAGTAGATAAAATAACCCTTTTCGTTTGTGTTTTCGAACTGGAAGTTAATTTTATCGTCACGAAACTCGTAAAGTTGACCGTCGGAAATGATTTGCGCAGCCGTGGGATTGCCTATCTTGGCATCGGTCGAATAAGCATACAGTTTGCCCGTAGGGCTGGAAACTTCGCCACTTATCGAATAGCCGTGCTGATTTACCATTACCGTAGGAGCGCCGACAAAGTCTACGTCCGCAGCGGAACTTGCCACATAAATCGTGTAGCTGAAAGTTTTACTGCTTTCTCCCATTCTGATTTTCTTGTAAATCGTATGCACGCCTGCAATATTGGTAGAGAAATGATGTATTTCCGACGCGAAACTGTTCTTGTTTTCTGCATATTCAACGATAGTTTCGACGGTATACAAGCTCGGGTCAAGAATCTTGCCGTTGTAATCCGCCGCATTCAGGATAACCATCTCGGGTTCTCTTACCGTATCGAACATATCAAGAATAATTCTGCCGTCCTCAACGTCGGCAAATATAGCTTCACCAATTGTGGGCACGTCTTTCTTTACGGTTATTTCAAATCTCTTTGACATTGAAACGCTAGGATTATCTCTGTGCGTTACCTTAGCAGTTAAATATACCTTCACGTCCTCCGCCTGCCTGTAAACGATGGCACGCGCGTCCTGAGTGCCGGAGGGACTCAGATACGTATCGGTATTGATTTTAATTATGCTTTCGTCGGAAGATTTCCATGTAATATTTACGTCTTCCATCTTTACAAGCAAGTCAAAATCCTGGAAGGTTGCATTGACGTTAGTGTTCAAATCAAGCGTTGCGATTGCCGATTTAACCGCCGCATCCGCTTTGCTGCTTGCATTTGACGCGTTGTAATAGCTGTAATGCTCGTATGCGTCCCAGTTTGTCTTGCTTAAATCACTGCCTATCTTATGTTCGTCGCCGAAAAGCGCCGAGTAGTCGGTAACTTTGAAAAGGTTACCCGTATTTATGGAGCCGTCCGCATTACGCATATCCGCATGCACGGTACTGTTGCCCTTGCCGCTGAGATTATAAGTATATGTAACACTACTGCCGTCCTTCGTCCAAGTTGCGGGAAGCTCGGCAAATATGTTAGCCGAAACCGCACTCGTGTTCGTACCCTTTACGGCATAGGCTTCAGCCCTGTCGGAAGCGTCGACGCAAGTTTCGATTTTGTTCGCCTTCTTAGCACCCATATCGAAATACGAGTATTCAACAGAACCTCTGTACTCGTCAGCCGAAATAGATTCGCTGTCCTTAGTGACGGAAAGAATATGTGACATTAAGTTATAGCTATATTCCTGTCTCGACAAGTTGATATTGCCGTTTTTATTAGTAAGGTCTACGCCTGCGCCTTCCAAAACAATCTCACCGAAAGTAGAGCTATCGGGGTCGTCGTCGATTGGTGCCGAGTTATTGTAAGCCGTTACGTTTTTAATACTGAGCACGCCGGGATTGGAGTTATCGGTTACACCGTGCATACGGTTATTGAAAGAAAGGCAGTTGTACATATATACGTCGCCTTCCATAACCGAGCCGCCGAGCTTAAAGCCGTTGCCGTCGCCGTCGCGGGTTAAATAGGAATTAGTATTCGGTTCATCAAAGCTGTGACTATACTGAGGGAATTTTTCGTGAAATTCCTCCTGCGTTTCGGCAAGGTAACCGTTTTCGAAAGCGATACAGTTATAGATTATAACCGCGCCTATGTTGCCGCTGTCAGTTTTTGCATACAAGTCCCATCCATCGTCCGAGTTGCGGTACGCAATACAGCCGTCGAAAATATTGCCGTAGCCGACAGTCAGCTTTGCCGCGAAGCCGTCGGCATTTTCGCCGTAAGTTTCGTCGTCGTAATTGTTGTAAGACGTGCAGTTCTTAATGAGGTTATAGCTGGGCCAATCCTGAATATTATTATATGCACCGTCGCTTCTGCCGAGCTGCAAACCTGTATCGCGGTTATCGTAGAACTCGCAGTTTTCTATTACATTATAACTGCCGCCTATGTACATACCGTTATCGCCAGCGCCGCGAATATCGATGCCGTACCAATACCAATAATCCGTATCTAACTGAACACCGCGGTTATTACCGTCAAATTTAAGGTCATAAAAATCAAGTATAGCTTTTTCGGTAGAACTGGAATTCTTTACCGTAATATAAGCGTTCTGTTCACCGCTTACGCCGGTCGTCTCGATTCTTATTCTTGAACTTTGTTTATAAACGCCGGGTTTAAGCAATACAGTATCGCCCGCCTTTAAAGGCGTCATATTATAAGTCAATATCCAAGAGATATTATAGGGATCAGCTTCTGTACCACTACCGGAACCGTATGCAACGTCAGGCGCGACGTAATAGGTCTCCCCACACCCGATTGCGGACGCTTTAAAGGAATATACGCTGGGTAAAGCCGAAACACTGCCTTCACCGCCCGATTTGTTGCTGCAAGCGGCTAATCCGCCGACCGCTATCGACGCCGTAAGGGCACCGGCAAGGAGTGCAAGATTTATCTTTTTTATAGTTGATTTCTTCATTGCTTCTTCCCCCTTACTCGCTTATCACTATGTCTATCATAGACATTGTCCATATTCTTAAATAGCTCTTAGTTGAAATCAAATCTTCGGCGGTCTGTATTTCATCTATACCGCAAACCGTATATTTGCCCGGTTTATTGATAGTGAACGAAAAATCGACGCATACGTTTCCGTTTATAGCGTAAATTGCGTTCTCCGCCGCCGGGATAACTTTATCGCTTGAATAAGTTGCGGTAACGTAATTGCCGTCTTCGTCCATAAGAGCAAGCCCCGTCACGTTCGAACTGCTTGTCGTTGCACAACCGATTTTGAACACGCCCGTGCCGTTGAATTCGATTTCAAGAGAATTGCCTCTTATTTCGACGTAACTCGAACTTCTCCACTGGAAATCAGCAATGTCCGTAACGGTAATAAAAGAGTTTGCGCCAGTCATATTTTCATTTTTCAACTGCGTTTTATCTCCCGTTATTCCCGTTATAGCCGAATAAGCAAAATCGTTTTTTATTAAACTTACGTTACCTTCGGGTTCGGTTATTACGTACGGCACGTCGGTAGTCTTCAGCGTCGATTTACCCGTACTGTCTACATATTCGTATGTTACCGTAGCTTTATGGTCGTCGGCTACTTCGAAAGTCGAAAAGCCCGCCACTTGCACGTCGGAAATTCCCAAATCGATTTTATTTCCGCTCAAAAGCTGCGCCTCGAACTTCCAGGTCTGGCTGATATGGTCGCCGCCGATAACCTGTTCCACTTCGCCTTCAACCATTCTGAAATCGGCAAAAATATCCGTTACGTAAACGACCACACACGAATCGACAATTTGATTATTGATGTTTGCTTCGACCCAAATATTATACGAGCCTTCATCGACCGCACTTAAGTCAGTAAGTTGCTCTTTGCCCTTATAGTAGCTGACAGTATATTCGTTAGCCGACATTGCTCTGTCGACGCTGCCGTCCTCTTTAAGCAGATTGACGCTTAAATCATTGACCGGTATGCTGATAGTGCGATTAGTATCCATGCTGTATTTGGTTACTGTCTTTTTAACCTCAATACCGTTTGCTCTGACCATATCGCATACCGTGCACTTATTGTCCGCGCCCCAAGTATGACCGTCTTCATCGCCACGCTCGTCGGTATCGTTGCAAGTAGGTTCGTGCCAATGCGTGTATCTGTCTTTTGACCACGCAGACGAATATGTATGAGCATCATGCGTGTGCTTCTTACAGCCGACTGCGGTTCCGCACGCAACTGCGGCAACGCTTGCCAAAATCGCCGCGAGTACTATTTTCCACTTCTTCATATTTTGCTGTTATTTCCTCCCGTTTTCAGCCTTCATTCCCGATAAGTCAAACGCACTCTCTGCGGAATTTTAGCTATAAATTATCATTATTATTTTAATACAAATTGCTTTACGTGTCAAGATTTATATGAAAATAAATTTCGTAATTTGTAACTTCATAACAAAATTAACTTATGCGTTTTCACGCTAAAAAGACGTTTTTTTACATAATTTTCCATTCCGCGCAAATATTGCACAATAAAAAAAGCCCCCTCGCACGAAGAGACTTTTAGTTTTGTAGGTGTTAGCCCGCCCGTCCACCGTCATTGCGCCCGTCTGCCGCAGGCAGCCGCACGGAGCGAAGCGCAGTAGGCGAAGCCGCGGCAATCCGGAAAAAATACTAAGGTAAACCCGTTCAATACGCATAATTAATGCTTATCGTCTGGATTGCTTCGCCAACAAGTTGGCTCGCAATGACGGTAGCGACACGCCGCGGCTTTTAGTTTTGTAGGTGTTAGTCCGCCCTTTATCCAAAGTAATTAATGGACTTGGGTGCCGCGACACGCGGCAGGTCTTGGCAGCGGCGACACGCCGCACCCTGCCTTATAGCTGTTTGATTTCGGTGTACGCCATGACGAACGGTCCCGTGCCCTTGGCGTCGTTTTCGACGACGGGTTCGGAAATATAATATTCGTACGAGCCGTCGCGGCGGCGGTTGGTTTCGGGTCCCAGCCCCGCAACAAGGCAGATGCCGCCCAGATTGAGTTTGCCGTCCGTCTCCTTTAAATACTTTTCGCAAATGCCGTTGAACACCCGCTCGCCGACCTTGGCAAAACGCTTATCCAGATAGCCGAGCCGCGCGCCCTTCATCATCGCATACGCAATCATTGCCGAGCCCGAAGTTTCGGCGTAGTTGCCCTCGCGCCCGATAAAGTTGGGCACCTGCCAGAACATATTCGTCTCGGGGTCGATATATTTCTCTAACCCCTCGATAGTCGTCTTGCAGATTTCGCCGAGCACGCTCTTCGCCTCCGCTGCGCCTTCGGGAAGGTACGACAGCACGTCGGTGAGCGCCACGCAGTACCAGCCGACGGAGCGGAGCCAGAAATTTTTGGAAAGCCCCGTCTGCTTGTCCGCCCAGAACGCCTGCTTTGAGCAGTCCCAGCCGTGGTAGTAAAGGCGCTTTTCCTTGTCGTACATGTGGTCGAAAACGCTTTTAAACTGCTTTACGATTTCGGTAAAGTCGCCGTCGCCTTCCTCCGCAACGTAGCGCGTGTAGAAAACCTCGGACATATACATGCCGTCCAGCCAGACTTGGTTGGGATAGATTGCCTTGTGCCAGAAGTTGCCGTACTCCGTGCGGGGCTGTTCGACTATCTGCTTATGCAGCAGCGCGATTGCCTTTTTATACTTTTCCTTGCCCGTCTCTCTGTACAAATCGAACAGAATTCTGCCCTCATTGAGGTTGTCGAGATTGTATGTTTCGAGCTTGTAGCCCCTTATGGAGCCGTCGTCGAACACGTAGTAATCGACAAAGCGGTCGATAAAATCAAGATATTTCTTGTCGCCGCTAAGCTTGTAAATGGAGTAGAGCGACGTCATCATACAGCCGTCTATGTAGTTCCAGGCGGGCTGTTTGCCGAGCCTTATGTTCTCGATATTCCAGACGGGAGCTTCCGGCTTGGTGTCTTCGAGCAGTCTGTCAATATATTTTTCGATAATTTCGTAATTCATAAAAGTTCCTTCCGACTATCAGATAATTGTCAGTTTTCCGCAGTTTTTCCTAATTATTGTATCGCCCTCGACGCCGCTGAACGTGACGTTTTTGAGCGTAACCTTTTCCACGTTGTCGATATAAAGTCCCTCTTTGCAGAAGTCGCGCACGTTTTCGAGCATTGCGGGCTTGAACGGCTTTGCGTCCTCTTTGAAAGAGAAGCTCACATTTTCCAAAACGACTTCCTTTACGGGCTGTTCGACGAGCCCGTCGAAATACGCGCACATGCACTCGCACTCGGTGCACTCGATATCCTTAAACACAAACTTGCCCATATACGGCGTGTCGTCGCCCACAGGACGCTTTTCCCTCGACCACACGTACTCGGTATGACCGTCGGGGTCGCAGAAATAGTACAGATTGATAACGAGCGGCGTTATTACGTTTATCATTTTGATATTTTCGAACACTACGCCGTCGATTATGCAGTCCTTGCCTCTGCCGCGGCGGGATTTAATGCGCAAGCCCCTGTCGGTATGCTTGAACACGCACTGGCATACGGTCAGATTTTTTACGCCGCCCGAAATTTCGCTGCCCAAAACTATCGCTCCGTGACCGTCCTGAAAGAGGTCGTTGCGTATTGTGTGATGGTTTGCCGGCGTCTTATATTTGGAGCCGAGGTACAGCTTGCCCGATTTGAGCGCAACGCAGTCGTCCCCGACCGAGAAAACGCAGCCCACGATTTCAACGTTGTCGCAGCTTTCGGGGTCGAGCCCGTCGGTGTTGGGACCCGTATACGGGTTCTGCACTCTTAAATCGTAGAAGCCGAGATTCTTCGAGAAGAAGGGATGCAGGTTCCATGCCGCCGAATTTTTGCAGGTTACGCCGTGGAAAACGACGTTTTCGCATTTGTTAAGCGTGACGAGGCGGGGTCTTGCAACCTCTCTGCCCTTGGGGCGCGCCCACCAGGTGGACTTGTCGGCATTGCCGTTGATTGCGCCTTCGCCGACTATCTTAATGTTCTTCTTTCTGTAAGCGGAGACGAACGACTGGTGGCAAGGATAAGGGTTGCCCTCCCAAGTAGCCAAAACGTCCTCGCCGTCGCCCTCGTCGATTTTGCCGGGAACGTAGGGGTAGTGCTCTTCGACGATATCGCCCAAAAGCTCGCCGCCCTTTTGAATTTCGATTGTTATATCCGATTTGAGCACCACGGGGCGGGTGTAGAAGCTGCCCTCGGGAATTATGACCCTGCCGCCCTTAGGGCAACTGTCGATTGCCATTTGGATATAGAAGGTGTCCTCGGTAACTCCGTCGCCCTTGGCGCCGAGTTCCTTTACGTTTACCGTGCCGCTCTCCTTTTCGGTGCGGAATTTAAGCGTGAAGTCGCTTTCCGTCGTGCCGACCGTGTACTCCGTGTCGGGCGAGAGATTGAAGAGCGAAAATACGTTGCTGTCCTTCTCGTCGCCGACCGTTTCGCCGTTGAGAGTGACGAAATACTTTTCGGGCGAATAGTAGGGATTTTTATTCTGCAACTCGAAGCATGCTGTTGTGCTTGAAACGAAAAGCAATTTAAACATTTTCAATCTCCTCTTTTTTACGCTTTTTACGCTTTACCAAATACACTATCAAATCCTTTATGCCGATAAACGCCATGTCGACAATAACGCAGAAAGTTCCGAACAACAGCGGCTCCACGCCCACCGTTGTAGTGAAAATTTTTTCGTTTATAAACGTATACAGAGCGCCTACCAACCCGACCACAAAAATATAGTAAATAGCGTTAGTGAAGAACGTCCAGAATTGTTTAAACGGGA
Organism: Clostridiales bacterium; assembly: GCA_023667345.1. Taxonomy (GTDB): domain Bacteria; phylum Bacillota; class Clostridia; order Christensenellales; family Borkfalkiaceae; genus Coproplasma. Next base: position 27,418 of record JAMPAF010000001.1, read on the forward strand.
ACGGGAACATCATGTATGCGTTAAACTCTTTGTTGTCCGATTCCATAAAGCGAAATGCCGGATTAACTAATACGTCGGTTACCACACCAAGCATAGCGCCCACTATGAAAACCAAATCAAGCGTATTGGTGCCTATGCCCAACCCCATAATGAAAAAGTAGCACACGCAACCCGCAAACCACCATTTTATGAATATCGCTTTCAACCAAACCGGTATAGCGGATAGTTTGTCGCGGCGGTACGGGTCGAATTTCTTTTTCTTCTCGCTTCCCGTAACCTCTTCGCCGGTTATTTCGGAAATATCCATCGTGACGGGCTCTGCTTCCGCTTCGTCGGTATCACCCTTTAAGGCGGAAACAAGCTCGTCCATCTCTTTGACCCTTAAATCGTAATAATTTTCGATTGTGGTCTCTTTATTCTTTTTCTTTTTTTTTGCCATTTGTCGCTTTTAAAAATAACCGACAAAATAAATCTTGTCGGTTATCTGATTATTACTGTCTTTTAAAAATCTCAGTCGTCTTCTTCAACGTCGATTTGGTCTTTAAGCTGAGTTTCCTCAAGATCTACCTTCGTATTAATCTTATTGAGCAGTTTACCGATTACGGGGCTTAATACCATCAACAGAAGTGAAATGATGACCAAAATAGCATGCGCCAAAACACCGTTTATTGCGCTGAAATAAAAGCCATTAAGCTTCGTCAGATACACGGTACTGGGATTACCTTTTAAGTCGGCCGCTCTGTTTATACCCCAAATAACATAAAGATAAATGTCCAAGCCAATCAATATCACCATAAACACTATGGTTAAAGCATACATAACCCACTTGGGATGTTTGCTACGCTTGGGGAAAGAGTTCATATACAGCAACAATACCAGTATACCGAACAAGACATCCACGAAGATGCAGAGACCTTGCATCTCTTCTTGATAACGAGGTTCCAAACCCAATTGAGAAATATTACCCAAACAACAAAGTATAACTATCGTTGAGATAGCCAATACGAATAAACCTATATTTGTAGGCCTACGCTTGAGTTTTACAATGAATTTTCTGAACCATTCTTTTACGGATGCACCGATACGTTTACCGACGGAAGGTTTAGAAGGTTCAGTCGGTTGATTGTTTTGCTCGATGCTTTCGACCGTTTCAGCCTTTTCAACCGATTCTACTTGTTCAACTTGCTCGTTCCCGAGAATTTCAGTCTCTTGCATGGCTCTTCCTCCTTATATTATCGCGTTGGTTGTTTCTTTATCAAAGAAGTGAATTCTGTCGTCTTCGAAACCAATCTTGATTTCGTCCCCGAATTTATAATCGCACCAACGCGCAATCTTACAAACTATCATCTTCTCGTTGGCAATCTTACCGTGAATCAAAGTGTTCATACCAAGATTTTCGTTATTGGTAACGGTAAACGGTATAGCGCCTTGAAGGTTAATATTTTCGGGTCTTACCCCCAAAATTACGTCTTTGCCGTCGTACTCTTTCAATAAATCAACATGTTGCGCAACTAATTTGTATTCAAACAACTCACAGACAAATTTATCGCCTTCGATTTTGCCCTCAAACATATTCATAGGAGGCAAACCTATAAACGTTGCAACGAATGTGTTTGCGGGGTGCTCATACAAGTCAATAGGCTTACCTATCTGCTGAACGTGACCCATAGACATACATACGATTCTATCCGCAAGAGTAAGCGCCTCGGTCTGGTCGTGGGTTACGTACATCATTGTGGCGTTAAGCTTTTTATGCAGAAGCATCAATTCGCGTCTCATCGAACCACGCAGTTTTGCGTCGAGGTTTGAAAGAGGTTCGTCGAACAGGAAAAGCTTAGGATTACGAACGATAGCACGCCCTATAGCAACACGCTGACGCTGACCGCCCGAAAGCTGTTTGGGCTTTTTATTGAGCTGGGTTTTTAAGTCCAAAATCTCAGCCGCCGCCATAACTTTTCTGTGTATAATTTCTTTCTTTTCTTTACGAAGAGTAAGCGAGAACGCCATGTTTTCGTAAATAGTCATATGACCGTACAGCGCATAGTTCTGGAAAACCATTGCTATATCTCTGTCTTTGGGCGGGAGACGCGTACAATCTTTGCCGTCAATTATAAGCTTTCCTTGGGTTATATCTTCAAGCCCCGCAACCATTCTGAGCGTCGTGGACTTGCCGCAACCGGAAGGACCTACGAGAACTATGAATTCACCGTCTTCTATATCAAGATTGAAATCCCAGACAGCCTGTACGCCACCGTCATATATTTTATCAATATGCTGAATGTTAATCTGGGGCATCATTCCACCTCCGACGACGGTTTATCGTCCGCAACGTCCTGCACCGACTCAACACTTTCGGCAGTTACCTCTTCGGCAACAGCATCCTGCGACGGAGCAATTTGCACTTCATCCTCAGCGGCGACCTTAACCTCCGCCTCAGCGTCTTCCGATTCCAATTCTTTAATAGCGGTTTCAACTGAAATTTCGCCGCTATCAAGTTGCTTTTGGAATTTTTCAAGTCTTGTTGCAACTATAAAGCCCCAAACGGCAGAACCGATAAGGCAAGCAGCCGAAGCTATAAGGTACACAAGCATAAGCACGAAGAATACCGTAGACTTCGGATTAGTAAAGCTAGGATACCAACCGAAATAGCCGATATAATTCATGCCGCTGTCGCCTGCCGACGCCGCAACAAACCAGTTATTTTGAATACCCTTTAAAGGATAATAAAATATTCTTAAAATCTGGAATGCAGCACACACTAAAAGTACTATGCTGAATTTCTTATTATAGCCCTTGACACCCTCCGACGAGAGGAAAATCGTGAGCAACATAACCAAAGTTAATACTACGGAAAAACCGATAGAAATAGTTCTGAACTCCGCTCTCGGCATTGCGTATAACAAAAGGAAATATAAGCAGTTGAAAACCAACCCCAAAATCGCAAGCGTGGAAGCAAGCTTATTTTTCTTATATCTCAAAATATCGTCGGCAATAATCTGTTGATTAGCAGTGAGTTTCTTCATTTAAACCACCTCCGCTATAACTTCGCCGTTTTCAGACGTATTATCTTTGCCTTGTTCAAGCAACTTCTTCTCACCCTTCATAAGGAAAATTTTCCACACAAGGTTGAGAACAAGCGCTACCATATCTACCGCAATCAGCCCGATAAACACGTAGCCGAATATAGGCGTCCAAGGCGTGGCGCTCAATTCTCCGTACTGAGAATTAAACGTCATATCGGTATACAAATCTTTCGCTGCAGCAAAATCGATTTTATCGAAAGCTGACACGCAATTAGATATACAGATAATAACAATTATTATGTATGCCAACTGAAACGCGACGACTATACCTATCGCTATATAGTTGGTAATGTAATAATTACGCCTTTTCTGGCACGCCGCAATAATAGGTAACACGCTTATTACTACAAAGGCGATACCAACCGCAAAAAGAACATCGGTTGTAGACTGAACGGTATTTACGCAATCGGTCAGAGCTTGCGAACCGGCTTTAATCCATTGAATCTGCGCAAAAGAGCCGCTACAGAAAATCAATCCGTATACAGCGCCCAATGCACCGATTATTACGGTTACAATCATTAAGATTTTTTGAAACCTCATCTGAGTTTTCATATCAATTCCCCGATATCAGCGTCTATGCGCCCGCCCGAAGACGGGCGCATTGCTGACCTTTTTTAATTTTTCAATGCACGGTGTGCATTATTACAATATTTCAGTACTATTAAGCCTGAGGCGCGTTTTTAGCATCGAGCCAAGCAATCAACCTGGCAAACGCGGTGTTTGCACGAGTTTCGAAAGTTGCAATATTCATAGACTCGTGAGACGCTACAATTGCAGCCGCATCGGTTCTGTTTACCGTAGCGTTCGCACCGGAGTAAGCAGTTGTGCTATAACCGGTCTTAAGCATGGTAAGGAAGAAATTAGGGTTATTATCACTGCTCTTACCGTACAATTCCTCTTGTGTACTGCCAACACCGGAAATGTGTGCAATATTACCTTGCTTTAACGAATCGGTTTCCATCGAATTATAAGGCAAAGCCGTAGGAACAAGCAAATGCCAGTAGTCACTCTTGTTTACCGTCTGCGTGGGATGGTCGATTGTACCGTTTGCAAGGCACATAGCAACTATATCCGAGCCGTCGAGACCGCAATCAGCAGTACACTGATATTCGAAGCCCTGGTCTTTGTTGCCGACAGGCAAGCAGGTACCGAGGTTACGACGAGCGTGGTTAGTGAAGTTATGACCATCCGCAAAGTATTCAAGGTTTTCATCGGTCAAGGTAGGAATCCGTCTTGTACCGTAGAGAGTACCCGTATAAATCTTACCGTTATAAATGAAATACTGAGACTTGTATGCGTCCTTAATCTTATACTGAGCGCCGAGATAATTGGTTGCAGGCGTATAAGCATCAGCTACCGTAGCAAGCGTAACGCTCGAATCCGCCTCGGTCGCATACCATAAGCCGTTGGGGTTGGTATTGCCGTTAGTCGACTGAGGTCCGTAGGTCATAACAATCTGACCGTCGGGCGAATAGATATAGTCGATAAACGCAAGTACAGCCGAAAGCTTATCTGCATTGGTAGCTACGTTCTTGGACACGGCTATACCTTCGGTTTTAACCGAACGCCAGCTCTCGGTAAATCTCATTATCGTGTCTTTAATTCCGTTATCGTCGGTATCCCACTTGGAAACGGGCGTTACGACGGGAGCCATATTGTATACTTCGTTATCTGCTAACGGATTAAAACCGTCGCCCTTGGTCTGCGTCTGAGCGTAGTCGTGAAGCGAAAGCGTTTCATAATTACTTCTGTGTGCGCCGTAATCGCCACCCGCAAGGTTAAAGTTTACAAGCCCCTCCGCAGTCAGTTTAGAGAACGCATCCATCGCATCCCAGGTAGCTTCGTTCTGACGGGCATCCTGCAACTTACCTTCGTGGTCCACATACATATAGCTGTAACGGGATTCGAGACCGCGAACGCCGTAAAGTTCACCAACGAGCGAGTAGAGGTCAGTCTGTCTCTGGTTGGTATTACTACGACCTGAAACAAGATACATAGGTTTGTCTGCTTGGGCAGTGAAATAAGTCTTAGTCTCTTTACCTTCTTTGTCTGTAGTAGTTTTAGAAGTTACAAACATCGAACCGCTTGACACATAGCATCTGCCGAGCGCCGCATAAAGGTCAACGTCCCAAGCCGCGCATGCACTGTTGAATACACCCGACCTCTTGAGATTGTTAGCCTCGGTATAAAGAGGCTGATTGTCTACCGTATAGGCAACGTCGATATATGCTCTTAAAATATTGATAAGCTTAGTGCCGCTTACGTCCATATTGTTCTCAAGAACAGCATTCATAAGGTCGATAATGTTGCCGCTATCAAGAGCAGAAACATCTAATGTAGATTTCGCCGTAGTGAGCGCAGTGTTGAGAGCCGAACCGGATGTTTGAGCCGCACCCAAAGCTGCAGTATAGTTTACAGTTACGTCAACGGTATCCGTGTCTGTATTATTGTTTTTAAGCTTAATTTTATCGGTACCGTATCTTCCGTTAGCGGCCTGGTCAATCGACGAGGGCTTAGTAGTTTTAACCGTATAGTTTGTATGACCCATATACGCGGTTACGGAAGTGCTCTCAAGGTTATGCTGCGTAGTAGTTGCGCTATCACCGGAACCGGTGGTTGTGTCAAACTTACCGCCCTGCCTTGCAAAGGTACCGTCGCCGGTTGTAGGAAGGTCTTTATCGAGCATAGCTTCTACAATATCTTTACGGAGAAGCACATACTTTTCGATATCATTATTGCCGTCAAAATAAGGAGCAACATACATATCGCCGTCGCCGCTTGCAAGCAACGACATACCTACAACATCGCTCGATTCAAGGAACTTCTTATAGTTAGGCATATAGTCGAGATAGTCGGCAAGATTAAGAAGTTTATCCGTGGAAGCATGCGCAACTGACGTGTTAGTAGTGAATACGTCTACCGCGCTGAAGCCTCCGGGACCGTCCTTTACGGTGCCGAGGTTTGCGGAAGCCTGACCGGAAGCCTTAGCATGGCTCCACTTATCGGTCAATGTGATATTAAGGTCGTCCGCGAGCTTCTTCCAACCGGGTTTTAAATCGCCGGAACTGTAGGTCTTGCCCATCAGAGTAGCGCCGGATTTTCCGACAATGTTGTTATTATCGGTATGATAAGCGATACCTTCGGTCGAGTTCTGATAACCGATTGCGGTGTTAACCGTAGTACCCGCAGCCCAAGTCAGCTTGCCGCTCTCGTCGACGTTGGGGTCGACAATCTTAAGCCCGCCGCCGCTGTTGCTACAGCCGAACATACCGAAAGCCATTGTTCCTGCCATAACCGCGGAAACCGCAACTGTGGCAATTTTGAGTTTCTTGTTCATTTATTTTTCTCCTTAAATTATTTTTGATTTTATAATGCAGGTATTGCCCTGTATTTTTTAATTATTACTCTTTTACGCCGCCCATATTTACGCCCTTGGCGAAATACTTTTGTATGAACGGATAAATTACTAATATAGGAATCATTGCAAACACAACCATCGCATATGTAATAGCTAAACCTTCGGAAGCCGTCAAAGTCGCGCCTTCGGAAAGTTCTTTATTAACAAGCAAAGTATTATCTTGCAGGAAATCTCTGATATAAACCTGAACAGGCCACGAATAACTCTGCCCAGCCCAACTTGTCACCTTATACGCCCAGAAATAACCGTTCCAACGGGAAATTCCGAAGAAGAGCGCGACGGTTGCGATAGTCGCCTTGCTCATGGGTATATATACGTTGAAGAGTACTTGCAATTCGGTTGCGCCGTCGATTCTTGCTGCTTCTTCTATTTCGGAAGGAACACCCTCGAAAGAGTTTCTCAATAAAATTACGTTGGTCGCATTCATACCCATCGCAATAACAATGAGCCATTTCATATCGACCGCACTCGTAGAACCTCCAACGAACGATGCGAAAACATTAGCCGTTTGCTGATAATTAATATAGGAAGGAACAACGCCCGCCGAGAACCACATAGTAAATACGAGGAAAAAGTTCCAGCCGTGCCTTCCCATAAGACGCTTTTTGGAAAGCGCATATGCGCCGAGTACGGAGTAAACCATACACCAGATTGTACCTACAAACGTTACAAATAGCGTATTTGAATACATTATCCAGAATTTACTACTTTTTAAAACATATAAAACAGCGTCGCCACGAAACCCTACCGGCCAAAGAATTACTTTGCCCGCGTCCAAGGCCTCCGTACTACTTATCATAGAGCTGACAGCATATATCAACGGGTAAACGCACATCGCCGCAAATATAATAAGTAAGACGTATGCTATAATCTTGAATATCAGCTCGGATACTTCCATTTTCCTTTTCATAATTTCTAATCCCCCAAAGCTTAGTAAAGCGAAACGTCGGAAACTTTACGCGCAATCGTATTCGAACCGATTACCAGAATCATACCGATAAGGTTGTTGACCATTTCAGCCGCCATACCGAATGCCTGGTCATTAAATTTAGTATCACCTGGTGCACTTGCCCATCTGTTTGACAACGTAGAAACAACTTCCGCCACTCTGTAGTTACCGATAGCGGTATCGGGAGAAAGAAGGTAAATCTTTTCATAGCCTACGGAAAGAAGCGAGCCTATCTTCATAATAAGCATTATAATTACAGTCGAAAGGATGCTGGGAAGTACTACATATCTCATTTGCGCCATCTTGCCCGCGCCGTCTATCTGCGCCGCCTCGTACGAGGTCGGAGAAATAGCTATTACCGCCGCGAAGAATACTATCGAGTCGTAGCCCGCATGCTCCCACAAGTCCGTTATTACATACAAAGCACGGAAATACTCCGACGAATAGAACAGTCCCTGATTAAGCCTGGGAATAAAATCAGCCACTCCTTCTACTCCGTGAAGTATCGGAGCATTTGAAATTTTGCCGATAAGCTGCGATATAACGCCTATCGAAGAAGCGCCACCGTCATTCCCCTTGAACAGCGTCAACGCAAGCGTGGTTACGATAACGGTCGAAAGGAATTTAGGAAGGTAAACGCAGACCTGCATTATACTTCTTGCTATATTCGAGCGCACTTCGTTGAAGAAAATCGCTAAAATTATGGGCGTAGGGAAACCGAACAACAATCCGTAGAAAGCGATAACGAACGTGTTTCTGAACGCCATCCAGAAGTCAGCCGACTTTGTACCCGTCAAAATTACCTGGAACGCGGTTATACCCATCCAAGGTCTGTCGGTAGGATTTTCCTGAATACCGATGCGGAAAGCGCCCGTCAACGAATACATCGGCATGTACTTCCAGAATATGTACACTACTATCATAGGCACAAGCATTAAATACAAGCGCCAGTCTTTAAGTAATGTAAATCCGGTCGTCTTCCACCGATTTCTTTCCGTTTCGTCCCTTACCTGCTGCTCCTGCGACATGCTGTATGTACCGGTCGCTTCGTCATAGTCAAGGAAGTCATCGTACTTTAATAGTTTTGACATCGAGATTTTCCCCTCCATATCACTTAGTTTTTTGTTTATTATAGCGATTTAAAATAAATCGTTATCTTTCTTCAATATATTAAAACTTTCTTCGTCGATAATACCGTCGTTTTCTCCGAACTGGTCGATGCGCATTCTCTCTTTGCGCTCTTTATCCAAACGTTTTAAAAATATTATCTGGTCCTCAAACATTCCGTCGATGCGCCTCAAAACGAGCACAAGCACCAACCCTATCACCAACGAAAACAATTCGCTCAGCGCAAAGCTTACAAAGCCGTTCCACGCCGTTGAGTTCGCCACGGGTGATATCGAATACCCTATCGCCCAAATAGTCGCTCTGCCCAAATACACGCACAGCCAGCCGCCGATAAACAACAGCGCCGACGCCCACCACTTAGACCTGATTTTGTCCTTGCCGATAAGCTTTACGGGAATGAGCATCAAAGCAATGAACGCATTACCTATTATATATGTGGCAAACTGCACGCCGTTTACCGTGCTGATAAACAACAGGCACTTAAACAGGCCGCCCAAGACTGCGTATAAAACGCTTTGCCAACTCCAACGCATCATAACCACCAAAGTTACGGGCACGAGCAACGAAAACGTGTAAGTCGCCGCCGCGGGGAACCATTTACCTGCCAGGAACGAAAGCAGTTCGGATACTGCGAGAATTAAAGCAAACACGAATAGGTCAGTCGCTCTATATTGTTTCACAGATATCAGTCTTGAACCGTTTTTTCGCATAGTTTATCAAATCGCACAAAAATACAATAGCATAATGTTACATTATCACATTTAGCTTAATCATTATAACATGCGCAATTTTAAAAATCAATACTTTTTTAATTGTTTCACAAAAAAAATTATGCTACAATGTTGTCGTTAAAAGGAGCTCCCGTTTATGAATATTCTGCACGTTACGCCGAATGACAATTTACGCGATATTTTGTTAAATATTTCCTCTCCCACCACAATATATCTTAAAAAAGGCGTCTACCGCGAAAAACTCGTGATTGCCGCGGACAACGTTACCCTTGTCGGCGAAGACCGTGAAACAACGGTTTTAACCTGCGCCGATTACGCAAAAAAGCCTCACCCGGACGGCAGGGAATACAACACTTTCCGCACTTTCACAGTGTGTGTAACGGGTGAAAACGTCGCGATAAACAACCTCACCGTGGAAAACTCCGCCGCCGCTCCCGAAACGCAGGGGCAGAGCGTCGCGCTGTCGGTCAACGCCCGCCTGTTCCGCGCCCGTAACGTCGACATAAAGTCCACGCAGGACACCCTTTTCCTCGCCCCCTTCCCCGACGACCTTGTAATACGCTACTCGGGGCTGACGGACGATGCGACCTATTACGACGGCTTTATTCCGCGCGACCAGCTTTATATGGAGGGCGAAAGCTTTCACTACTTCGAAAACTGCCGCGTCGCAGGCACGGTGGACTACGTTTTCGGCGGCGCGCGGGCGCTGTTTGAAAACTGCGCGTTTATCTCGCTTAAAGATAAGCGCGGTATAGGCTTCGTCGCCGCCCCCTGCCACTCTTTAAAACAGAGCCTCGGCTTTCTTTTCTATAAGTGCGATTTTGAATACGTCGGCGCGGATAAAAGCAGCGTTTACCTCGCCCGCCCCTGGCGCGATTTCGGCAAGTGCGACTTTATCGGTTGCAAGCTTGACGCGCATATCAAGGCGGAGCTTTTCGATAAGTGGAACGACACTTACCGCGACAAGACTGCACGGTTTGCCTACCGCGATTTAAGCGGCGCGAAGATTGCGCCCGTACCTTGGGCGAAAGAACTCACCCCCGAACGCGCAAATGATATTATAAAAGCTTTCACCGCGCTGAAAAACAAATATATTGGGGAATAATGATTATATATAAAGAATATAACGCGGCGCGCAACTATCTGTTGCGCGCCGCTCACCTTATTTTGACCTTCCCCCTATTCTTGGCTTCCCCCTTTTGTATAGGGGGGAAGCCAAGGAGGTAGAGCGCGACAACACCTTCCCCCTAAGGGGAAGGTTACAATGCGGAATATAAAAGCCCGCAGTCGCTTAAACCACTCTGTCGATATTGTAATACTTTATTTCGTGAATGTCGTCCATAAGTTGAGCGCTCGTTTCGTTGGCTTTTTCCTGCAACGCATTGCCCACATTGACGCTGTCCGAAAGCTCGGCAAGCTTTTCGCTGACACCCACAAGCCGTGCGCTGCCGGCTTCAAGTTGCCTGTTCGCGGCGGAAATCTGCCCGACTGCCGCAGAAAGTTGCAAATTCGTGTCTTGCAACCTGCCGCTTAATTCGGTACAATTTTTTCTTATGCTCTCCTGCAATGCGGTAAAGCCGTGCGCCAAGGTGTAACTTATCGACTTTATCGCCACGCCTATTGAGCTTTCCAACCGCTCGGTCTGTAATTCGCGGTCTACAAGCTGCAACGCCTCTTTAATGCTGTCCGCGCGGCGCGTTTCTAACTGATAGATAACGAGGTCGAGGTGCTGCCAGTCGCGCTCGTCTAAAAGCGGAGTAAATTGCGCCGTCAAGGCTTTATGATAAGCTTCACAGCTTTCTGCCAAAGGTTTGATTACGGCGTTCCGTTCTTCAATAAGTTTTCGCGCTTCTGCCTTCACCGCAATAAGCACGTCTAACAAATCTTTATAATTATCTTCTATACTTTTGCGCCTTTCTGCAACGCTTATTTCTTCTGCCTTGCGCAATTCGGCACACCGTGCAGCTTCTTCAACCCGCTGTTCTTGCAACGATTTTTGATATTCTTTTAATGTTTCCGTATAATATTTCTGGCTTTTCTTATTTCCTACTCCATAACCCAAGAATACCATAGCAGTAATAAACGGCGCAGCACAAAATAAGTAACATATTATTGCGAATGCTTCCCCCTCACTATTTGGCTTACTTAAAGCAATCAACACACTACCTGTAATAATCAAAGCTAAAAAAACGGCAAGACACCCACCCATAATTATAAAATCTTTCTTGGCAGAGTAATAGTTTTCATCTATCTTATTAACATAATCACGTGACTTATCGTCTCTAATTACTCTCCCGATAATTTCCTTTTCTTTTACTTCGTCAAGCAATTCGGAATGCGTGCGGTTTAAAAGCTTTTCGGGTTCGTCGCCGCAGAGCCACTCGCAATATTTAAGCGTTTTGTCGCTATTTTCGTTTTCCTCGTCATCCTTGTCCGCGCCGTGTTCAAGCCCTACTCTGCCAGCGACAGCTTTAAGCTTTTCAAAACACTCTTCGTCGGCGAGCCGCGCCTTGTCGCGCTCCACCGAAATTGCAGAAAGTCCGCCGCGCAAGGCATATAAACTGCCCAAAACGCTTTCACTTTTTTCAAGTTCCATAAAAAACCTCCCAAAAATAAAAAAATGCGCCTCAATTAAGAGACGCACCCCTATTTAAAGCAAATCTCCTAATTGTCGCTAAACAAAATCTTTGGGTAGGTTCCGCGAATTAACCGTTTAAACGTTTAATTATACCTCAAATAACCAAATACATGGTAGTTGCCCATTTTAGATAGAGTGGAGAAATGCCAAAAGGCTTACTATGCTCTATCTAAAAAAACGTGAGGAACAGCAAACTATCAATTGAATGTAGGAATTTAAGCGTACGCGGAAAAAACCGCATAAAAAAACGCGGAAATTCTCGTTACCCATTATTCAGATTTTGTTTAGCTTAATAAGTATATCACATACAAACCGAAATTGCAAGGTTTTTTAGACAAATTAAGCGGCGCGGTCTTTACGACCGCACCGCTTATATTCATTATTGTAGCCTTCCCCCACCGTGGGGAAGGTGGCTTGACCGTTTAGGTCAAGACGGATGAGGGTTGTGTAATAAGGTCAAAATTTTCCTTATCCCTCATCAGTCACAACCTTAGCGGTTGCGACAGCTTCCCCCTTATACAAAAGGTGGAAGCCAAGATTAAGGTCAGATTTAATTCTTAATTCTGAATTCTTAATTCTTAATTAAAAATTAAAGTATTCCTTCGCGTTGTTGTAGCACACGTCCTCAACAATCTTGCCGAGCGTTTCAAGCTCTTCGGCGGGGTACTGCCCGCTTTCCACCAAATTTCCGAGCATATTACAAAGTATTCTTCTGTAATACTCGTGACGGGGATATGCGAGGAAAGAACGGCTATCGGTAAGCATACCGACCGACTGCGCCACCAAGCCTACCTGCATAAGCGTCTCCAAGTTGGTCTTCATGCCGTCCTGCTGGTCGAGGAACCACCACGCGGTGCCGACCTGCACTCTGCCCTTTACGCCCTCTTTCTGGAAGCAGCCCGAAAGCACGGTGAGCGCGTAGTTGTCGCGAGGGTTGAGACAGTACAAAATGGTTTTCGGCAGTGCGTCCTGCCCGTCGAGCTCGCCCAAAAGCGCGGAGAGCTTTTCCATATATACGGCGTCCTCTATCGCGTCGAAGCCCGTGTCGGGACCAATCTTTTCGAGCATACTCTTTGAGTTGTTGCGAAGTGCGCCGATATGGTACTGCTGTACCCAGCCGTATTTTGCATACTGTTTGCCGAGGAATATGAGCACATAGCCCTTGTATTTATCCTGCTCTTCGACCGAGATATGCTCGCCCTTCATGCCCTTTAAGAAGATGGCGTTTGCCTCTTCGTAGGTTGCGGGAGCGTAGCAGACTACGTCCAAAGCGTGGTCGGAAAGGCGGGAACCCATTTCGTCGAAATACTTGATTCTGTCGGCAAGCGCGTCGCACAAATCTTCAAGCGATTTAATCTCCTTGCCGACAACGCCTGCAAGCTGTTTAACCCAGCTTGCAAACCAGCTAAGTTCTACGTTTATAGCCTTGTCGGGGCGGAATGCGGGGCGAACCTTTACCTTTAAGGTCGGGTCGGCGTTCATCTTCTTGTGCCACTCCAAACTGTCGACGGGGTCGTCGGTGGTGCACACCGTTTTAACGTTGAACTTGTACATCATCTCGCGCGCGGTGAGCGTTTCGAGCACCTTGTTCGCCTTTTTCCAAATCTTTTCGGCGTTTTTGGTGTTGATTATGTCGTCTATCCCGAAATATCTCTGCATTTCGAGGTGCGACCAGTGATATAAGGGGTTGCCGACAAAGTAGGGCATACTCTCGACGAACTGCATATATTTTTTGTAGTCGTCGTCGGGACCGGATATGCTGTCCTCTTCGTAGCCCCTTGCGCGGAGGGAACGCCACTTGTAGTGGTCGCCGTACCTGTCGCCGGCACCCAGCCAAACCTCAGTTAAATTACGGAATTTTTTATCCTCGTAAATTTCCTTAGGCTGTAAGTGACAGTGATAGTCGATAATAGGCATTTTTTCCGCATGCTCGTGGTACAGCTTTTTAGCCGTCTCCGTTTCGAGCAGAAAATCTTTATCCATAAACTTTTTCATAAAAAATTTCTCCTTTCTCACAAATAAGGTTTGCAAGTGTGGTTATAATACTGTCATGTTGAGCGGAGCGAAGCGCAGTCGAAACATCTGCAAAGATACTCAAAACAAGCACCTAAAATGTGCGACCCGTCAACCAACCAGTTCCTTCGACTTCGGGCTAACGCCCTACGCTCAGGATGACAAGAAAGTTAAATTACAGCGTTACGCCCGTCTTGAAAATTGCAATCTCTTTCGTGTTGTTGAGCTCGTTTTTCGTCTTTTTGCCGTTCGCAACCGCGACTATTAAATCTATAAACTTTTCAAGCTGGGTATCAAAATCGCTTTCGAGCACCGCGCCCGCGTTGAAATCTATCCAGTTTGCCTTGTTTTTGGCAAGTTCGGAATTGGTTGCAACCTTTATAGTCGGAACAAACCCGCCGAAAGGCGTGCCGCGCCCCGTGGTGAAGAGCACCAAATGGCAACCCGCCGCCGCAATGTTGGTTACGGCGCACATATCGTTGCCCGGTCCGTTTAAAAGGTTTAAGCCCTTTTGAGTGACGAACCCGTCGTCGAACACTACGTCCGACACGGGACCCGAGCCCGACTTTTGGGTACAGCCGCACGACTTATCTTCCAAAGTGGTTATGCCGCCCGCCTTGTTGCCCGGCGAGGGATTTTCGCCCACGGGCTGACCGTTGGAACGGAAATAGTCCTTGAAGTCGTTTATAAGCTTGACCGCCTTTTCGAAAGTCGCCCTGTCCTTGCAGCGGTTCATAAGCTGTTGCTCCGCGCCGAACATTTCGGGGACCTCGGATAAAACGGACGTGCCGCCCACCGATACGATATAGTCGGAAAAATAGCCGACGAGCGGGTTTGCGGTTATGCCCGAAAGCCCGTCGCTGCCGCCGCACTTTAAGCCGACTTTAAGGCAGGATATATCCTTTTCGACGCGCTTGTCCGTCTTAACAACCTTTGCGATTTCCTTTAAGAGCTCAACGCCCGCCGCAATCTCGTCCGCCACTTCCTGACAGATTAAAAACTTAATTCTGTTGCCGTCGACCTTGCCGAGGCTCTCTTTAAAAGCCGCCATTTGGTTGTTTTCACAACCCAAACCGAGCACTAAAACGCCGCCCGCGTTGGGGTGACGCACCATTTTCTGCAAAATGAGTTTGGTGCGCTCGTGGTCGTCGCCGAGCTGTGAACAGCCGTAGGGGTGAGTGTACGTGAACACGCCGTCGAAGCCGTCCTCGCCGCACTCTGCCTTGAATCTTTCCACTATTTCCTTAGCCTGTCCGTTTACGCAGCCGACGGTGGGGATAACCCATATCTCGTTGCGGATACCCACGTCGCCGTTTGCGCGGGGGTAAACGTTTACCTTGCGCATTTTTCGGGGCTTTAAGTCGCAGTCGACCTTGTTGTACTCGTATTCAAGATTTTCGGAAAGATTGGTTTTAACGTTGTGCGTATGCACCCATTTGCCGACGGCGATATCCTCGGTTGCGTGCGCGATGGGTACGCCGTACTTTATGATATTTTCGCCGCTTTTAATTTCGCGCAGAGCGAATTTATGACCCTTGGTAACGTCCTCTTTCAAGGTTACGCCTTGTTCGCATTCTCCCTTTTTCAAGTCGCAGAGCGCGACCGCAACGTTGTCCAACGGGTTTATAATTATTGATTTTTTTGTCATTTCGACCTCGTTTAAATGCAGAATTTAACCTTATTATAAGCTTCCCCTTAGGGGGAAGCTGTCAACTGCAACAAGCAGTTGACTGATGAGGGGTTGGTCGGACATAAGCCTAACGCTTTGAAACTTGCCAACCCCTCATTCGTCACCGCGTTGACCGCGGCGCCACCTTCCCCCTAAGGGGAAGGTCATATTGCGGTCACAATTCCTAATTTTAAATTACTTGCACGCGCCCTTGCAGCCGCCGACGAAGCACTCTACCGCCGCCTTCATACCCTTGGTATCCATAGCCTGCAAGTATTTGGCAACCGTCGCCGTGATATCGGGGTGCAACCCGTTCATATCCACTTCCCACGCGTCCGTCCACGCCAAAGCTTTCTTTGCGAGCGCGGTATAGTCGCCGTCGAACTCCGCCCAAAGCTTTGCCCAGTGAGCAAGCAGTGCGGGGTCGTCGTTGAGCGCGATTTTCTCATCGCCGCGAAGCCCCTTATGGAATTTTACGAGAGCCGCGAACGCGAACAGCAAGTGCTGCGGCAAAGCGCCCTTAATGCGGATATAATCTTCAAGCGTGGGCAGAAGCCTCGTTCTGAACTTGGTCGTCGAGTTGAGCGCGATAGACATGAGCTCGTGGCGGATATAGGGGTTTTTGTACCTCTCTATAACGCTGTTTGCAAACGCCACCATCTGGTCCTGCGGCAGGTCTATCGTGGGGTTTACCTCGTCAAACACGAAGTCGTGCACGAACTTGCCTATAACGGGGTCGTTTACCGCCTCGCCTACCGTGTCTATCCCCGCAAGGTATGCGATAGGCACCATTGCGGTGTGCGAACCGTTTAAAATTTTAACCTTTCTCTGCTTATACGGCTTTATGCTGTCGGCAAAGATTACGTTCAAGCCCGTGCTGTCCGCGGGTAAAACCTTCTGAACGTGGGGTTCCTTTTTCAAGACCCAAAGGTGGAAAATTTCGCCCTTTACTATGTTGTTGTCGATATAGCCCGTCTCCTTCTGGATATCGGCGATTTCGTTTTTGGGATAGCCGGGGACAATTCTGTCGACCAAAGTCGAGGTGAAATGGTTTGCCTTCTGTATCCACTCGATGAACTTTTCGTCCATCTTGTTTATCTTCGCAAGCTCGGTTAAGCACCTGTACAGCTCGTCGCCGTTGTTGTCGATAAGCTCGCAAGGCACGATTGCAAGACCCTTTGTCATATCGCCGTTAAAACGGTCGTAACGTCTCTTTAAGAGCGCAAGGAGTTTGCCGGGGTAGGACTTGGGGCAGACGGTTAAATCGGTGTCCGTGGGGTCAACCGCAATGCCCGCTTCCGTCGTATTGGAAATGATAATCTGCAAGTCCTCGCTTTCGCCGTAGGAAAGGTACTTTTCGTACTCCTCGAAGGGGTTTAAAAGGTCGGAGATAACGTCGATAACGCGGCTCTTTTTAACCTTTTCGCCGTTATCTATGCCCTCTAAGCGGAGGGTGTACAGCCCGTCCTGCTCTTTTAATTCCTTAACTCTGCCGAAAGGCATGGGCTGAACCACAACCACGCCCGCGTTTATCGCGCCGTCGTCGTTTAAGTTCTGTATAATCCAGTCGACGAACGCGCGAAGAAAGTTGCCCTCGCCGAACTGCATAATCTTAACAGGTCTTTCGGGCTTATTGTATATCTTTTTGCTTATAAGTTCCATATAGAATATTTTCTCCTTAATTTAAAGGTTTCAACCCGCGCCGTTAATTTCTCTGAACGTCGGAAGGAACGGCTTCCTCTGTTTCCGCGTCGTAGATGTAAGCCGCCTTGTGGGGCACGCAGAACTTGAACGCCTCGCCCATTTCGGGAGTGTCGTGAGGGTTGACCTTTAAAATTACGTTTACGTCGCCTACGTTTGCGTATACGTTGGTCGTGTCGCCCAAAAGCTCGGTCAAGTCGACCTGCGACTCGATTAAATACTCGTCCTTGCCCGCCTTGCCGTCCTTTGCAACCTTGATAGCTTCGGGACGGAACGCGAATACGACGGGTTTACCCTCTATCGAAGCAACGTCCTTAACCAAGGGCTTGATATCGAACGACAAGCCTGCGTCGTTTACGAACTTGCCGTCCTGAACGGTGCCCTTTAAGAAGTTCATGGGAGGCTCGCCGATAAAGCCCGCAACGAACAGGTTCTTCGGATAGAAGTACAGCTCGAAAGGCGTGCCTATCTGCTGAACGTAGCCGCCCGATTTCATAACGACGATTCTATCGGACATGGTCATAGCTTCCGTCTGGTCGTGCGTTACGTAGATAGTCGTCGCGCCGACCGAGCGGTGAATCTGCTTGATTTCCGAACGCATCGTAACGCGCTGTTTTGCGTCGAGGTTGGATAAAGGTTCGTCCATAAGGAAGATGGAAACCTTACGGATAAGCGCACGGCCTACCGCAACACGCTGGCACTGACCGCCGGAAAGATTTCTGGGGAATCTTTCGAGGTAATCGGTCAAGCCGAGTATTTTTGCCGTCGCCTGCACCTTTTCCTCGATAACGTCGGCGTCGATGCCCTCTAACATAAGACCGAACGCGAGGTTTTCGTATACGGTGAGATGAGGATAGAGCGCGTACGACTGGAATACCATTGCTATTCCCCTCTCGCGCGAGCTCATCTGGTTTGCGAGCTTGCCATCAATATAGAACTCGCCCGCGGTGATATCCTCCAAACCGGCTATCATACGAAGCGTAGTCGACTTGCCGCAACCGGAATCGCCGACGAGACAAATGAATTCGCCGTCTTTGATTTCCATGTTAAAGTCGTGAACCGCGTGATAACCGTTCGGATAGACCTTGTTTACGTCTTTGAATAATAATACTGCCATTTTATTTCCCCTAAAATTTATTTTCTCGCAAAAATCTCGCCTTGGCGACAGGCGACATTTTCTGCGATTTCGGAAGGCTCTGCCTCCCTGCCCGCGATAGCTCGGGGCACTCGTGATTATATAATCGCGGGCATTCCCTCCGCTCAGGCGAAAGTTTTCGCAAATTGGGTCGCGCTGCGGAAAAATGCGATTTTCCTTGCTACGTTTATTATTTTAATTTAATGCGTAAATCGGAATTAAACCCCCACCACCGCGTTCCGCGGAGCCTCCCCCTTAATAAGGGGTATGCCTCGGGTTGTGCACTCGCAAAGGCTCACCCTTCTTTCAGAGGGGGGAGCTGTCACGCAGTGACTGAGGGGGGTATATAATTCTTAATTCTTAATTCTTAATTACTTTAAGTCCTTCGTTTTTATCCAGTCCTGGTCGTCGTACGCCTTGTTTTCGCCGCACATACCCCAAATGAAAGTGTAATTGTGGGTACCTACGCCGGAGTGAATGGACCAACTGGGCGAGATAACTGCCTGCTCGTTGTGCATAATGATATGCCTTGTCTCCTGCGGCGTGCCCATAAGGTGAATAACCGCTTCTTCTTCGGGTACATCAAAGTACATATAAACTTCCATTCTTCTTTCGTGCGTGTGCGCCGGCATCGTATTCCATGCGGCGCCCTCTGCAAGCTCGGTCATACCCATTGCAAGCTGACAGCTTTCGCACACGTCGTCGACGATAAACTGGTTAATTGTTCTCTTGTTAATGCCCTCCACGCTGCCGAGGTGCTTCTGCACGCAGTAGCGCACGCCCTCGGGTGCGGGCACTCCCTCTACGGGTTTGGTGATTTTAACCGTGGGGTAGGTTTTATGCGCGGGCGATGAGTTGATATAGAATTTGGCGGGGTTCTTCGCGTCAACCGACGTAAATACCACCTCTTTCGTGCCCATGCCGATATAAATGCCCTCTTTGTGAGCGAGTTCATACTTTTTGCCGTCGAGGGTTATTACACCCGCGCCGCCGATATTGATAACGCCCATCTCTCTTCTTTCGAGGAAATACGCGGTTGCGAGTTCCTTGAAAGTGCCGAGCGACAACGCCTTTTTAACGGGCATTGCGCCGCCGGCGATAATTCTGTCCTGATGGGAATAGGTCAATAAAATATCGTCCTCTTCGAACAGCTTTTTGATTAAATATTTTTCCCTCAATTCCTTAGTATCGTACTTTTTGGAATCGTCGGGGTGGTTTGCGTAACGCACGTCAAATTTCATATAAAACTCCTTTTTATAAATGCAGAATTCAGAATTATATATTGCGGTCGGAATAATCAACCTCTATCCCCTCTTCGAGGTACTCTTCACAGACTACGTAATTCTGGATTGCCACGGCACGTTGTGCCTCGCAATGACGGCGTACCTATTCCTCGCCTTCCACTTTGAAGGGGAAGGTGGCGCCGAAGGCGACGGAAGAGGTTGACGCTCTTCACCTTAGCTTAATTCTACATTCTTAATTCTTAATTCTGAATTGCCCTAAACCTGCTCCCAGATTTTTTTGATAAAAGCTATCGAGGGCAAAATATTCTCGCCCGTGGTGCCCTCTAATACGAGGACGGCGTTTTTATCGTACGCCTTTATGCGTGAAAGAATTGCGGGATAGTCGAATAAGCCTTTACCGGGGGGCACCTGCTTAACCTTGCCGTCCTCGAAAACGTAGTCCTTTAAATGGAATACGACAATCCTGCCCGCAAATGTCTTTAACCCCTCGTCCAAAATTTCGAGATAGCTTTCGTGGTTGGACGCGTCAAGGTAATTGTAGATATCGAAAATCACCTTTACGTTGTCGCGGTTTACGCCGTCTATCGCGCGTTTTAAAGTCGCTACGTTCCAGCATACATGACCCGCCGCGCCCTCCATACCGATATACGCGCCGCAGCTTTTAGCGTAGTCCGCAAGCTCGGTAAACGTTTCGATAACAGTCTGCAAAGCTTCTTCGGTGCGGTTTTGGGGGTTGTAAGTCCACTTGTCGTCGTTGAAACTGCCCGTTTCGCTGCCGACTATGTTGCAACCCAAAAGCGAGGAATATTTAAGATAGTCCTTAAACACCGCCTTGCAGTCCGCCACCTTTTGCTTATTCGAGTGGACGGGGTTAAAATACGCGCCGATTAAGGGCACGGATATGCCGCCCTCTTTGAGCGTTTTGCCCAAACTTTCGGCAACGTCCGCGGTGAGCGCGTTCGGCTTGTAAGCGATTTCGTCGATAAACTTATACGCCACAAGCTGAACCGCGTCTATACCGCACTGATGTAGTTTTTCAACCGCACCCTCGGCGCCTTTAACGCCGAGGTCGTGCGTGCGAAATGCTATCTTCATAATTTTTAATGCAGAATGTATAATTAAGAATGCAGAATTATAGGTTATTATTTTTAATAATTTTTCCTTATTGTCATTCTTAATTCTTAATTCTTAATTATCTCTGAACTCTGCCCGAGCCGTCGCCGCCCGCCAAAGCTTCAACTTCCTTGCGCGATACAAGGTTGAAGTCGCCGGGAATGGTGTGCTTTAACGCCGAAGCCGCAACGCCGAATTCCAAAGCTTCCTTGAAATCTTTACCGTCGAGGAAGCCGCAGATAACGCCGCCCGCAAAGCTGTCGCCGCCGCCTACGCGGTCAACGATGGGATGCAGGGAATAGGTCTTGGAATGATAGAATTCCTTGGTTTTTGCGCTGTAAATGCAAGCCGACCAGCCGTTATCGGAAGCCGAGTGCGATACGCGGAGCGAAGAGATTGCATACTTGAAGCCCAAATCTTTGCACATTCTCTTGAATATATCCTGATAGCCGGCAAGCTCCAAATCACCCTTGGTAACGTCCGTTTCGCCCGGCTTGTAACCCAAAACGAGGTCGGCGTCCTCTTCGTTGCCGATGCACACGTCTACGTACTGCATAAGGTTGGTCATAACCTTCTTTGCCTTCGCGCTCGTCCAAAGCTTTTTGCGGAAGTTCAAATCGCACGAAACGGTTACGCCGTGTTTTTTAGCCGCCTTTAACGCCTCTTCGGTGAGAACCGCCGCGCTGTTGGAAACAGCCGGAGTAATACCCGTGAAGTGGAACCAGTCCGCGCCCTCAAAGATTGCGTCGAAATCGAAATCTTCGGGTTTTGCCGTGGATATGGAAGAATGAGCTCTGTCGTAAACTACTTTGGAGGGACGAACGGAAGCGCCCGTTTCAAGATAGTAGATACCCAAACGCTCGCCGCAGTGAGCGATGTGGTCTACTTCCACGCCGTACTTTCTGAGAGCCGCAACGGCGCAGTCGCCAATCTCGTTAGCGGGAACAGCCGTAACGAATTCAGCCTTGTGACCGTAGTTGGCGCAGGAAACCGCAACGTTAGCCTCGCCGCCGCCGTAGTTGATGTCGAACTCGTCGGCTTGAATGAACTTTTCGTTGTTGGGTGTGGAAAGACGAAGCATAATTTCGCCCATAGTTACGATTTTTTTCATAATATTTTATCTCCTTTATAAATAAAGATTTTTTTATTTTCCTTAAACTTGCCTTCCACCTTAATAAAGGGGGAAGGTGGCGTTTTCGTAGCGTAGCGAGAAAATGACGGATGAGGGTTGTGTAATAAAGTCAAAATTTGCCTTATCCCTCATCAGTCACCTCAGTAACCTTCGGTGACAGCTTCCCCCTTATACAAAAGGTAGAAGCCAAGTGTAGGTATTACTTCGCTTTAACCAAATGCACCGCAAAGCCGCCGAACTCGTCCTCTAAATACGCAACCGTCATTTCGCCGCTCTTGTCGTATTTCTGCGAGCCTTCCTTTACCTTAAAACCGCGCCTTTCAAGCTGATATAACGCTCTCTTGACCGAGTTCGTCGCAACGGCGATATGTCCGTTCTTGCCGTAGAAAGGCTTCTTCATGCACTCGATATACGTATCCGCAAACACCGAGCTGTTGCCCACCTTCTTCGCAAAGCCGAAAGCCGCGTCGAACTTGTCGGCAACCGCTTCCGCCTCTTCGGGGTTAGCGCAGTTAAGACCGACGTGCACCATCTTGAAGCCGAGCATCTTGTCGATAGCTTCCTTGCACAACGCGGTAATGCCCTCCCAGTTCTCTTCGTCGAGCATTTTGCCGGGCACTATCCAGCTACCGCCGCAGCACACGATTTTGCTGTACGCAAGATATGTGTTGAGGTTGTCCGCCGTAACGCCGCCAGTGGGCATAAAGCGCATTGTGGTGTAAGGTCCGCAGACCGACTTTATGTAGGGAAGCCCGCCCGCCTGTTCCGCGGGGAAGAATTTGGCAAAGTCGAGCCCTAATTCCAAAGCTTGCTCAATCTCGCTTGCCGACGAAAGCCCCGGAGCGAAAGGAATACCCTTGTCGAGGCAGTGCTTAACCACCTTGGGGTTAAGACCGGGGGCAACGCAGAATTTCGCACCCGCTTTATAAGCCGCGTCCGCCTGCTCGCAGGTTAAAACCGTGCCCGCGCCGACCAACATATCGGGATAAGCCGTGGTCATGCGCTTGATAACCTCGTCCGCGCCCTTTGCACGGAAAGTAACTTCGGCGCAGTTAATGCCGCCGTCGCGCAGAGCCTTTGCAAGCTTTTCGGCGTTTTCCACCTTGTCGAGCTTGATTACGGGAACTATCCCGACGTTTCCGAGCTCTTCAACCAAATTGTCGAGTTTTTCTTTTATCGTCATATAAATCACCTCACGCGCGCAATACGCGCACATTTTCATACACATAAATTATAAATCTTTGCCTTTCTAAAATACATACACAAAACGGATATATTCATACATTTTTCGGCAAACACACCAATTACGCCAAATTGTGGTAAAAGTAGATGAAAAACAGCATAGCCCGCCGCCGTCATTATGCTCCACCGTAGGCGGCACGTAGTAGCGGAAAGCGGTCGCCACGCACCACTGTCATTCTGCCCCGCGTTTGCGCGGCACGCAGTAGCGTAGCACGGCAGAGCGATAAAATGTTGAAACGCGCAAGTTTTCGCCGTGCGCAGTCGAAGAATCTTTTTGCGCGCCTCGAAGAGGTATTTTCGCGCAAAACTAACCTTGCCACATTACAATGCAATTTAAGGCGAACACCCGCATACTCCGTAATTCTGGATTGCCACGGCGGCAAGCCGCCTCGCAATGACAGTAACCGAGCACTCGCTACGCTTCGGTAACCCGTGCCGCCTTGCGGCGGGGCGAAATGGCGCTTCACAATCGCTAAAAATCAATTGACAGCAAGCAAATATTGAAATATAATGTAAATACAATTTTAAAGTTATTCTTTGGGGCGGGGTGCAATTCCCCACCGGCAGTATAGTCTGCGAAGAGCGCGCGGCTCGCAAAAAAATCCCGACGCGTTCCCGATACGGCGCAATTCCGTAACCGACGGTTAAAGTCCGGATGATAAAAGAATGTAAAAGCCGTTTTTGTATATCGTCTTTTCGCGCTCCGAAAATTTCGGGGCGTTTTTTAATGCGAAGAACAACTTTGAAAAATATTTTTTGAGGAGTTTTTTATGCAAGACGAAATTGACAAAGAACTGCAAACGGAAAGCGCGTCGCCCGCGCCGCAGAGCAAGGGCGAGGCGGTTAAAAACTACTTTACGGCAACGCGAATGTCGTTTATCGCCATTTTCACCGCGCTTTCATACGTGTTGACGCTGTTCGACTTTCCGCTGCTGCCCGGCACCCCCGTCACCTTTTTAAAGCTCGATTTTTCGAACGTGTTCGTAATGCTTTCGGGGTTTGCGTTGGGTCCCGTCGCGGGGTGCATAGTGGCGGTTTTAAAGGAGCTTATACACGCGCTCACCGTGGGGCAAACGGCGTTTGTGGGGGAGCTTGCCAACGTGCTATTCGTGCTGCCGTATATGCTTATTCCCGCCATAGTATACAAAAAGCACAAGGGCATTAAGGTGGTAATTCTCACGCTCTTTCTCGGGGTTGTCGCGCAGTGCGCCGTCAGCCTGCCCGTAAATTATCTGCTGAATTTCCCCGCGTTTACGGCGGCGTTCGGCGGTAGCTGGCAGGCGGGTCGGGAGCTGTTTATAAAGACATGGTACTGGGCGCTTTTATTCAACTTTATAAAAGCCGTGATTATTTCGGTCGTGACGATGATTGTCTACAAGCCGCTGTCATTCCTCATTAAAAAGACCAACGAAAGGTTTGCAAAGGCAAAGAGCAAGCACGCCGAAAACAAGTAATATAAAAAGTACAAGCCCCGCGGCGAAACGCCGCGGGGCTTAAAAATTCAACCGGCATTAAATAATTCAATCACCGTGTTTATCGGTATACAGTATACTATGCCGTAGATAACGTTGCCCGAATTGTCCTTTGTGCGGAAAGTCGTAATGCCCACAAGCTCGCCCGCCGCATTTAAAAGCGCGCCGCCGCTGTTGCCCGCCGCTATCGTCAAATCGCACTGAATAACGCTGCGCACCGCGCCGTCAAGTTCAACGTTAATCAACGGAATACTTACTATCCCTTCGAATATGCCTATGCCGTAATTAGAAGCGTTGCCGACCGCATAAACCCTTTGCCCCGCTTTAAGACTGTCCGAGTTGCCCGTATTTACGGGCTTAATGTTCAGCCCCGCCACGTCTTTAAGCTTTAAAAACGCGATATCCTTTTCGGAATCAAACTTTTCGAGCGTTACCTCTCTGTAATTATTCTCGTACGAAAAGCGGATATAGTAACTATCGAAAGTGTTTACGACGTTAAGGCGGGTATACGTTACAACGTGAGCGTTTGTTACAAGCTCGCCGCTCTTTGAAATAATTTCCGCGGTGCCGAAGCTTTCGCCTACACCCTCGCTTACAGCCTTAACCTCTACAACGTTGTATACACATTGATTATAAATATCGGTTGCGGAAAGCGACTGCTTTCCGCAACCTGCAAACGCGAAGCATATTGCCGCAATCGGCAAAAATATTAAAATTGCAATTCTCTTTTTCATTTGAATTTTTACAGCGTTGGTTTAATGATTAAATTCAGCCTTTTGGTCGTTCGATTTATAATACAACGCACCTTCGCGGGAATAGAACGTTGAATTTTCCTCACCGCAACGAAAGCTTTGTCTGAATGAGTGTTGTAATAAACCAGAACGCCGTCGTCGGTGGTTACTGAGTTTTTATAATACAACGAACTATCGCACCCGCCGAACATAGCCGCCGAGCAAACCGCAATCGCTATTATTCCTGCCAACAACAATGATTTTCTTTTCATAAAAGATATTTACTTTTCTCTATTTAATGTAGATAAATCGTCTACACCGTAAAACTTTTTGAAATAGTCAGTAAAAAACTTTTGCCCTTCGGTTAATCCCTCGATTATAGTTTTTACCCTGAACTTTTCCAAACCGTGCTCTAACGTAAGTAAGTATTTATGAAAAATTTTACTGCATTTTTTTGGGTATAGGGGATACAGACATTCCGCCGTGCGCTCCGCAACGGCAACGTTCGGGCTATCCAATAAGCATATAAAATCTTCGGGCGCATTGGTAAAAAGCTGTTTTGCCAATGAAAACAACTTCTTACCCAATGCAACGCTTCTCTTTGCGTCCTCTTTCGAGCAGTTAATTATACTTTCTAACTTATCGTAAGTAAATAAAGCTTCGGCACATTCTATATATTCTTGAATTTTGCCGTCGGTATCAAATTGCATAAATTTCATTTATCAGAGCCAAATTATTTTTTCACCCAACTGTTCGGCAAACATTTTTAAGACCTCTAACCCCTTAGCATATTGCTGTTCATAGGGCAATGAATTTATATACTGTCTAAAATTCATGCTGTAAATTTATTTAATATACGTGATAATAATACCTTGCAAATAATTATCATCATCTAATTGTATAAATAAATTTTCAAATATGCGATATGACGTCTGTTTTATTTCCACTTCGCCAAACCACATAACGCCTTTATCTTTATCGTATTTACATTTATTCATTTTGATTGATATACGCCAACCGCAGCCTTTTAATAAATTCTCTGATATATCCGCATAAATAATACAATCTATAATCTCTTTTGGAAATTCAAGCTGAGCATTGATTATATCATTATTGGAACATAATCCACTAAAATCAACCAAACATTTATTATCTAAGTCAATATCAAAGCACAAATAACTATCCTGCAAATACAATGAAAAGCCTCCGCCCTGACTACGGGTGCCGAACAAGCCGTCTTCGACATATGTTATTTTATTACGATGTAAATTCGCCATTTCTTCTGAAAGCGCATCATTTTTAACTTTGAATTTAACTTTGTGATACATATATACCTCAATT
This sequence comes from Clostridiales bacterium, assembly GCA_023667345.1. Taxonomy (GTDB): domain Bacteria; phylum Bacillota; class Clostridia; order Christensenellales; family Borkfalkiaceae; genus Coproplasma. The sequence goes on from JAMPAF010000001.1 coordinate 54,158, forward strand.
ATTATGTAAAAAACAGAAAATGTGCAATTGATTTGTTTATCGGGTCAATAACTAATTCCCATTTTCCACAAGTAGAATTATATGCTCCTTCAACTACCCATTTTAAATATCCATTTTGCTCAACAATAGGTGATTTAGCCTGCATTATTTCTTTTGATATTGTATTATAATAATCATAATATTTTCTATAAGTTGCACTATTCGGGTCAAGATAACCCTTATTAATTAAAGAGTCTTTTACCCCGAGTTCACCTTTATTTGCAGCATTTATTAAATCGTCAATTTGACTTGTTCCCGTGGTATTATTAGTTGTCACCGTTGAAACTGAAGCTGTTGAGGAACCCGCCCCCATCATAGTGCCGACACCCCAACCTGTTACAGCGCCTAACGCGCCTCCGATAACTATACCACCAACTATCCAACGCCAATCCAGTTTACCATACTCTGAATAGGAAATCAAGCCCCCGGCAACACCTCCAACTACGGCACCAGCAACAGCACCAGCAGCGATTACCGCCGCCATACCCGCACCTGCGGTAGCAACCACAACTGCCGCAACAGCTGCTACCGCAACGACTGCAACAACAGCAACAACAATCTTTTTAAAAAGCCGAGAAAACCAACCACAATTTTGAATCAAACCTGCTTCCTGCATTTCACTTAAGAAAACAGTTTCACCATCAATATTCATTAAGGCATCAATATTGCCTTCCGAGTTTATAAAAGCATAACCACTTAATCTATCAATTTCAATTTCGCCTTTTTCATTATGCATTTCTGCGGACAATGTTACAACATTACTTTCTGTATCATAAGAAAAATTGTATTTGACTTTGCAAATTTGAATTTCATTTAAATCATTTTCACTTATATTGTCTATTTCGGAAAATAAATTAACGTCAAGCGTTTTATATCCTTCAAAACAAATAGTGCTTCCTACCTCTTTTAACTCCGCATCCTCAAATTCGGACAAAATACTTTGCGAATCAATTTTTGAATCAGACAAAGTCATTGTCCTTATAGATGCAAAAGAAACATCTTCCTTTTTAGTACTGTTACTCACTGCTGCAATGAACAACATAACACAGCTGAGTATAAATGCAATTACACTCGTGAAAATCTTTGTTCTCATTTTCATAAAAACATTCCTCCATTGTAAATTTCGCCTTGATTATAAAACGCAATCGGCGAAAATGGCAACGGAATGATTTAGTCATTTTTGAAACAAGTGTCCCTATTTTGAAACACTGCTTTGTCCCAATTTTGAAACACGTGTGCCAAAATTGAAACAACTATTGCAAAAATTAAAAAGCTGTATTAAAATGTTAGTCAAAGAGAGGCATTACGAATGATTGACGGACAATTTTTAAAGAAACTGCGTGAAGAACGCAAATTATCTGTCAGAGCTTTTGCGAAAGCGGTGAATTCTTCCCCGTCTTCTGTTTCAAGGTGGGAAAACCAGAACGCTCTTGCCGATTTCGACAGCATTAACCGCGTTGCAAATGTCTTAGGCGTAAGCGTAAATTATTTATTGACGGGCGGACAGGGCGAAACCGCCGCTACGGCGGATGATGAGGAAACAGAAACCGTTTCCGAGACCGAGCCCATAGCCGCACCCGAAACCGAAGCGACAACCGAGACCGAAACGGAAACCTTAGCCGAACCCGAACCTGTCCCCGAAGAAAAGCCCGCCAAAAAGCAGTTGAGTTTAGTAAAAGTAGGTTTAATTTCCGCGGGCAGTTCGCTGTCCTTTTTTGTTATTTTAACGGCTTTAATCGTCGTTTGCGTATATTTTCAGCCTGTCGATACAGACGGCGGCGAGGTACATGTTTGGTTATACACCACCGAAGAAATTTTCGTTATTATCGCCATTGTCGTTTTGTGCGTTGCAGTAAGCACCGCCGCCACCGTTTCAATTTGCTACATTATAAGAAAAAGGAGAAACAAATGAAAAAAATTTTACTCACAGCACTTATTCTTTCAAGCTTATGCTTATCCTCTTTCGGCGCGGTTAGCGTATACGCTTCTCCGAACGGCGATAACAGCCCGCACGTCGAAACTAATGCAACCGAAGATACGGCAAGCCCGTACCTTTTAACTAAAATGTCCATAAAAACGCGCGCAGATTCCGAGTATGTTTACGCTGTTGCGAAAAACACGTTTACGCTGTTTATTTCCACCGTTCCCGTGGATATATATCTCTACTCTTCGGTTACCTATACGGACGATATTTCCCAAATGACCTTGGAAGCAACGGCTCATACGGGCGACTTGGACGTAAACAAGGAAATTACCTGTAAAGCCCTGCACACCGAGCAAAAGTATTGGGTTGCCCACTGCGTTTTCAAAACGGACAGCAAGACCAAAACCGCAACCTCTTACCCCGTTTTATATTCGGTAGAGGGCAAAGTTATAAGCAACTGATTTATCTCACGCAATCGGCGTACAGGGGGAACGCTTTGCACAGCGCCGCAACCTCTGCGGTGACGTGCGCGTAAGCCTCTTCCTTTTTATCTATAATTTCGGCGATAAGCCGTGCAATCTTTCTTGCCTCGGGCTCTTTCATCCCGCGCGAGGTCATTGCCGGCGTGCCTATCCTTATACCGCTCGTCACGAAAGGTTTCTGCGTGTCGAACGGTATTGCATTTTTGTTGACGGTTATATGCACCTCGTCGAGCATATGTTCGAGCTCTTTGCCCGTCATACCCTTGTCGGTAAGGTTCAATAAAATAAGGTGGTTGTCGGTTCCGCCCGAAACCATTTTTACGCCGAGTTTGTTAAACTCATCCGCCATTGCCGCCGCGTTTTTAACTATTTGCTTTTGATATTGCTTGAATTCGGGCTGCAACGCTTCCTTAAACGCCACCGCCTTTGCCGCGATTATGTGCATTAAAGGTCCGCCCTGAATACCGGGGAACACGGCTTTGTCTATCGCCTTGCCGTACTCTTCCCTGCACATGATAACGCCGCCGCGCGGTCCGCGCAAAGTCTTGTGGGTTGTGGTCGTAACAAAGTCGGCATAGGGAACGGGCGAGGGGTGCAGACCCGCCGCAACCAAGCCCGCGATATGGGCGATATCCACCATCATCAACGCGCCGACCTTATCGCAGATTTCGCGTATGCGCTTGAAGTCGATTACCCTCGGGTACGCGCTCGCGCCCGAAACTATCATTTTGGGCTTACATTCAAGCGCGGTTTTTTCCATTTCGTCGTAGTCGATTACCTGCTTGTCCTCGCTTACGCCGTAGGGCACGATATTGAAATATTTGCCCGAAATGTTGACGGGCGAGCCGTGCGAGAGGTGACCGCCGTGCGCGAGGTTCATGCCCATAACCGTGTCGCCGGGCTGCAACATTGCAAAGAACACGGCGAGGTTCGCGCTCGCGCCCGAGTGGGGCTGAACGTTGCAGTATTCACAGCCGAAGAGCTGTTTTATGCGGTCGCGCGCCAAATCCTCGGCGATATCGACGAACTGACAGCCGCCGTAGTAGCGGTGCGCGGGATAGCCCTCGGCATACTTGTTTGTCAAGTGACTGCCCGCCGCGGCGAGCACCGCGGGGGAGACGAAATTTTCGCTGGCGATAAGCTCGATATTGCCCTGCTGGCGGGCAAGTTCGAGTTTTAATGCTTCGGCTATTTCGGGGTCGGTCTGTTCTATCAAGGATATATCAATCATAATGAACTCCGTAAAATTAATAATTATGCAATAATTGTAGCATATAATTTATAAATAATCAATTATTTGAATAAAAAAGTTGCGGATGAGGGGAAAATTTCCGCGACAGAGTGTCGGATTACTTGTCATTGCGAGGGCTTGTAAAGCCCGTGGCAATCTGGATTTACGAAGTCAACGCAAGTCACCTCAATTTGCGTTTTGCTGCGGTAAAGTTTATTTTGCACGGAAAAGGACGCGCAAAAAGATTATCACGTCGCAAACGGCTAAATTCTATTGCATTTCAAATTAGACCGCAATGCCGCTTGCTCCTCATAATGACGGGTAACAAATTTTCGTGAACGGCTCACCGCCCCAGCCAGCCGCCGTCTACCGCCAAAGTAAATCCGTTTACGTAGTCCGAAGCCGCGCTTGCAAGGTATACCGCCGCGCCCTCCAAATCGGCGGGCGTGCCCCATCTGCCCGCGGGTATGCGCGCCAAAATGTCCGCCGACCGCTCCTCGTCCTGCCTAAGCTGCTGCGTGTTGTTGGTCGCCATATAGCCGGGCGCGATTGCGTTCACGTTTATGCCGTACTTCGCCCACTCGTTGGAAAGGGTCATCGTAATGCCCTTTATTGCCGATTTGCTCGCCGTGTACGAGGGCACGCGTATGCCGCCCTGATAGGAGAGCATAGAGGCGATATTGATTATTTTGCCGCCCCCGCCCTGCTTTATAAACTGCTTCGCAACGGCTTGCGTTAAGAAGAAAACCGTCTTTAAATTTACGTTTAAAACGCTGTCCCAGTTCTCTTCGGAAAACTCTATACTGTCCTGCCGCTTGATTATCCCCGCGTTGTTGACGAGAATATCTATCCGACCGTAGCGGGCGAGCGTCTTTTCTATCACCTCGGGGATAACCTCGCAAGATGACAGGTCTGCGATTACGTTGTAAAAGTTTTCGCTGCCGATAATCTCTTCCGTTTCGGTTGACGGTCTGCGGGAGACGCCCACCACCTTTGCGCCCGCCTCGGCGTACGCGCGGCAGATGCCCTGCCCGAGCCCCGTGTTGGACCCCGTGACGATTGCCACTTTGCCCTTTAAGCTGAATAAATCGAGTATCATAAATTCACCCCTTATTTTAATTATGAATTAAGAATGCAGAATTAAGAATTCGGAATTCGGAATTGAGGTCGGAATAATCAACCTCTATCCCCTCTTCGAGGTACTTTCCCCTTCAAAGGGGAAAGCAAGATTTCCGCGCAACCCCTCGCCTTCCACTTTGAAGGGGAAGGTGGCTGCGTAGCAGACGAAAGAGGTTGATTCTATTAAATCTTTACCGCAATTCTACATTCTTAATTCTGAATTCCGCATTGCGCATTGCTAATTACGCATTGAATTTGACCGTTTCGCCGCTTGCGATTTCGTACGTTTTGCCGCGGAGTTCTATCCACACGCTCTGCGCCGACGGATTAAAAACCCTTTCGCCGTCGAAGGAAAACACAAGGCGTTCATACGCCCGCACGTAGTCGTAAATTTCTATGTTGGTCGCAAGCCAGATATCGCCCTTATTTTCCGCGGCGCGCTTGCCCAAATTTTCGATTATATCCCAGTTATTATCGTCGTCGAACTCGTACGAGTGCCCCCAAACATAGAACAGCCAGCTTTCGCGGTGCTTGAATTCTTTAAGGGGCGAGCCGCCGAAAAATTTGTCGGCAAGGGGCAAAAGCTCCTTTTCGGTATGGTGGCAGGTAGGGTTGAGTTCCAGCCAGTCCGTAGGAACCGTGAAGGCGTACGTTGAGTGCGTAGTTCGGGCATATGCCGCGCCCAAATCGCTTAAAACCCGCTTTATATCCCCGTTATAACCGCCGTACGCGTACGCCCAGCCGCGCACTATGCAACCGAACTTTTCCTCTAAATACGCGCGGTTGTCCGCCGCTTCCTTGACCGCCTCGCAAAGGGGCACCTTGTCCATAAAAATGTGACGTGCGCCGTGCATGGCTATCTCCTGCCCGCACCCTTTAAAGGCGTTGAAAGTGCCCTCTTCGTCCATTCTGCCGTGCCAGTTTTCGCAGTCGAACAGCTTGGAATTCAAATTGAACGTACCCTTTAAGCCGTACTTTTCGAACACCTTTAAAAGCTTTATATCTGCTTTCACGCCGTCGTCGTACGAAAAGGTCAACGCCTTGCATTTCCCCTCGGGAAAACGCATATATTTTTCCTCGAACATCTGTCTGAACATGCGGTTACCCCCTTAATATGCCCTATTTAACGCCGTTATCGTCCGTTTCCGCCGCGTTTTCTGCGGCTGTTTCGGCGGTTTCTTCGCCGTTTGCAGTCGTCAGCTCTTTTCCGAAACATTCCCCGACCGTTGAGGAAATACCCTCTTCAACCGCTTCGGCGCCTTGTTCGCCCGCGGCAGCCGCCGCAAGCGCCTTCTCCGGCTCCTTAAAAAGCCCCGACGACTTTTTCCATTTGCCCGTCAAAAGGCGCGATAGGAAGAGCACGGAGCGCAGTACCCAGTCCGAACACATACCTATCCAATAGCCGAATGCGCCGAGCTTAGGCAAGCCCGCAATCTTGTCGGTCGTCATTAAAAACGACAGCCCCACACGCATTATAAACATCGAAGCGACCGCGCTGAACATAACGTATTTTACGTCGCTCGTCGCCTTTAAAATGGCGGGCGTAGTGAATGAGAGCGGGTAAGTTACTATCTGCATTGCAAGGCAGAAATACAGGCACTTTAATGCCTCGCTGTGAATGAGCGCGAGCTGGTCTGCCGTTACGTCGCCTTTGTAGCTCCATATCTTTACGATAAATTGCGAGAAGCCGAGGAACAAAGCAACGCAGATAGTGTTGGCGATATACGAGAGAAGAAACATCTTCTTCATATAGTACTTGCACTGGTCGACGTCGCCCGTGCCGACCGCCTGACCTATAACCGTCAGACAAGCCGTTCCCACTCCGCTGCCCACCATAGAAGCGTAGTTATTTACGTGGTTGGCAATAGAGTTGCTTAAAGCCTGTATATTTATCGTCTTTAAATTGCCGCTCGCGTCGATTACCTGCGAGCCGTTTTCCATTACTGGCTGTATATAGCAATTAACATTGACGAAGGTCGACGTCATAAGTTTGCCGAGCTGAAAGAGTGCGCTCTCAATCCCCGCGGGGATTGCAAGATGAAGAATTTTTTTCACCATTTTTCCGTCGAAGCGGAATTTTTCGAAAATGTTTACGGAAACAACGTTCTTTTTCAAGCCCAAAATTATGAGCATGTATACCGCCGGTATCGCCCTGCACACAAGCGTTGCCAAAGCCGCACCCATAACCCCGAGCTTTAAGCCGTACAAAAACAGTGCGTCCATAGCCGCGTTCAACCCGCAGCTTATCGCCGCGGACGACATTGTAACCATACTCTTGCGCTGTACGCGGAGAAGAGCCGCGCAGGCGTTGAAAAGTCCTATGAACGGGAACGAAGCCGCCGTTATATAAAAGTAAATGCTCTGGAATTTGAACGTCTGACTTGCGGGGTCGATATCGGAATACAGCAGCCTTAAAAGGGGATAGTTGAGGGCGACGCTCAACCCGCCTATTACGAACGACGCAATGACTACGATTACGAGCATATGCTTTGCACTGCACTTTGCCGAGTCGGTGTCCTTCGCGCCGAGGAATTGCGAGGTTATGATTGCGCCGCCCGTTGCAAATGCCGAAAATAACTGAATAATCAGATTATTCATATAGTCGATATTCGTCACCGCAAGGCTGGCGCTCGTACTGTCGCCCGGCATATTCGAGACCATAATCGAGTCGATAAAGCCTAAGGACGATGAAAAAATCTGCTCGATTATAATGGGCAGAATCAGCCATAAAAGCTGTTTGCCGGTAAAGAGCGTATATTTTTGTTTGATTTTTTTCGTCTTTTCCACTGTGCCGCCCGTTTAAAAAATTAAGAATTATGAATTCAGAATGCAGAATTAAGCTGAGGTGAAAAGCGTCAACCTCTTCCGTCGCCGCCTAAAAGTCGGCAACACCTTCCCCTTCAAAGTGGAAGGCGAGGGGTTGCGCGGAATTCTTGCTTTCCCCTTTGAAAGGGGAAAGTGTCACGAAGTGACGATAGAGGTTGATTTCTCCTACCGCATTATACAATTCCGCATTACGCATTACGAATTCCGCATTAATTGCGCTAATTGCGCATTCAAAATTCCGCATTTAAGATTATATTACTTTATTATTAAAAAGTAAAGAAAACGGCGGACGATAGTTGACACAAACGGCTTAAAATTTTATAATATAGTATGTGGAAGAAAATTTGATTAAAGACGGCGGCAACGAGGCGGCAAAGCCCGTTAAACCGAACAAAAAGAAAATCGCGCTGGGTATTTTTGTAAAGTACCTTATTATCACCTTGGGCTGTATTCTGTACGCCACGGGCATATCCCTTTTCGTCGAGCCCGCAAATCTGTCCTCGGGCGGCATGACGGGTATTTCGCTTATCATAAACGCCGTTTCGGGCTTCCCCACCGGCTATCTGTACATTATTTTAAACGTGCCCATGTTCATTTTGGGGCTGATATTCTTCGGGTGGAAATTCCTTTTGTCCACGGGCTACGCGACGGTAGTTTCGGGTCTTTTGATGCGCCTCGGCAAATTTGCACTTCACAATTGGATTAAACAGCCGTTCACCGACAACGTTTTGGTAAACGCGGTCGTGGGCGCGGTGCTGTTCGGCATAGGCATGGGGCTCATATTCCGTATGGGCGCGACGACCGCGGGCACGGACGTCATCGTCAAAATTTTAAGAAAGCGCTTCCGCCACATAAAGACGGGTATGATTTCGCTCGTCACCGATATGATAATCGTCGGCTGCTCCTTCTTCGTGCACTACGATATCAACAAGCTCTTTTACACGGCGTTGCACGTGGTGGTGTTCACGTTGGTTTTCGACTGGGTGCTGTACGGCGGGAATTCGGCAAAGACGGTGTTTATAATCACCGCGAAAGAAAAGTGCGACGCGGTTATAAAGCGCATTTTAAAGGACATAGATACGGGCGCGACCGTCGTCGACGCAAAGGGCGCGTACACGAAAGACGAAAAGGTTATGATAATGTGCGTCGTAAAGCCCTTCCTCTATCCCCGTTTGAGGGACGTCGTTCACGAGGAGGACAAAAAGGCGTTTATGATAGTCTCGTCGGCTAAGGAGATTTACGGCGAGGGCTACCAAAACCCCGAGGACGCGGAATTATAAGTTAATGCGCGATTATGGTAAAAGTAAGCCGCGCGGCAATCGCCGCGCGGCTTATTCATTTTATTCTGAAATACTTAATTTCGGCAAAACCGCCGAGAGCGCTCTGCCCCGTATTACGGGCGTATATACCTATTTTTGCGCCCGTCCATTTGCCCGCAGCCGCCTTAAACGCGTACGGCAGTTTTTTACCGTTTACGGCAAAGACATAATTAAGGTCGTAAATATTTGCGTTTTCGGCAATAATATCCATCACGAATTTATTCTTCCGCGTCCGCTTGGAATACAACACTTCCTCACCGCTGCCAAAGCCCTTTTTTAGTTGAATAAATTTCTGCCCGCCCTGCCTATGTATACATACGTATGCGTAACTTTCGCCCGTGACGGCAAATCCCGCTTCGTCGCCGTCACACGTAAAATTCGTTTCCGTTTCTGTTTCGGCAACGAACGAAAGGCGGGTAATCTTCGTCGTGAAAACCTGCGGAACGGCGTTGAGAGCCGCCTCCGAGCGCACGCAGTTTAAACGCAGTGCGCCATCCGACGAATACCAGCCCTCGCCCTTGTTTGCGGGGGTTTGCCAGATAAGCGAGAGCTTTCCGCCGGTGAAACCGTCATTTTCGGGTATGGAATAACCCGTCTTGATATCCACGGGATATTCCCCGCCGTCAACGGGCGTGCCCGACAAATTTTCGTCGCGCACGTCGCCGCAGATTACCCAGTCATTAAGCCATATTGCGGGCTGTAAGTGCACTATCCTGCCGTATGTGCGCATATCCTGAAAATGCAAAAACGCCCACTTCCCGTCGGGCAAATCGACGAGCGCGCCCTGATGCGGTCCGTTTATTATGCTGTCGTTCTGCATTAAAATCACTTTGCTTTCGTACGGACCGTAAATATCTTTCGAGCGCAGCGCCGTCTGCCAGCCGCTCTTGACTGAACCTGCGGGCGCGAGTATATAAAAATACTCTCCGTGCCTGTACAGTTTCGGTCCCTCTATCGTGGGATTGATGTCGTGCCCATCGTAAATTACCGTATAACTTTCCGATATGCACCCGGTCAAATCTTCGCTGACTTCGTACAGCCCTATACACGAATTAAAGCCCGCGCGGCTTTTGGCGAACGCCACCGCGAGAAAGCATTTGCCGTCTACCCATATAGGGCACGGGTCTATTATCCCCTTGCCTTTGATAAGCGGACGCAAGGGCGACCATTTGCCGCGGGGGTCAACGCTTTCCGAAACGTAAATCCCCTCGTCGGGAAAAGGTATGACGCAGTAATATTTGCCGCCGTAATAGCGGATAGAGGGCGCCCAAGCTCCGTCGCCCGCGCACACCTTATCGAACCGTTTAAACGGCAGTTCGTCGAAAACGTAGTTTATAAGCTCCCACTCGACTAAATTGCGGGAATGCAGGACGGGCACCCCCGGCGTATAGTTGAAAGACGACGCTACCATATAGAAATCTTCCCCGACGCGAATGACGTCGGGGTCGGAATAGTCGGCGCATATTACGGGGTTTGTATAGCGCATTTTATCTCCTTACAGTGCGGCGGTATAAATCGCCAAAGCGTCGCTCTCTTTAATTTTTTTGCAACTGCCCTTTTCGCCGCCATTGTTTTCAGCCCACTTTTTTGCCATAAGCTTCAATTCTTCGTCCGAAGGGTCCGCCCCCAGCCCCTTTACCGAGGTGGGAAGACCTAAGCTTGCAAACCACTCCTCGCACGCCTCTATGCCCTTTAACGCAAGCTCCTCACGCGTGCCATTGGGGCGCACGCCCATAACCTGCACTGCGAATTTATGAAAGCGGTTTAAGCAATTTTTGTAGACGTAGCGCGCCCAAGTGCCCCAAACCGCCGTGAGCGACGCGCCGTGCGCCGCGTCGTACATAGCCGAAAGCTCGTGCCCCAAAGAGTGCGTTACCCAGTCGCCGCCGTCGGTGCCGCACGACATGAGCCCGTTGTGCGAAAGACTGCCCGCCCACATCAATTCGGCGCGCGCCTTTAAATCGTCGGGCTTTTTTGCAACCTTTTTCGACGCGGCGATAACCGTCGTCATGAGCGCCTCGGCGACGCTGTCGGTCAAAGCTAAATTTTCGCCGCTGTTTAAGTACCTTTCCGCCGTGTGCATGAATATGTCCGCGCACCCGCAAGCCGTGGGATAGGGCGGCACCGACACGGTGAGTTCGGGATTTAATACCGCAAAGACGGGGCGGGAAAGTTCGGCGTTGCGCCCCCTTTTGACCTGCGTTTTGTCGTTGGTTATAACCGACGACTTACTCATTTCGCTGCCCGCCGCCGCGACCGTCAAGACGACGCCCACGGGAACAGTCTTGTCGGGCGTGCGCTTTTCCTCGTAAAAATCCCACACGTCGCCGCCGCACGCCGCGCCCATGCCGATAGCCTTTGCGCTGTCGATAACGCTTCCGCCGCCGACCGCCAAAATAAAGTCGACGCCCTCCGCCTTGCACAGCTCTATCCCCTCGTACACGAGCGAAAGGCGCGGGTTGGGCTTGACGCCGCCGAGCTCCGCGATTTTAACGCCCGCGCGTTCGAGCGACCACTTTACCCGCTTTATAAGTCCGCTTTTAACCGCACTGCCGCTTCCGTAGTGCAACAGAACGCACTTACAACCGAGCTCCGAGATTATTTCGGAAAGTTTTTCGTCGCTGTCCGTGCCGAAATACACTTTGGTAGGCGTGTTGTAGACAAAAGAATTCATATTAAAGTTCCCTCCGTATCATAGCAATATAATAACATAAAACCGCGGCATAATCAATAGTTGCAATTGACTTTTTTCCCGCGCAAGGGTATAATTTAAATTAAGAATTAAGAATGCAGAATTAAGAATGATAACCCCCATCACCCGCAAAGCGGGAGCTTCCCCCTTAAAAAGGGGTAAGCCTTGAGTTGCGCGTTACCCTCGCCTTCCACTTTGAAGGGGAAGGTGGCTGCGTAAGCAGACGGAAGAGGTTGGTTCAATTTATTATTCATTAGCATAATTCTTAATTCTTAATTCTGAATTCTGAATTCCGAATTATTCTTAAAATCGAGGTATGAAATGGCAAAAAACAAAATCTGCGTAATATTTACGGGCGGCACCATAGGGAGCGACTACGGCGAAAAAAACCTCGCTTTGAGCGGCGCAAGCCGAAAGATGCTTATTGAAAAATACCGCGAAACGGCGGGCGAAAACGTAACCTTCGACGTGCTTTCGCCCATAAACATTTTAAGCGAGAACGTGCAGAAAAGCGACCTTAAAAAGCTTTACGACTGCATAAAGAGCGTAAATTACGGCGACTACGACGGCATAATCGTCACCCACGGCACGGACACACTGTGCTTCACCGTAAACTGGCTGAGCTTTGTTTTATGCAATATCCCCGTTCCCCTCGTGGTGGTTTCCGCACTGTACCCTTTGACCGACAGACGCTCGAACGGCGTAAAAAATTTTACGGGCGCGGTCACTTTCATACAAAAATCGGGTCCCCGCGGCGTATACTGCGCGTTCGCCAACGACAGCGAAAACTGCAAAATTCACTTGGGCAGCCGCCTTGTGTACCCCGACGAGATTAACGGTTTTTACCACAGCGCGCTCGGTGAGCACTTTGCCGAAATCTGCGGCGGCGAGGTAATCTATAACCCCTCGCCCCTGCTGCCGACGGCGGAGGAGATAGCCGCCAACCCCGCAAAGCCCGTGAGCGAAAAGCTATGCGACGAAATTATGCTTATAACAATGCGCTCACTTTTAAACTTTGCCGTGTACGACTTTTCGAAAACCAAGCCCAAAGCCGTGATTGTGGAGCTTTCGCACAGCGGCACTGTGTGCACCGAGGGTGAGGAGCTGAACTTTAAACGCTTTGCCGCCTACTGCAACGCGTGCGGCGTACCCGTAGTGCTCGCGCCCGTAATGAGCAGAGCGGGCGTATATGCGAGCATGGCGGACATCCCCGCAAACGTAATCTTTGCGTACGATATCACCGTCGAAACCACAATCGTAAAGGTTATGAGCGCGCTCGGCGCATCCCTCGCTCCCGACGCATATTTCGGGCGCGATATCGCGTTCGAAAAAATCGGCTTCCCCGTATCCGAATAATATACATTTATGCGAATATCTGCCGCATAAACACAGCTTAATACGCATATAAAATTTATTTATACCTTAAATTTGCGCGCGCGGGCGCATAATTCATTGACTTTTATATAACCATATTATAAAATAGAGGTGCTTTACGGACAGAGAAGTCCGTATTAAGGAAAGACTGTTATGAGAAAATTCACCAAAATTATAGCGGCGGCGACCGCGGTATTGCTTACGCTCGGCGTTGCGGGTTGCGACAAGAGCTCGGGCGGAACACCGGTCACCTACCCCGCCTATATCAACTCCACCGACACGGGCGGAGGCGAACAGCAGGTAAGCGAAAAATACGTTGTAAACGTGCTTTCGCAGGGCGGGCTTAAACTCGACGGCGTGCAGGTTCTGCTTAAAAGGGGCTCGCAGGAATTGAGGCGCGGCATATCCAAAGCGGGTAAAATAGAGTTCGGCGTATCCCTCGGAAGCTACGATTTGGTTGTGGACGAGAGCACCCTTCCCGCGGGCTACTATCTGCCCGAGGGCGTGAGCTATTCCACCAACCCCGACAGGCGCGACGAGATTACCATAAGGCTCCCCTCGCGCGTGCTCAGTTCGGCGTCCGCCGTTAAATCGTACGCGCCGGGCAACATTATGAACGACTTTACGTTCACCGACGTAGACAACAACAAGCACACTCTTTCCACGCTGTTGCAGACCAAAAAGGCAGTAATTTTAAACTTTTTCTACTGCGACTGCTCGGCTTGTAACGCAGAATTCCCCTACCTGCAAACGGCTTACGCCAACAGGTCGTCGAGCGCGAACGATATCGAAATTCTCGGCATCTGCACCACCGGTATGCAGGACACCGACACGGACGTCGGCAACAAAAAACTCGAATTTAACCTCACGTTCCCCGTCGGGCTCGACAGAATAGGTCTTTGCACGGCGTTCGGCGTTACGGCGTACCCCACCACCGTCGTTATCGACAGGTACGGCATGATTGCGTCGAGGGAAACGGGCGGTCAGCCCACCACCACTTACTGGAACCAGCTCTTCAATAATTTCGCTTCGTCGAGCTACGTGCAGAATATTACCGCGAGCGGCGGCAACGGCGGCGGCAGTCAGAGCGGCGAGCTTATGAAGCCCGAAGTTTCTATGCCCTCTTCGTTAGAGTTACAGCAAGCCGCGCTCGACGAACACGTAACCGCGACTTTTACGGCGGAGGACGACGAGTATTCTTGGCCTTGGATTACGGGTTCGGACGCGGACGGCAGCTATATCTGCTCTTCCAACTCTTCGAAAACGCTTGAAAAACCCACCGACAACTCCTACGCGATAGTGCATGCGAATATCAATATGGAAGCAAATCAGTTGCTCTCGTTCCAGTACTTCGTTTCGTCCGAGGTCAATTCGGACTATCTGTACGTACTTTTGGACGGCATGCAGATGAACACGGGCTATTCGGGCGGCGACGGCAAGTGGCACGACGTGAATCTGTACGTTTCCGACCGTAAAAAGACCGTCGACCTTGCGTTCGTTTACATTAAGGACGCGGGCGACCCCGACACGGGCACGGGCGACGATATTGCAAAGATTAGAAACATAAGCGTTGTAGACGCGTCGACGGAGACGGTTACGAGCTCGCTCGACGTTATGCGCGACTGCGCTTCGGGCTCGACCAACGGCAACAAATACGCCAACTACGTTGACTGCGAGCTTAATCCCGACGACGGCTACTACCATACGGTAAAGGAAAGAGAAGAGGGCGGCGCGGTTAAAATCTGGGGTCCGCTTGTCTATATGACGATAAACCAGCTTACCCCTTGGAGCGAACTGCACGGTTCCACGATGGCGAGCAGCGACGGCACCTCGTACCCCTCCACCATTTTCAGAATTACTGAGGACAGGTACTTAACGACGAGGGAGACGGAGACCGCCACCGAAATCAAGGTTACCATAGGCGGCAAGGACTACACCGAGACCTACACCGACTACGTGCTTATTATGAACTATATGCCCGCTCCCTACTACCTTATCCCCGTAACGGAGCCCTTAAAGAACTGGGCGACGGCGATTGTAAGCGACTTGAAGCTCGGCTCTGCGGGCGAAAACGAGTGGTTGGAATTCTGCTATTACTACGACCATTACGGTCCCAAGCACGACGAGGCAGGCGGCGACGGCGCAACCTGCAACGTCGACGAGGACTACACGAGGGGCGTGACCAGATACAACGCCTACACCGCCTATGCAAAGGGCGCGGAAGAGCTTGAAGATACAACCTCCGAGACGTACAGCGAGTTCGGCAGAAACAAGGCGATAATAAACTATCCTCTGCAACTCGTGCACAACGGTTCGTACTACAAGTTCAAGGCAGACAAGGCGGGCGTATATCAGATACGTTCGTATACCGACAACTGCTCGCCCGCTGTCGACAGCACGAGCGAAAACGTAAACGAGTACGTCACCGCGGCGCCCAAAATTCTTGTATACGATAAAGACGGCGAATTTATCGCGATGGAAGACGACGTTCTCGATTTCGACGCCTATACCGGCGCGGAAGTTTACGAAGGCTTCAACATGTACGTTACACTGGACGAAAATCAGGAGGTCTACCTGTACCTTGCGACGACGTCGGGAACCAAATCGTACTACGACTTTGAAATCGAGTACAAGGGCGAAACCTATCAGACAATGATGATTGCCTCGACGGGCGGCGGCGCCTGGACCTGGATAGATTTGCCCAACGGCGGTCAGATGTTTACCTACATCGGCGTAGAATACGCAACCGCCGACGTGTACAGCGAAGACACGCATGAAATGGAAACCCGCTACTTCGCGCTCGGCAAAGACGGCAAGGCGGACCTCGACCAGCCCATATATATCGACTTTATTTACACCAGCTTCTATATGAGCGACATAGTCGGCTATAACTACCAGACGCTCGAATATATAATCAGGGACAACGGGTTTATTAAGTACGTTCAGGACGGCATCGAGGAAGCACACCCCAAAATGCAGGAGTACCTCGGCGACGCGCTTAAAAAGGACCCCCAAGACCCGACCTACGGTCTTATTCCCGCAAACGAGAAAATCGTCGGATATCTGAACGCGCTTATCGACCAGAATGCCGGCGGCGCGGGCGAGGGCAACGGCTGGCTTGCGTTTGCGGCATACTACGCAAAAATAGGCAAATAACTTAAAACCAATTACAAAAAGGAGATAAATTATGAAAAAATTTTTAAAGCTTATTGCGCTTGCGGCGATTACCGTGGCGGCGGCGTTGGCTTGCGTGTTTGCGGGCTGCAACAGCAGCGGCGAAACCAAGTCGGACTATAACTTTACGATTGTGTACGAGGGCGGCGATAAGGACGGCAAAGCGGTCAACGGCAACACCGACGGCAAAAACGGCGGCAAGGTTGCAACGCAGATTTGTCTTGACGCGCAAGGCGGCGGTTGCGTACCCCTTAGTATGAGCGATATTTATCCTTCTTCGGGCGGAAAGCTTTACCTTTCGCAGGCAAAGATAAACGAACTTTTCACAGGTATAGAAGGCGTTACGCCCGGCGAGGACGTTACCCACTTCTACTTCCACGCAATGAATATCCCCGGCTATAAGAGCGACTGCGTTGTCGAGGTAAACGGCAAGGGCGATTACACTGTGAAAGTCGTACTCGACAACTGATAGGCAACGAAAAAGGTTGAAATATTAAAAGAAAGAGGTTGAAACGTTAAAAGAAATTATAATACCGCCCCGCGCACTGTGTGCGCGGGGCGGTTTCCTTCCTCAATATAGCCTTCCCCTCGGTAGAAAAACACAAAAAAACTCCTTCCTCAATATAGCCTTCCCCTTGGTGGGGAAGGTGGCATTTTCGAGAGCAACGAGAAAATGACGAATGAGGGGAATTCTTTTTTATACTCCCCTCATCCGTCTTGACCCTAACGGTCAAGACACCTTCCCCGCCAAGGGGAAGGCTTAATTGTCGTTAAATTTTATACCCCGCCGAGGGGAAGGCTTTTATATTGTCAATATATAGTTATATATTTAAGTATATCGGCGCAAACGTCATCAACCTTGCAATTTATTTGCATATTGGTATATCGCAACACCGTATAACCGAGTTTACGAAAATACTCATCCCTGATTTTATCGGTGCTTTCTCCCTCTTCCGTGTAATGTTGGAAACCGTCAACCTCGATTATTACCTTAAACTCCGCGCAACAAAAATCTACAATATAATTCCCGAATATCTTTTGACGATAAATTGTGACAGGTAACTTTTTTAAAAAATCATACCAAAGTTTTCTCTCTTCGGCGGTCATATCTTTCCGCAAATTCTGCGAGTTTTTAGTCAGTCTTTTATTGTGTAAATCTGCCATATGTATACTCCCCTCATCCGTCGTCGCGTCAATCGCGCCGACACCTTCCCCACCAAGGGGAAGGCTTCAATGCAGAATTATTTTTATATACTCCCCTCATCCGTCTTGACCTTAACGGTCAAGACACCTTCCCCGCCGAGGGGAAGGCTTTAATGCGGTATTAATTTTATTGCCCCGCGCGATTTTATCGCGCGGGGCAGCAATTCTTTCCTTTTTAATCGGCAGATTGCGATGCTTCTTCGATTGCCGACCTGAGCGCGGCGCCGCTCGTGCCGCCCGTGAACAGCCTCGTTATAACGCCGTCCTTGTTCAGTACCACCGTAACGGGCCACACGCCTCTGCCGCCGAGCATTTTATACGTGTTCAGCCCCGTCGCGTCCTGCGCCCACCACAGCGTGTAGTCGCCCCATCTTGTGCCCTTTCCGTCGGACTCCGTGTCGAGGAAGGCGCGTACCTCGTCGGGCGAGGCGGCGGTTGCGCTGTGAACGGCAACCATATTTATCCCGCCGTTATATTCCTTATAGACCTCTTCGAACTCGGGCAATTCACCCTTGCACGGGTCGCAGTCGGTGTACCAGTAATTGATTACGGTGACCTTGCCGCGGCTCTCTAATACCGAGAACTTCGCGCCCTCTTCCGCGTTGTACCTGTCCAGCACGAACAGCGGGCACATATCGCCGACTGCGAAAACTTTGTTTTGCGCCGCAGCCACGCCGTTATATGCGTCTACGGCGTCGAGCGCGCCCTCTTTCTTTAACGCCAACGCGCCGTTCGCCGAAATTATCGCGGTTACGGTTTTGGGCACGGATATGTCGCCGCCGACCTTCGAATACGCGTTGTTTTCGATATCGTCCTGCGCGAAAATTATATTGTAGTCGCCCCACCCTTGCGCGTCGATAAATTCCTGCACGTTGCGGTGGTCCTTATACACCGAGTGAACAGCCACTACGTCGGCAAGATTTTCGTCCGCCAGCGCAGTTGCTATCTCGTTCAGCTTTTCCATTCCCTCGACGCTCTCGTCAAGGTCGGTGCGCCAGAAATAGAGCAGTTTAGCCTTGCCGCCGCCCGTTGTATATTTTTCGCCCTCGCCTATCGCCGCCGATTTATACGTCGTAAACGTAAACGATGGCAACGAATTCAACCCCTTTTCGGGCAGATTGTAGCACACGAGCGCGGTTATAAGCACAGCAATCGCCACTACCCACGCCACAAATTCCACAACAAACCGCGGCTTTTTAAACGCCGCTTTTACGGCTTGCAGCTTTTTGCCTTTCGGCTTTTGCTCTCTTTGAACAGCGGCTTCTTCCGCACCTTCCGTCTCTTGCGCGACCGCCGTTTCGCTCTCGGCAGTCTCTGCCTTTTCAATCTCCGCGCTTTCGGAAATTTCAGCGGTTTCAGCCGTGCCCGCTACGGCAACCGCCGCGTCCGCGTTAGATTTGGCTATCTGCAAAAGCGGAATTTTTTCGCCCCCGGCAACCGCGGGTTGGTTTACGGGCGTGGTATTTTTTACGAAAATCTGGCTGCCCTTCCAGCTTATCGCCTGTACGGGGCACACCGAAATGCACTCGCCGCACTGTATGCACTCGTGGTCGCCCACGTGCTTTATATCCATTTTACAGCCCTGTATGCACAGTCCGCAGTCGATGCACTTGTCCTTGTCGAGCTTAACCCCGAGCATCGAAATTTTGCAAAACAGCGAATATATCGCGCCGAGAGGGCAGATAAAGCGGCAGAAAAAGCGGTATATGAACACGCTTGCAACCACCACCGCGACCAGCACGCAGAACTTCCATGTAAACAGGTACCCGAGCATACTGAAAAAGTCGGTGTTGTTGGGGTTGGATAATAGAGCGGTTGCGCCCTCGAACGTGCCCGCGGGGCATACGTATTTACAGAACGACGGTATGCCCGCATAGATTACGGGTATGGCTATTATAGCCGCCAACAGCACGTACTTAAAGTAGGATAATATGCGGGTGAAGCGGCTCTTTCTCAGCTTTGGCGTGCGTATCTTGTACAGCAGCTCCTGTATGAGCCCGAACGGGCACAGAAAGCCGCAGATAAGCCTGCCCAAAAGCAGTCCGAACAAAATTAAAATGCCGAATATGTAGGCGGGAGCGCGGGTGCCGCTCTGCGCCAAACTGTCCTGCAACGCGCCGAGAGGACACGCCCCCACCGCGCCGGGGCACGAATAGCAGTTGAGACCGGGAAGGCACATCTTTTTCGTTTCGCCCGTGTAGATATTGCCCGTGAAAAAGCCCTTTAACTGCGCGTTGTACAAAAGCGCCGCATAGAGCTGTATAAGCCGCCTTTTAGTGGGTTTGTGGGCTATGAACCAATCTTTGACTTTACCGAAAAACTTTTTCATATCAACCCAACCCTATGCACTCCGAACAGATATTTATAGCCTTTATAAACACCGTAAGCGCACTGCCGTTGAGCGCACCCACTATTATGAGCACAACGGCGGCGACGGCAAGGGCTATGCGTATGCCGAGTATTACCCACTTGTTGTTAAACACCGCAAGTACGGCGTTAAGCTTTGCCTGCAACGTGCCTGTCGCCGTCTGCGGCTTTTGCCCCTTTGTCACCTTTTGCACCTTGGGCAGAATGTTTTTTACGGAGTATTTTTCGTAAATTCCCGCGCCGCACACGACAAGCAGCCCCGCAAAGACGCAGGGGAACACGTGTTTTACAAATTCCAGAATTTCGTGCGTGACATTTTTGTTGGGGAAGTTTGCGGGTATGCAGAGATAGACTATGCCGTACACGCACGCCACGCCGAACAGCGCCCACGCCGCGCATTTAAGGGCGAAAACCACCTTTTTTGTCTGCGCTATCGCCGAAAACTCGCCCTCTAACCCCTCGGGCGCGGTCTGCGGCATACGCTTAGAAAGCCGCGCGAGCTGTAAGTCGGGCGAGATTTTGCGCGGCTTCTGCGCGACGGGGAACACCTCCCACAGCACAAACCCCGCAACTATGCCCGCTATCCACAGCCAGAAAAAGAGGTCAATTTTCGAGAGCGCCTCTACCACCCTTTCGCGGGTGAACGGCTTGCCGACAAAGCCCGCCGCCGTACCCGAAGAGTACAGCGAGAGCACTTGCCATATAAACAGCGCGCCCACAACGACGGTAAACGCTCCGAATATTATTCCGTAGCTTAAACGCACGGATTTGCACGTTTTTTCTTTCATTGGTTTAACCTTTATTGCAGATATATTATATCAACGCGCGCGCGCAAAGTCAACATATTCCCGCTTGACAAAGCCTGGCAATAAATTTATAATTAATGCGGAATTGTGAATTAGGAATTCGTAATTATACCACCACCTTAATCTTGCTTTCCCCCTTGCCCTAAGGGGGAAAGTACCCAAACCGCAAAGGTTTGGGGGATAGAGGGATATAATTTATACCGCATTATAATAAGGTCAAAATTTGCACACCCCTCATTCGTCTTGCTACGCAATCCGAGGCTTACCCCTTTTTAAGGGGGAAGCTCCGCATCGCGGTGATGGGGGTTAATTCCGAATTACGCATTCCGAATTACGCATTGAAATTACTACTATGGAAAAATTACTTTACGAAAATTACGTTAAAATACTGCACGAAGAACTCTTGCCCGCGATGGGCTGTACAGAGCCTATCGCCATTGCATACGCCGCGGCGCTTGCCAAAAACGCGTTGGGGGCTCTGCCCGAACGCGTCGAAATCACCGTTTCGGGCAATATTTTAAAGAACGTTAAAAGCGTTATCGTGCCCTCGACGGGCGGGCTGAAAGGCGTCGTATCCGCCGCGGCGGCGGGCATTGTCGCGGGCAAACATGAAAAAAAGCTTGAAGTGCTCTCCGAACTGACGGCAAGCGATATAGAAGCGGTTAAATCGTACATATCCGCAGCCCAATTCACCGTTAAAGCTGCCGACAGCGGGTGCGTGTTCGACATAGGCATACGCTTATTTTGCGGCGGCGACGAGGCTTTTGCCCGCATAGAGGGGCACCACACCAACGTTGTGGAAATTTCGAAAAACGGCGTGAAAATTTTGGACAAACAGGTCGTCGAGGAGAACTCTAACGACGGCATGACCGACAGAAACTGCCTTTCCGTAAAGCGCATAATAGAGTTTGCCGACAGCGTTGAAATTAAGGATATCGAAGAAATTATTTCGCGACAGATTGAATACAACACCGCCATTGCGAAAGAGGGCTTGACGGGCGACTACGGCGCGCGCGTGGGCAAGGTGCTTTTGGACAGCTTCGGCAACGGCGTGCACAATCTGGCGCGTGCCACTGCGGCGGCGGGCTCGGACGCGCGCATGAACGGCTGTTCGTTGCCCGTAGTAATAGTTTCGGGCAGCGGCAATCAGGGCATGACCGCCTCTTTACCCATCGTCGTATACGCTGAAAAAATGAACGCTTCGCGTGAAAAATTGTTGCGCGCGGTTGCTCTTTCCGACCTTATTACCATTCATTTAAAGACGGGCATAGGCAGACTTTCGGCGTACTGCGGCGCGGTTTCGGCGGGCGCGGGTGCGGGCGCGGGGGTTGCGTACCTCTGCGGCGGAGGCTTCGAAGAGATTGCGCACACGATAGTCAACGCGCTTGCCATTACCTCGGGGCTTATCTGCGACGGCGCGAAGTCGAGCTGTGCGGCGAAGATTGCCTCGGCGGTCGACGCGGGACTTTTAGGGTACGAAATGTACAAGCGCGGCAGTCAGTTTTACGGCGGCGACGGCATACTCTGCCACGGCGTAGAGAGCACTATCGAAAACGTTTCCGACCTCGCCCGCGTTGGTATGAAAGAAACCGACGAAGAAATTATCCGCCTTATGATTAAAGATTTGGGGTAAAGATGGTTACAAAATTCAAGGGCGTTGACGCTATATGCTGTACGGGTAAAGAAAATTTACTTCTTCTGGCGGGCAGAAAGGCTAAGATATACGATTTGGAAACCAAATCTATCGTATCGGAGATAAAAGTTACGGGCGGCGTAGGCATTTTTGCAAACGTAGGTTATGAAAATTATCTCGCAACGGACTCCGAACCGGTTTGCATAATAGATTTAGACCGAATGGAAGTCGTTCATAAGTTCAGTACTTACGGCGTTTACAAGTTTATTTTAAAGAACCTTTTAAACGGGAAATACAGAAAAGAAGATAAAAAGACAGTTTCAGACGGCTACGACGTAGATAATTTTCATTGCTACGCCGTAGATTTAAATAAAGAAAGGTTGGTTTTACAGGTTGCCTATACGGTTTTCGGTCGGGTAAATTACGCAGAAAAGAATGTCGCCCTTGCGGAATTCGAAACGGGCAGTTGGAAATATATAGGGCATAAAAACGTTGCCGTAGGCGATAAAGCCTGCTCTAATTATCTCTATCAAAGAGAATTTAAGTATCCGTTTTTATGCTACGACAGAGAAAAGCTGAACCGGATTCTCGAACGGCTGAATTTAGAAACCTGTCCCGAAAACCTTGCCCCCATTATTCAACGTTATTTTCGGAACAGCGTGTTATACTATCCCAAGTATAACGTTTTAATTTACAAAGATTGCTTGTACGGGCTTGACGGAAATTATGCAGAACCTGCCGACGAGTTGCCCGCAGACGACGAATTCCGTCAAAAGGGCTTTGACGCGGAAAAGTATTTAAGCGAAAACGGCGTAACCGACAAGGCGTTAAAGTATTTATCGCCCGAATTGATTTTAGAGGAAGGCTTTTCGCGTGCGATAAAAAGCATAGAGAAAAAGTCGGAAGAACTGAATATTAAGATTAAAGATATTCTTACTACCCCGCACGTTACCGAAGAGGAATATTTATTTTATCAGATGGGCTCGTTCGATTTGATGGTTACGGACGACGGCTTCGGCGAATTTTTCGAGGACGGCGACGACGGAGATTTTAACGAACTTATTAAAGTATTGAACCTGATAGGCGCAAAGCAAACGGTAAAGGTCGTTAAAAAATGTATTGCAATGGCGAAAAAATACAGGGGCGATAAGCACGCAATGGGCGAGCATTTCGACGAACTCGTATCCTTAGCCGAGGACATCGAGGACGACTACGTTGAGTTGACGGTAAACTACGTTAAAAGTAAAAGAGGAATTGGGGGAAGGTCATAATGCGGAATATAATATCAGCCGCGCGGAGAAAATTTTTTCTCCGCGCGGCTTAATCTTACCTTAATTCTACATTCTGCATTCTTAATTCTACATTCTTAATTCTGCATTCTTCCCCGCGCTTGCGTGGCACGGAACGCAGTGTAGTAATTCTGTATTACATTCCCACCCACAGCCAGGCTATCAGCGCGACAATGCCGAACGCCAAAATTACGATTAAAAACACGGGGGCGTACGCCGCAAACGCCGCGCGCACCATTTGCCAGTACTCTTTGCGCGAGGTTTTGGGCTTGTGCTTTTTCATGCCGCTGTCCTTGCGCTTTTTCATTTGCGGGTTGTACCAGCGGAACCCCTCTACGTTCATGTCCGCAAAGGTCGTTTCCGTATCCAAATCGTCAGGTTTTTTATTCTTGTTCGCCATTATCCTTCTTTACCGTCTTTTTGCGGGCGGGCTTCTTTTTCGCGGGAGGTGCGACCTCTGCGAGAGCCTCGGGTTCTGCGGGAGGAACGTCCTCTGCGGGAGCCGCGGGCTCTGCGGGAGCGACCTCTTCCGCAACGGGAGTTGCAACCGCTTCCTCTGCGGGAGCCGCAACCTCAACGGGTGCAACTTCGCCAACCTCGGTTTCAGCCGTCGTTTCGGGGGAAACTTCCGCGCTTTCAGCGGCTTCCCCTTCGCCCTTATCTTTCTTTCTGAATATGTTTTTAACCGTCGCAACTACCTTGGTCTTTACGACGTTCCAAGGCTTTTTAGCTTCCTTTTCGGCGCGCGCTTGCTCTTCCTGCTCCAAAACAACCGCCTCGGCGAGCAGTCTTTCCGTGTCCTCGGCGCTGTTGTAGAGATGGCACGCGCAGAAATGCCCCGCCTCAATCTCCTTATACTCGGGCGCGATGCGCTCGCAGATTTCCATGCAGTGCTCGCAACGGGTGTGGAATTTACAGCCCTTGGGCGGGTTGACGGGCGAGGGAATATCGCCCTTTAACATAATTCTGTTCATCTTCACGTGCGGGTTGGGCACGGGCACCGCCGAGAAAAGCGCCTTAGTGTAAGGGTGCAGAGTGTTGTTGAAAATGCTTGCCTTACTGCCGTACTCGACTATGTTGCCGAGGTACATTACGCCTACGTCGTCGGATATGTGCTTTACGACCGACAAGTCGTGAGAAATGAATACGTACGTTAAGCCGAGTTTCTCCCTCAGCTCGATAAGCATATTGATAACCTGCGCCTGTATGGATACGTCGAGCGCGGATACGGGCTCGTCGCAGACAACAAGGCGGGGCTTTAAAGCGAGAGCGCGCGCAATGCAGATACGCTGACGCTGTCCGCCCGAAAATTCGTGGGGGTAACGCTCGAAATAGTGAGGCTGTAAGCCGCACATATTCATAACGTTCAGCACGTAGTCGTGGAACTCCGCCCTGCTAACAAGCCCGTGCTGACGCGCGGACTCGCCTATAATCTCGCCTACCGTAAGGCGGGGCGACAGGCTTGCGTACGGGTCCTGAAATATCATTTGCATATTGGGGCGCAGCTTGTCGAACTCGCGGTTTTTGAGCTTGGCTACGTCCTGACCGTCGAAAATAATTTCGCCCTCAACTCCGTCGTACAGCCTTAAAAGCGAGCGACCCATAGTCGATTTGCCGCAACCCGACTCGCCGACTATACCCAGCGTTTTGCCCTTGCAGAGGGTGAACGATATGCCGTCGACCGCCTTTAAAAATTTTATAGGCTTTCCGAAAAAGTTGGTTTCGACGGGAAAATATTTCTTTAAATTTTTAACTTCGAGGAGCGGTTCGCCGTTTTCGGGCTTGTTGAGCACAATCTCTTCGTTATTGTCCATTGCCGTCCTCCTTCATATCCTCGTACAGATAGCACGCCACCTTGTGCGTAGGCGTAACCTGCACGTAGTCCGGATACTCGCCCGCGCACTTTTCCTTGCACATTTCGCATCTGTCGCGGAAATAGCAGTAATCGGGCATATTTATGGGGTTGGGGACAAAGCCGGGTATACAGTACAGTTTGTCCACCTCGCCGTCTACCGTCGGCTTGCTCTTCTGCAAACCTATCGTGTAGGGGTGCATGGGGTGGTCGAAAATGTCCTCCGCCGTGCCCATTTCTATCACTCTGCCCGCGTACATGACCACAACGTAGTCAGCCATTTCGGCAACTACGCCCAAATCGTGCGTGATGAGCATGATAGAGCCGTTTATCTTGTGCTTGATGTCCCTTAAAAGGTCGAGTATCTGCGCCTGAATGGTAACGTCGAGCGCCGTCGTGGGCTCGTCCGCGATAATCAGCTTGGGGTTGCAAAGAAGCGCGATTGCTATCATGACCCTTTGGCGCATACCGCCCGAAAGCTCGTGCGGGTACTTTTTGTACACGCCCTCCGCGTCGGCTATGCCTACCATTTTAAGCATATTTATGCTGTGCGCTTTGACCTGCTTTTTGGATATGCCCTCTATGTGCAGAAGTCCTACCTCGTCGAGCTGGTTGCCTATCGTGAACACGGGGTTCAAAGAGGTCATGGGCTCTTGGAAAATCATTGCGATTTCTCTGCCGCGGATAGAGCGCATTGCGTCAACGGGCATCTTTGCAATGTCCACGACCCTGTCCTCCATCTCGTACACGTTGCCGCCGAGGGAATTCTTTTTTATTACGGGCTTGCCCTTTTCGTTGAGTTTTACGCGCTCTTCGCCGTTTTCGCCCGTTTCCGTTTCGTACACGGGTATCTTTTTGCCGCGCCCGTCGCGCTTGAAAAGGCTTGCCTTAAATCTAATCGAACCGCTTACAATCTGCCCGCTGGGCGCCTGCACAAGCTGCATTAAAGAGAGCGAGGTTACGCTTTTGCCGCAGCCCGATTCGCCCACCACGCCCACGGTGGAACCCGCGGGTATGGAGAAGGTTACGCCGTTTACCGCTTTTACCGTGCCCGCGTCCGAGAAGAAGTACGTATGAAGGTCCTCGAACTCGATAATGTTGTTGTCGTCCTTCATTACCGCCGTATACTCGTCGGGCTTGGCGCGGCGTTTCTTCTGCTTTTCGAAATGGCGTATTGCCTTGGAATTTTCTTTGGCGATTGCGCGCGATTCCGAACGGGATATGTAGTGCTTTTTATCCTTGTTAGTCGCCATTTATTACCTCTTCATCTTCGGGTCGAAGGCGTCGCGCAAGCCGTCCCCGACAAAGTTAAACGCCAAAATTGCAAGCGTTATGCAGATGCCCGCGCCCACCCAAAGGTTGGGGTAGAACTCTCTGTACAAACTGTTGCTCGCCATATTTATAAGGTTGCCCCAGGTAGCCGTGCCGTAGGGCGCGCCTATGCCTAAGAACCCGAGCGTCGCTTCGGTTAAGATTATACTGCCGAGCCCCAGCGTCATCGACACGATAAGTTGGGGAATTACGTTGGGCATAAGGTGCTTGAATATCTTCGAGAAGGTCGAAAGCCCCGAAGCTTTTGCGGCAAGCATAAACTCCTGCTCGCGCAGGGACAGAATCTGCCCGCGCACAAGCCTCGCCGTGCCCGTCCACCCTATTAAACAGAGCACAATCATCATATAGTACAGTTTGGCAATGCTGTCGCCCAAGCCGTTTTCGGTGAAAATAACCGACAGAATAAGCATTATGGGGAGCGAGGGAATGCAGCTTAAAATATCGACTACGCGCATTATAAGGTTGTCTACCCACTTGCCGAAATAGCCCGCAAGACCGCCCATAACAACGCCGATTAACGTTTCGAGAATTACTACGACGAAACCTATCGTAAGCGAAACTCTGCCTCCGTACATGAGCCTTGTGAACACGTCGTAGCCCATGTTGTCGGTGCCCAGCCAGTGCGCGGCGTTTATATCGCCGAGTTTAACTACCTGCGGGTAGCGCACAGATATGGCAATGGCGTTGTAGGTCTGTTCGCCGACCTTGTAGGTGATATCCGTCGACGTGACGATTTCCTTTATGCGCGAGGGGTCGTAATCGAGCACCGTGCCGCCGTTCGCCGCCCAGGGTGAGAAAACGGGACCCAAAAACGCAAACAGGAAAAGCACTACGATTGTGACGAGACCTATTACCGAAAGTTTTGAACGGAAAAACCTCTTTAAAACGGTCATTCCGGGCGAAAGCACTTTCGCCCTTTCGGTAAGATTTTCGCCGTGCAAATCGTCGCCGTTCGCGGTCGTTTCGTTCGCGGTTGTTTCGGTCGTTTCCGCCGCGGTCGCACCGCCGGTTGCGGTCACTTCGCCCATTGCGGTCACTTCGGTTGTTTCGGCAATAGTTTCCGTTGCGGTCACACCGCCGGTCGCACCGTCGGGAGCCGAGCCGTCTATAATATTTTTATCCATTTCCGTCTCCTTTAACTGCCGAGTTTGACCCTCGGGTCGACAACCGCATACATGATATCGGCAAACAGCACGCCTATTACCGTGAGTACGGCAAGGAACATATTGTAGCCCATCGCAAGGAAGATATCGCCGCTCGACAGCGCTTTATAGGCGATATTGCCGATACCGGGGAGGTCGAACACCTGCTCGGTTATCATTGCGCCGCCGAAAAGCGAGGGAAGCGTGAACGAGAGCTGCGTAACCAAAGGTATCATGGTGTTGCGGAAAACGTGCTTGTACACGACTTTCCTTTCCGAAAGCCCTTTGGCGCGCGCCGTGCGTATGTAGTCGGCGTTTAACACCTCTAACGTGTTGGTACGCGTGTAGCGCATAAGCCCGCCGATAGATAAGAGTACCAAAACCGCCATAGGCAGTATGAGGTGCCAAATCTGGTCGATGAAAATTTCGAACCCCGTGCCCACGACGCCGCTCGTTAAACCGTGCGTTTCGAACAGCCCCAAATCGACGGCAAACCACTTTATGAACAGGTTGCCGAGGAAGAAGGACGGGAACGCTATGCCGACCATACAGAGCACGGTTGCAACGTAGTCGAGTTTGCCGTACTGGTTTACGGCGCACTTTACGCCGAGGGGAATGGCGATAGCCATTTCGAAGAGCAACGCCACGAACGAAATGCCGAACGACAGCCACATATACTGCCCGATAACTTCCTGTACGGGTGCGTTCTGGTGCTGGAAGGATATGCCCATATCGCCCTGCAAAAATCTGCCGAGCCACAAAAAGTAGCCCTTGAATATGCCCCAGGCGGAGTTGTCGTCAAGCCCGTAAGGGGCAAGCAGAGCATTAAGTTCGCGCTGCAACTGCTCGTCGGTCATACCGGAAGCATTCGACCCGCGCGACGTTTTAAACTGGTCTGCCAGAAAGTTATTCGGCATACACCTCATCAACACGTATAAAATTACCGATACGCCGAACAAAATGAGTATTGCCAGCAGTATTCTTTTGACTATATATTTAAACATTGGTTACTCCGAAGAGATTTTTTTAAGATTAGTCCGCAGTGCCCGCGTCGGGTTCTTCGGAACGAACGTGGTACGAAACCTTCCACAGCTCGCTGATAGGTCCCATATTGCTCGTTGCGTCGTCGCCCGTGCGCATTGTAGAGCTGTCGAGCACGTTGCCGTTCCATACACAGAGGTCTCTTCTCTGATAGGTGGGGAATTCAACCGCAAGCTCCATTATAAGGTCGAGCGCGCACCAATCCTCGTAATTAGCCGTTCTGTTCGAATTCGCGTAAAT
Organism: Clostridiales bacterium; assembly: GCA_023667345.1. Classification (GTDB taxonomy): domain Bacteria; phylum Bacillota; class Clostridia; order Christensenellales; family Borkfalkiaceae; genus Coproplasma. The sequence goes on from JAMPAF010000001.1 coordinate 83,243, forward strand.
CATTGCGCGCTGCTCCTGGTCGAGAGTCTGTCTGCCGTCCATAATCTTTTGGTTGAGAGCTTCCATAATCTCGTGTTCGGTTGCATAAGTTATCGGGTCGCGGATAATGCCGTCTTTATTCCAATTTTTGGTGCTCGATGCGTTGGAATACATACTGTACACCTGATAGGGGTCGGGGTCGATACTCGACGACCAAGCCGCCGCCCATACCTCCAAATCGCCCGTAACTAACTTCTGAAGAGCCCTCGGGTCGTTGCCGACCTTTATCTTAAAGCCCGCCTGTTCGAGCAACCTCTTTGCATAGGTGAACATGGTGTATGCGGGGTGGTCGGTCGATTCGCCCGCTATCGTAAAGCTGTAACTGAAACCCCTTTCGCCCGTAACGGCGTTACTCCACGAGTTGGAACTCTTGTTATATACCCAGTCGCTGTTGGCTTCGATATAGTCGATAATCTGCTTTGCCGTGGACATGCGGGTATAATACTGCCTGTCGGGCATTTCGACGTAACCCTCGTCACCTTTTGCCCATACCCAGGACGTTGTCGTCATAGGTCTGTAAATTTTTTCGACAAGTCCGCTGCCGTAGTATTCTACAATGTGATTGGTATCGAACGCCATCATGATGGCTCTGCGTATGGTTATGTCCTTTACGTACTTCGGGTTAATGCCCACGTAGCCGTAACCCGCGGTCGAATAGGTCTCTGTCGACATGCCCCTTACCGCGTTGTTGTTAGCCGACGTCGCGACGGGTTCGCCGTAGTCAATTTCGCCCGTTTTGAGCGAGCTGACAATCAAGTCGTCCTGCGTAACCTTGTAGTGCACGTACTTTATCTTGGCGTTTTCGATACCCGCGCCCATGGTTTCGAACTGGGTGTTCCTTTCAAAGTACGCCATATAGTTGTAGAAGAAGGAGTTATGGTTTAAGGATATGCCGCCCGCTCCGTGACGGTATGTGGTGCACTTGTAGGGACCCGCGCCCATAGGTATTTTGTCGCTCGACGCAAGAGTGTTGTTTATAAAGTTTATATTGCCGTACTGTACGCCGAAATTTTCGGTATTGTTGTTGTAGATAGCGCCGCTATTGTAGTCAGCCATCGCCGCATTGTAAAGCGCGGGGGTGGAATAGTAATACATGGGTGCGACCGCAATGCCGAAGTTCCACTTAGCCTTGGGGTCTACGCCGACGACCTTTATCTGTAAAATATCGTGGTCCTCTTCGTAAGTTTCGCCGTTGAAGGTCTTTGATTTTGCAACGGTTATGCCCGTTATTCTTTTAACCTCCAAATCTCTGTTTCCGATATCTTCGGAACGCAAAGTCTGATAGAAATCGTTAATTACGGTGCTGGCAAACGAGCCTTCACTTAAAATATTCGCAATACCGCTCTTTGCAGCGGGATTTGTACCTGTCTCGTACAAATAGTCGACGATAGCCTCCTTCTGAAGGGAAAGAATAGCGTTTGCTTCACTCATACCGTCGCCTACCAGCTTTGCTACGTCGTCATCGGTATAGGCTTCTTTCATAAAGTTTATATACTCCTGACCGATACTGGAAATTTCACCCGTCTGCCAGTCGGGGTCGAGTTCGGTGAGGTACTTGCCCTTACTGTCCACAACCTCTTCCGTGCTGCCCTGCGAGTTAATTCTCGTCTGGTTCTTTATAACGCCCTCCGCATACGCGAACGCCTTCCAGGCTTCGTCGAAATAATATTCCTTATAGCTTTCGACGTAGCTCGTGGCTATCGAATTCCAGTCGGAATCGAGCTTATCCTGATAGAGCTCGGCAACCCTTTTAAGGTCGTCGGCGTTGTACGTAGTTGCGTTATTTAAACCCGCCGCCCAGTAGTAGAGATTATTGTATTTCCTTTCGGCATTGCCCCAGATTGTAGTATTTATGCTGTCGCCGAGGTCGTTGTCCGAAGCGGCGGGATTGTTCTGTCTGTACGCCTGCATACCTTCGATTTTTGTCGAATAGATAGTGTTCGAGCCGTTGTAGAGAGGGTCGAGATATACGTACAGATTGAAAAGCACGTCCATTACGGTAAGCGGGTGCTCGCCGTCGGAGAACATCATGCCGTTTTTAATTAAAAACTCGTACGTGGTGTAGCTCGCGTTTTCGGATACGGTTGTGCTCGTCTGCCCGCTTTCGTAGTTGAAATTTACGCCGTCGCCCGTTGCAAGCTTGGTATCGCCCTCGCCGTAGTACGTTTCGAGATAATCGAGCGCCACCGTGGGATAATTCTCGCCGTAGGCAAGATTACCCTGCGCGTCCGCAGTAATTAAGCTTACCTGCGTAAGCCCCGCGATTATGCCGTCGTTCTGCGAGGTATAGAACATAGGGTTGAACTTTTCGTCCACCGCGCCTATAGCCAATCTGAGCGCGTCGGTTTCGGTGTCGCGGTATACAATCTTACCGCCCGAACCGGGGGTTGATTTGTTGCACGCGGTGGCGCACAGCGTGCCCGCCGCCAATACGCCCGCGAGCGGTAAGCATATCAGTCCTTTAAATATCTTTTTCACAGTCGTCCTCCTTGAAAACTTGAGTGTTTGATTTTATTTTTAACCCTGTTGGTCGGGTTCTTCCTGCGGTGCGGGTTGAATATAATACTTGTCGGTATTTTCCGCATCGACTATCTTTAAGCCCGTAAACTGCGTTAAGTCTGCGCCGCCCGTAAGCCAGCCATTCAAGTTGCCGTAGTTGATTACGCTTACGTCGCTTTCGTAGGTTACCTTAACCGAATCTATTGTCAGATTTACGTTGGGCGAAGCCGCCGCGTCCGCCGTTCTGCAAATCGCGTTGAAATTGTAGTTAATAAACGTTCTCGGCAAGGTAATACTTATATCCTTTAATATAAGCCCCGCGCCCAAAACCTTGAAGCTGCTTGTTATGTCGCCGAAAATCGAGTAGCGGTTACCTTGCATTACCGTTCCGTAAATATCGAAATTTAAGTTCGAAAGCGTTACGGGCACGTCGCCCTCTACCACTACCGTCGAGTTGGATTCGCCTCTGTTCCTTAAATGAAGACTAACGTTCGAACAGTCGAACTCCGTGCCGACCTCGGGCAAAATCAAAAAGTTTGTTTCATTGCCGAGACCCGTGAACAGCCTTGAAACCGAGTTCGCCGTCGAGATTACCGTCCACTTGCCCACAATGTATCTGCAATAAACGTGCACTATGGGGTCCTCGTCGCTTGCGGGGCGCGGCACGCTGTGAACGGGCACCGTCAACTCCTTGTCCATAAAGGTCTTTACGAAGGTCAAGCCCTGAATTTCGACGAGCTGCATATTTAAAGGCGTGGGATTGTCGCCGCGCATGGGACGGACGGAGACAGGGTCCTCGTTTTTGTAGCTTGCGATTACCTTTTCGTTGCCGTCGTCGTCAATTTCAACCGTGTGATAGTACGTGGGGTTCGAGCTGTCCGCGTCTGAAATGACATTCCCCTCTTCGTCGGTGACTATCAGGTGATAGCTTATGCTTGCCGAAAGCTCCCACTTGGCGCACACCTCTACCGCGTCGTCCTTTACAAGCTCGAAATCGTTTATTACCTCGTCTTCCTCGTCGATATACGCGACGGGTTTATCCTCGTCGCACACGACCGTAACGTTAATTTCCTTAATCTGCTCGTCGCGAAGGTTGCCGTCATCGTCCATTCTCGCGTAGACGGGACGGTCGGTATCGATATCGATTACCGAGTTGCCGTCCTTTAATACGGGGAACACGGGCTCGGTGAGGTTATTGGGACTGCCGGGTACGAAATTCGAGGAAATGTTGCCCTCCGCGTCGGGCGTGTAGGTTATTTCGTACTTAATCTGGTCTATGTAAGCGGCGAATTTTTCGCCGTCGTCCGCGGTGTATTTTGCGGGCTCGTACCAGCCCTTTAAATCGTACCCGCTGCGCGAGATTTTCATGCCTTCGTTGCTTGTCTTTGCGGTGACGAAGAAGAAGGGTACGCTGCCGTCTCCGGCTTTGTAATATATGTCCATAACGTTTATCGTGTTCGAATCGTTGAAATATCCGCCGTTCGAATAGTACGTTACGTGGCTGTCGTACCCGGCGAGCAGTTCGGCGCGCCCCGGCTGACCTATTTTACAGCCGACCAGCGTGCACGCCAGACACGCCGCCGCAAATACTATTAGCAAGTAAACCTTTAATCGTTTAGTCATCGGTTTTGTCTTCTCCGCTGTTTTCCTGTTGATTGTCCTTTTCCGACTGCACGTCGCTGTCGCTTGCAGGCTCTTCCGAATTACCCTCGGGCTCTTCGGGCTCTTCCTCGTCGTCGGTTGCGCCCTCTTCGCCGCTCTCTTCGGCTTTAATTGCTTTTTCCGCGCCCCGCTTTATAATTCCGCGCTTTTTGAGCACGATTACGACCGCTACCGCCGCCGCGCCGACTACCGCTACAACGCCTATTACTATCGCCGCGATTACGCCCGCCGAAAGATTGCTCTCTGCGGGAGCCGCGGGTGCGTCTTCGGATACGGTTATTTCGATATCCGCGCTGAACCCTTCATATGCGCCTATGCCTACGAGAGTGACGGAATCGTCGTAATCTTCGAGAGGTCTGTTGGAACGGTCGCTGAGCTTAAAGTTGCCCGACGCGTTGATTATCTTGGTCGAGTAGTCGTCGTAGGTTACGAGAATTTTTACGCCCGAAAGCGAGAACTTCGAACCGGGGCGGTACTCCGTGCGGTGCGAGGAGCTTGCAGCTATTTCCACTTCGCTGACCGCGGGCTGTAAGCCGAACTTGGGCTTTACGGAGCTGAGCGCGCTCTCTACCTCGAACAGCTTGTTCGCGTTTTCTTCGCCGAAGTAGGCAAGCTGGGCTTCCGTCCTTAAACCGTTGTACATTTCGTGCGCGCGCTTTACCGTCTCGGCAAACTGCTCTACCGTCTCGGAAGATACGGAATTTTTATTCCATTTTTTAACCGTTTCGGCGTCGAACTCTAAGTTTTCGATTATTTCTATCAGCTCTCTCGTGCCGTTTTCGGGCATCTCGCCGAGCTGGGGCGTCGTGTTGCCGAAGTAGCCCGTGTAGATATAGTTGTTATATCCCGTGCCGTTCGAAGGGTACAGTATCGTCAAGGTGCTCGCAGCGGGGTTTTCTTCAGAGGGCGACGTCTTTATGTGGTTGATAAGGTAGTACACGTCGTCGCCGAAGTTGGTGTAGAAGAACGAGTTGGTCGAAGCCGCGTTGTCGGCTATGAGTTTGTCCATAACCCCCTGCAAAAGCGCGGGAGCTTCGATACTCTCGAACCGGTACGTCGTTATTCCGCTGTACAGATACGCGCTGTGCCCTATAACCTTTAACGTATAGGGAAGATTTACGTTTTGCAGACTGTCCGACGGAACGTAGTAGAACGCGAAGTCGAACACCGAAACGGTGCCGTCGAGAACGGCGTACGTTCTTCTGCCTTCGACGGCTGCGCCCACTCTGCCCGCGGGGTATGCGACAATCTCGTACACGCCCTTATTTATCACTCTGTATAAGACGCCGCCGTCGTCGAAATAATTTTCGTTGCCGCTCTCTACGGTGATGTCCGCAAGCTTCACATTGAGCGCGAACGCCGCTCTGCCGACATATTCGCAGCTTGCGGGTATAGCGACGGAAGAGAGCGCCGTGCCGAAGAACGCGTAGTCGCCTATGCCTTCAAGCGAGCCGCCGAACATCACCCCGTCGACGGCAGAAGCCATCTGGAACGCGCCCGCGTAAATTTCCTTAATAGCCGTAAGTTCGAGCGAGGTAAGCGCGGTGCAGCCCTCGAAAGCGTAACTTTCGATTTTGGTCACCCGCTCCAAGCCGTCCACCGTCGCAAGCGCGGTACAGCCCGCAAACGCCGAAACGCCTATTTCGGTAACCTTGTTGAGGTCAATCGACGTAAGCTTGTCGCAACCGCTTATATAGTTGGTGTCGGAAAGCTGAGTGAAGGCAAACACGCCTTCGCCTATCCTTTTTATTTTATCGCCAAATTCAACGCTTGTCAACGCGCTTTCGACATAATAACTGATGCCGAACGCTCCCGATGCGGAAATATAGCCGTATTCCACGGTGGAGAAGGTATAATCGCCCGTCGCCTCCGCTTCGTCGCCGAATGTTACGGTAGTAAGCTTGGAGCAGAGCGCGAACACCCTCGAACCCATGGTTTTAACCGAATTTACGGTAACCTGCGTGAGACTGTCGCAACGCGCGAACGCTTCCGACCCGATAGTCTTTACGCTTGCGGGCAGATTAAGCGAAGTTATCGCCGTGCCGCGGAACGCTCCCCCGCCGATATTTGCAAGGCTTGAAAGCTCGTCTATATTAGTCTTGGCAAGCGCGGTGCAACCGCCGAACGCGTAGTCGCCGACCGAGGTTACGCCCGCGGGAATTTCAATTTCCGTGAGCCCCGTGCCGTAGAACGCGTATGCGGGAATTTCGGTGAGATTTTCGTTTAAAGTCACGCTTTTAAGACCGCTAAGCCCCCTCAGCGCGCCCTCGCCCAACGAGGTTACCTTGCTTAAATCGAGCTCGGTTACGCCATTATCCATACGGCTTGCCGAGAACGCGTTGGGACCTATCGCCGTAACCGTGCCGCCCTTTAAAAGCTCTGCGAACGCTTCGTCGACCTTGACGGGCGCAAGCACGAGCGTGCCTTCCTTAATTACACTGCCGCCCATAGCCGTTACGCCGTCGAACACGCCCGTACCGAGCGCGGGGTTGAACCCTTCGTCCGTATACAGCGATTGTAGGTCGGTGCAGTTGCGGAACGCGTAGTCGCCGACCGAGGCAATCTTTTTGCCCGCTACGTTAAACTCGGTGAGCTGGCGGCAGCTTTCGAACGCGTGCGCGCCTATCGAGCGGACGTCCTCGCCGTCTGCGGGGTAGTCGTAGGTGACCTTTTTCAACCCGTCGCAACCCGCGAACGCACCCGCGCCTATCGCTGCGCAGTGTATCTCCACCTCTTCGAGCGAAGTACAGCCGTTGAACATATACGCGCCTATCGCGGTGGATTCAGCCGTCTTGACCTCCGCTATCGAGGCGCAACCCGCGAACACGGATACGCCCGCGACGTGCAACCTTGTGACATCGGCGACTTCGAGAGCGGTACAGCCCATGAACGCGCCGTCGTACGCAGTGCCTATCGCCGCCATATTTACTACCTCTTTAAGCGAGGTACAACCCGCGAAAGAGGTTCTTGCAACCGTTATGAGTTTGCAGTTGGTTAAATCTACTACTTTAAGATTGGTGCAGCCCGTAAACGCGCTTTCGCTAATCAGCGTGAGCGACGAGCCGGGATTTGTCTGCTTTTCAAGGCTCTGGAAACATATCGCTTTAAGGTTTACGCAGTCCTCGAACGCCCTCTTGTCAATCGAAGTAACGCTCTTGGGGATAACGATAATTTCAACGTTTTCACATTCCTTAAACGCCTCTTCGCCTATCTGCGTTACGGTGCTGTCCTCGGGGAAGGTGAGCACGCGCACGTTTTCGAACGTCTGCCCGCCTATCTGCAAGCTTTCGGTAAGCACGCCGCCCATACCCTTGTATTTTGTGAGCGTGTTGCCCGAGAGCGTGAACGAAGGTCTGATATTCAAAATGACGTCCGCCCTGAACATTTCCGCACCTTCCACACTGCCGCGGTGGGCGGTTGCGGTAACCGTTACGTCCTCGGAATACTCGCCCTCGTAGATAATGCTTACGTTGCCGTTCTGGTCTACCGTGGCTCTGTCGGGATTGCCCGCGCCCGAATCGACCTTCCAAACCCAAACTATATCGTCGGTGGGGAAATACCACGGGTCGATTACGGGTTTAAGCTTAAACTTCTGCCCCGAGCTGACCTGTACCGCCCCCTCGGCTTTCGAGAGAGCTTCGCCGTGGTTTACGATGACGTCGAACGTCGCCTTGGCGTTAGCGGGATTGGGGGGAGTGCCCTCGCCCTCTACCTTTACCCAGACGCTCTTTGTCACCTGTTTGCCGTTGACGTCAAGCCCGCCCAACACGGTTAAGAGGGTTATGCCCTCGTCCGCCGCGTACAGTTCGCCGTTTTTAACCTGCGCCACGAGCGGGTCGCTTGCGCTCCAACCGAAGTTGGACGCATCCCACTTTTTAGACGTATCGTTGCTCGAAATACCGAACTTTAACGTGTCGTACTTTTTTAACGTAACCGTGCCGCCGTCGGCGACCTCTTTGCCGTCTAAGGTGAGCGCAAAGTTGGCGGGAGCGACCGAGGTCGTGCGCATATACGAAAGGTCCAAGTTATATGTGTTGTGGTTGAGCGCGTAGTCGTCTATCTCCACCCAAAGCTTGCCCCTGTACTCCTCGGTATAGAATTCGGTGATGTCTATAGATACGGTGTTCACCGTGTTTCTGCGGGGATTGATTATGGGAATTACGTAGTCGGTTGCAAGCTTAATCTGCGTGAGTTCGACGTCCGTCGCGCTTTCAGTATCGGCATAGCACAAAATTACAGACTGGGGATAGTGGTTGTCGAATATGTCGAGGTCGAGGAACACCTGCTGGTAGTCCTTGCCCGAGCTGTCCTTTAAGTTTACGAACCTTATGCGGCTGTCTGTGAGCACGGGGGCTTCATAGTCGACGTAGAAGTTCATCGAGAAGGAATTATCCTTGTAAACGCCGTAGGTTTGTTTGTTGCCTTTTTCGTCGATATAGGTAAACGCGTCCTCGTCGCCGGCTATATACGCCTTGTAGTCGTCGTAGTCGAAATAGAATCTGAAATCGAGATTGTATTTGCCGTTAGCCGCTAAACCGAGCTCGTCGGGTTTGAGTTCGATGAGCACCTGCGAGGGCATTGAACTGCCGCCGCCCGCGTACGACTTGTTTGCGCGGTAGATAACCCGCGTTTCGTTGCCGTTTTCATCCTTTATGACCTCGCCCGTGTCGACGTTGGTCAAGGTGTAGGTTACCACCTCCGCGCCGCGCAGAAGACCCGCATACAGCGCCTTTATGCCCGTCGTCGTAAGATAGTTGTTCGGGTCGTTCGCGCCGTAGTACTGATGGAAATCGCGCGAGATTGCGATATGTTCCTCTTCAACGTAGACGTAATCGGCGGTGTGCTCCTTCGCCTCGTCCTGAATGTAGAGGAACGAGCCGAGGGGTATGGTGTAATTCATGCCCGCGTAGTAGCCGTACGCCTGACTTGCCCAGACGCGGGGTTGAGCCCTCTCTTCGTCTTTGAGCGAGGTGTCCTTTGCGTCCTCCGCAACGTCGAAGCAGGTCAAGTCCATCATGGGCGCGTCCTTCCAGTCGCCGTAGAAGCCCATAAACGGCAGATTCAAATCGCACTGTGCGCCGTCCTGACTTATAAGCTGCAAAAAGCCTTCGACGAACATGCCGTTTTCGAAATTGGTATTTAAGTATGCCTTTTCTTCGGGGGTAAGCTTTAACGTTACCTCGATTTTTTTCGTGGCGTTTGCCGCAACCGTGATATTGCCGCCCTTCGCGAGGGTCTGACCGTCAACCTTCCACTGCGCGTCGTCGTTTAAAAGGTGTGCCTTTTCGGCAACCGACATGCCGTCCGCGCCGACCGTTTCGGTCATGAATATGGTCTTTGCCTTAAACGTGAGGTTTGTATCGCCGAAATTTTTAACGTAGAAAGTTACTTTGTACTCGCCGCTCTTCTTAGGGTCGTCTTTGAGCTCGGCTTTGGGTCTGCCGTCCTCGCACATGTTGTCCTCTTCCTTGGTGAAAAGGAAAGCCTTGGTGCTGAAAACGTTGTCGAGCGTGGCAAGACCCGAGCCCTGCTTTCTCGGCGAGTATGGCAGTCTGTTCTGGTCGTATACCGTGACCGCCGTGCTCATTACTATATTATTTGTAAGCTTTGTGAGTTTGAGCGCGGCGGAATCGTCGCCTTCCCAAATACTCGCATAGCTGTAATTGCCCTTTATATATCCCTTTAACAGCGCCTCGAAGCCCGCGAGGTTGGGGCACGCCATCGAGGTGCCGCTCATCTCGTCGTAGTAGCCGCCCGCAACCGCCGAGGTTATCTCGCCTCCGTGCGAGGTTACGTCGGGTTTTAACTGCAAGTCGGGAGTTGCGCCCCAGGACGAATAGTCGTTCATGAAGGGACCGGCGTCGTTAAAGTTTTTCGAAACGGTTATCATGCCCTCGCCGTCTACCGCGTTGTTTACGAGCGAAAGCCCCGCTTCCATCGAAATCGACGCGGAAGGCACGTGCTCCTTCATATCGCCGAGCGACATTCTTATGGTGCCCGATACGTTGTTGTATACGATAACCGCCGCCGCGCCGACGTCTTCGCCCTGATAGGTCTGGTGAATCGCCGTCGAAATTTTGTCCTTGAACTGGCTTCCGCCCCTCTGTACGAGCGCGATTACCTTTTCGCCCTTGTATTTGGGTTGAAGCCTGCGCTTGATATTGGGCAGATAGGAGGTCGAGTCGCCCGTGCCGGGGATAACCACGTATCTGAAAGTCGCCTTATCGACCTTTTCGCCCTCTTCCTTGCCCTCATTGACAAGGTCGAGCATTTCGGCTACGAAATCGTACGCCTCCGAATCCTCGTTGCGCGATTCTTCGAAATAGATTACGTTGCCGCCCGAACGCTCGTTGCCGTTCGTATCGTAGTCGTTAGCCCTTAAATACGAGGCGTACTGTCCGTTTACGCTTGCAACCGACAGCGCGCCCGTGAACGTGGAGGGCGAACCGACCGTGCCCGAATCGGGGTTTGAGGTAAGGTTTGTACCGAAAGCGCTGCCGAAGCCCGCGGAATAGTCGTTACTTGCCGCGACAATCAAGGATATGCCCTTGTCCCTTATGCGCTTGTACACGCTCTTCATAAGGAAACCTTCCTCGTCCTCTTCCTTGGCTCCGCTCGGGCAGAGAGCCCTCGACGAGAAGCCCGCGCTGGTGCCGAGCGACATATTTATTACGTCTACGTTTAAGTTGTAGCAGTCCTCAAGCGCGTCTAAAATGTCGACCGCTTCCGCGCCGCCTATGCCCTCGGCGTCGAGGTTGTCCGTGAACACCTTGCAGATTACAAGCTGAGCTTCGGGCGCAACGCCGCGGAAGGGTATGTTTTCGCCGTCCGCCGTCTGCGCCGTGTTGCCGTCCTTATCGGTGTAGCTGTCCGCCTTGCCCGCAACTATGCCCGCAACGTGCGTGCCGTGGTTGGAGTACGAGGGGAAAACGTCGGTATCCCTGTCCGCGTAGTCGAACGCGAAGGGAACCTTTTTGCTTATATACACATCGTCTGTAGTCGCCCCTACGTTTTTGAGCGACTGGAAGGGCACGGGATTTGCGCCGAACTCGTCGTCTGTGCCCGCAACCTCGTTGTTGAGTTTATTGTCGATATAATCGTAGGTGAACGAAATTTTATCTTCGTTTACGGGGTCGTTTACGAACGCGGGGTGAGTGTAGTCGAGACCGGTGTCGAGTATAGCGACGGTCATACCGCTGCCGTCGATGCCCGCCTCAACCTGTTCGGATGAGTTGTAAATGCCTGTCTCGTAGATATTGCTCGAATTCTGCTGAACGCCGTCGCTTGTATCAACCGTCTTGGGGCGGGCGTAGGTGGAGCCAACCGATACTGTGGAAACTCCCTTTAAGCCCTTTATCTTGGCGTATTCCGAAAGTTTTACGTCGATTGCCACCGCGTTTGCTATCGAGGAATAGCTGCTTCTGAATTCGTAGCTTATCCCCGCCCTTTTAAGTTCGGTTAAAAACGCCCGTTGTTCGTCGGCGATTTCCGCCTGCGCGTCCGCGTCCTTGCCGTCGCGTTCGGATAAAGGTTCGCCTTTAAGCGTGACGATAAGCGTGCGGGTGAGCGAATATACGTCCGTAACCGCACCGTCGTTTTTTATGACGTCCTTGGATAGATTGTCAAGTTTAATCTGCGTTAAGTCTATCTTGCCGTTCGCGTTCTCGTAGTCGAGGTTGTACACCTCGTCCGCGGAGGCGGAGATACCCGACCCCTTAGCCGCAAACGCCGTAAGCTGACCCGCCGCAAACGTGGCGCACATTACCGCGCTTAAACCTATACATGCCGCTCTGCGGCGAACTGCCCTTGTAAATTTGAATTTCATTTATCGTCACCTGAGACGGCGCGAAGCCGCCGCCGAATTTCTTAACTTTAAACTTTACAGCTTTATTGCGGTCGGTTATTCCTGTCCGTCCGCGCCCTCTTCCCCGCCTTCCGCGGGCTCTTTGCTCTCTTCCTGCTTGGGGGTTAAGGTCATGGACTTTTCCTTGGTCGTCTCGTCCGTCGTAACCGTTGCGGTATAGACTGTTTTCGTCATAATGTCCGTGAGCTCGTACACGCCCTTTGCCGCGTCCACCGTCTTATAGGTGTACGCCTTTACGTAGCCGTCGCTCTCGCCCATAAGATAAACCGAACCGCCCTCCGCAAACACGTAGGTTTGGGCGTGCATAGTCACGCTTATCACTTCCTTGGGCGTCATTGTGAGCGTATTGCCTTCCTCGCTCTTTGTGAGCGTTGCCGAAAATACGTTGCCGTCCGCGTCGGTCAATTCGTACTGACCGTTCTTTTCGTTGGTTGCGACGAATGTATAAGCCGCATAATAATCGTTGCCCGAAACGCGCCACAGCGTTCTCCAACCGAACGAGTATACGGTGTAGCCTATGGAAGCCTGAATCTGCGGGGTTACCGTGAGTCTGTAATTTCTGCCCGAGCTTGCGATTCTGCCGTTCAATCTTACGCCCAGCGAGTCGGTAAGTTCGCAGAGCACCGAGGTTACGATTTCGTAGCTGTAAGCCTTTCGGGTATACACCGTTTCTGCGGCGCTCTTTACCCATACGGTGTTGTTGCCGTCGAAGAAGAAGGTGTTCTGGTTGCCCTGAATTACGGCTACGCGCCCGTAGTAGGTATCCACCGCCACGGTCTTGTACCAGTTGCCGCCGTTCTGGAACGCGCCCGCCTCGCCGCTCGTTGCGTCAACCATCATAAGGTTGCTATCCGCAACGATGTAGGGCTTGCCTATCTCGTTTATTCTGTAACTGTAATTTACGGGGTCGCCCGAAGCGGGGGTAAATATCGCCGTGCCGCTGCCGTATATACAGCTTCCCAGTCCGTCGAACTTCCAGCCCGAGCCGTCGGTTGCCTTGTATTCGCCGCGCCAGCTATCGGAGTTCTCCGTCCTTATGCAGTAAACGTAGCTCGTGCCGTCCGCCGTCGTGCGCATCATATTCATCTCGTCGTTGCCCGAAAGCAGGCTGAGCACCGTTACCGTGTCGTCGTCCGTGCGGGTGAGCGTCTTTGCCAAGGGATTGTAAACGTAGCTTTCGCCGCCTACCGTCGCCGTGAAGTTGCCGTCTACCTCGCTGACCTCGACGGGCGCGTCGGTTGCCGATACGTACCAGCTACCCTTAAAGCCCGTTTTGAACACGAGGGTCTTGCCGTTCCAGCCAAAGCCGCTTCCGCTTGCCGTAAGCTTGTAGCCGCCGAGAACCACCTCGCCGTTTGCGTTTACCGTATATTCTATCGGCTCGCCGCCCGAAACCTTTACCGCGCCGGTAACATCCGGCTTGCCGACGTTCGACTTGCCGTCGAAAGTGTAGCTCGTTTCGCCGTCGTACAGCACCACGCCGTACCAGTCGTCGCGGCGGCCGAGCAACCCGCTTGCGGGCTCCTGCTCCCTGTCCTCGGTGAAGGAAACTCTGTTTTCCTTTTCGTTATATACAATATTATATTTAATTCCGCCGACCGTCATCGTGCCGTTCACGGAGTCCGTAAGCGTGTATGCGCCGCGAAGAGTTGCGCCGAGAGCGCTTCTTGCAACGACCTCCGCGCCGTTATCGCCCGAGCTTCTGCCGTTGAACGTAACCGTGTCGAACTTGTCGTCTACGCCCGTCCACACGCCGCGGAACACGTCGTAAATGTTGAATTCGAACCTGCGGTACTCGTCGTATAAGAGCGAGTAGAAAGCGCTGCTTGCGGTGTTTGACGACGCGTCGTAAGTGAGTTCGCCGTACTGTCTGTCGCCCACGAAAACCCTTAAATGGGTGCCGTCCGCCGTCGTGTACAAATCGTACTCGGCGTCGAGCGTCTGCGACCTGCCGCCCGCGTAGTTTATCGTCGCGCTGCCGTAGCCTGCTGTGCCCACGCCGCCGAACGAGAGCATAATCTGTTCGGTCGTGCCGAGCATATACCACTCGCCCGTAAAGTTGTCGCTCACGTAATAATTTTCGCCGTTAATTACCAAAATGCCGCCGGAAAACGACGCCTTGTACGTCTCGCCGTCTATCTCGAAGCCTATCACGCCTGCGCCCGCGGGAGTTACCGTCACCGCCGTGCCGCCGTTGATAGCAACACTGCCCTCGCCGTCGAACGTGAATGTGTATGCAGAGTTTGCGGACTTTTTCCAACTGCCCTTAAATTCGTCGATTCTGGAAACCGAAACGCCGTTTACCCTGTCGACCGTGCCGTCGCCGTTTACCGTGACCGTCTCGCTTCTGCCGCCGAGCTTTACCGTATATCCGCCGCCGTCTGCGGGCGCGAAAGTGAAGCTTTCGGTAGTGGTGCCCGCCGTCCTCACGCCCGTGCCGTTGGTGCGGAACGTGTAGAACACGCCGTTTTCGTTTTTATACTCGCCGTAGACAAAGTTGTCGTGCGGCTTCAACGCGGTTACCGTGTCGGTGGGGTTGTTGTAGGTGACATACTCGGAAGTACTCTCGGTATTTACAAGAGTTAAATACGAGGAAAGTTTCAATTCGCCGTTTGCCGCCGTGCCGCCGTAGGCGAAGTACGTGCCGTTTATTTCGTCCTCGCCGTAGGTGAGAGCCGCAAGGCAACTGCGGTACAAAATTATGTTGTCGCTCTGTTTGCCGTTATAGATATACGGGCACTCGTGGTAGAGACCGCCGCTGCGCACCTGCGCCTTGCCGTCCGCGGTGAGCGTTATGCTCGCGCCGTTCGAGAAAGCCGTATCCTGCAAATAGTAGGTGCCCGCAACCGCGTTATAATCGGCAAAGCCGACGTAGATTGTCGTTTCGTCCTTTACGGGCACGAAGCCGTAGGGCACCCTCTGCGTCATTGCGCTGTCGAAATAGTAGCCCCAGCTGCGCCCCTGCGCGTTTACCGCATATTCGGGAACGCCGCCCTTACTGCCGTACCAGTCCGCCATGGGCATATAGCCCGCAACAGTAGCCGATTCGAACTGCGACGCGCCGTTGAAAATTCTGACCGTTATCTGCCGAGCCGTCGCCAAGGGGTCGGAGCCGTCCGCCGCCTTTACTTTGAGCACGGGCAACGCGCCGCCGAAATCCCACTCGCTTTCGCTCCAACCGAGCGCCGTGAATGTGCCCGCAGTGGGGGAAGCCACGTTCTGTTGATTGCCGTACCCGATGAGAGCCGAGTAATCAGCCTCGCCCGCGTCGGGAGTTGCAAAGCCGCCCACAAAATCGCCCTTAAAGGCATAGCTTGCGCCCTGAATACTGCTTGCCGACATTCTGCCGCCCGCGGCGTAACAGCCCGCAATCACCGTATTCTCTTCCGCGTAGCCCGCAATGCCGCCTGCGTACGCGCCCCTGAATTCGTCGTAAACGAGACCTTCGATTATGTTATTCGCCGAAATTCTCGCCGTGGAATAGCTGTTGGATACGGTCGAATATCTGCCGAGCGTGCCCACGACGCCGCCCGCGCGCATACCGCCGCTCACCGTGCCTTCGGAATAGCAGTTTACGGCGTAAGCAATCGCGCTTTCGTCCGCCGAAACGAGATAGCCCGCAATGCCGCCCAACGAGTGGGGACTGCCCGTGCCGTGAATTGCTACGTCGGTCGAGCACGAGCGCACGAACGCCGAACGCGCCACATCGCCGCTTGCAGTTGAGCCGTACGCGCCCTGCAATCTGCCTATAAGTCCGCCCGCGTTGACAATCTGGTTACTGTCGTTGGCTATCGCGATTGTGCCGTTTACCGCCCTGCAACCCGAAACCTCCGCGCCGATACCGTAGCCGAGAAGCGAGCCCGCATACGCGCCCGCGCCCGCCGAAGCGGGGTGAACTTCTACCGTGTAGTCGGCAAGCGTTACATTTTTAATAACCGCGGGTATTATCGTGTTGTTCGAATTGACCGTCGCCACCGCATACCCGAAAAGACCCACGTAGGGAAGATATTCCTGTGCATAAGTCGACTGGTCGTAAACCTCGTCGGTTATGCTGAAATTTTTAATCGTATGGCCGTTGCCGTCGAATGTGCCGCTGAACGCCGCCACCTCGGTGGAGTTGTCGCCTATAACGTACAACTGCTCGCCCTTCATATCAATGTCGTTCATCAGCTTGTAGTGATAGCCCGCAAAACGTCCGCCGTAATAGTCGTCGTTGACGAGCGCGGCGAGATAATACAAATCGACGGGCGTGCTTATCTTAAAGGGGTTGTCCGCCGAACCGTCGCCCGTGGTGCCGTCGCCGACGGTGGCGAACGAGTCCGCCATTGTCAGATTGTCAACGCTGATTTCGCCGTCCGCGCCCACCTCGCTTACCGTGTAGAAACCGTCCCCGTCGGGCGTGAGCACGTCGAAGCCGCAACTTACCGTGTAGTCGTCGGTATAGTAGGGGCTCACCCAAAGCTTGAATTTATAGTCGGTTGCGCCGACGACCATCACGTCGTCAACGATTTCTTCGCCGTTTTCGTCGTAGTAGGCTATTCTGCGCTCTTCGAGGTACTGCTGACCGTCGGTATTAGTCACCTCTTCCGTGCGTAGAAACGAGAGCGAGTACAGCGCGCTTAAACCCGTAATCGAAACGGTGGAATCCTGCTCCATTATAAAGGAGTAAACGCCGCCGTCGGAAAGGAGCGGGGAATTATTTAAGCTGACCTGCGGCGTGCCCGTGGCGTGATTGCCCACAAGCACTGTAAAGCGGACCTCGACGCCCTCCTTTACCTTGCCGCCGAAGCGGAAGGTTTCGCCGCTGTTATCGGGCTGGGCGAGGTCGCCCTGAAACACGATATCCGCGCCGACGCCGCCCGTTAAATCGAGCTGATAATAATCGGGCTGTACTTCGGGTACGGAACCCTGATTGCCCCCCTCGGAGGTGTTGCACGCCGCGCCCGCGCCGCAAAGGCACGCCGCGCCCGCGGCAACCGTAAACCCGATTAAAATTTTTCTGAATTTATTCATAATTCATTCTCCGCAAAAATAATCGTAATTTTTAACGATTATTCTGAAAAAGCCTTTAAAATCTTCCGCGCCTCGACCCGAAAGTATAGAATAGCACTATTTTCTCATTCTCTTCTATATTATCATAAACGAGGGCATAATGCAAAATAATATGGGCGGGTTACGGGAATTATTTTATATAAAAATTACTTATATTTGAGTTAATTATCCCTTACCTTACTATTTTATGCAAAATTTGCCTGTATAAACGTATAAAAGCCCCCGCGTGAGGGGGGGGTGATGTAATTGCTAAATTAAGAATGCAGAATTAAGAATGCAGAATTATGCTAAGGTGAAGAGTGTCAACCTCTATCCCCTCTTCGAGGTACTTTCCCCTTCAAAGGGGAAAGCAAGGGGTTGCGCGTTACTCTCGCCTTCCACTTTGAAGGGGAAG
This sequence comes from Clostridiales bacterium, assembly GCA_023667345.1. Taxonomy (GTDB): domain Bacteria; phylum Bacillota; class Clostridia; order Christensenellales; family Borkfalkiaceae; genus Coproplasma. Next base: position 100,753 of record JAMPAF010000001.1, read on the forward strand.
GTGGCTGCGTAAGCAGACGAAAGAGGTTGGTTCTATTAAATCTTCACCTCAATTCCGCATTACTAATCACGCATTAGATAAATTCCCCGCGCGGCAATTTCGCCGCGCGGGGAATTGCATTGCTGAGCGGAAAATCGCTGCCGCAATCAAGCTTGCTTTGAAAGTACTATCGTTTCGGTTCGCGTTTCGTCTTCGAGAACGTAGGTGGTGTGCTCGATAGAAATTTTGTATCTGGCGTTGAGCCTGATTTTAAAATCGAACGTTTCGCCGTTTTTGCCCGATTCGTAAACGCAACTAAGCGTGTTCGTGCCCCCGTCGTACGTAAAGGTGTACACACAGGTGTACGTTGTAGACTTGTCGACGGAGGTTATGCTGAGATTGACCTTGCCCGCCTTGCCGCTTGCGTCGGGGTTGAAGGTTGCAGTCACGTCCGCGGGGACGAGCGCGCCATTATCCTTCATTCTTATCTGGTTGAACCTGCCCGTATACGTACCCGTAAAAGTTTCGCTTATATCGGGCGCCGCCACGACCTTGATAAGCAAGCGGGTGTAGACCTTGCTGTCATAAACCGACCTGAGTTCTACGTAGACGTCGATGCCCTGGTCATCCCACTCCGCCGTTATCGCCTTTGCCGTAATTTTGGTGGCTTCGGTGCCGTCGGCGAGCGTAGCGCCGTCTTCGAGCGTGAAGTAGTCCGCAAACGTAGAGGGCACGTGGCTGACGAAGCTTGCGTCGACGAACGACGCCTCGTCCGCGAGGGGGAGCGCACGCACGTACAGCGACTCCCCTACGTAAAGGGTTACGAGGTCAGCCGCGTTTTCGTAATTGTGGTTCGTCCAGCTATACCTTTCCACGCCGCCCGCGTCGGAATAGAGGTACGCCTGCGCCCTTAACCCCGTGGGTATACCCGCGGCTACTTTGAGCTTAACCTCTCGCTCGCACTTGCCGCCGCGCGGACGCAGAACTATCGTAAAATCGCCTTTGCTCTTAGCGTTTATAACCACCTTGTTTTCGGTCATACTGAAATAACCGATAATGTTATATGCGTTCTGACCCGTGTAGCTGAGAGTTATCTCGTCGCCCGACTCGGTTTTAAGGTACACGCCGAGAGGGTCGTAGTCGAGCTTAGCCGTGTCGGCGGGAGCCACATTTTCGATATCCAAAGTAATCAAATCGTTGGCGTTGACCTGCACCTCGTCGCCTTCGCCCAACACACTGCCTTTATACGAGACATCGAAAGAGTGAATATAAAGGCTTTCGGAAGGGAAAGGATTTTCCTCTACCTCGTCGTTTTCGTCCTTTAAAGTCTGCGTAAAGTCGACCGTTCTTATCGCTATGAACTCGTGGTCGGAATCGTAGTACCCGCCGTCGGGCTTTCTGTCGCCCTCTTCGTAGTAGTACAGTATATCGTCGCCTTCCTGCCAGCCCAAGGGAACGGGGCGCGCAATGTCGTTGCCGAAGCCGTCCATGAGGGGCGAGCCGTCGGGCTTTGTCTTGACGCCGCTCGTCTTTATGACGGGGATAGTGTGCTTTATCTCGTTTCCGTCCTCGTCGGTGGCGATTACGGGGTTGCCGTCCTCGTCTGTTTTAAGTACGGGCTTGCCGTCCTCGTCCGTTTCGTAAACGTAGGTGTATTCGTACTTTACAGAACCGTCCTCGTTGCGCTCGACGTCGCCCTCGTACTGCTCTTCGCCGTTTACTATTTCATAGATTTCGCCGAAGACAATGTCGCCGTCGCTGTCGTAAATAATCTCGTAAGAGTTGGCGTTTTTGCCGTTGAACGTGTTGGCAAGCATGAACGCACGGATAATCTTCGTCCTTACGGAAAGCGTTTTAATCTCGCCGCTTTCGAAGGTGGTAAATTCCACGCTGTAACGGCAGAAGTGCGACAGCTCCATACGGCTGAACGAGAAAGTGCCGCGATAGCCGCCGCCGGCAACCGCGTCGTAGTCGCTTTCAAACTTGATTGCGCCCTCTTCCTGCGAAGCTTCGTAATAGGTTAAGAGCGTGTCCTCTGCGCCGTATGTCATCTGCATGCCGCCGCCCGACTCGTAGCCGAAGCCGAGTAAATCGTTTTCGTTAGTATCAATCTTAATCTGCGGGTCCCTCTTTACCTCTTCGAAAATGCGGTCGCCGTTTTCGTCGACATCGCCCGTGTCTACCGTTTCGACAACGGCTGAAATGCCGAACGGGTCGCCGTTTTCGTCGAGCGAGTACCAAAAATCTCGGCGGTTGCCGCCGTCGTGGACGCGGGTATAATTGTCGCCGTAGTAGTTGGAGAAGGAGTTGGTCTGCACGGACGTGCCGTTAGGGTCGCCGTAAATGTAGTTGCCCTCGCTTTGGCGGATATTGCCGTGAAGGGACGCCGCGTAATAGACGATATCCTCTAAGCCCTCAATTGTGTCGTGCGCGGGCAGTACGATATCGAATTCCACGTCTCCCGCCTCGTGCGCGAACACGAAATGACGGTTGCCCGCCGTCTGGTAGTGGGGCTTAACCGTAATTTTTGAGGAAACGTAGCCCGTGCCATCGTCCGTAATTTCGGGCAGAGTTGCCTCGAACGTGTGTGTATTACTGTTGGCGCACACCCTCGTCGCCTTGCCCTCTTCGCTTTCGGTCGGGTATTTTTCAATAGTCCAGTCCTTGCTGAACTCGTGCGCGTCGGGGTCGACGGGGATAATTTCCGACTTTACGTCGCCGCAGCCGCCGCATATGCCCGTTCTGTGCCCCTCTCTTACGCAAGTCGCTTCGGAGTCGGTCGTCCAGTTATAGGCGTGAGTGTGCTTGTCTTTATTGCACGCGGTAAGCGAGCTTACGCCGAGCGTAGCCGCCATCACCACCGCCGATATCATTGTTAAAATCTTCTTCTTTTTCATAGTTTTTTACCTTAAATCAGTTCTGAATGCGGAATGCAATTCGTAATGCGGAATTGTTCCGCATTAACACTTCCGTCAAAGCGTCATTGCGCCCGTTCCCGCGCCGTCATTGCGAGGAGCGTTAGCGACGTGGCAATCCAGAATAACGTAGTCTACGAGTGTTCGCTTCCTACTTGCCGCCGTATTACCACGAGGGGATTCTCTCACTCAATCGAACCCTCTACGAGGGCTTCTCAATCGTTCGAAATGACATACTCCTATGGGCTCGCAGATTATTTAAATAATTTTACCGCAATTCTGCCCCACGCTTGCGTGGCACGTAGCGAAGCGCAGTAATTCTTAATCAATTCGGCATGTGAACGCAGCAGGCGAACAGCCACTGGCTGTCTTCGTCGCTGTTGTAGCCCGGGTCCAAAGGTCCGCTGCCTTCGGCAAAACCGTTGCCGTCGTTAAAATACCTCTGCGATATCGCCCAGTCCTGCAAGAACTGCTGCAACTCCGCGGTCACGGGGTAGTAGCCTCCGTCGCAGTGAGCCGCATAGCCGTTTGCGCCCATAATAAAGTCGTAATAGTCCTTGGTCGTGCCGTCCTCGCCGACTACCCAGTAATATTGGCTTGTCAGTTGTCCGTTAGTCAGCGTCGCGCCCGCGGGATTTTCGGGAGTGGCGCTCGCCAAAACGGGGTTGGGCGCGGATATCGCCGCGTACAGTCTGTACTGCGCCGACACACTGCCGTCCTCTTCCCTGAAAAAGTCGTTCGTTTCGGGGTTGAGATAGTAGTAATATCCGTCGCCGCCCGTCCTCGGGTTGTTATACCTGACCTTGGTTTCGTCGAGTATGTGACGCTCGTTGGCAATGCCCGTTACGGGGTCGCGCGCGCCGACAAAGACAAGTGTGCCGTCCGGCTTTTCGGGCGTGTTTTTAAAGTTTTCGGTTACGGGCACCGACTCTCTTTCAATCGAAGCTTCGGTGAACTCGCGGTCCTTTTCGAATATGAAATATATCGTCAGAGGATAGGCGTTCGGCTTTTCGCTTTCGGAATACAGGTCGAACACCATTGCGTTGCCGTGACTGCCGCCGCCCACTTCGCCGTCGGAAAGGGAATATTCTATCCAGATATTTTTGGTGTAGTTGCCCGCCGAAGCGTCTAAATACTCGAAATCGGCGGGATAGAAGTTTTTGCTCGCCGTATTGCCTATATACATATCGGCAAGCGGGTTAATCTCGTCCGCCGTCACGTCCATCATGGTCATAAACGCGTATACGCCCGCTTTTCTGGGAGAATAGCCGAACATGTGTCTGTCGTCCCTGCTCTGCAAGGTCCACTTGTACGCGCCCGTTTCCCTTATTAAATGATATTTTCTTGTCTCCGTTACCGAAGAACCGTCTTCGCGGAAATTATTGACGTAAATCTCGGTCTCTTTGCCGAATTCCTTTATCTGGTACAGAGGAACCTTTACACCCTTCTTTGCGTCGGTCGCCTTTAATTCGTCCCTGCGCTTCTCGTTGGAAGGGTTGGGGTCGTACGCGTACACGTTTTTAAAGTCGTCCGTGAGCACGAGGGTAACGTTGTAGGGTCCGCCGTCGAGCTTGCCCGCGTTCGCCACGCCCTTTTCGTTGAAATACGCGCGGTAAACGGCGGGTCTGCTGCTGTTTGCCTCCGTCCACTGCGCCTGCAACCTCGTTATGCGCCCGTAGTCGGACGAGGTGAACGGAGTGCCGTCGTAGTGCGTGAGCGTCGCGGTGTAATCGTCGGGGTCGGTTTCGTCTACGGGGGGCGGATTGGGGTCCACGACCGAACCGCCGTTCGAACCCGTCGGCGGCGTGTATTCGCCGCAACCCGCGAACGGTACCGCGAGAAGCAACACGGCGAGCAATACTATTAAAATTCTGAGTATCCCTTTACGCCTTGTCATTGCTTTTTATCCTTTTTGCGCCTCTTAAAAAGGCTCTTTATATCTTCCCATTTCAGCTTTCTTACCGCGATATCCACGGCGAAGAGCACTACGCACGCGACGAGCAGCGGCATATTGAGAGACACGTTGTACAAGCCCACTTCGCTCGCATCGTTTACTATTGTAAGTTTGCCGTTTTCGCTCACCGTGCCGCGCGCGCCTATCATATTGTGAAGCGTGCCCGCGTCGTACAGAGCGAAGCTGTCGTACTCGGCGGAATACGCCACGTGCACCGTGCGCTCCACCGTGTATTCCTCGGCGCCTTCCCTCTCCTTATAGGTGACTTTAACGGTATATTTGCCCTCGTCGGCGGTTATGAACGTGTGGGTGAATTTCGAGCCCGCGCCCGCCAAAGGTACGGGGGTGGACTGCTTTACCCTTTCGCCGTCATCGAAGGTCACCTCGACCGAAGTCACCGCGTCGAGGTACATTCTGTCGGGCGTGAGCGATACCTCGGCATAGCCGTTGCCCGCCTCGATATCTATTATGAACGGTTCACTTATCTTTCTTTCGGGCACGTTGGTGGCGAAAATGTTGGAAAGAAGCTGTGAGCGCAGAGCGCTGTTCATATACAGCCATTCGCTTGTGAGCCCCGAAGTGAGCGACGCCGTTCTGCCCAGACCGTAGTCCTTATACGCGTAGTAGGGCACGGTTATTGCGTTGCCGCTTGCGCCGATAAAGTCGACGGTGAGCACCGTGACCGCCTCGTCACGCCTGTTTGCGTAGATAAATTTGTCGACGAGCGAGTAACCGCCCGTAAGCCTTGACGTGTCCAAACCGTCGAGAACGTCGTCGTAGTCGCGGTTTATCGAAATCTCGGAGGTCGAGCCGACGTTGTTTTTTACGCCCTCGGGGAGCTGGGTCTTTAACACTTCCTCGTAGTTGGCGTTGTTTATGAGCATATAGTTGCCGCTTCCGTTTGCCGCCATGCCTGTAAGCATTTCGAGCGCGTCCTGCGCAGCGTTCGCCGAAACGCCTTCTCTGCCGACGTCCAAAACGGACGTAGTGACCTTTCTGTCGAGGAGCTGTAAAACCGACTCGCGCACCGACTGCGAGGCGCTCTCGTCGAACGAGAAATTCATGCCGTCGGAGATGAACATAAGCTGTTTTTCGGCATAGTCGCCGCCCGAAGCCGCGGGAATTACGTATTCGAGCGCCGCGGGTATGTTGGTGCCCTGACGCACTTCGAGCGAGTCTACTATCGCTTTCAGCTTGTCTTTGCCGCCCTTTTCGAGCTTGGAGCTCGTTACCGAAGCGGGCGTGCCGTTGAACTGCACGATTGAGACGGTGTCGCTGTCTTCGAGCATGTTTATAATCTCTTTCGCCGCTTCCTTGGCGCGGGCAAGTCTGCCGTTCAGCTCCATACTGCGCGAGGTGTCGACTAATATCGTAACGAGTTTTTCGTTGCCCTCGCTGCCGAACTGCACGGGAAGCATCTTCGAAAGGTCGTCAAGTTCGCCGTGGGCGGTGTTCTGTATGTTGGTGTCGCCTATGGTTATAAGGCTTTTGCCGAACATTTCGACCGCGGTGTTCAGCGACCTTAAAAAGTTTTCGTAATTGTTTATATCTCTCACGTCGACGTTGGCGATAACTATTTCGTCGAAGCTGTTTATCCACTCTATGGCGGTCTTTAAACCCGTCTCTTCCGAAGTGTCGAGATAGTACCCGCGGACCACGTCCGCATTTGCGCCGTATGCGTCCCTTATAATCTCGAAATCGTCCTCGTCTTTGTAAACCACAAGCACTTTCTGCTTGCCCGCAACCTCTTGCGTGAAGGATATTACGTTGTTAAGGGTGTTTTCGTCCTCTTTTTCGTCCGCGACGCGTATTTTAACCTCGTAGTCGTATATGCCGACCTCTGCGGTGAAAAGGTTCAAATCGTAGCTGTTTCCGCCGCGGGTAAATCCCGTCGTCACCGTGGGGTATTCGATTGGCTCTTCGCCCTCGCCCCGCTTGGTTCTCGTTACGTCGATAAAGGTGTTTACCTCGTAAGGAACGGTTTCGCCGTCCGCGTCGACGGTTGTCGCCTCGCAGCTCACGTTCACGGTTATCCGCGCCGTCGCGTCGATATTCAAAAACGTTGTGGGAATGACCTGCACCGATGAAAGCTGCACCTCGCGCACGTCCTCTTTTATATTGTCGTCAACGTAGATTGCGTCGACGTGGATATTGCGCTCGGCAAGCGCGTCGACCTGCCTTTTGAGCGCGTTCGCGTCCGTTTCCGAGGTCTGTTTGCCGTCGGTTATTAAAACTATGCGCTTTATTACGTCCTCTCTGAACAGTTCGCCCGTGTATCTGAGCGCGCTTATTATGTCGGTTGCCGACTGGTCTACCCACTCGGAATTGGTCTTTACGCTCTTCACGTTCCCGCCGAGCGGCGTTAAAAGCTGATAGCGCTTGCCGAACGTGACGACGCCCATTTTCGAGTTGCGCGGCAATGATTTGCCGAGGTCGGAGATGTATCTGTCGATTGTGTCGAGGTTCTTATTCGCCGAGTACGAGACGTCGGCTACAACGTAGACATCCGTTTCGGTTACCGTGGTAACTATTGTAGTGCCCGCGGCGACGAACGCTATAATAAGCGCCATTAAAATGTGTATTACGCCCGAGGCTATGTTGTGCCCGTTAAGATTGTCCTTTCGTATCGCGATTGCGTACGGCACGATAAACAGCGCCGCTATCGGGATAGCTAAAAGCAACAGGTAGGGATTATCGAAGTTGATACTGCTCATAACAATATACCGCCCAATCCGCTACGACTATCACGGCGAGGATTATGAACGCGTACAATAAATCCTCGTATGTTCCGTCGCGCTTTTTGTCGCTCGTTTCACCTGTAACGAAAAAGTACGACTCGGTAGCGTTTAAATTGCGTTCCGCCACCGGTAGTTGTGCATAGACCTTAGCCGTCTGCCGGCTGTTTTTTATCGTCGCCGTGACGGTGTACTCGCCCACTTCCGTGAGTTCGTATTCCACTATCGCGTCGGACGTGCTTAAATAATCGGTTTTGCCCGAAGGGCTCTCCACCCTTATGCTCGTGCAGTTTGCAAGCACGTTCACGGGCAACGCTTCCCCGCAATAGAGCGCCGTTTCATTTACGAGCGAGGGGAAGGTGTATTCGATTAAATTATATAAAATTACGCTGCCGTTGTACGACATTGCAAAGTCGGAGGTTTCAATCAGGTCGATGCCGAACACGACCTCGCGGTTGCCGTACGAGTTACTGCCCGCCAGAACCACGGGCGAATCCTCGCAGGTTACGACCGAAGTAAAGTTGCGGTAGGTGCCGAGTTTGAGGTACTCGTTTACCATGGGGTGAAGATTGGGTTCAACGCCCGCAATCAGCGGCTTATCCTTTTTAGCCAAATCGTCCTCTTTGGCAAAATCGAGGTTCTTAGGCGAGGACAGCGTCTGCGCGCCCCCGCGGGAGAAGCCCGAGGTTTCGTCCACGCCGCCGTCGGGGTAGACGAACCACACCGCGCCCTCCGCAGGCATTGCGTCGGGGGTGTAGTTGTGGAAGATATACAGCCCGTAATCGTCCGTTTCGGCGGCATACGCCGCGTCGGTAGCCGCGATGACCTTGTATTCGATGCCCGCCGAGCTCAACATAAACCTTAAAAAGTCGGGCGTGTTGCTTACGATAAGCGCCTTATAGGTATCGCCCGAGCGTGCGCCGTACAGCGTTACCTGATTGTCGAGCGGCATATTGTCGCTCTGCTTTATCGCCACGCGGAGTGAGGAGAAAGTTTCCTTTTCGGGCGTCCAGCCCACCGAAAAAATCGTGCCGTTTTCGCCCGCGGCAACGCTTACGTCGGTCGAAGCTACGGCTTGGCGCGCGCCGTCCGCGAACACCTCTACGGTGAGAGTTGCGTCGCTTTCGTATGAATACGCCGTGCCCGAAACGAAGAGTTTTCCGTCGTCCGCATAGGAATAACCTACGCCGTCGAGCGCGTAGTTCGAAACGCTGCCCGCAACGTTAATCACCTCTACGTTCTGCGTGTACGAGACCGTTCTGTCGGTTATGAGATAGAATTTGCAGGAAGGATTTTCCTGTAAATATGTTGTCGCCATCTGCGACGCCGTGGAAAGATTGGACGCGACGTATGCGGCGTCTACCGCGTCGAGGCGGCGCAGAGCCGTCTTTTTGTCGCTCACCTCTTTCATTATCATTTCGGTAGTGTTGCCCGTTTTGATAAGCGTGTAGGTACTGCCGTCCGCCGCCGAAGAAATCATATCGCGTATGCGCTCTTTGCCCTTGTCGAAACGGCTTTCGCCCCCCTGCACCGTCTGCATACTGCCCGAGCCGTCGAGGATAAAGCAGTAGTCCATAGCCTTACCCGGCAGAGTGAACACGGGGTGCGCCAACGCCCAGGAAATTAAAACTACGGCGAGTATCTGCAATATAAGGCTTATGATGCCCGTAATTTTGTTTATGGGGTTTTTGCGCTTTAAAAATTTTTCCGAGAGCGTCCAAAGGTACGTCGAGTTTATCGTCTGCTCCGTGTACTTGCTCTTTATGATATATATGATTATTAAGACTGGGATTGCGAGCAGACCCAACAGCCCGAGAGGATTTGCAAAAGTCATTTGAGCACCCCCTCGTCCGTCAGTCTTTCGAAGAAAAGCTTGCCTACGGGGTCCTCCGCGCCGACCAAAAGATAGTCCGCGCCGCGCGATATGCAATATTCGCGTATTCTGCCCGTGGCATACTCCACCGCCTGTTTATAAGCCTGCGCAATTTCGCGCGTAATATTTTTGCGGTAATACTTTCCGCTGTCCTCGCTGTCGAAGAAGTGCATCTTTCCGCGCGCCTTGGGTTTGAGCTCCTCTTTCGAGAGCACCTGAACGCACAGCACGTGCCTCTTTTTGCTCACCAAATGGTCGATAGCCGTCTCGTAGTCGTTGTCGGTTAAAAAGTCGGAAATTATTATCGACATACCGTCGCCGTAGCCTACCGCAGAGGGCACGATTGCGTCGGATATATAGCTGTCGCCCGCAAAGGTCACGTCGTTTAAAGCGTTTATCGAGCTTATGAACGCCTCTTTGCCGAGCATACCCGAAATTACGGCGGTAAGCTGCTTGTTCTGCACGGTATAAACGGATACCTTGTCCATTTCGCATACGGAAAGATAGGCGAACGCCGCCGCGATTTTAAGCGCCTGTTCGTCTTTCTTTGACTTACCGAAACCCATTGAATTGCTCGCGTCGATATAGATGCGGGTGTGCATCTGCCGCTCGTCCAAATAAAGCTTTGTGTAAAGCTTTTCGAACCGCGCGAAAGCGTTCCAGTCGATTTTGGTTATGTCGTCGCCCGGAGTGTATTCCCGATAGTCGGCAAATTCGCACGACGAACCGTAAGTTTTGCTCTTATGGTTGCCGCCGAACATACCCGCGACGTTGTTTTTGACAAGCATCTGCAACAACTCTATCTGAGAGAGGAGCTCGTCATCTATAACCGTTTTTGCCATGTTGATTTAATGTGAATTCGCAATTATACCCCCCCTCAGTCACCGTTGGTGACAGCTCCCCCCCTCTTTAAAGAAGGGTGAGCCCTGTCTACCGCAACCCAAGGCTTACCCCTTTTCAAGGGGGAAGCTCCCGCTTTGCGGGTGATGGGGGTTCAAGTCTTAACTACTTACTAATTTTCTTATTTTCCTGCAACAAGAGTCCTATAACCTCGTCAACGCCCAACTTTTCGTTGACCGCGGTGTAGTTTACCTTTATTCTGTGCCTTAAAACGGGGCGGGCGAGCGCGTCGATATCTTCGTACGACACGTTGTAATTGCCGTTCATAAGCGCCCTTACCTTTGCCGCCGTTATGAGCGCCTGCGCCGCGCGGGGCGAAGCGCCGTATTTAATGTATTTTTTAGCCGTTTCGCTCGTCTTTTCAAGCTCGGGGTGCGAGTTGGATACCAAATTTACCGCGTACTTCAACACGTCGTCTATCACGGGTACGTTTTTGGCAAGCGCCCTCATTTCCATAACCGTCGGTCCGTCGATAACCGCCTGCGCCGTTTCGTCGAGCGTGACCTGCGTCATATTGACTATGTCAGCAAGCTCGTCCACCGAGGGGAACTTTACGATAAGTTTGAAGATAAACCTGTCCATCTGCGCCTCGGGCAGAGGGTAGGTGCCGTCCTGCTCGATGGGGTTTTCGGTCGCGAGCACGAAGAAGGGCTCCTGCAACACGTAGGTCTGCTTTGCAACCGTGACCTTATGCTCCTGCATAACCTCCAACATCGACGACTGCGTTTTGGGCGTCGCGCGGTTAATTTCGTCGGCAAGCACGAGGTTGGCGAAGATGGGTCCGCGCTGGAACACCGTGTTCATTTTGCCGTCCGCTCCCTTTTCTATAACGTTGGTGCCCGTGACGTCCGAAGGCATCAAATCGGGCGTGAACTGTATACGCGAGAAGGGCAAACCGAGCGTTTTGCCGAGCGAGCGCACAAGGCGGGTTTTGCCTACGCCGGGAACGCCCTCCAAAAGCACGTTGCCGCCCGCGACTATCGCAATCAAAACGTTGTCGATAATGTCGCTCTGCCCTACTACGTCCTTGGCAAGCTCCGATTTAACCTTTGCTATCGAACGGCTGAACGCCTTCACCCTTTCGGTATTCTGCGCGACGTCCGCGCCGCTTGCAGCGGGCGCGACCGGATTTTCCTGCGCAGCAAGCTGTTTTGCCTCTTCGTCGGGCGCGGTCGCGTCTAATACCGTTACGTTTTCGTTCTTTGTCTTTGCCATTTTTATACTCCTATGAAAATTTGCCTTTTATCAGTTGTCGCCCTGCTCCAAACCGTTTTCGAGATATCCGAAATAGCGGCTTATAAATGCGGCGACCTCGGGCGAACACGTCCCCGAATTGACGTATTTTTCCGCCTGATTCTTGTAATAGTCGAGGTACGTGCCGTCCGTCTGCGGCTTATCTTCGCCGTAGCTTACCGACTCGCCCGTATCAGTATCGAGAATTTTATCGTCACTGCCGTAAATATGGTTGCCGGGACCGTAACCGCCGCCGCTTTCCTGCTTGTCGTTGCCGTTACCGCCCTCATCGTCCTCGTCGGGCACGGGCGCGATATCGGCGTTGGAACCGAATTCCGAGGTGCTCCAACCGAAAATTCTTGCAAGCGCGTTGCGGATATAGTCGTCCATCATACAGTTGTACGACTGCGCGGAAAGAGCCGCCGTACCGCCGCCGACTATACCCGTAAGGCTGTCGCCTATCGCCGTTACGAACGATGAGTCGTCGCCGTAATCGCCGCCCTCCGCGTCGGCTATAAGTTCGGAAACGCTTTCGGCAACCGAGCCGTAATAGTTGTACAGCGCGTCGCCGTCCTCTTCCGTAAAGGGAGAAATCTCTTCCCCGCCTTTGGGCGCGAACGCGTTTTTCAAATCCTCGTTTGCAAGTTTTGCGTTGAGCGCGCCGACAAATGCCCGCAACTTTTCGACAGCCGCCGAAATTGCAAGGGGCGTGCCCGTCGCCTCGCCCTCGGCTTTGGGCGAAAATTCCGCGAGGTATGCGCTTCTCCACTTGCCGAGAGCGACGGGTATTCTGTCCGCCGCGCTCCTTTCGTAGCTTGTCACAACCGACATGGACGTGAGCTTTGTACTGCCGCGCCCCTTGTAGTCAACCACGGCGTTCACCGCGGCGCGGGATAAGGGACGCAGAATATCGTCAGCCTTGAACACCGCGTCGATTTTAAGGTACGAGTTGGTTTGACCTATCAAGCCGTCTATGCGGGAAACCGCACTCTGCACAGCCTCTTTCATAACGCTCTGGTACTCCGCCTCGCGCAACATATCGAGAAGCCCGTTGAGTTCGAGCACCGTAAACGTTTTGAGCCCCGTCGCCATAGACGAGCCCTCGACGTCGGCAATAAGATTTTTAAGCGCGGTCTCGTGCAGGTCGGTTATGGTGTAGCCGGGGTCGACGGGTCCCGCAGACTTTTTCGCAGGCACGAATATGCCCGCAAAGAGCATAGCCGCCGCGATTACGGGCACCGCCGCAAACTTTAAAAGCCACTTTAAATCTATGCGCTTTTGCGCCACCTCGCCGAGAGCTTCGTCCGTCTGCTCCCTTTGAAGGGCGGGCAAGTCGCCCTCTACGCCCGCGAACTCGACCATGGTCTGCACCTTTTGGTTGAGCGCAAAATCTTTATCGAGCTTTTTTGCGATACGCTTATCGTCGGGGCGGAGAATTAAAAAGAACAGACAGCCCGCGCCCGCCGAAACGGCGAGAGCTATGGGAATATAAATCGCCCAGTGCAACGCAATTCCGCACGTTTTCAATACCACCGCGAGCGCGCAGGTTACCGCTACGCCGAGGCATATTCCGAGGATACAGCCCGCAACGATAGCGGCGGTCAAATATTTCTTTTTTATTTTACGGAAATTTTCCGACACGGCTTATCCTCCTTTTTCGTTTATTTTTTGAATAAAACCCGCATTTATACAAGTATAAATGTATATAAACTCTTCGATAATGTATTTTATCACATTTTCAAGCGCAATGCAAACGTTTTAGCCCCTTGCGGGCAAAACCAATTGTTAGCAATTTTTATATATAATGTAAGCATAACGAATGGCAAAGCCCGCGCGGCTTTCATAAAAACCGCGCGGGCGATATCGGTGTGCAAAATAAATCAGATTTGCAGCATTTCGACAGTGAAATCGGGTGCATACTCCTTAGCGACGCACGCGAGGGCGTAGCCCGAAAAACAGCTAAATTCCGACACGAGCCAGCCCTCTTCCCGACCGCCGTCCGAAATCTTCGCGCCGCCCGCCGTAAAGCGCACGGAAAAGGAATTCAAGGGGCGGTTGAGCCCCGTGCCGAGCGCCTTTAAATACGCCTCTTTCACCGTCCAGAAGCGGTAAAAAAGCTCCGCCGCACCGTCGCCCGCGTCCTCTGTCTGCCGCCACTCCGCGTCGGTAAAAAACCGCTTTGCAAGCCGCATATCCACGGGTTTAACCTGCTGTACGTCCACGCCGACCTCGCTATCCGCCAGCGCGACGACGGTCAAATCGCCCGAGTGCGACAGGTTGTAAAACACCCCCTTCGGCGAGACAAGCCGCGGCTTTTCCCACAGTCCGTTTTCTATGCAGACCTCGCCCGCAATGCCGCACTTTTTCAAGGCGAGCGGAAGTATGACCCCCGCCGCAAGAGATTGATTCTGCTTTTCGCGCAAGGCGAGCGCGGTCACCTTTTCGCGCCGCGCCCCGTCGACGAGCGCAAGTTGCCCGTTGAACGTTTTGTCGTCGTTAAACAGCGAATTTTCGATTGCAAATAATCTTAGCATTTTCCCACCTTTAATTTTAACTTAATGAGACTGACGCAGTCGAAACATTTTTTCTGATACTCTTCGTCCTTATTGTGACCTTCCCCTTAGGGGGAAGGTGGCATTTCAGAGGCACGAGGAAATGTCGAATGAGGGGTTGGTCGGTTCAATGAGCGTCAGCACAACTACAAACCAACCCCTCATCCGTCCCAACCTTACGGTTGCGACACCTTCCCCCTAAGGGGAAGGTTTTATTGCGGTTAGAAGAACATTCAGAATAGTTTCTCCGCTACGGGTCACCTTTAATCAAACAGCCGACGGCAACCCGTCGGCTGTAAGTTGTTTGATTTTAATCGTCCTTGCCTATTTTTACGATTTTATCGTTGTAGGCAACCAGCGCGGCTTTGAGTTCGGCAATAACTGCATAGTTCTCATCCTCGGTGGCGTTGTTGAAGGTATACTTCAAATCGCCGCCGTCCACTCTGCCCGCGTAGCGTTCGACTTTCTCTTTCGCCTGGTCGGGAGTGTCCACCGCATAGGAGTACATATTTTCCGCAGTATCGAAGTTGCTGTAAGTCGTGCCGCCCGATTTGGTTTTAACGCTTGCGGGCACCTTTTCGGTACGCGAAGTAACCTCGTAGCAGTCGATATTGTTGATGTCGGTATCGTTCTGGGTCATAAGCTTTAAGTTGCTTGCCGAGCAGTCGTACTTGTTGTTATACGACTTAATTATGCCGCCCGCCTCGCCCGAGAACGTGCCCTCGCCCAAAGCGTCGGTACCCTGACCCGACGAAAGCATAGGCTTTAATTGCGCGGTCGAGCGGAAATAGTTGTTTTCCACAAACGCGCTCGCGCCCATTGTTACGCCCACGCAGTATTTTGCGTTACCGTCGAAATAGTTATTGTAGATATGCACGGTGCAGGTTCTTATACGGGGGTGACGGCTGTCCGAATGGTCGTACCAGTTGTGGTGGTAGGTGATATAGTTTTCCGTCGTCTCGCTCTTCATACCCTGCAAATTGCATTTGCCGTTATCCCAGAAATGGTTGTACGAGTGCGTAACGTAGGTGGACTTTTTGGTGTCGAGTGCGCCGTCGCCCTTTACCTGGTCGGCATCGCTGCCCGCGTCGCCGTAGAAGAAATCGCAGTTATGCACCCAAATGTGGTCGTTGCCCTGCTGCAACCCTACGTCGTCGCCCTCTTTGCTGTTGCAGTTCATATAGCCGAGGTTACGCACCTCGAGGTTGGAAGAATTCTTTATAACTATGCCGAAGCCGTTTATCGTGGCGTCCGCGCCTATGCCCTCGATGGTAAGCTCGCTTGCGCCGTCAACATACAGGTCGCCCTTAGGCATATTCGCAACGTCGGTAATATTGCCGACTATGCGCACGCACACGGGCACACTAATCTTCTTCTGGCTCTTCATTCCGGCAATTATATTCTGTACGCCGACGAAAGTTTCGGTAGTTTCGTTCTTCTTGCCCTCGTTGACCTTAACCGTAACGGAAACGGTGTCTTTCGTCTCTTCGGTTACATAAACTATAATCGCGTTCGACTTGATAGTGCCGTCCTCGTTGTACGCGCCCGACGAAGAGCCGTTTACAAAGCCGAAGCCCGACCTGTCGTGAGCGTAAACGGTAATCTTTTCGGCTGTCGCCGCGTATTGCTCCGCCTCGGCGCCGGCGTTGTTGACGGGCACGACCTTCATATCGTAAGTACCCGCCGCAAGACCTACCGCGTCCGCACGGTAATAGCCGTTATACTGCCTTACCAAAGGCGCGTCGAGCTTAGTCCAGCTATCAGCATTTTCGGGGCTTACGTAAACGTTGTACCAGTCCGCGCTGTCCGCCGCCGTCCACTCAACGTATGCCGATTCAAGTTCGCCCAAAGAAGCTTTTGTTATAACCGGTCCGCCCTGAACGGGAGTTATTACGGGATTTTCGGGCGTTTCGAGCGCGCCGCCCGCCGTCGTGGGGTCTTTGCCGGGCTGAGCCGCCTTTACCGTTACCGCACAGGTTGCAGTGTGATTGCCGTCGTTGGTGGTTACGGTGATATTTGCTGTGCCCGCGCTTACGGGGTGTACCAAGCCGTTGGTTACCGTTGCCACGGCGGTATTGTCCGACGACCACGAGTAAGTTTTGTTTTTCGCATTGCTCGGCTTAACCGAAGCCGTGAGCATTTGGTCCGCCCCGTCGAGCGTAATAGTAAGCGTCCCTTTATCGAGAGTTACGCCCGTAACGTGAACCGTTTCCGACGAAGCTTCGACGACCTCCACCTCGTACGTGTCGATAATGCCGCCCGCAACCGCCTTTACCGTTACGGTACCGCGCGCCGTGCCCGTGAGAACGCCGTCCGCGTCTATTTCGGCAAACTCCGCACCGCTTTCTATCGACCAGGTCACCGTCTTGTTCGTCGCCGAGTTAGGGGTTACTACTGCGTTGAGCTGAATTTTGCCGCCGACCTCTACCTCGCTGTCGCCGTAGATTGCAACGCTTAAAACGCCGCTCGATACATATCCGCACTTGGAGCAGACGTCGCCGCCGTCGTGCGCGTGAACCTCTTCGTCTACGGTGGCGTGGTCGACACAGATTGATTTTCTGTAATGCCCGTTTTCGCCGTCCTGATAATACTTAGTGCCCCAGGTATGCGTGTGACCGTTGCCCTTGTCGGCGCAGCCGCTGAGCGCGAAAACGCCCATACCCGCACCCGCAACGCACAGCGCGATTATTTTTTTGATAGTGTGTTTGTTCATTTATTTCCCCCGTGCCGCCGAATTACCGCGGCTTTAAAATACAGTGTTATTATATTACCCGCGCCGCCGAAAGTCAACCCCAAAAACGAACCCCGCCAACATAATTTGAAAATTAATCACATCGGCGGGGCGGTGACCGCAAGCTCCCCCTTCTGTCATTTTGCACCCAAAATGACAGCTTCCCCCTCACATATAAGGGGGAAGCCTTTATTGCGGTTAAAGTATTTTTAAATACTCTATGACCCTATTGTATATTGTAGGCTTCCCCTTGGTGGGGAGGCTCCGCAGAGCGCAGCGACGCGGTGGTGAGGGGAATTCTTTTAATACTCCCCTCATCCGCCCTTCGGGCACCTTCCCCACCGAGGGGGAAGGCTTTATTGCGGTAAGAGAGCATTTAAGAAAAGATTTCTCGGTTCGCTTCGCTCTCTCGAAATGACGCACCCCCACACCGCCGCCGTCATTATGAGGTTTTTGCGGCATTGCGGACTTGTTTGAAACGTTTAAGCATTTAGCCGCAAAAACCGTGATAATCTTTTTGCGCGCCTTTTCTCGCGCAAAATAATCTGAACCTTGATACAACGCAATTTAAGGCGAACACCCGCAAACTCCGTAATTCTGGATTGCCGCGTCGCTACGCTCCTACTACGCTAACGCTCCGTGCGGCTGCCTACGGCAGACGGGCGCAATGACGGTAACCAAACAATCGCCTTGCGGCGTGGCAAAATGACGCACCCGCCGCCCTGCCTTTACTTTTTGTTCCAAACACCGTCGGCTAAGCCTTCGGTAACGTTTTCAAAAATGAATTCCGCGTCGTACCACCCCGCGGTTTCGCCCTCGCGTTCAAGATAAACCTTCCAGCTTCCGTCGGGCAAATTCATGCTCTCAATCGGACAGTTCCAAACTATGTACGCGCCAACCTCGTTTACGGATGCGGGGAGCGCAAGGCTTTTAAGACCGCAATCGAAAAACGCAAACGACCCCAATTTTTCAAGCGAGGCTGGCAATGTCACGCTCTTTAAAGCCGCATCCTGATAAAATGCGCCGTCACCTATCGTTTTTAAAGTAGCGGGCAACACGACTTCGCTTAACTTCGTGCAGCCGTACAGCGCGTATGCGCCTATTTCGGTAAGTCCTTCGCCTAAAACTATCTTTTCAAGATTTTCACTGAACGCAAACGCGTAATAATCGCCGTTGCCGTTCAACGCTTTAACGCCGTTAAGAGTAACACATTTTGCTTTGCTGTCATAAAACGCGCCGCCCACGTCTTCCGCGCCGTTAATCGTAATATTATCGTAGATAGACCTCACAAACACTCTGTTTGCAAATTCCGTTTCGGCGCTTGCGTTTATTATAAGATTTGTAATGCGCGTTGCATAACGGAACATATTCGCGTTGAAAGAGTTTATTCCGTTCACCGTAAGGCTGTCTACGTCAAGCCCCGCAAATACGTTTGCGTCCAACGAAGCGGTCTTGCCCTTATATTGCAAGCTTTTAAGAGTTATTTCGCTGTCGTCGCCCGTATAACCCAATAAAATAACGCTTTCGCCGTCCACGTAGTACGCCCAGTTTTCATCAATTTCAATTTTAGTCGCGGCGTTTTTGTCGGTTCCGATATTTTTCGCATATTGCGCAACTTTACCGTTTGCCGTACTGCCTGCCGAAAGGGAGAGCGGGGAAAGATTGCAGATTTCCACAAGCTTATAACAATAGTTAAATGCGTCGGTCTCTATGCCCGTAAGCGTGGACGGGAGCGTAACTCTCATAAGCGAATTGCAACCGCGGAAAGACGTGCTTGCAATTTTTGTCGCGCCCTCCGCAATAATCACTTCGGTAAGAGAAAGGCAGCCCGAAAACGCTTCCGAGCCCGTTATGTGCGTGGTAAGCTTTCGTATGCCCGTTTGCGCGAATGCGTAACCGCCTATTTTTGTCACGCTTTTAGGTACCGTAAGCTCGCCTTTAAACCCCTTGCACCAATGAAATGCAGACTCGCCTATTTCCGTAATATCGTCGGGGATAACGCTGTTTTTGCACCCGAAAACAAGCTTTTTGGTTGCGCGCTCTATAAGACAGTTACCCGCGGAATAATACTTAGCGTTATCTTTATCTACGGTAATACTTTCGAGCGGAGGTATACCACCCGTAAGATTGCTTAAAGACGCGCTACTTATGCTCTCGACATCTTTACCTATCGTCAGGTGCTTTAAATCGGAGCCCTCGAAAACGCCGTTACCTACTTTCTTTACGCCTGCGGGTACGGTGAAATACTCTATGCCCGCCGCGCCGTTGAACGCGCCGTCGGCAATTTCCGTTACGCTTCCGCTCGCGGGTATTTCGCAAGACGGGACAGCGGTTATGAGCCTGCCCGTCGCTCTTTCTATTATGCAACCGCCCGCGGCATAAAAATTGCGGTTGCCGCCGTCAAGAGTAACGCTTTCCAGCAAAGGACAATAGTTGAATAGCGACGAGCCTATCTCTGTAAGCGTAGCGGGAAGAGTTACGCCAGTAAGCGAAGTGCAGTTACTAAAAACATTTTCCCCGATAATTTCCACATTGCAAAGGTCAATCTCTTCAAGCTGACTGCAAGCGGCAAACGCATACTTTTCCAACGTCGTTATACTTGTAAGGACAATCGATTTAATCTTACTCAGCCAGAACCCCCGCTGTTTTATAACGCTTACGGAAGTAGGCAGAGTGACGTATTCGGCGGCGGAATTTACAAACGCCTCTTCGCCGATGGCGCAGACAGACGACGGGATAAGTATGTCCTTTTCGTCTTTCGCAGACCCCAAATCAACAAGCACGCCGCCAACAATGTTTAAACCGGCGGTCGCGGATTTACCGCAATTTACGCACTTGTCGTTTTGCAGTTCGTGTTTAAGCGCGTTCGTGTAACGGTCTTCGTAGTGCTCCCCGCATTCGCAAACGTGAGAATCG
Organism: Clostridiales bacterium; assembly: GCA_023667345.1. GTDB lineage: Bacteria > Bacillota > Clostridia > Christensenellales > Borkfalkiaceae > Coproplasma. The sequence continues at coordinate 120,541 of JAMPAF010000001.1, forward strand.
TATCCTTCGGCGCCGCACTTCGGCTCTACGGTAGTTGTTACATAAGAATGTACATGCGACGGTTCGCCGAGAGTGCCGCCGCTCGGGTCGGCAGCCCTCGTTTTACAGCCCGCAAGTCCTGCCGCGCCGCACGCGGCGGCAAAGGTTAAAAGTGCTACAAGCAAAAATCTTTTTTTCATTAAATATCCTCCTTGGTAGTTTTTTTCGGTAAAAAAAAGATGTGCCGCAGCAACAGCCCGGCACATCGGGAATGTGCTTAACTATTGCTGCAACACAAAATTACTTTACCATAAACGTATTCAAGGCATTGTAAAAAGAAGCACAAAGTCCCCAATTAGGATATGTACTTGAATAGCGTTTATGTAATTTTGTGTTGCGGGATTATTTTAGCATTTAATTAATTTTAAGTCAACTGTAATTAAAATTTTTCCGCCGCTCAATTTATTGTTCTTTAAAAGAAAGGCACCCTTCCCGTATAGAGAAGGGTGCACTGTTGAAAAATTATTTTAAAATAATCCGACCTTATAACTTGGTGTCTTCTTTTAGAATTCCGTCAGGAATTATCAAAGAGGAAACTCCCGCGGCACGCGGGTAAAGGTAATTGATAAATTAAGAATTCAGAATTTAGAATTATGCTAAGGTGAAAAGCGTCAACCTCTTCCGTCACCGCGTTAAGCGCGGCGACACCTTCCCCTTCAAAGTGGAAGGCGAGAGAGCGGTAAAAGAGCAATTAGAAAAGATTTCTCGGTTCGCTTCGCTCTCTCGAAATGACGCACCCCCACACCACCGCCGTCATTATGAGGTTTTTGCGGCATTGCGGACTTGTTTGAAACGTTTAAGCATTTAGCCGCAAAAACCGTGCCCGCCCCGCGTAGCGGGTCGCACGTAGTATAATCTTTTTGCGCGTTCTTTCTCGCGCAAAATAAACAATTCCGCATTACGACGTTATTTAAGGCGAACACCCGCAAACTCCGTAATTCTGGATTGCCACGGTTGCTACGCTCCTACTACGCTAACGCTCCGTGCGGCTGCCTACGGCAGACGGGCGCAATGACGGTATTCGGGCAACGGATATGTGGCGAGCGAAATGACGCCTACACCACCCGCCAAATGCCAAGTTGATTTCTACTGCCGCTCGGACTGCAAGGCGTACAGGCGCGAATAGTAACCGCCGCTTGCAACAAGGGCGTCGTGCGTGCCGCTTTCGACAATTTCGCCGTGCCGCATTACTATTATGTTATCCGCGTTCTTTACCGTCGACAAGCGGTGCGCGCAGATGAGCATAGTGCCTATGTCGCGCATCTTTTCCAGTCCCTCTTTTATGAGGACCTCCGTCTCGGTGTCGATATTTGCCGTCGCCTCGTCCAGAATGAGTATCTGCGGCTTGTGCAGAACGGTGCGGGCGAACGAGAGAAGCTGCCTTTGCCCCTGCGAGAGATTTTCGCCCCGCTCCGATAGCTGCTGATTAAAGCCGTTCGGCTGTGCTGCGATAAAGCCGTCGGCGTTGACGTAGCGGCAGGCTTTTTCAATCTCTTCGTCGGTGAACGCGGCGTTGCCCAAAGTGAGGTTATCCTTTATCGTGCCGCCGAACAGAAAGACGTCCTGCAACATTTGCCCCACGGCGCGGCGGAGAGATTTTATCTTTATCTTTTTCACGTCCTTGCCGTCAATGAGAACGCGCCCCTTTTGCACGTCGTAGTTGCGCACAATCAGCGAGAGTATCGTGCTCTTGCCCGCGCCCGTCGCGCCCACGAACGCGCACGTATCGCCCGCGTTGACTTTAAAGGAAACGTCCTTTAATATCCAGTCCTCGCCCCCGTAGGCAAACCAGACGCCGTCGAACTCAATTTCGCCCTTAAACTCCACAATCTCTTCCGCGTCGGGCGCGTCGCAGATTTCGGGCTCTATATCCAAAAGGCAGAACAGCCTTTCCGCCGCGGTGAACGCCTTTTGCAGGTTGTTGAGCTGGTCGGCGAGGTTTTGCACGGGATTGAAGAATTTGGAAAGGTACAGATAGAACGCGACAACCATGCCCGCATTCAGCCCGAAGCCTATGCCCAGATAGAAGGTAACCGCCACCGACAGCACGTATATAAAGGTTATAAGCGGGCGGTAAATGCCGAACGCAACGACCACCTTATAGCGCGCTTTTCTTAAATTTTCATTCTTTAAAACAAATTCGAGTTCCTTGAACCTTTGGCGGTTGAATACGTGTATGAGCTTCATTCCCGAAAGGTTTTCGTTTAAGTAGGTGTTGAGCTCGGAGATATACTGCCGCTCTTTTCTGAACAGCGCGCCGATAATTTTGCCGAACACGAAGGATATGAGCGCGACGACCGCGATAAAAGCGAGCATTACGAGCGAGAGCTGCCAGCTTATGTACACCATCATTCCGTACACGCCGACGACGGTAAGAAGGTTTTTTATGACTTTTACGAGCACCTCGGTAAACAGGTCGGACAAAGACGCGGTGTACGAGGCGACCCGCGTTACGAGCGAGCCGACGGGCATTTTGTCGAGCTGACCTTGCGAAAGGCTTTGGATATGGTTGTACACCTCTAAGCGGATATTGGCAACCACGCTCTGCCCCGCCTTTTGCAGGAGCATGCTTTCGATATACAGCACGACCTGATTTACCGAGCCTATCGCTACATATCCGGCGGCGAGCCCTATTATAAAATCGAGATTGATTGCGTTCGATTGCAGATTGTCGGTTGCCGAGCTTATGAACACGGGCAACGCCACGTCGAACGCCACGTTTAAGATTATTAATATAAACGCGATTACAAACCGCGGCAACTGTGGCTTTAAGTAGGAAAAGGTTCTTCTGAGCGTAACCTTTAAGGGCAGCTTCCTCTCGCCGGGGAAGGACTTTACTGTATCCGTCATATTCCGCCCCCTTTGAGTTGGTTTTCGAGGGCTTGCAGGCGCACCATCTTTTGGTAGGTGGGCGAAATTTTTAAAAGCTCTTCGGGGGAAGCGAACGCCTCGACGCCGCCGTCGCTTAAAACTATTATCCTGTCGAAGCGGGCGACCGTGCTTGCACGCGATGCGACGACGATTGTCGTCTTGCCCGCGCGCTCCTTATCTATCGCCGATAAAATCGCCTCTTCCGTCTTTATATCCACCGCCGAAACGCTGTCGTCCAAAACGAGCACGGGCGCGTCCTTTATGTATGCCCTCGCAATCGCCGCGCGCTGCTTCTGCCCGCCCGAAAGGGTCACACCCCGCTCGCCGCAAACCGTGTCGTAGCCGTCCTTAAACCCCTGAATATCCCCGCTCAAACACGCAAATTCCGCCGCTCGTTCAACCATATTGCGGGGGCAACCGTCCAGAGCGAAACCAATATTGTTTGCCAAAGTGTCCGAAAAGAGGAAGTTATCCTGCGGGGCGTAGGCAAGCGCATTCCGCACGCTTTCGGTGTTGCAAAGGGCTATATCCTCGCCGTCTAAAAACACCTGCCCCTCGCCCGTTTCGTATATCTTAAAGAGGCTGTTTACCAGCGTGGTTTTGCCGCTTCCCACCTTGCCTATTATGCCTATCTTTTCGCCCGCGGCGATATCGAGCGTGATATTTTTAAGCGCGGGGGTGTCGCTTTCGGGATAGAAAAACGTGAAATTTTTAAAGGAAATCCCGCCCTTTACGTCCTTTAAAATTACGGCGTTTCCCCTGTCCTTCACCTCTTCGGAATCCAGAAACGCCGACACCCTTTTCAAGGAAGCCTTGGCGCGGGAACGCATAGACACAATCTGCCCGAGCGCCATCATGGGCCATATCATCGTCTCGAAATAGCCCAAAAAAGTTACCAAATCGCCCGCCGTCATTTTGACCGCGTGCCCGAAAATCACCGCGGGATTGCCCGTGACCGCGCTGTACGCAAAGTAGCCGCCGACGCCCAAAATTATCGCCGTGATAACCGCGATGATAAGCGAGATAAGGCAGTCGAAAAGCACGGTTAAGCGGGCGTAAGAGACGTTCGCAGCCTTGTTCTTTTTGACTATTTTCGCAAACTCGTGCAGGCGGCGGGTCTCGGTTAAAAAGGCTTTTATGACGCGTATTCCCGTAAAGCTCTCGCGCGAAAAATCGTAGAGCTTGTCGAACTCGTTCTGCCGCTCCGTCCACTTTGCCGACTGAAATTTTTCGACCAGCGCGCCCCACACGGCAATGAGTATCAGGGGCACCGCGACGATAAGCGACAGGGCCCAGTCGAGCCGCACCATTTTTATAATTACGAGCACGGTTAAAAAGGACGCGTCGAAGAGCATTATTGTGCCCCAGCCCAAAAATTCCTCTATCGTTTCGAGGTCGGTTGTAAACCACGCCATGACCGTGCCGACCTTGGTTTTGCCGTAGTAGGAAAGCGGGAGTTTTTCCGCCTTGATAAACATTTGGCGGCGCAAGCCCGCCTCGGTTTTCTGCGAGGCGTTGAATATTGAAAAGCGCCACATAACTCTGCCCGTAAACAGAACGAGCGCAACAAAAATTACCCCGACGACAACTTCTTGAAGCGCCGAGGTATCTATGCTGTCGCCGCCGAACAAGTCGACGATTTGACCGAGGTATTCGGGCAGAAGCAGTTGGAACCAGTCCACCGCCACGAGCCCGACAACGCCGATTAAATACAGCCAGATATATTTAAGATAGTACTTGTTTATATGTTTGCCGAGAAGCATAGTTTTGTTAATGCGGAATTAGGAATTCGTGATGCGGAATTATGCTAAAGAATAATTAAAAGAACCAACCTCTATCCCCTCTTCGAGGTACTTTCCCCTTCAAAGGGGAAAGCAAGAAATTTCCGCAGACTACGTAATTCTGGATTGCCACGGGCACAAGTGCCCTCGCAATGACGACGTACCCAGCCCTCGCCTTCCACTTTGAAGGGGAAGGTGGCTGCGTAGCAGACGGAAGAGGTTGATTTAATTAAATCTTCACCAAAATTCTGCATTCTTAATTCTTAATTCTTAATTCCTAATTTTTAATCACAATTTTCCCTGTCGAGGCGGGGTCGTCGCGGATAATTTCGCCAACCGCGGCAACGGTAATCGTTCCCTTGTACGGATTCTTGATACTGTCTACACGGGTGGTAATCTCCGCCTCCGCTTCCGACTTTTCGAACGCCAAATCGCACCCCTCCATGCGGCAGTTTACAAGCTTTAAGCCCGTGCAGTAGCAAAAGGGCTGCGTGCCGATTACCGTGCAGTTTATAAGCGTTAAATTATGCGAGTACCAGGCGAAATATTCCCCCTTTATCACGCTGTCTTTAACCGTAATGTTTTCGCCGTGCCAGAAGGCGTCCTTCGTATCGAAATTGCAGTTTTCGAACGTGGCGTTTTTGATATACTGAAAGGAATATTTGCCCTTGAAGGTCACGTTTTTAAAGTCGATATTCTCGGACCTCATCATAAAATATTCGCTCACCGCCGTGCAGTCGCGCATCTTTATCCCTTTAACCGACCAGCCGAATTCGGGCGAGATTATGTCGCAGTCGGAAATATCCGCGTCCGCGCACTCGCGCAGAGCCTTAATGCCGTGAAGTTTGGAATTTTTTATTAAAATACTGTCGGAATACCACAGCGCGGCGCGGCAAAACTCGGTCATTTCCGTACCCGTAATTTTAAGCCCGTGCACGTGCCAGAAGGGATAGCGAAGATTGCAAAAGCAGTTTTCCGCCTCGATATTTTCGCACTCTTTAACCGCGCTCTCGCCGTCGGCGGGACCGTCGAATTTCACGTTTTTTATTAGCAGGTCTTTACTGCCGTAAAGCGCCCTTTCCCCGTCTAACGTCACGTTTTCAACAATATTTTTCATATGCTTTTTGTCCTTTTTGTTTGTAAATAATTCCTCAGGTAAGCCTTACCCCTTTTAAAGGGGTAAGGTGGCTTGCGTAGCAAGACGAATGGGGGTTGGTCTGTTTTAAATTATGCACCCCCACCACCCGCAAAGCGGGAGCCTCCCCCTCGCAAGCGAAGGGGAAGCCTTGGGCTCGCACCACCCTGCCTTCCCCCCTAAGGCGAAGGTCACATTGCGGTAAAATTATTAACATTCGGGTACAACCGACAAACACCCCTCGCCGACGGCGAGTAAATTTTTGCCATAATTTCCCCCGCGTTTTTTTAGTTGCGTTTATTTATTATATCGAAATAACGCCGTAAGTCAATTATTTTTGCTTATTATATAGACGCGTGCGGGCGCATATTATGCGCGACCGCATTATATTATTCAAATAAATCCGTTGACAATCGAAAATAAAACGACTAAAATAATTACGGAAAATATACTTTCAGGGTAAAAAGATATGGGTTTTAGCGAAATTGCAAAAAAATGGATGAAGCTTTCAAAGCGAATCCTCATCATCGGTATCTGTGTAGCGGTTGCAATCTGCATTGCAATGTTTACTATTTTGGGCGTTTCGATGACCAAAGAGAGCAACGCGACCATGAACGAAATGGGCGAAATGGTTATGCAGGGCGTGGGCGAACAGTCGGTTGAACGCTATAACGGCATTATAGAACAGCGTATTATGGTTGCCGAAGGTTTGCGCGATGTTTGGCTGAGAGAGGACCAGACGGAAATAGACGAAGAAGCCATGATAAGGGCGATAGGCATACACGATTACACTTTTGTGGGTTACGTAGACAATATCAGCGAGGACTGCACAAGCGGTAAGTTCGTTTTTCTCAATTATAAACATAAAGAGAAAGACGCCGACACTGAGACGGGGACAGAAACGAAGTATACGGAGTATAAAGAGGGAGAGGCAACAATCAGTCCTTATAACTCGAAAGACTTCTTCACCTCTATCAAAGAAGACACAGAACATACCGTTATCAGAGGAGACAAAGAGTATACCGTTAAAGGCGTAAGCAAAGTTGCGTTGGCGTCTATAACCGTGAACGGTGAAACTGAACCTCTCGAGGACAAACTGATGCTTATAGGCATGCCCATCCCCCAAGAGGTAAAAGCCGCCAATCCCGCCGCGGCGCAGCACGACGCCTACCTTTTGGGCATTACGAACGACACCATCGTGGATATGATAAGGGACGACAACGACAGCGAAACTACTACCAACGTGCAGATTTACAACACCCATATTATCAATAGCGACGGCGTTGTTATAATATGCGGCGGTGCCGAAAACGAAAAACACAAAGATTATTCGGATGTTATCGAAGAATTCGGTATGAGTTCGGGCGGCGCAACGTCTCTTTTCAATACTCTTACTACGGAAATGAAGGCAATGAACTACGCCGGGTATTACTCGGCGGTAATAAGCGGCGGAAACGCGCGCAGACATATTTACTGCCAAAAGCTTGATAAGACCGAATGGTTTTTGGTTACCGTTATGGACTACGCAAGCCTTGACGGCATAGTAAGCCATTTAAGCAGCAAATGGACGACCTTTACAATCGTATCGTGCGTGGTTATACTTGCGCTTATGGTAGCGCTCTTCGGCGTTTACGCCTTCCTGAACCGCCGCACTCTGCAACAGCTTGACGAGGCGAGAGAGATTGCCGAGGACGCAAGCAAGGCGAAGAGCGAGTTCCTCTCCAACATGAGCCACGATATCCGCACCCCCATGAACGCAATCGTGGGCATGACGGCAATCGCGACGGCAAATATCGACGACAAAGAGCAGGTTTCCGACTGCCTTAAAAAGATATCCCTCTCATCCCGCCACCTCTTGGGGCTCATAAACGACGTTTTGGATATGAGCAAGATTGAGAGCGGCAAGATGACCTTGAATATGGAGCAGATTTCTTTAAGCGAGGTGATAGAGGGCATATCCACCATAATTCAGCCGCAGATTAAAATAAAGAAGCAGAAGTTCGATATTTACGTACACGACATACTTGCCGAAAACGTTTACTGCGACAGCGTGCGTTTAAATCAGGTTTTATTAAACCTCGTTTCCAACGCATACAAATTCACCCCCGAAGAGGGCAAAATAGAGCTCGCTATTCATCAGGAGCAATCGCCGCTCGGCGAAGCCTACGTGCGCACCCACATAACCGTGCAGGACAACGGCATAGGCATGAGCGAGGAGTTCCAGAAAAAGATTTTCGAATCGTTCACCCGCGAAGACAAGGCGCGCGTTAACAGAACCGAGGGCACGGGCTTGGGTATGTCGATTACCAAATATATAATCGACTCCATGCACGGCTCGATTGACGTGAAGAGCAAGCAGGGCGAGGGCTCCACCTTCCACATTACTCTCGATTTGGAAAAGGCGGACATTGCCGAAGTTGATATGATTCTGCCCGAATGGAAAATGCTCGTCGTCGACGACGACCAGATGCTGTGCGATACGACGGTCGCTTCGCTTGCATCTATCGGCGTTAAGGCGGAATCGGCTCTCGACGGCGAAACGGCTATTAAAATGGCGGTTAAGGCGCACTCCGAAAACAAGAGCTACGACATAATTTTGCTTGACTGGAAGCTGCCCGGCATTGACGGCATAGAAACGGCTAAACGCCTGAATAAAAAGTTCGGCAAGGATATCCCCATTCTCTTGATTTCCGCATACGACTGGACGGAGATAGAGGAAGAGGCGCGCGCGGCGGGCATAAGCGGGTTTATCGCAAAGCCCCTCTTCAAGTCCACCCTCTTCTACGGACTGAGGCAGTTCTCCGATATAAATAAGGGCGAACCCGTAGAATTCGAGCAGAAGAAAAAGCCTATGGACATTACGGGCAAGCGCATACTCGTCGCCGAGGACAACGATTTGAACTGGGAGATTGCCGAGCTGCTTTTATCGAGCGCGGGGCTGGAAGTCGAGCACGCCGAAAACGGGCAGATTTGCGTTGACAAGCTGCTTGCCAACAAGCCCGGCTATTACGACGCGATTTTAATGGATATCCGTATGCCGGTTATGAACGGCTTCGAAGCGACGACGGTTATCCGCGGGCTGAATAAAAAGGCGTACAGCAGAATTCCCATTATTGCAATGACGGCGGACGCGTTTACCGAGGATATGCAAAAGTGCCTTGAATGCGGCATGAACGCGCACATAGCAAAGCCCATCGACCTCGACGTCGTTAAGGCGACTTTGGCAAAATTCATAGCCGAAAACGAAGCAAAAAAATAAGGTTGAAAGTTGAAAAGAGCGGCGCGGGCATTAAATGCCCGCGCCGCTATATCGTATAGACGCCATAAAAAATGTGACTGAGCTAAACGCGCAAACTATATGTATTCCTGATTTTGCGCGTACCTCAGAATAAATAATAAGGTCTTATCAGGCGCCGCGATACCGTAATTTATACTTCCCACCCCTCTATAACGCTTATAACCGTTTTCTTCCTTTTACAGGCGTACTCGCAAGCGGTATAAGCCCCGCCGCAATGAGTAATTACGCCCGCAACGATAAAGTCTGCTTTGTCGACAATCAGCTTGTTTGTTTCGATAATCGCAAGCTTATCCGGCACCCGCCTTTCCAGAAGATAAACGCTGTCGTCGAAATATTTCGGCAATTTAAAGGCGCGGTCGGGGTCGTCGGATATGTAGGGAATATAAGATAAAGCCATAGTGCTTTTTATTTGCGGATAACGCACTTTAAGCCCGTGCACCAACTCACTGCAATATACGTCGAAATCGCCGCGAAAACCCGAGTAAAATTGCGTAACGCCTTTATTCTCTATAAGGTCGCAAATCACGTTTAAAAGCTTTTCTCCGTACTGTCCGACGTTCATATGACGGTGACCGAAAAAAGCGCACGATTTTGTTGACATAAAAAGATGCCGCTCCCTTGCGAGAACGGCACCGTAGAATATACCGTTTCGCAGATTAGTCGCCAAACCAATTAAATACTACCATAAAGGGAATATATGCGAATATTACGGTATAGTACTACCGAAAATATTTCCCTTTATAATAAAAAAATATTTAATTGATTTGGCGATTTTTATTTTAGCAGACAATAAAAAATATGTCAATAAAAAAAACGTGTGGCGCGGGCTTAAAAAAGCCCGCGCCGCTATTCACATTATTATAACCTTCCCCTTAGGGGGAAAGCACGATTGAGGTCAACGTGTTTTTTAAATGCTCTTCGTCCTCATTATAACCTTCCCCTTAGGGGGAAGGTGGCATTTTCGAGGTACGAGAAAATGCCGAATGAGGGGTTGGCAAGTAAAAACCGACTAACCCCTCATCCGTCACAACCTTAACGGTTGCGACACCTTCCCCCTAAGGGGAAGGTCAAATTTCGGAAGGTAATTTTCTGATAATTTTACCTCATTAACTTACCCGTATTTTTGTCATTTCGCCCCGCCTTTCGGCGGCACGTAGTAGGGATATGAGAGCCGCTGAAAGCGGGCGCCCCACCGCAGAGCGGTGGCACGTAGTATTGACCGAGAGAATCCCCTCGTAGTAAAACGTGAAAAATTGGGAAGCGCACCATTGCAGACTACGTAATTCTGGATTGCCACAGCGCGCAGGCGCGCTTCGCAATGACGTCATACCCCAAACGGCGACAAGTAGGAAGCAGACTTCCGTCATTCTGAACGCAGTGAAGAATCTAGGCGTAAGCCGCATGAGAGTATCGCCTTAAAAAACGTCGTAATGCGGCAAAGTTAGTTTTGCGCGAAACTTTTACACATTACAATAAACACAAGATTGCGGTGCAGAGCGTCTTGCTTTCCCCTTTCGTAAAGGGACGAGTAACGCATTTCTCAAAACAACCATTGCTCTGGTTGTTTTGGCGTTGCGAGATGAGCAAACGCATATGTCCCGCGTTTGCGGTGCCCGAAACGGCTGCTTTCCTTGCAGCCGTTGAGAAGAGTACCTCGAAGGTGACGATAGAGGTTACGCCATAGGAAATGCTTCAACCTCTTCCGTCTGCTACGCAGACACCTTCCCCTTCAAAGGGGAAGGCATGATTGAGGTAAACGTGTTTTTTAAATGCTCTTCGCCCGCAATACGACCTTCCCCCTAGGGGGAAGGTCGTATTGCGGTATAATTAAAATACGAAAGTAAATTCGGTTTACTGCGGTTTTTTTCCGAAAAAGGCGACGCCGATTGCGCCCGCCCCTATGTGCGTGCCGATTGTACTGCCTATCATATATGCGGGCAGAGCGTCCGTTTCGTCCGCCCAAAGCTCGCGGCTGTCCTCCACGTAACTTTTAAGCTTGCTGTCGTCCGCGCCCGACCACATTACGCCGTGCGGCATCGAAAAATCCACTCCCTTTTCCTTTATGAGTCTGGTTAAAAGATTGCCGCTCTTTTTCGCGCCGATTGCCTTGCCCAAAAGCCTGACCTCGCCCTCGATTATGCCGATAACCGGCTTTATCGAAAGCATTTCGCCCGCAAACGCCGTAAGCGGCGATATGCGCCCGCCCTTTTTTAAATACACGAGCGTATCGAGCACCGCAAGCACGTTTATTCTGCCCTTTTCGGCGTTGAGTTTTTCGGCGATTTCCCGCGCGTTTAAGCCCTCTTTTGCAAGCCGAAGAGCGTATTGACACAGAAGTTTTTCGCCCGTGCTCGCGTTTAAACTGTCAACCGCGAACACCTTGCCGCCGAACTTTTCCGCCGCGCATTCGGCGTTTTTAAACGTGCCAGAAAGCCTTGACGAGATTGTTATGCACACCACCTCGTCGCCGCTTTCCGTAAGCTTTTTAAAGACCTCTTCAAACTCCGCGGGGTTAATCTGGCTCGTTTGCGGCAGATTTTCGCATTGTGAAAGCTTTTCGAAAAACCGCTCCCGCGTGATATTTACGCCGTCCAAAAACTCCTCGTCGCCGAACCGTATTTTAATAGGAATGAGCTGCGCGCCCATCTCCGCCGCTTCCGCCGCGCTTATATCGGAAGCCGAATCGAATAAAATTTTAACCGCCATTTCAGTCCTCGCCGCCGCAAATGCGTTGCAGATTGTCGGAAATGGTTTCGAGGCAGTCGTAAAATATCTCTCTTCGTTCCTCGCTCACGTCATTGCTGACCTCGCGCAGAACGTCGTCTATTTTCTCCGCAATTGCCTTGCCCGTCTCCTCGCCCTTTTCAGTGAGCGTTATGGGGCTCTTGTACTTCTTCGCCGCCGCCGTGCCGCAGGTTAAATACCCCTCGCGCGAGAGCAAATCTATCGCCCGCGAAACCGCCGCCTTGTCCTCTTCGCACACGTCGCACAGCTCGCGCGCAGTGAGCGCCTTCCCCTCTTTATACAGGTAATAAAGGCAGGATACGTGCGTGCTCATAAGCCCGAATTGCGACATTGCCTCGTGCTTTATGCGGTGAATGTTGCGCACTATTCTGTTGATTAACACCGTAAATTTGTTATATCTGTCCATAAAAAAACACCTTGTTGATTTGTCAACAAGGTATATTTTAACGGTGTTTTTTCGATTTGTCAACAAAATTGCGCCTGTAAAACGAGGTAGCGCATACTAATTTGCAAAAACAATTACCTCAAAAAGGTCGATTTGGCAAATCTGACTGTAAAATATCAAATCGTCGAGCTGAGGGCGGCTTTTGCAGTTTTCCCAGTTGACAATCATACTCTCGGAAACGTTGAAAACCTTTGCAAGCTCGGCTTGCGAAATGCTCTGGTCCATATCGAATTTGCAGGCGGCGCAATCGCCGTGGCACTCCCCTTTGTCGTAGTTGAGCGCACTGCAAACGTAGCGGCGCAAATTCAGATTATTGCGGCGCAAAAGCTTTAAATTCTTTGCGGTGTTTTCCCAATCAATAATTTTACGTTCGATTTTTTCCATATCTTATCTTACTTTATCTACTTTTAAACAGCCCGTCGACAGCAGGTTATCAACCGTGTTGATAACTTTGTGCATAAATTTATGTTTTGCAATTGTTAGCCCGTTTTTCAACCTAAGCAATTAAAGGACCTGGCGGTGACGACACGTCACTGCTTATCTATGATATCCAAAATTTCCGAAATGCGGTCCAAATCGTCGCGCGAGTAGTAGTCGATATAAATTCTGCCCTTCTGGTCGTTGCCGATGAGGCTGACCTTCGTGCGGAAGGCAAAGCGCATGCGCTCCACCAGATTTTTAAGCTCGATTGACGCAAGCGCACGCTTTTTCTTCTTCTTTTCTTCCAAAAGCTCGGGCGACATATTGTATGCGCGCACCTTTTTTTCAAGCTCGCGCACGGACATACCGCTCTTTAACGCGTCGGACGCGAACGTGTACTGGTCCTCTGCGGCAAGCGGCACGAGCGTCCTTGCGTGACCCGCCGAAAGCTTGCCCTCCGCCACCATCTGCATAACGTCGGGCGTGAGCGATAACAGCCTTAATGTGTTCGCGATTGCGGGGCGCGACTTGCCGATACGCTCGGCAAGCTCGTCCTGCGTGAGCTTGTAGTCGACCATTAGCTGCTTCATTGCCGCCGCGGCTTCGATGGGGTTTAAGTCCTCTCGCTGTAAGTTTTCGATGAGCGAGATTTCCTTTATCTCCCTCTCGGTGTAATTGCGGATAATTACGGGGATTGTGGAAAGCCCCGCAAGCTTGGTCGCGCGGTAGCGGCGTTCGCCCGCGATTATCATATACCTGCCGCTACGGTCGTCGTTGACGACGATGGGCATTATAACGCCGTGTTTTTTAATGGAATCGGCAAGTTCCCTTAAAGCCTGCTCATCGAAATTTTTTCTCGGCTGATTGGGGTTGGGATAGATTTTCGAAAGCGGCATTTCCTGCGCGTTCGCCCTCTCTTCCTCGGTGTATGTAAACATTTCGCGTCTGCCGCCGGCGTAAGTCTGCTCGAACGCGTCGACGGTATCCCCCATCAGGTCGGCAAACGACTTTCCCAAACCTCTGCTCTCGTTATTCTTTGCCATAATTCTCTCTCCTTAATTTTAGAAAGTAACGTGAAAATGCTCGTGCGTGCAGGAAGAAAAAATCAACTCCCCGCCGCTGTACAGCGCCAAATCCTCGAACCCGTCGCGTACAATATCGTAATCGTCCTTATGCGTCAACAGCCACGCCTTTGCGCCTGCCGTAAGCTTGAAGCGGAACACCTTTGCAGACGCTCCCGAGGTGGTACAATGCCACGAATAAGTTATTTTTACGGACAGTAGCGCGTCATTTAATGCGGGGTTGTTTTCAATTTCTCCCGCGAGCGGATGGCACTCCTTTTCGCTCTTATACTGATTTTGCCAAAGGCAACATTGCACGAAATCTATGTTGTGATAGATATGCCAAAGCTCGGACGGCGCCTTATATTTAGTATTGCCGCGGTTGAATTGGTCGCAGAAGAATGCGAGACCGTTATTTTTTTCAACTGTTTCCGCGTGCTCTTTTCTGAAACGCCCGCACTCTTCCTCTATTTCGCCGTAAAGCGTGTCGAAGTCGGGGAGTTGCGCCCTCTCTTCTTCGGAAATCCGTTCGTATTGTTTAAGGCTCTGCCTGCGCATTACTTCGGAAATTTCGCCGTACATATTCTCCGCTTGCTCGTCTGTGAGTGCTCCTTCGTAATCGGGAATTACAAGCTCGAACTCGTCCGCCTGCGGATACTTTGCAAGCAAATCTTCCATAGTAATATTTTCTAATTTCAAATATTCGTCAAACTGCTCGACCGAATTATAATCGTCACTTATTTTGACGAGCGAATAGAAGTTACCTTTCGCCCCCGAATCAGCAAGCCTTTTTACCAACGCTTCGAAATTTTCAAGCTCAACCGACTCCCCCTCGGCGGTAATAGTGTAACCCTTGGCGCACATACCGCCCGTTAAACTAAAATAAATCTTGGGGTTAATTTCTATTTTGCCGTCGCCTAAGGCAAGCGTCACGCCGAGCAGGCTCTCGTCAAGCACGGTCTTTAAACGTTCCTGCGATATTGTGCCCGCCATTTTTTACCTCTGCTTGGATAAAAACTCTTCGGTTAAAGCCTTGTACGCTCTCGCCCCCACACACTTGGGGTCGTAAATCAAAATGGGCTTGCCGTGACTGGGCGCCTCGGAAAGGCGCACGTTGCGCGGAATAATTATCTCGTACAGCTTATTTTTGAAAAATTTCTTAATTTCGGCGGCTATCTGGCGGGAAACTATCGCCCTGCCGTCGTACATCGTAATCACAACGCCCTCAATCAAAAGCTGCGGGTTTAAGTGCTGTTTGACGAGCGCAATGGTGTTCATGAGCTGGCTCACGCCCTCCATCGCGTAATATTCGCTCTGCAACGGTATTATCACCGAGTCGGACGCCACCCAGGCGTTTATGGTTAAAAGCCCCAACGAGGGCGGGCAATCTATGAATATGTAATCGTAATTGTCCTTGACCTCTTTTAATGCTGTCTTTAAAATGCGCTCACGGTCACGCTTGTACACAAGGTCTACCTCCGCCCCCGTCAAGTCGACGTTTGCGGGCAGAATATCAAGAAGGGGCACCATAGTCGGCAGAATGTTTTGCGAAATTTTTTCGTCCTCGATAAGTACGCCGTAAACCGATTTTTTAAGCGCGCTTTTCGAAAAGCCCAAACCGGTCGTGGCGTTGCCCTGACTGTCGAGGTCAATTAAAAGGACCTTCTTGCCGTAGTCGGCACAGTACGCCGCCATATTAATAATGGTCGTCGTCTTGCCTACGCCGCCCTTTTTGTTGGTAAACGATATAACTTTACCCATACTTTTGCTACCCTCTCTCTCATTGTTTCCCGTGAAACTTTTTAGCCCGCCGCCGCAAAGCCGCAAGCTTTGCGGCGGCTTAAAGGCTGTAATTTACTCGTTATCCGTCGTTCCCGACTTGTCGAACGGTTCGTCGCTCGAATACTTTTTGAACGCCTTTTCGGTGTGCTCGTTCTCGTGCTCTTCCATATATTGAAGAACCTCGGTGTACGACTTGCCTTCCATAAGCATCTCTACCTCTTCGGTGTAGATGGTCTCCTTTTCGATAAGCACGCGCGCCATATTGTCGAGTATGCTTCTGTTTTCGCTTAAAAGCTTGCGCGCACGCTCGTGTTGGGTGGAAACGATTTCGCGCACCTCGTCGTCAATCATTTTCGCGGTCTCTTCGGAATAGGAACTGTGCGTCGCCATATCCTTGCCGATAAACACGGGCTGCGAGTCGTCGCTGTAACTGATAAGTCCGAGCTTTTCGCTCATGCCGAGTTCGGTGACCATAAGCCGCGCGAATTTTGTCGCCTGCTTGATATCGCCCGACGCGCCCGAAGAAATATCCTTTATGACGAGCTCTTCGGCAACTCTGCCGCCGAGAGCCATACAGATATCGTCGAGCATATAGTTCCTCGAATAGTACGCTCTGTCGGAATCGGGTCTCATCATCGTAAAGCCGCCCGCATTGCCGCGGGGGATAATGGTTACTTCGTGCACGGGGTCGCAGTTGGGGCAAAGCTTTGCCAAAATACAGTGACCCGACTCGTGGAACGCCGTCAGCCGCTTTTCGGGCTCGGTTACCACCTTGCTCTTCTTCGCGGGTCCCATCGCTACTTTATCGAACGCCTCGTAGAGTTCCGCGTTGCCTATGAATTGCTTGTTCGCTCTCGCGGCGAGTATTGCCGCCTCGTTCAGAAGGTTTGCAAGGTCGGCGCCCGAGAAGCCCGCCGAAAGCCTTGCCACGGCTTTTAAATTCACGTCGGGGGCAAGCGGCTTATTGCGCGCGTGCACCTTTAATATCTGCTCTCTGCCCTTGACGTCGGGAAGATTTACGAACACCTGTCTGTCAAAACGTCCGGGGCGCGTCAACG
Organism: Clostridiales bacterium; assembly: GCA_023667345.1. Classification (GTDB taxonomy): domain Bacteria; phylum Bacillota; class Clostridia; order Christensenellales; family Borkfalkiaceae; genus Coproplasma. The sequence goes on from JAMPAF010000001.1 coordinate 137,176, forward strand.
CGGGGTCGAGAATGTCCGAACGGTTTGTCGCCGCCATTACGATAACGCCCTCGTTGTTTTCGAAGCCGTCCATCTGCACTAAAATCTGGTTGAGGGTCTGCTCCCTCTCGTCGTTGCCGCCGCCGAGACCCGCGCCGCGGTGACGACCTACCGCGTCTATTTCGTCTATAAATATGATGCAAGGCTGATTTTTCTTAGCTACGTCGAACAAATCGCGCACGCGCGACGCACCCACGCCGACGTACATTTCAACGAAGTCGGAGCCGGATACCGAGAAGAACGGCACGCCCGCCTCGCCCGCGACAGCCTTTGCAAACAGCGTTTTACCCGTTCCCGGAGGACCGATAAGCAGTACGCCCTTAGGGATACGCGCACCCAAATCTGCGAATTTTTTGGGCTGTTTTAAAAATTCTACGACTTCGGCGAGCTCGACCTTTTCCTCTTCGGCGCCCGCCACGTCGGTGAAGCGCACCTTGATATTTGTCGAAACGCGGGCTTTGGTTTTGGCAAAACTCATCGCCTTGCTGCCGCCGCTTATCGTCGAGCGCATGATAAGCCAGAACACCACGCACACGAGAATAACGCCCGCAATGGGAAGAATCGACGACCAGACGCTGCCCGCGTTGGGGTCTTTGTAGCTAACGTCGATATCGAATTCCTTCATCCAGGAATTCAGCAAGCTGTTGTCGCTGGGCGAGGAATAGAACGAAGGTCCGATAGCGTAGTAGCGGGATATCGTTTTGCCGCCCTCTTTCACGCTGCCGTACATCTTGTATTCCGAGAAGTTCACTCCGACGATTACGGGCACGCTCTCCCAGTCGCTATCCTTGTCGCCTGCAAGATAGTTCCCGTCCTTGTCCTTCTTCAACCTCTGCAATACGTGCTTCGTGTTAAATCTGTAATTGGGAACCTCTTCGTTAACGCCTTCATCATTAGGGCACAGAACTTTATAAGTTTCTTTACCTTCCGTTGCGCCCGGCATTTTGTCGCCCTCTTCGTACTTGTTGTTTTCGATATATTCAACAAAAGTATCGAAGTTGATTTGCGTTGCGCCGCCGTTGCGTAGTGTAAAATACAGAATAAGTCCCGCAGCCAAAGCCAACACAATCACAACTACAATTAAAATAATCCTGCTCTTTTTGTTCAATTTCTACCTCACTCGGCGCAAAGCCTTACGCGCCAAATTTTTGTACCTATATATAATATGGTATAGGCTACCATAAATTACCACAATACTAATTCTACCACACCCAAAGCACTATTTCAAGCGTTTTGCATTTCTTTCTGAACTTTATACACAATTTTTTCCTTAATTTCACCCTCTTGTCATACAACTATATCGAATTTTTCAACATTAAATTTATGTCAATATTAACATAAATGCAATATAATTTGTCTTGCGCTACTGCAAATTTTATCTCAAAAAATGTTTCATGTGAAACTCTCACCCAAATTTTTTGACCTTTTTAATGTTCCACGTGAAACATACACCGCTTAAAAACGGGTCAGTTTATCAACAACGTTGTACAAATGTCGATAACCGTGTTGATAACTATAAAAATCTTCGGAAAAGTTATAAACAATCACGCCGCGCGCCAATACGTATACGCGCCGTAAATTCCACCAAGCGCACCCACAAATTTAAGCTAAATTATCCAAAATTGCGCATTGCGCGTTACAAATTGCGGATTTTCCCAAGCATTCACGGTTAACAGTATGTGCAATGTGTTTCATAATAATATAAATATACGGCTGTAAACCTCTCCCATTGAATAATAAGGGGCAAAATTGTCAATAAACTCGGGGAATAACGAGGTAATTATGGAATATTCTTTCAACGTGTATAATTCGATGGCGGCTGGCGGCGAGGTGTTGGCTCTGAAAAAAATACTGCCCGAAACGGACGGCGCGCCCGTAATCGTGTGTATCGGAAGCGACTTGTCGGTGGGCGACTCGCTCGGTCCCGTCACGGGCACTAAGCTCAAAGAAAAATTGCAGGGCTACAACGTGTACGTTTACGGCACTTTGGCAAAGCCTATCACGGCGCATGAGGTAAAATATACCAACCAGTTTATCAAAAGTACCCACCCGAACAGCACGGTTATAGCAATCGACGCCGCGGTGGGCGCAGCGGGAGATATAGGTCTTATCAAGGTTGCAAAGCGGGGCATAAAGCCGGGGAGCGGCGCAAATAAGCGCTTATCTAAGGTGGGCGACGTGTCCGTTATGGGGATAGTGGCTGAAAAGTCTCTGTTCAATTACTCGCTGTTTTCGTCTACAAGACTTAATGTTGTGTACAAAATGGCAGAAATTATAGCGGAAGGGGTCGCAACCTTCATAATAGAGGCGTTGCAGAACTCGAAGCTTAAAAAAGATGCCGAAAGAGCCCTCTCGCTTACAAATTCTTAGCGCTAAAAATCGCTTGCGTCACATATATTTTATAGCGCACAATATTCGCGCGCCCGCTAATTTTCAAAGCGCAAAAAAATTTTGCGCCCAACATTTTCAGTAGCGCATAAGAAATTTTTATCAGCTAATTTTGACTTAATAGTGGTAGCGTAAAAATCTCGCAGTTTTCATTATGCTTGCAAAGTTATGGCTTTAACGATGTAATTCGTGCTGTAATTAACAAAAATTTAAAGAGGCGACGTATTACGCGTCGCCTCTTCGATTTCGCAGAATATTTAATTTTCGCTTAACCCGTCTATATATCCCGAAAGTTTTGCTCTGTTACGCTGGCTTAACTTTCTGTACCCGTTAATCAAGCGTTCCTCTTCACGACTCAGCGTGCCCTCGTTCCTTATGCTTTTCTCTGCACCGACGAACAAATTCCCAATATCGTCCGTCCTTCCTACTAAATAATCTATCGTACACTCGAAGAAGTCTGCGTAGGCAATAAGGCTTGCAATTTGCGGCTCCCGCAATCCGTTTTCGTAGCAGGCAATCGACGCTTGACCTATATTCAGCTTTTCACTTAGCTCGGTTTGCGTCAGTCCGCTCTCTTTCCTCAAATTTTTCAGTATCCCCGAGATTTCCATTTTCGTTACCGCCGAAAATTATTTTATCACGATTGCAATTTAATGCTTGACAATATGGCAATCGCAATATAAAATAGTATTGCAATCGCAATTTATTTCTATGCTGATTTTACAGGAGAAAAATTATGAGAAAATATTATATAAATACAAAGGAAAAGGAATGTTTTCCTTTCGACGAATGGATTACAAAGCTTGAAATGCGCGCTTTCGGTTGGGCGGATAAAGACCACGTCATCGACTATCTTAACGAGTACGACGTGACTGTCGATTGGGAGCGCTCAACCGCAAAGGTCAATCAAAGGATGAAAAGGTATGCTGTTTTTAAGCGCGTTGAGCCGTACAGCGGAAACTTTCTTTTCAATATTTTAGAATTTTTTATGAAAATTCAGTCCTGGATACGCCGAAAATTAATCATTTTATTTTGGTTTATCGACGTTTTACTGTTCGGAATAGGTTTTATTTATCTTTTCGGCGGAAAAGGCATGAACGAATATATTGCGCTCGGATTATATCTGTTTGCATTTATTTACGCACCGTCGCTGGTTATCTCTCTTCTGGGATTTTTAACACGCGTTATATTCCGCATCGATGCAAAGCTGAAAGATTCATTAGAGGCAAACGGGTATATGCGGGAGCAAGATTTTTAACTGATTAAATTGCGATTGCGATATTTTACGGAGGAAAAATTATGGGGATTTTACGGGCGGGAGAAAAGCGATACAAGAACGTCGCCGATATTAAAGAATTGAAGGTAAGCCGCATAGGCTGGAAAAGAATTTTAAACAACACCAAGCGATTTGCCTGGGATTACATTGACGAAGAGGACGACGGCTCTATACCGCCGCCTACGAGGGTGGGTAAATTCAAGGTAAGTCTGGACTTTCTACGCATAGACAAGTTAAAAAAGATTTTGCCCCGCGCGGTTCACGTGCTTGAATTCTTTTATAACGTGGTATTCCTGCTCCGGCGGATAGCCGCTTTTCTGCTACCGATTTTTGCAGTTGCCGGAATAGTTCTAAGCATAATCAAGCCCTTGGACGGAGTTAAGACAGCCGCAATTTTCGTATTGACGGACTTTGCGGTATGGATAGCCTGCATAATTACGGAGGGGGTACTCTCGCGCTGTGCCGCCGCCAAAATAAAAAACTCGGGTAAATCGGACGTAAAAGGCGGAAAGCCCGCACACACGCCCTCGGGCGAACTTTCCCGCACGAAAGCCGAGGACGATGACGACGACGTGGTAACGCTTACCGCAGCGAACGGCGAAGAGATAGATTTGGTGGAGATTGCGGGTATTAATTATCGCGGAAATTTTTACGCCATTTTGCAGCCGATAGAGCTGTTGGAAGGTATGGAAGAGGACGAGGCTCTCGTTTTCAAGGTGACGAGAGGCACCGACAACGAGGATAAATTCGAGATAGTAACCGACGATAATATTATCGACGCGGTTTTTGCAGAATATAATAAGCTATTGGACGAGGCGGAAGAAAAGGGTTGGAAGCAGTAAAAAAGGCTTACTTATGCTGTTTGACAGTGAAAAACCGCAGCTGTGAATAATTTGCGTTTTCGCAATATACAATATCTTGTATGTCGTTCGTGTGCGCATACTATCGTATAAAAATTATAAGAAAATTCATAAAATTTATCAGAAAAACGCTTGCGTTTTGCTAAATCATTTGATATGATATTAAAGCATTCGGGAGCTTAGCTCAGTTGGGAGAGCAACTGCCCTACAAGCAGTGGGTCACAGGTTCGAGCCCTGTAGCTCCCACCAGAACAGTGCGGAAGAATATATGCGGGAGTGGCTCAGTGGTAGAGCGTCACCTTGCCAAGGTGAATGTCGCGGGTTCGAATCTCGTCTCCCGCTCCAATCTTTCGCACTGTTTTTTTATGGCGCTATAGCCAAGTGGTAAGGCAAGGGTCTGCAAAACCCTGACTCCCCGGTTCAAATCCGGGTGGCGCCTCCAAAAACACAATATTTTGTGTAAAGTTAGCCCTCATATCTACAAGATATGGGGGCTATTTTTACGTTTCTTACCCCTTTTGGGGAACAAATTGGGGAACGTTTTGGGGAATACACCGAGTGGCGTCATACGTTTTTTATGTATATTTATTCCTTTGGAATAACAAAGCACACTTTATCCATTTCAGCTCTCATAAATTTATCCGAGTAGTGGACGTAAGTTTTGCCGACAAGCCTTTCGGGGCTGTCGCCCATCCAAAGCTCAACTACTTCACGTTTTGCCTTTTCGTCGCAGATGGATGCGAACGTGTGCCGAAGCTGGTAAGGTACAACACCTTCGCCGAGTGCCTTTTTCATCATATCGAGCGTTCTATCGTAGGAAAGGGGCGATTTAAGCGGCGAATTGAAATTGAAGAATTTTTCTGCCTGACGGGGGATAGGTATCTTTTTGTATGCCTTTTTCCCGTTTTTTCTTTTTCCGTTCCTGCAAATTAAGAAGCCATTTTCAAAACGTGCTTCGTCGTCAATCTCGCAAGGGCGGAGTCCGAAGAAATACATAGCGAGAGCAAAATTCCTTATTCTGTCGTAGAACGGCTCTTTAAGGTTGGTAAGGAATTTAACAATCTGTTCGTCGCTTATTCTGTCCCTATTTTCACGCTCTGCGCGCTTGAAAGGTATCATATCAACGGGATTGATGGTTATATTTCCGTTTGCCTTTGCGTACTTAAAAATGCCGTTAAACACCGTTCTCATATCTTCGTAACGTCTTGGGGTATCGAGTGCCTTCATAACTTCGTCGATGTCTTTCGTATGAATATCCCCGATAAGTTTGTTTTTAATTTCATCGGGAATACACCGTCTAATAAGGCTACTGTAGTCTTTCCACGTATTTTCCGCAACGGTCGTATGAAAGTTTTGGGTTAATCGGTTCGTCAAAATTTATAAATTCCGTTGCCTGTTCGGGTATCTTACGTTGTTCCCGTTCTGCGCGTTTAAAGGGTAAAAGCGTAACCAGATTATGGGAAATGACGAAATTCGCCGCGCCGCTGCGCTTTCGTTTATTTGGCGCTTCCGAAACTTATTTTGCCGCGGCGAAATCATTCGCCGTTAAACGTTGACGCAATATGCCGTTTTATGGTATGATTTTTTATGAAAGCGATAGCTTTCCACGAGACAAAATGTAAAAATTGTCGAAAAACTGCGTAAAAAGTTGAAAGAAAAGCGTCTCAGATATAAAAGGAGTATGCTAATGAAGCCTGTTAATTTATTTGAATTTTCAAAATCGTTCTTTTTGCCTGAAAAACCGTTAGGGGCTTATGAACAATTCAATTCCCGACGGGACAAAAAAATTCAGATAAAAAGCCGCGAAATAGAAACTATTCAAAAATGTATTTCTATTCTCTGCAGTTTTGTCGATTTGGAAAACTGGGACGGGTTTTATTACTCATTCTCTATTCCGCAAATATCAAAGGAATTCGACCTGCTTAAATTGGGTGATGAAAAAATCCTGAATTTAGAGCTGAAAAGCGAGTATACTTCGGATGAAAAATTATTAAAACAGCTACTGCGCAATAATTATTATTTATCTCACTTGAACAAAGAAATAACAGAAATCGTTTATGTGGCAGACAGAAACATATTTTATATTCTTCAAGACAAACAGCTTATCGAAACAGACGCTGAAACAGTCGGCGAAATCATTAAAGGAATTAATAATTTTTATCCTGACGATATCGAAGTTCTGTTCAGACCTTCGCAATTTTTAGTGTCACCCATAAATACGCCCGAAAAATTTATCAGCGGCAATTATTTCTTAACCGACCATCAGGAAGCAATAAAGAACGAGATAATGGCGGACAGAAAAAGCAACAGCGGCGCTTATGCCTTTTATCAGGTTACGGGCGGCGCGGGCACGGGAAAAACTCTTTTAATTTACGATATTGCCAAAAGCCTTGCACAGAAAGAGAAGATTTGCGTAATTCACTGTGCGTATTTAGCGGAAGGGCATAACTATCTGAACAGGCATTTGAGAAACGTTTCCATTATTTCGATAAAGGATATGTACGGAATAAAATACGAGGATTTTGACGGAATTGTGGTAGACGAATCGCACCGTCTGCACGATGACCAACTGACTTTCGTTTGCGAAAAAATAAAAACATTGAATAAATTTTGCGTGTTCGGGTCGGACGGAGAACAGTACTTGACAAAAACCGAACAAAAAGACGGGATTTGCGATAAAATTTATAATTTAGAGGGCTGTAAACACTTTCAGTTGACAAATAAGATACGTACAAATCCGGAGCTGGCTGATTTTATCCACCTGCTCAGAAAAATTAACGAGCCCGTCAGGACAAAGTCGTTCCCGAACGTAAAAATAATGTACGCCGATTCTTATGAATATGCAAACGTATTGATAGAAAAATACAGTAAGTGCGGCTATAAATACATAAGCTTTACACCGTCATCGTATTGCAGTCATAACATAGACAAATTATTAAAAAGTGAAAATACGCACAAAGTTATCGGACAGGAATTCGATAACGTATTAATGGTTATAAACGAGAGCTTCGAATATAAGGAGGACGGTAGACTGGCTGCTTACGAACACCCAGTTCCCGATTACCTTTTTGCCCAACTGCTTTATCAGGGCTTAACACGCGTGAGAGAAAAGCTGCTTTTAATAATTTTAAATAATGAAACGCTATTTGAGAAGCTGATGGGGGCAATAAAAAATGCCACGAAAGCCTGATACAAATGTAATCAAAGTCGTTGCGGCGTTGATTTGGCGCGGAGATAAATTCTTGATTTGCCAAAGACCTGCAAACAAGGCGAGAGGGCTGTTGTGGGAATTTGTAGGCGGCAAGGTTGAAGAGGGCGAAACGCGGGAGCAGGCGCTTTGCCGCGAGTGCGGGGAAGAGCTTGCAATCACGGTTGAGCCGCACAGTATTTTTACCGAGATTATGCACGAATATCCCGACATAACCATTCATTTAACATTGTTTAACTGCACCATATTACGGGGTCAACCGCAACTTTTAGAGCATAACGCTATGAAATGGATAACAAAAGCCGAGATATCAAACTATGAATTTTGCCCCGCCGACGCGGAGATTTTGAAGAAGATTAATGAAAAGTAAACCCACGCGGACATTAACCGCAATATTAATATCGCTTATATGCGTTCTGTTGCTTGCCGTCACGGGCGTATTTTGCGGGGAAAACGCCGCATATGCGGCGGGCGAGAGCAACTTTAAGCTGACCGAAACGGTGCTCGGGATAGGCGGAGGCGGCGCCGTCTTTACGCCGAAGATAAGTCCTTTCAACGCAAACGATATGGCGGTGAGCGTCGATATGGGCGGCGTTTATATTTCCCGTAACGCGGGCAGTGAGTGGCGCAGAAAGAATTTAAACGGACAGGTATTGACCGCGTATTACGACCCCACGCAGGAAAACGTTGTCTATGCGGGCGGTTCGGGGCTGTATAAAAGCGTGGACGGCGGCGATAATTTCGAGCTGTTTTTCCCGAATAAGGACGACTTGACGGCAAGCCTTAACAACGCGGAAAACAATCTGCGCTATCTCTATACCCGCTCGGGAATTTACCCGACGGAGAAAGCGGTAAAGGACGTGCTGGTCAATCCGAACGACCGCGACAACGTTTTCATACTCATGTTTTCCGCCTCGTCGGCGGGGCTTGACGGCGCGATATTCGAGACCGCAGACGGCGGAGTGACCTTCGAAAAAATAATTTCCTATACTCTTGCGAAGAGGTTTAACTCAAATATTTTGTTCGAGCTGAATAAACTCCTTTATCAGAAAGAGAGCAATACGCTGTATTTTGCGACGGGCGAGGGGGTATATAAATACGACAGCGCCGCAAAAACGGCGGGAAAAGTATATTCTTCGCAAAAGGGTATCGTCGATATAGTTACGGTGTTTGAAGACGGCGCGACGCGCTTTATCGCCGTTGAAAACGGAAGCGCAACCGAAGGCTGCAAAACGAGGGTGTTCGTCACGGATAATTTTACGGATATCGACGATATAACGCAGAAAATCACAGCGGGCTTGCCCCGCACGATAACGAACGGGGATAAACAAACCTCGTATAACTGGTCGTTCAGCTATTTAGACGCAACCTCGACCGAAAATATATATCTGTCGCAGGCGAGCTATGCGGAGGATACAAGTATTTACGTCTACGGCATAGAAGGCATACTGCATTACGACGGCAACGGCGGCGAATGGCTTTACGGCAACAACCCCGCGATAGATAACAACGCCAAAAACCAGATGAGCCTTAAAAACCGCGGGTGGAGCGACGGAAATTATAAATCCTACGGCATTGCGGTAAGCAAGCAGCAGGGCTACGAAAACACTATTCTATATACAACCATAACGGGCGTCTACTATTCGCCCGACGGCACAGACTTTTACCAGCGCTACTGTGACGTAACCAAGGACGGCAACACCGTCTGCTATTCCACAACGGGCTTGAACGAGCAGACTACGTACGGCATTGTTACAGACCCTTTCAATAAAGATAACGTGTTTATCTTGAACACCGATTTGGGGCTTATCCGCAGCGAGGACGGCGGCAGGTCGTGGCAAAGGGCGATAGGCGGCGTGCCCTTCGGCGGCAGTCTCAATTCTTACGACATGGTGTTCGACCCGAGATTTGCGGGCGTTGCGTATTCGCTTTGGTCGAACAGGCACGACGTGCCCTATTCCCCCGCGAACGAAGCGGGAAAGGCAGGCGCGTTTTTATATTCGTCCGACGGCGGCAAGAGCTGGAACGACGGTTATTCTTCGGGTATTCCCGCCGACGCCACGCCAGTTAAAATGAGCGTCATATTCCCGAACGATAAAAACGCCGACGCCGTTATTTACGTCGCTACTTTCAACAAAGGCTTTTTTGTCAGTTATAATTCGGGCAAAACGTTTACGGAGTTAAACGACGGCATTGCGCCCGTAGAATATAATTCCGCAAACAGCTTTATTTTGGGCTGCGATATCGAGGCAAAGGACGGCAGAGTGTTCGCCATGACGGCGAAAAGCACATACGGCGGCGGGGTTCAGTCGGGCGAGGTATTTGAACTTATAGACGGCGTTTGGCAGAAAATTGCGTTGCCAGACGGCGCAGACAACCCGAGGGATATCTATTATAGCGGCGGCACGCTGTATATCTCATGCACGACCAACAGAAAGAATTTCACCGCAAGCGGGTTTACAAACTTCGCGGGCGGCGTTTACGCCTGTAAAGACGGACAGACGGACTTGATTTTCGACGACAGTATCTCCGCCACGGGCGTGCAGATTGATTCGAAAGGAACGCTGTTTATATCCGATATTAACGGGAATATCTACCGCAAAGAGGCGGGCGGGGAATACGAAAAGATTTACGATAATTTTCATACCCTCAGCAAGGGCTTACAGTTGACGGACGACGATGAACTGTATCTTCCGACTTTGGGCGGCGGACTGTTAAAACTGAAAGGGCTGAGCGGACTGTATTCGCGTTCCGCGGCGAAAAATAAGGGAGGCAACCTTGCGCTATGTATAGGTTTGCCCGTTGCCGCCGTAGCGGTTGCCGCGATTATAACCGTCGTCCTTATCCGCCTCCGCCCGCGCAGGCAAAAGCGGTGAAAACAATACCGTTCACAAAATCCGGCATTGACGAAATATACCGTTTTATGGTAAAATTCTTTTTATGGTAATAGTGGTTTATTCCGAAACAAAAGGGAAGAATTGTTGAAAAATTGCGTAAAAAATCTAATGTAATTGCGTCTTATATATGATTCGGGATATAGTCACGCGTAATAAAGCGGTGATTTTAGCAACAAAAGGAGCGTGCAAAAATGACAAACAAGATTTTAGATACGATGTGGGACGATAATCCCATAGACATAACGCAGGAGGCGAATTTTATTTGGTCGATTGCCAACAAATTGCGCGGCTCGTATATGCCCGACCACTACGGCGACGTTATTATTCCCATGACGATTTTGCGCCGCTTTGAATGTGCGCTCGAAAATAAAAAGAAAGCGGTAACGGTTGCCTTCAAAGCTGACCCCTCTCTTCCGTATAAAAAACTCTGCAAAATTTCGGGCTATCAATTTTACAACACAAGCGAATATAACCTTGCAGAACTTTGCAACGACTCCAAAAGCATTGCGGCAAACTTTAAGAATTACATCAAAGGTTTTTCGCCTAACGTGCAAGAGATTTTCGGACAGCTCGAAATGGACAAGCACATTGACAAAATGGATAAGGACGGCTGTCTTTATACCGTAGTGCAAGCCTTTTCCACTCTTGACCTGTCTATCCAAACCTACGACAGCATTAAAATGGGGTATATATTTGAAAATCTTATCGGCAGGTTCTATCAGAACGTTGACGCAGGACAGTATTACACGGGCAGAGATATAATCAAACTTCTTGTAGAGATTTTAATGGCGGAGGGGTGCGACGATATTTTTGACAGTCACAAGGTCATCACCGTTCTCGACCAAGCCTGCGGAACGGGCGGTATGCTTTCAACCGCGTATTCATACATAATGCACTACAATCCCACTGCGGACGTAAAACTTTTCGGGCAGGAATTTATGGGGCAAACCTATGCCATAGGTCTTGCCGAAATGCTCATTAAAAATCAGGACGCGTCGAATTTCCGCCACGTCGATACCTTCAAAGAAGATTGCTTTAAAGATACGAAAATGCGTTTTGTTATCGAAAACCCGCCGTTCGGCACGCCATGGTCGGGTAAGGACGCAAAGGCGGGGCAGGAAGAAGCCGTGCGTACCGAATTTAAAAAAGGCGAGTTCGAGAGCCGTTGGGGGCACGGACTTCCGAGCGGCGGCGACTCGCAAATGATTTTCTTACAATCCGCCGTGGATAAAATGGACGATAAGTGCGGACGTGCCGCCATTATCGAGAACGGCTCGCCGCTGTTTAACGGCGATACCGCTTCGGGCGAAAGTCAAATCCGCCGTTGGCTGTTGCAAAAAGATTTAATCGAGGCGATTATCGCCTTGCCGACCGACTTATTTTACAACACGGGTATTCAGACCTATGTATGGATACTTTCCAAAAACAAGCGAAAAGAGCGCAAGGGCAAAATTCAGCTTATAAACGCCGCCGACATTTACCATAAACTGCGCAAGGCGGTAGGCAACAAAAAGAACGAAATTACCAAAGAGGACAGAAAGGTTATCACGCATTTGTATGCCGACTTTGTCCCCACCGACACCTGCAAAATTTTTGATAATACGGAGTTTTTGTACAGAGAGTATGCAGTAATGCAACCCCTGCAAAGAAGCTATGCCATCACCGAAGACCGCATAGAGCAAATGCTCGTTAAAGGTTCGCTTTCGGCTGTTTACGACGAAGCAAAGGTTGCGGAATATGAAAATATGGGCGTTGCTATCGAAGAGAAAGACAGAAAAAAGCATGAAAGTATGCTTGCAAACAAGCCGCTTTTCGATAGCGTTATACAAATACTTAAAGCTAACGTTTCGGACAAGATTTATAAGGACCCGAAAGCGTTTATCGAATTGCTTACTTCGATATTGCCGATAGATAAAAAGCTGATTGAAAAAATTGCCGCGGGGCTTTCCGCCATGGATAAAACTGCGGAAATTCAGCGCGATAAAAAGGGCAATATTCTTTACGATAAGGAAACTTACGATAAGGAAATAGTGAAATACACGGAAAGCGTAGAGGATTATATGGCGCGTGAGGTTTTGCCTTACGTACCCGACGCTCAGTGGTTTTGGGAAGAAAATTTGGGCGCAAAGAAGCCCGTTATAAAAATCGGTGCGGAAATACCTTTTACAAGGTATTTCTATAAATACAGTCAGCCGCAACCGAGCGACGAGCTCGCCGTAAAATTTATGGACTTGGAATTAAGCGTAAGCGAAAGAATCGACAAACTGTTCGGGGATAAGTAAGATGGAAAGAGGTTCTAAATCATTAAAAAAAGTGCAAATAAGAGGTGGGTTTAGTGATAGAAACCATATAAATGAAATTAGCACTGTTATTCAAATAAATGAATTTAGTGAACGCGTGAGAACTCAATTATATAATGGGTTAATATCATTCTGACTAAAGATAGTGAATTACTTAATATTGATAATTTATATGTAAATATATTAGATAATGTTTATTGCGAAGTTATAGATAGTTTTGATAGGTATGCTGTTATTGTTTACGTGGAAAGATGCAAAAAATACATAAAAGGTACTTTTATGCAAGATACCTATGATGCAATTTTATCGTTAATTGAGTATATTGTTAATTTTTTAACTTCTTCAATAAACAATCAATATCGGCAACCTGATTTCAATAATCAGGGTTATCCGATTTATTTTAATGAATATCAATATATGAATACACTATTTGAAGTAGAATGCGTGGGGTATCGTTTTGTGGGCGACCAAATTGTTGCCATTACGGAGCAAACGGAGATAGAAGAAATAGAGCAGACTTTAAATAATTCAATAGGTGGTTGCAGAACACATATAGAAAAAGCAGTAGGTTTTTTAGCCGATAGAGAAAAGAAAGATTATAAAAATTGTATAAAAGAAAGCATTAGTGCTGTAGAGTCAATTTGTCAATTAATAACTGGAAATGATAAAGCAACATTGGGACAAGCATTAAAATTATTAAAAGACAAAGGAGTAAAAATTCATTCGGCATTAGAGTCAGCTTTTTCAAAATTATATGGATATACTTCTGACGAGGGTGGAATACGCCATTGCGAGGGAATGTTTGAAAGTAACGTAACTTTTGAAGAAGCAAAGTTTATGCTTGTTAGTTGTAGTGCATTCGTTAATTATTTGATAGCGGAATATGGCAAATTGGGTGGTAAAGATGACTGAACGGCAAATGAAAGATAGCGGAATTGCTTGGGTCGGCGAAATCCCGCAAGATTGGGAAACAAGACGAATTAAAAGCATTTTTTATATTATTGGTGGTAATGGATTCAATATAGAATTGCAAGGTAATGAAAGTGGGGATTACCCTTTTTGTAAGGCAAGCGATATTAGCAATGCAGGCAAATTTATAAATAAAGCCGCTAATTATGTTACAAAACAAATTGCTATTGAAAACCATTATAATATTGTGCCTGTAAAGTCGATTGTTTTAGCGAAAATTGGTGAAGCGATGAAAAAGAACAACCGCTCAATTTCGTTGAAAGAGTGCTGTTTAGATAATAATTGTCAAGCTCTTGTTGCGCACCGCGATATAAACTACATTTTTTCATATTATTTATTGATGTGTATTGATATGAGGTGGTTTGATAATGCTGGGACGATTCCTTGCGTAAATAATAGAAAATTACTTGACTGTAAAATTCCATTCCCCCCTATTGCTGAGCAACAACAAATCGCAGATTTTTTGGATAGAGAATGTGAAAAAATTGACGGTTTGAAAGCTGATATACAAACTCAAATAGATACCTTGGAACAATATAAACGTTCTATAATAACCGAAGCCGTAACGCACGGTCTTAATCCCGACGCCCCCATGAAAGACAGCGGCATTGCGTGGGTTGGCAATCTTCCACTTGAATGGAAAATTGGACGCATAGGCGGTCTGTATGAATTGCGAAATGAGAAAGTAAGCGATAAAGACTTTATGCCGTTATCTGTTACAATGAAAGGTATTTTACCACAGCTTGAAACAGCGGCAAAAACAAACGACGGAGATAATAGAAAACTTGTCCGCAAGGGCGACTTTGCTATAAATAGCCGTTCAGATAGGCGCGGTTCTTGCGGCATTTCCGATTACGACGGCTCTGTTTCGTTAATCAATACAATTTTGAAACCGCGCAAGAAAATGAATGCAAGATATTATAACTGGCTTTTTCATACGCCTATATTTGCCGACGAATTTTATAAATGGGGACACGGAATAGTAGACGATTTATGGACTACGGGTTGGCAGGAAATGAAGCGTATTCAAATTCCCGTTCCGCCGCTTGACGAGCAACAGGCAATAGCCGAATATCTCGACAATAAATGCGCCGAAATCGAACAAGCAATAGCCGATAAAAAAGCGCAGCTCGATACTCTTGACGAATACAAACAATCGCTTATCTATGAATATATTACAGGGAAGAAAGAGGTGATAGATTATGAGTTATGATATTGTAAAAGAGGAAAATCAACCCTGTCCTTGCGGTAAAGGTTTTGTTAATTATATTCTTGAGGAAAATGATTGGGGGCAATTCAGAGAAAACGTTTTTATTCAATGTGATAATTGCCAAACTAAATATACAGTTCAATCAAAATATTTTTGTCCAAAGCCTAAACACGATTATACACTTTATTTTTTGGTAAAAAACGGGCAATCAATAGATTCTCCTGAAACAATAAAATTAGATTTTTAAGGAATACAAAATGAACGATATACTTTCCGAAAAAGATTATCAGAATTACATAATGAACGTTCTCGAAAAGCAAAACGGCTACGTTATTCGCCCCGACACGAAGTACGACCGTAATTTTGCCATCGACAGAGAGCTTTTAATAAAGTTTTTGGACGATACCCAGCCCGAAACAATGTACGCTTTGCATAAAATTTTTAAAGATGCCACAGAAGAAACTGTCGTCAACTTTATCAATGCCGAAATCACCAAACCGAAAAGCAGCTTGCTGTATGTTCTCAAACACGGCGTTACGCTTTCCGGCTATAAACTTGATTTAATGTACATAAAACCCGCCACCTCGTATAACGCCGATTTAATCAAATTGTACGAAAAGAATATCTTTTCCGTGATGAAAGAGGTATGGGCGAGCGACAAGGAACGCGTTGACCTTGTTATATTTCTGAACGGCTTTGCGGTTATGTCGTTCGAACTGAAATGTAATTTTGCGGGGCAGTCGTATCACGACGCTATTGAGCAGTTTAAAAAGGACAGAAGTCCCAAAACGCGCCTATTCCTTTTTAAAGCCGGTTGCCTTGTAAACTTCGCCATGGATTTGCAGGAAGTTTATATGTGTACCCGCCTTTCCGGCGAAAGCTCTTACTTTCTGCCTTTCAATACGGGAAGCGGAAGCGGCGTGAACGCGGGCAAAGGCAACCCCGTTTACGAGGACAAGTATTCCGTCTATTATATGTGGGACGATATTTTGCGGAAGGATACGGTTATCGACCTTATATCCGAATATATCTTTATCGACCGCAAGGAAGATACGGACGAGGTTACGGGCAAGAAAACCGTCAAAGAGAAGCTGATATTCCCCCGCTATCACCAGTTGGACGTTATCCGTAAGACGGTTGCCGACGTAAAAGTGAACCGTTCGGAGCAAAACTATTTAATTCAGCACAGTGCGGGCTCGGGCAAGACAAATTCCATTGCATGGCTTGCGCACAGGCTTTCGTCTTTGCACGATATGCACGACAAAATGATATTCGACAATATCATAATCTGCACGGACAGAGTCGTCGTCGACAGGCAGTTGCAAGCCGCTATTTTGGGGATAGAGCACGTTACGGGGCTTATTCGTGTTATGGGCGATAAGTGCACGGCGGCAGATTTGGCGGCGGCATTGCTCGGTTATATTACGGCAGACGGCAAAAGGAAATCTATCGGCAGTCCGAAGATTATTGCAACCACCATACAAAAATTTCCGTTTATCGTCGATTCCGTAAAAAATTTAAAGGACAAGCGTTTCGCGGTGATTATCGACGAAGCCCATTCTTCCACCGCGGGCAAGGATATGGCGGCGGTTACAAAGTCGCTCGGGTCGGATATCCTTGACGGGGAAGTTGACGCGCAGGATATAATTGTAAGCGAACTAAAGCGCACGGGCAAACAGGCAAACGTCGCCATGTTTGCGTTCACGGCAACACCGAAGCCGACAACTCTCGATTTGTTCGGCAGAGTAAACGCAAAAGGGCAAAAGGAAGCTTTCCATCTGTATTCTATGAAGCAGGCAATTGAGGAGGGCTTTATTTTGGACGTGCTTGCGAACTTCACCGAATACGACACATATTACCGCTTGAACAAAGAAATTTCCGAGGACCCGCAATACAAGACGGTTGAAGCAAAGCGCCAGATTGCCCGCTTTGTGGAACTGCACGAAACGAATATCGCGCAACGCGTTGAAGTGATTATCGAGCACTTCCGCACGACTGTTATAAATGAACTCGGCGGCATGGCAAAGGCTATGGTCATAACGGCTTCAAGGCTGAGCGCCGTAAAATACAGGCAGGCGTTTGAAGATTACGTTGCGAAAAAGGGCTATACCGATATTCACGCGCTTGTGGCGTTTTCGGGCAAAGTAAAGCTCGACGGCGACGAAACGGAATACACCGAAAGGCTTTTAAACGGCTTTTCGGAAGACAGATTGCCGAAAATGTTCGACGGCGACGATTACAACGTTTTGCTTGTGGCTAATAAATACCAGACGGGATTCGACCAACCCAAACTTTGCTCCATGTACGTTTTGAAGAAGTTACGGGGCGTGAACGCCGTGCAGACGTTATCCCGCCTAAACAGGACTTGTCCGCCGTGGGATAAAAAGACTTTCATTCTCGATTTCGTAAATAAGTATGAGGACATTATCAAGGCGTTCGAGCCGTATTATACGACGACGCTTCTTGCAAACTCGGTTACGCCTTCCGCCGTGTATGATTTGGAAGCCAAGCTCGACGGCTATTTGATTATTGACCCGTACGATATTCAAATGGCGGCGGAAATCGTCTGTAAAAAGATTATCGAAGCAAAGGACAAAAACCGGCTTCGGTTTTATCTGCAACGCGCCGAAAAGAAGATTAAGGAATATGAACCGGAGAAGCAACGCGAAATTGTTGCGACGATAAGGCACTTTATAAGGTTCTATGAGTTTTTAATTCAGGTATCGTGTTTTGAGGACGCGGAACTTCATAAAAAGTATTTATTTTTAACGTATTTGACAGTGTTTATCAACATACGCAATGCGGGCGGCGGCTTCGATTTGAGCGACAAGATTCGGGCGGATAACTTCGTGCAGAAAAAGGGCGCACAGCATACCGAAACAAAGATTGTTTCCAACCCCGTTATCAAACTTCCTTCTGTCGAGCAGTTTAATCTTACAGAGGACGCAGTAAAACGTTTGTCGGAAATTATAGACGAAATTAACAGCCGCACAGGCAAGCAATACGATAACGATATCGTTATAAAAGCTATGCTTCAAATTAAGGACCTGCTTAAAAAATCTCCTACCCTCCGCGAAAGCGCGAAGGCAAATACGGAGCAAGACTTTGCATTCCCGTATTACGAAAGCGCCGACGAGGTTTTAATAGAAGGCTTGTCGCAGAATCAGGATTTCTTTACGTTGCTTTTGAACAACGACGATATAAAGAAAGAGATGCTCGGCATATTCCTTTCGGAAATTTACAAAGAGTTTAGAAACAGTTAAAACATTTTGCGGAAAATTTGTCGGAAATTTGAGCAACAAATCGAATGTGAAAGTGTCCTTAAAAGGAATAGTTTATGAAATAAAAAAAAGGAAAAGGGCATCACTCGGAAAGCGAGTGATGCCCTTTGTTGTTTTAAGGTTGCAAATCGGTGATTTTAGGTTGCGGGAACCAAAAAAATCTTTGCAATCTTAAAAAATGCAAAACGGCGGATATATAGGATAAAGCCCTATAAATACGCGTTTTACGGGGTAAATTGCCGCCGATGTAGCAAGAATACAGAGCTTACACTTTGCCTCATTTTATGTACTCTATAAATTTCGCTAACATTTTTTGTCCGTTTTTAGAAACGTTTTTCATTCCCAAAACAACCTGTTCCATTTCAACCGTGCGCTTGTCGTCTGAGTCAAAGAATTGCCACAGCTCAATATTGAGCGCGTCACAGACGGCGCAGAGCGTTTGAAAATTAGGCAATGCTTTCCGCCTGCGGATTTGGTAGATGGAAGAAATGCTCGTTTCGGAAAGCCGGCTCAACTGAATAAACGATAATCCGCTTTTTTTCAGGAAAAAATCAAGCCGCTTAAAGAATCGTTCAGACGTCCAATACTCAATGTTTCTCTTCATGTTTTAACCTCCTTTTAAAACTTGCGCTAACGGGGAGAGCGCTCCTTCTTTTGTAAAACAAAAGCGGTCATTATCAAAGCTCTATCGTGTTGTTTTGCGGAAAAATTATACATTTGTCAAATACAAAGAAAGAATTCACGAGAGCTTTTGACAAATGTATTCACGGAGATAATCAATTAGATGTTAAAATATATAGAGGTTGAAATTCGGAGAAGATTTAGTTAGCGGAATATGACCGTATAAAGACAGGGATACGGAAGATAAACATTAACGGAGGCACTTATGGCGGATAATCGGGAGCGTGAACAGATAAGACAAGCCTATGCTATTAAAGATACGGATACACCGACAAGAACAATTCCGGCGACTAGAAAAATCACCATTAACGAAGATGACCGTCCGCTGAACGTATGCGCTTATTGCCGCGTATCGACGGGAAACGACGAACAACTGTCGTCATTTGTTTTACAGCAGGAACATTATAATCAGCTTGCAAAGTCACATAAAAGCTGGAACTTAAAGCATGTGTATGCCGACGAGGGTATATCGGGAACGTCGCTAAAACATAGGAACAGCTTCAATGAAATGATAGCGGCTTGCCGCCGCGGAGAATATGACTTAATAGTTACCAAAAGCGTTTCAAGATTTGCGAGAAACGTAGTCGACTGCGTCTCGCTTGTCCGTGAACTGAAACATCTGAATCCGCCTGTGGGAGTATTTTTCGAGACGGACTCTATTTATACATTATCGGAAGAATCCGAACTGAAATTAAATCTTTTTGCCAGTGTAGCGCAAGCTGAATCGGAGAAGAAGAGCGAAAGTATGAATTGGTCGCTGAACGAGAGGTTCAAGCATAATAAGCTCTTAACACCGGAATTATACGGATATAGGCGACCGAGAGATTTGTCGGGGCATTATGTCAAGTACGGTATATTGGAAATCAAGGAATCGGAAGCGGTAATTGTTCGTTTCATATTCAATGCGTTTTTGGCAGGCTTTACATTAGAACGTATAGCCGAGTTATTAACCGAGATGAAAGTTAAAACCAAGCTCGGCAATACGAATTGGAATGTCGGGTCGCTGGCATATATTATCCGCAACGAAAGATATTGCGGTAGCGTTCTTACCTGGAAAACGTTTACCGCAGATATATTCGAGCATAAAAAGAGAAAGAACCGCCATAACCGTGACCAATGTTATTACTCAGACCATCACCCCGCAATAGTATCGGTTGAAACGTTCGAGGCGGCGCAATCTTTGATTTATAACAGACGCCGCGGAATGAGGGGCGGATTGCATATTATGCAAGTAATTGACGACGGGGTATTTCAAGGATATGTGCCTATTAATCACCGTTGGGCTAATGATGACCCGAATGAATATTACAACGCTTCCGAAAGTGTAGAAGAACGGAAAAATGACCGCAAAATACGGCGTTCGGCGTTTAGCGCGTTTGACTTGACCGGATATCAGGTGGTGCGAGGGCAGTTCCTGACAGCGAGAACGGAATTGCCCTGCATGACGGTTTCAAGCGGGAAAATAATGTTTAATACCGCTTGCGGAAAGAAATTGCAGGACTATCCGCACATACAGTTATTGTTGCATCCTAATGAAAGAAAAATGGCTATTCGTCCGTGCGGGAGAGATGACGCTTTCAGTATACCCTGGCGCAAACAAAACTCGGAGCAGCCGATTATGATTAAAACGTTGTCGTGTCCGTTCTTCATTAAAGCGCTTATGCAGATAATGGACTGGAATCCCGATTTCAGTTATAGAATTTCAGGCACGTGGATAGAGAAGGGCACGGATTGCATAATAGTATTTAATCTAACGAAAGCAATGCCGATTGCCGAAGTGGTAAACGAAGAGGAACGAAAATCTATATGCAAAAGGCGAATGGCAGTCTGCCCCGAAGAGTGGGAAGATTCGTTCGGCGATGAATTTTATGAATTCAGTATGGATAACGAATTATATTATCTAAAATCTGTTCCGAATTTGAATAGCGACGTGAAGTGCAGAAACGTCGACGGGCAACAACTTTCTCTGTTGACATATGCGGAAGTTTTGGAAAGTGCTGAAAAAATAAAGACGGGAGTAATAGACGCTGATGAGTAAAAACGAGTACTTCGAAGAGCTGACGGAAGGCGAAGAAACCGAAACCGTCGACCTTGCAGGATTTCAGGTTGCGAAGGCAGAGCTGTTTGCACATACGAGAGAACCTGCCATAACGGTATGGGATGATAAAATTAAGTTCAATATGGCTTGCCTTCGGCGTTTCCCCGGCGTAACACATATCCAGCTTTTAATTCATCCCGATGAAAAACGGCTTATTGTGCGCCCGTGCAATGCCGATGCGCCCGATTCGCTTAGGTGGGCAAGCGGCGGTGGGGAAAAAGAAATCAAAGCGCGGGATATGCTTTGCCGGATATTCGCCGCCAAATTATTCGAGCTTATGAACTGGGATAAGCAGTACAGATATAAAATGTTGGGCAAACCTGCCGTTTGCAACAACGAAGCTCTGTATCTGTTCAAACTGACGGATTTTGAATTGTTCGTCGGAACGGGTACAAAACGGAAGCGGTCATACTTGCCTGCGGATTGGCGTGAATACTTCGGCGTACCCGTGGAACTGCACGAGGAGCAGTATAAAATAAATTTAGCCGAAGGATATATTTCAACTAATAAAGTAGGAGAGATAAAATGACAGACGATATGATTATGACAGAAGTTGATTTAAGCGGCTTTCAAGTTGTAAACAGTCAATATTTTAGCAGCCTGACTGCCCCGTCTATGACGATATGGCCCGATTCGATTTCATTTAGCGGAGCAACGTTTGCAACACTGAATAATTACGACGCTATCTCTATATTGTTAAGCGCAAATGAGAAAAAAATACTGATTACGGCTACTTCGTCACATGACCCTAACGCAATCGAATGGAGAAAAAACAGCAGCACACAAAAATATTGCAAATTAAGCTGTGCCACATTCGCGCGTAAACTTTTCGAGCGATGGAAATTAGATGAAAAATGCAGATATCGCACTCTCGGCAGATTGGTACGGGCAAATAAAAAGATAATGATATTATTTGATTTTTCACAATGCGAAATTTGGCGTGAAGGGAAAGCGGTAAAGTAACTTGTCTAAAATAACTTTTATATCGTTTTATTGTAAAACGGGCTGCATACACATTTTTAAGGAGGCGGTAAAAGCGATAGGTCTGCCGAAGTTTATCCGCTTCCGAATAAACGTAAACACCTCGTCGCTTATTTTAGAACCGTTTGACCGTTTGTCGATGACCTCTTTTCGCGTGCCGAATAATTTAAATGATGAGGACGGCAATATGGAAGTTCATAGCAAGGGCTTTACTTACGGTCTTTCGCAACGGTTCGGTTGGACGAATGGGCGCTCCTACCGCGTCCCCGGCAAAATACTTACTAAACAAAGAATAGTATTGTATGATTTGTCGGAAGCGCAAGAAATACGAAACTCAAAAAGATAATTTTACTCCGCTGACATAGCGATTTTAAAGCTTAACGGTAAAGCGCATATTGACATTGCGTTTGTATGATAAACTTTGCAAAATATAAATTAACCTGCACAATAAAGTATATGAATAAAGTTAAAAAGCGGCGGAAATGTTTTCGTCGCTTATTGCTTTTAAAAAGATAGCATGCTATAATTCTACCGTCACTTAACGCGAATTCACAATTAAATGATTGTTGTTAAAAAGGCAGTAGAACACAAGGCAAGTTTCCTATGTTATAATAAAATCAACAAATAACAAAGGAGAATGCTATGAACTATTTCAAAGTTAAAGCTAAGTGCGGGCATGTCGGACGAGGGCGCTACATAATTAAAGACTTTTTCATAAAAGCCGAAAGCGGAAAAGACGCGGCGCGAATAGCTCGCTTTCTTCCAAGAGTTAAGCACGATTGGAAGGACGCAATTATTTCCGTTACGGCAGTAAGCAAAAACGAATATGATTTAGGACAGGAACTTCACAGTCGGGATTTGTATTTCAATATGACAAACTCTTCCGAACAGCGAATATACGGCGCGGTAGATTATGAACAGGTTTTCGACCGTGAAAAACCTGAAAGAAAGAAAAAAGATAAAGACACCTCGTATTATTGCAAATTAGCAAGAATACAGCAAAAAGATTTTAAAACACGTCTTGCGGAGGCTATTTAAATGGATAAAAAGAAGATAGGTAAATTTTTAAAAATGTTGCGTGAGGAAAAGGATTTAACTCAAATCCGATTATCAACTAAATTTGACGGCGTCTATTCCGATGCGTTAATAAGCAAGTGGGAAAGAGGCGAATCCGTTCCGAATATTGACGATTTGAAAGTGTTGGCAGAGTATTTCAACGTTACCGTCGATGAAATTTTAAACGGCGCAAGGTATGAAGAAATCAATTTTGAAGAGAAATATTTCATCTATAATAACGAGTGGTGCTCCCGTTACAACCCCGACGATTTGTACAATGTAAGAGAAGAACAGGAACTCTTGATAGAAACACGCTTCAAAAAGCTTTTAAGAAAAATGGTTGGTGATGGATTATCGTTATCCGAAGATAAAGAATTTGATTTCATAGTTAATCATTTCTATCAAATT
Organism: Clostridiales bacterium; assembly: GCA_023667345.1. Lineage (GTDB taxonomy): Bacteria > Bacillota > Clostridia > Christensenellales > Borkfalkiaceae > Coproplasma. The sequence goes on from JAMPAF010000001.1 coordinate 160,828, forward strand.
TTTATTCCCGCAATTGAAAGTATCGACAAAGACGCTTACGAAAATTGTGGACTTAGCGAGTGTGTATGGGTTGAGGATATAAAAAGTTATGCTCACGATATGTTGCCCGAAGGTTTAGCAGATATAAAATTTGAAATTTATAAGCAAGCCTCTTTAATGCATAATTGTACTATCGACGAGAAGTTTTGGGAAGCAAACAAGAAATTTGTATTTATTGCACGGCAAAATATTTGGGATGATATAAGCGACGTTATCGACGATGATGAAGAAGAGGTTCGTAGCAGAATATTAAACATAGAAGATTACGAAAAGGATATTTTATTGGCGGCGCTTCAGACAATAAACGTAACGCATAGATATGGCAAATTTAAAGAATACGAAAAGCGTTACGGACGCAAATACGATGAAGAGCAATTGACTATACGTGCGATAAAACTTTTAATTGAATGTGGAGCGAAATTGAATAAAGCGTTGCTCGGTTATTGGCAAGTTATAACACTTAAATACTCTATTATAGATAAGTTACTTGACATACATAAAAAGTATAAAGCGCCGTTGCTTGTGCCTGTCTGTGAACACGGACATTACCAATATTTTACTGTGGACAATACAGCAAACAACAGAGCAAAATTGGGCATTAGATATGAAAACGAAGATTTTGACGAAAGCGATTATCAAGAATTAGAGAAGAGATTATATGCGGGAGAAAGGACTATTTTAAAGCCGTATAAAGATTGGATTTGCGGTTCTGATGAACGGGGCGCTTTTCTCCATGCTCGTAAGCAAATGTTGAATATGTCGTTAGAAGCGTATTACGAAAGTCGGGATGAAAAAATGACAGAAAAACTATTGAACGATTTAAATAGGCTGTCTTTAAAGGATATCAGAGAAAAATATTTCCCGACGGAATACAGAGGTGAATATATGGATGACGCGAATTCTATGAGCCCCGAAGAATTTAAGAAAAAGTATTATATAAAGGAAATCCCAAATGAATAGTTTTATAAAAAGTTTAATGGAAGAAAGAAATTTAAAACAAAAAGATTTAGCGGTAATATTAGGGATAAGTTCTGCTGCCATAAGTCAATGGGCCGAGGAAGCAACAAAGATGAATGTAGAACATTTATATGCCTTATCAAAACTTTTTCACGTTACCATGGACGAGCTTCTTGAAGGAAAAAGAACGAAAGAGTCGCTTGAAGATAAGTGGAGTAGAGAATACGATATTAACGAGGATGCGGCAAAAACCGCGTTTATTGACGGCGAAAAAGAAGTGGTATTAAAATATTTAGCAGCAATACGGAAAGCCGACGATAGATTTTTTGTACTATTTGAGAAAAAAATAATAGGCAAAATATCGGAAAACGAATTAAAAGAGTGGGAATATCTAAAACAGTTTTATGACAGAAATATACGCAGGTGTCATTTGCTTGATGATATCCGTATTGGTTGGAGTGATGATGGCGACGCCATTGTATTGAATGCCTTAACAGACAAGATAGGAATAAATAGCCCCAAAGCTATAATTTGGGAACTCCGAAAAGTTTATAATATAACAAATTTCGGTGTGGGGATAACAGCGAATATAGAGGTCGTACCGATAGATAATTACTATAATAATTATGATAACGATTTATCGTACGTTGAAGACGATAAAGATATATTTTTTGCGGTATATTATGCTCTTCCGCCTATTGAAAAAGATAGATTTCTGACTTCGGAGTATCAAAACGGAAACAAGGCAGAATTTCTGTTTGAGTTAATAAAACGCGGCGGCAATATACTTTATACCCCGAGAGACTTAAAAATCACTAATTACAATTATAAAGATTTTGATGGAGTGGAAGGTGAAATGAAATCCGTGTCCGAACTCAATAAAGCACACGCGGTAATTTTTGAAATATTCAGCAATTATTCTTTTGCAACCTACGAACAATATTGTGCGCTCATAAATGTTCCTCGGATGAGCCAAATTGCAATGGAAGCAAAGGATAAAGAAAAAAATCCTATTAAATATTGGAAATTTATAAAGAATAGCCAAGTATTGATTTGATAAATTTTAAAAACTATCCCGAATTTTGCCTTCGTCTTAAAATTTTTGACGGAAAGATATTAACGATTCCAAAACCTTGTTTTTAACTACAAAACTTGCTATACTTGAATTATAATAATCAGAAGTAATCGGCAACAAGCCGATAACCGTTAAAGAATGGGTTAAAATGCGATATGCGTCTGTCGGCAAAGCCCCGACTTTTGTAAACTGTACCGACGAAACCGAGCAACGCAATTACTTTCCCTTTTATGTAACGGGAATAAACTTGCCGAAACTTTACAAAAAAAATTATCGAACACAAAGGAGAACACAATGACCGAAATCGAAGAGCTGAGATATGCTAAGGCGTTGGTTGAAAATCTTGCGCGGGGCGTAAACCCTTTAAGCGGCGAGGCGGTATCGGACACCGACGTTATAAACAACGTAAAAATATCGAGATGCCTTTTTTATGTCGCAAACATGTTGGAAAAGTTATGTCAAGGCGAGTACGTTAAAAAGGAAAATAAAGGCAAAACGCCCTTTTTTATTAAAGAAGGGGAGCTTGAAAATTTTGATTACAGCGACGGCGGAATTGCAATTTCGGAAATCATTAAAAGAATTAACGACATTGTGGGTTATGACGGAAGAAAAATCAAGCGGTCTTTGATAGTAGACTGGCTGATTGAAAGCGGTTTGATTGCAGAAAGCGAAACTAACGGGCGCAAATATAAATTACCCACGGACAAAGGCATTGAGGCGGGCATATACACCGAGGAAAGATTCGGCTATAACGGCAGTTACAGGGTCGTGCTGTACAACGAAAAAGCGCAAAGAATGATAATAGAGCACCTTAAAGAAACCGCCGAAAGCGATATTACAATCGTACAACAGACGGCGGACGTTGAGCCGAGCGGCTCAAATAAGGGAAAAGCCTGGGACGGTAAGCAGGAAGCGGAGCTGACCGAAATGTTTAAAGACGGTTTGACGGTAAAGGCTATCGCCGACGCCATGAAAAGGTCGCGCGGAGCGATTAAAGCAAGGCTTATAAAATTAGGGCTGATAAAGGTGTAACTGGTACTCAACTTTCGCCAGCCGACTTTACAAAAACTTTTAAATTTTTCCGCGGTGAAACGCAGAGAAAGAGTGCGACAGGCGGACTTTGGGCGGACTTTGGGCGGACTTTGAACATTCTTTGAACAATCTTATAACAAGCTATAAACAAGCTTTGGGCAAACATTGTGCAAAAAAAGATAACTCAATCGCGTTTTGACGCTTGCTATCTGCAAAAAATGTGTTATAATACTGTATGTAAAAGCGCCAAAAAGCGTAAAATTAACAATTGATAAAGAGGAAGGAACAATAATGACTATTACTCAACTTACCGAAATTGTATCTACGGGCGACAAAAACCACATTCAGGAACAGTTAAAGCAACAAGGGTATATCAGTTGTTTTAAGCGTAAATACAACCAGCCCGTCGACAAGGCGACTCTGTTTTTGGGCGATTTGTACGAGACGGAGCTTTTCGCCGACGAGCCCAACAACCTCACCTATCAGGGCGGCATATATATGAACGTGCAGAATCACGAGAATTTCGAGTTCATAAATATATGCGTGGGCAACTTAGCCGACGGCGTACCCGTGGAAATTACCACCTGGGCAAAGCAGATTTCGGGTCGTCCCGAGTCGGTAAAATAATTTGCCGTTGAAAAATTCTTAACCGAAGTCAGACCCCCGCGCGGCATATCGCCGCGCGGGGGTTTTGACAATTTTCAATGCGCAATTTCGAGGTGAAGAGCGTCAACCTCTTCCGTACTACGTGCGACCGCTACGCGGGCGGGCACCGCCTAAAAGTCGGCGACACCTTCCCCCTAAGGGGAAGGTCATATTGCGGTAAAATTAAGCCGCGGCGAACGCCGCGGCTTTCATTTTGCAGTTGACAGTCCGACCTCTAATCAAGCAATTAAAGGTTTTGGCAGCGGCGACACGCCGCAGGTCTTGGCAGCGGCGACACGCCGCTTACATCAATGCTCTGCCTTGCTTGGTGCCGATAACGGTTAAAACCTCTATCTCTTCGCCGGTAGCCGCGTCCACGTAAACGTAGTATTCGTTGCCGCCCAAAGTTCCTACGAACTCATAGCACAGCACTTCACCGCCGTCGAAGGGAATCAAAGCGGTGCGCGACGCGCTTATCTCCATATTTCCGTTGACGTTCGCCTTAGCCGTCGCCTCGCTGATTGCAGGCTTTGCAAGCTTTCTTTCGCCGTGGTTCAAAACGTAGCTTATCGCCTCGACGCCGGTCACTATGCCGCGCTCTTCGCACACCTTAACCTTTACAAGGTCGGGGTAGAGGATAGCGCCGCCCTGCACGGGCGCAAAGTTAAGATTGCACGTCGTGCCGTTTTCGCTCGTCCATACGGGCTTCAAGCCGTCGTAACCTATGGAAGAGAGGAAGTCCTCAGCAATGTCGATACATCTTTCCACCGAGAAATTGTGCTTGGAGCAGTCCTTGTAGCTGTCGAACGCCACAACCTTGCCGCCGAGCTTGGAAATCTGCACGAACATATCCCCGCTGTCGGTCTTTAAATTGACGTTGTAGAGGGTGAGGGCATCCGCGGTAGCCTCGCCGGTGCAGTCGGCTTTTTGCACTTTGTAGTCCGCAAAATAGCGCATTGCAAGGTTTTCCGCTTCCTGCGCGGTAATCTCTTCCGCGCCTTTAAGCGCCTTCGCGTTGGTCTTTTTAACGCTGTCGGAAAAAGGTCCGTCCTGAATACCCGTCGGCTCTTCGAAGGTGTTGTTCTGAATGTTCTTAAAGCCGCCGACGAGGTTGCTCGACTTGCCGCGCAACGCATTCAGTAAATCCTTGTCGTCGCACGTTGATACAAGGCGGTTAATTTCTTCCTTGACCTTGGCGTTCGTCTCGTACATATATTCGAGCGAAGCTATCTGCGAAGAGGTGAGCTCGCCGCCGTTAGCCACGGTGTAAAGCATCTGCTTCGCGCTGTCGCCCATCTTGTTTATAAACGATGAGAACTGTTCGGTCATCTGCATATCGACGGGGAATCTTTCCAAAATGGTCTCCGCCGTCTGGCTCTCGATGGCGATATCCGAAAGTACGCGCACTCTGTCCTGCGAGGACGAGGAAACTCTCGCTCTCGAAAGGTCTGCGTCGAGGTTGTCGATAACCGAGTTGAGCTCGTACAGCGATTCGGTGTAGCCCGTAGCCATCTGCGCCTGCATTTGGTTCATATTCAGCCAGCCGAAAGTCAGAACAGTGCCGAGGGCGAGGGTGGTTACGCCCAAAGATATTACCGCGGCAAGCCAGCCGCCGAAGCCGGGGGTGCGCCTCTTTGCCTTGTCGTTCCTCTCGGCGCGGCGTTCCGCACGCACCTTTAACGCGTGCTCGCGCTTAGCCTTTCTTTCGGCAAGATACGCCTCGTGTTTGGCTTTTTTAGCCTCGCGCTTTGCCTCTCTTTCCTCGGCAATTCTCTCGCGGCGCGCCTCTTTGCTCTCGCTCTTAATCATATCCCTGCGCTCTTTGCGCGCTTCTTTGCGCTCGGCGCGATGCTCTTTCAAGGCGGCGATACGCTCTTCGCGGGCTTCCTTGTGGGCAAGCTTGCGCTCCAAACGCTTCTGTTTTCTCTCGGCGTTAATCTTCGCCCTTTCAAGGTTCTTTTCCTCGCGCTGCTTTATTTTAGCGGCGCGCTTTTCGCTCACGGGCTTTTTCGCCTTAACCTTCTTAGCCTTCTTTACGCCCTTATCCTTTTTCGCGGACTTAACGTTCTTTTTCGAAACCTTATCCGCCTTTTCGGGCTTTTCGCTCTTAACCGACTTTTTAACGCCGCTCTTTTTTGCGGGCTTTTCGCTCTTTGCGGACTTAACCTGCTTTTTTGCAGTCTTTTTGCCGCTTGCCGCGCCGTCGTCGTTGGACGCAAGGGCAAGCTTTTCAGCCTTTTCGGCTCCGCTCGAAATATTCTTTTTCACAGCCATATTCTACCTCCTATATGGCAAAGACGTGTTTACCTATCGTGGTAACAGTCTTTCTGCCGAAAATCCAACTGCTGGTGGCAACCGCGGGGTTGTAGTAATAAAGGCAACCGTAGGTCGGGTCCCAGCCGTTAAGCGCGTCGCTCGCCGCGTTCATAGCCGTCTTGTCGGGCTCTAAATTAATCTGCCCGTCGGATACCGCGGTAAACGCGTGCTGCTGATATATAACGCCCGCAACGGTGTTGGGGAATGCGGAAGAGCGCACACGGTTCAATATAACCGCGCCCACCGCAACCTGACCTGTGTAACTTTCGCCGCGCGCTTCTGCGTAAATACATTTAGCCAAAAGGTACAAATCCGAATTGGTGTAGTTTGACGAACCTGCCGAAGAACTTGAACCGCTCTGGCTCGTGCCGCTGCCGCTCTTGTCCAAAGCGTTTACGCTGTCGTTCATACCGAGAGCGACGTAGGTAGCTCTGCCGACAATACCGTCGGCGGTCAAGCCGTTCTTTCTCTGAAACCTTTTAACCGCTTCTATGGTCTTTGCTCCGTAGATGCCGTCGACGGGGCCGTCGAAGTAGCCCCATTGCTTTAAGCGGCGCTGAACTTCCGTTACCTCGCCGCCCTTTGAGCCTTGCCTTAAAATCGCCGTCTGAACGGCAGGGGAGGAGGCGTAATCGTTCGCCGCCCAACCTTTCGTTCCGATTACGGCGCCCGCCCCGGCCGCGGTTGCGATAAAGGCGGCAGCTATGCCCGTAATAAGTGCTTTTTTCATTTTACCTCCTTGCCCCTTTTTCGGGAGCATCACTTTTCACTCGTTGCAATTATTATGAATAATTAAAAAAATGTTATGCGTGGGGAATTAAGAATGCAGAATTAAAACAAATGCGTAATGCGCAATTAAGGTAAAGATTTAATTGAACCAACCTCTTTCGTCTGCTTACGCAGCCACCTTCCCCTTCAAAGTGGAAGGCGAGAGGTTGCGCGGAATTCTTGCTTTCCCCTTTGAAGGGGAAAGTGTCACGCAGTGACGATAGAGGTTGATTTAATTCTTAATTCTTAATTCTTAATTCTTAATTCTTAATTCTTAATTCTGCATTCTCTAAGTATAAATTTTTTCACAACCGTCAATACATTGTCTGTAACAATTAAGAGGTGAAAGATATGAAAAAGGTTTTGATTGTTTTTGCTTTAATTATCGCGGTTGCCGCGACGGTTTTCGCGGTGAATTTCAAAGGGGCGCAAAGCGTAGAGGCGTACGCCGACTATCTCAGAATTCACGTTCGCGCAAATTCAAATTCGGATAAGGACCAAAGCGTTAAATACGAGGTTAAGGACGAGGTCGTAAAATTCATTACGCCGTACGTTAAGGAGTGCGTGGACAAGGAGAGCGCGATGGACGTTATGCGCGGGATATTGCCCCAGATAGAAGAGGTCTGCGACAAAGCTTTAAAGGAGCGCGGTTTTACATACGGGGCGCGGGCGAACATACGCGAAGAGAAGTTTCCGACAAGGATATACGGGGATTTAACGCTCGAAGAGGGAGTGTACGACGCGTTGATTGTGGAGCTCGGCACGGGCACGGGCGACAACTGGTGGTGCGTGATTTACCCGCCGTTATGCTTTACCTCGGCAAGCGCGGACGTGGAGTACCGCTCGATTATCTGGGACATTATTAATAAATTTAAGAATTGAGTATTAAAAAAATACGCAATGTGCAATGCACAGCGCGGAATAGTGGAAAGTGGTATAACATAAGCCATTTCGCCCCGTTGCAAGACGGTTGTTTGGTTACCGTCATTGCGAGGGCTTGCAAAGCCCGCGGCAATCCAGAATTACGGAGTTTGCGGGTGTTCACCTTAAATAACATTGTAATGCGGAATTGTTTATTTTGCGCGGGAATACCTCTTCGAGGCGCGCAAAAAGATTATCACGGTTTTTACGGCTAAATACTTTAACGTTTCAAACAAGTCCGCAATGCCGCAAAAACCTCATAATGACGCCCTGCCTATGTTACATTCTTAATTCTTAATTCTACATTCTTAATTTTCAACGTGCTCTTTCTCATAAAAGGCAAATTTTTTTATTTTCCGACAGAGCATATTTGAGCGTGTAAAACGTGCCGCCCTCGTTTACCCTTTTATATGCAATCAGAACACTGCTGTTATCCACCATATATCTGTCGCGTAACTGCATGCAACCTTTAAAATAATGCGGGTTTAAAATTCTAACGTCGTCGCAGGACTGTAATATTTTTTTATACCTCGCTTTTTGTTCAGCGGGAAAATACTTGCTCTGTTCCTCGCAAGGAACGCATGCTACAAGCTTAATTTCGGGATAATTTTCTTTCAGCTTTAAAACGTGTTCGGCGGCAAGCATATCGAAGCCCATCGCCATGCCGCACAAAAACGCGTTATAGCCGTCCTCTATAAAAGATATCAACACCTCTTTAAAATGCGTGTCGTCAAAATCTTCTTCAAGCTGTCTGTGTCCCGTAAAGGCGCACGTCTTTTCAATTTCCATAATTATATAATGGGGGACTTTCTCTCTTTGCCCTGCCCCCTCGGATATTTTTCGGGCGTGTGTTTTACCTTTTTAACGACTACCAAAGTTCGCGTTTCGCCGTTCGGCAGCCCGTACTTTTCAATTATCTCGGGTTCGCCGCCCAAAACTTCAAACGCCTTTAATGCCTCTTTGAATTCTTCGTCGCAATTTCCTTTATATGCTATAAATCTTCCGCCGACTTTAACAAAAGGCAGGCAGTATTCGGCGAGAGTATTGAGTTTGGCAACCGCTCTTGCAGTGCACACGTCGAATTTTTCACGGTATTTTTTATCCCTCGAAAGCTCTTCCGCGCGGGCGTTGATAACTTGTACACAAGATAAATTCAACTTATCCACAACCGCCTTTAAATAGTCGCACTTTTTGCCCGTGCTTTCCACCAAAGTGAACTGCAAATCGTCGCGGATAAGCTTTAACGGAACAGAGGGAAAGCCTCCGCCCGAGCCTATTTCCACAACCGAAACACCTTCTTCAAAGAACATATCACCCGCGGCGCAGTCGAGAAAATGTTTTATATAAATATCCTTTTCGTCGGTTATCGCGGTCAAATTAAACTTATTATTATAAAAAAGGAGCAAATTTTTAAAGCTTTCGAAGCTCTCTTTCTTTTCTCCGTTTATTATATCTTCGTATTTTTGCAAATCCATATCAAATTTATTGTAGCATAAAATAGAGCGCGTTACAAGTTTTTTTTCCGCGGCGGTTTAATTGTACAAAAAGTTATTAACTTTTACACAATTTGCGGTTGATAATTTATTTTTCTCTTAAATTTCGCCAAAATAATTTTTTTTACACCCTTTCAAAGTTTTTATTTATCAACTTATCAACCGTTTATCAACTTAAAACTCAACAAAAACTTTTAAAATAAAGTGCCCGCAAAACCGCTTAAAACAAGCTTATTTTGTTGCATTTTTCCGCGATTTTTGTTATCATAGTCAAGGAATAGTTCATTTTGCGGAAAGTTATCTACAATTCCGCAAGACCTACTAATAATACTAACAATATAAATAATTATAATAAATTAAATTTTTTATTAAATTTACTACGCGGGGAGAACTAAAAAAATGAAAATTATCTGTGAAGGCATTGATTTATCGGAAGCGGTTTTAAAGGTTATAAAGGCGTGCGCGTCGAGGACTACCGTGCCCGTAATGGAATGTATTAAAATATCGGCTAAAAACGACGGCATAACTTTAACCGCCACTGACGGCGAGATAGCTATTCAGAAAAAGATTAAGGCGGAGGTGTGCGAGGAAGGCGACGTGTGCGTTCCCGGAAAGTTCTTCGCCGACTTTATAAAAAAGCTCGAAGGCGTGCAGATTACACTTTCGGCAAACGGCGGCAAGATGGACATAATTTATGCCGACAGCCAGACCTGCATGCAGGTATTATCCGCCGACGATTTTCCGAAAGTGGATACGGACGTCAACGAAAATTCGGTCGTTTTAAAGACGGACGAGCTTAAAAAACTCATTTCTTCCACTTCCTTTTGCTGCGCCACCGACGATTCGCGCCCCATATTGAAGGGCTGTCAGATAATAGTTACGGGCAACGATATCTGCGTGACCGCTCTCGACGGGTTCCGCCTTGCCACGGCTAAGGGAAAGGTTATATCCTCGACGGGCGATATCGAAATTATCTGCCCTGCAAGGACTTTGAACGAGATTGAAAAGATGCTGCCCGCGGGCGAGGGCGAGACCGAGCTCAAATTAAAGAGGGGTGTGCTCTTAATCTGCGTTGACGACACAGTTTTAACGTCCAGTCTCTATAACGGCGACTTTATCAAAAAGGACAACATTATCCCCAAAACCTATCTCACCGCGGTTACTGTAAATAAGGAACTTTTAAAGGCGTCTATCGAGCGTGCGGCGATTTTGGTGCGCGGGGACAGAAACAGCCTGATAATTATGGACGTCGGTCAAAGCAAAATCGAGATTTCGTCCAATTCCGAGATAGGCAACGTAAACGAGCCGGTCAAAGCAGAGGTTGAGGGCAAGGATTTGAAGATTGCAATGAATTCAAAATTCATATCCGACGCCATAAACGCGATAGAAGAGGAAGAGCTTGTTTTGTCGTTTAACAATTCGGTACAGCCCTTTATTTGTGAAAATAAACAAAGCAAAGACGTATTATATTTAATTTTACCCGTAAGGACGACCAATAACGCTTGACTTAAAGCAATAAAAAAAGATAGAATTAATGATAGCTAATTCGGAATTAGGAATGCGTAATTCGTAATTAAAATAGCAATATACAATTCCGCATTACGAATTATGAATTCTTAATTGATAAAAAGGAGTTATATATGAAAAGAACTTATCAACCCAAAAAGAGACAGAGAAGCAAGGTTCACGGTTTCAGAAAGCGCATGGCTACAACCGCCGGCAGAAAGGTTTTAAAGAGAAGAAGAAACAAGGGCAGAAAAAAGCTCAGCGCTTAAATTAATTCGGAATTAGGAATTCAATTCAATTCAGAATTCAGAATTACTGCGCTACGCTCCGTGCCGCGCAAGCGCGGGGAAGAATGCAGAATGAAAACTAAGGAATAATTATTTAAATAATACGACCACTATTCTTAATTCTGCATTCTACATTAAAATTACCACCATTCCGCATTACGAATTCATAATTCTCTATGAAATATCAACGGCTCAAAAAGAACGCCGACTTTCAGCGGCTGTTCAAAAGCGGTAAAAAGGCGTATTCCAAGGACTTGACCGTAATCTACACCCCGTGCAAGGGTAAAACGGTTATGGGCATAGCCCTTTCCAAAAAGCACGGTAAAGCGGTTGTACGCAACCGCATAAAAAGGCTTATAAGGGCGGCTTTTTCAAATAATTTCGAAAAGCTTTGCGGCAACTATTCGCTTGTCGTTCTTCCCAAGGTGAGGGAAGAATATTCCTACGCCGAAATAGAAAAATCGCTTTTATACTGCTTTAAGGCAATGGAAATAAAAAAATGAGCCGTCTGTTTTCATATACTCGGCGGGCTGTTTTCAAGCCCTGGCTGTGGCTGAAAATTATCGGCATGCACCTTATCGTTTTTTACCAAAGGCATTTTTCCCGCCACACCTGTCTGTACGAGCCGACCTGTTCGGAGTATACGAAGCGTTGTATAAACAATCACGGCTTTATAATAGGGGTAATTTTGGGCGTTTGGCGGATATTGAGGTGCAATCCCTTTTCGAAGGGCGGTTTCGACCCCGCTCCCGAAAATCATTTCAGAGTACGCTGGGTGTATTGAGATAATTAAGAATTCAGAATTAAGAATTAAGAATTATGTTAAGGAATAATTAATAGAACCAACCTCTTTCGTCTGCTACGCAGCCACCCTTCTCAACGGCTGTAAGGAAAGCAGCCGTTTCGGGCACCGCAAACGCGGGACGTATGCGTTTGCTCATCTCGCAACGCCAAAACAGCGCACAGTGCTGTTTTGAGAAATGCGTTGCTCGTCCTTCAAAGTGGAAGGCGAGGGCTTGGTACCCGTCATTGCGAGGAGCGTAGCGACGTGGCAATCCAGAATTACGTAGTCTGCGAAAAGTACCTCGTAGAGGGGATAGAGGTTGATTATTCCGACCGCAATTCATTAATTTAAAAAAAGTAACAACACGCAAAAATTTTTGCAAAAACGAGTTTTAATGTTTAATTTATTGGCAGAAAGCGGAACCTTGGGCTACGGCATCAAGGCAATAGGCGATGTAGGGCTGAACTGGATAGGTCAGCTTATTCGCATACTTATCGAGGGCATAGGTATAGTCGGTTTGGGCATAATCGTGTTTACGCTCATTTTAAAGACTATCGTGTTGCCGCTCGATATTTATTCGCGCATAAAGGGCAAAAAGCAGGCTCTCATTATGGAGCGCATGCGCCCTCAGATGGAAAAACTCCAAAAGCAGTACGCCAACGACAAGAATATGTATCAGCAAAAGGTGATGGAGCTGCAAAAGAAGAGCGGTTACTCCATGTTCGGCGCGTGCCTTCCCATGATAGTTTCGCTGGTAATATTCATTATCGTATTCAACGCGTTTTCAACCTATTCGCAGTACGCAAACCTCCGCAATTACAACGATATGGTCGACGTGTACAACGGCGTCGTGCAAACATACGTTATTCCCGAAGATACGCCCTCGGCGCAGGAAGAGAGCAACATCGTTGCGTTTTTGGAACCCGTAAAGGACGAAAAGGGCAATGTTTACGACTATTCCGTGCACTACGAACTGTTCGCCGAAAACTACGTCAAAGAGCTCGGTGAAGCGTACGAGGGAGGCACTTCCGTAGACGAAGTGTTCACCCACCTTGCAACCGTGTACAAGAAGTCGCACACGGGCTACGACGGCAGTTTCGATATTTCGATGGTCAACGACACAGACGCCGGCAGCGAGCTTTCCGAGACGGCGGTAGCCATACGAAACACTCTCGTCAGCTACTATTTAGAAGAGCCCGCCGCGCGCGAGGTCAAATCTTACTACGAGGACGGACACAACAACAGCTTTTTGTGGGTGCATAACCTCTGGTACCCCGACAGCACTTTAAATAAGGAAATACCCGACTTTTCTAAATTCAAATCGACGATAACAAAGGCGTCGATAGGCGACGACTACGCCGTAAGCTACAACAAGGTAACGGCGGCTCTGGGCACGCAGAAGGGGCGGTATAACGGCTATTTCATTTTAATTATACTCTCTATCGGCTTAATGCTTTTGCAGCAGTGGATATCCATGCGCGCAAACAAGTCGGTAAACGAGCTTTCCACCGTCGACGGTTCGGGCGCAAAGACCAACAAGTGGATGATGATAATGATGCCCATAATCTACGGCTTCTTCTCGTTCTTCTACTCGGCGTCCTTCTCGCTGTACATGATAACCAATACCGTATACAGCTTAGTCACCATGCTCATCATAAATAAGTGCGTGGACGTGTGGTTCAAAAAGAAGGAAGAAAAGGGCGAGCTTGACGCGTATTTAACCAAAAAACAGAAAAAGAGCAAGGGTAGCGGCGTCAAGAGCAGAAACGTAAAAAAAGTAAGATAACAGGAGCAGGAAATGGACGAAAAGAACGTTTACAGCGGCAAGACCGTTGAAGAAGCCATTCAAATCGGTCTTAAAACGCTGGACGCGATCGAGGAGCAGGTAGAGATTATCGTACTCGACGAGGGCAAAAAGAAGCTTATCGGCGGCACTAAGGCGCGCGTTAAGGTGGTTAAAAAGGTATCCGACGGCGTGAGAGCCGTGGAATTTTTAGAGGGGCTTTTGGAAATTTTAAAGCTCAACGCGGTTTGCGAGCTTGTTTCCGACGGCGACAAGGTTGAAATCAACATCACGTCGACCGAGAGCAGTCATATCATAGGCCGTCACGGCGAGGTACTCGATTCCTTGCAGTCGCTTGCGGGCGCAGTTGCCAATATCGGCAGGGACGATTACAAGCGCGTTGTCGTCGACTGCGAAAATTACAGGGCGGGCAGGGAAAAGACGCTCACCGAGCTTGCGGAAAGGCTTGCAAAGAAGGCGGTTGAAAGGCAGCGCAGAGTTACGTTAGAGCCCATGAACCCCTACGAAAGGCGGGTTATACACTCGGCGCTTTCGGGCAACGAAGAGGTTAAAACCATCTCAAGCGGCAAGGAACCCGCAAGGTTTGTCGTAATTATTCCCAATAACGAAAAGCCGTACGACGGCAGACGGGAGCGCGGCTTTGGCGACAGAGACCGCAGAGACCGTTTCGGCAGAGGCGACAGACGCGACGGCAGAGGCGACAGACGTGACCGCGGAGAAAGGCGCGGCGGTGCGCCCCGCTCATCGGGTGGCGGCAAGGCAAAGCGCGAAATTCATTTCGGCACGTTCCTCGGCAACAGCGGCAAGACCGAGGAGTAAGCGGCGTGTCGCCGCCCCCAAGTCCTGCGGCGTGTCGCCGCAGCCAAGTCCTTTATGAATTTGGTTGATAGACGGGCTAACGCACTGCAAACAAAAAATTTAATTCAGAATGTAGAATTAAGAATTAAGAATTGAGGTGAATATCATAGAGCCGCGCGGCGAATTTTCGCCGTGCGGCTTTTACCTTATTGTAACCTTCCCCCTAAGGGGAAGGTTATATTGCGGTCGGAATTAATATCCGCGACCGTCGCCACTCCACACCGAAAATTTTCGTGCAAAGTTCACTAAATTTGAAAAAATTTCACAAAAATTTACAAAAAAGCCCTTGATTAATTTTTTGTTTTTGCTATAATAGGGATAAGGAAAAACGTTTATCGGAGAAAAATTATGACTATTACCGAAGCTGTAGCGTCCCGATTGGGCGGCATTTTAAAAGAACGCGGAATGAAGAAAAAGACTTTGGGCAAGCTCCCCGGGGTCAAGGCGCAGAGCATCAGCAACATTTTCAGAAGCAAGAGCGTCGCGGGCATAAGCATGACGACCTTGTACCGCATTTGCAACGCTTTGGGTATGAGTATGTCGGAGTTTTTGAACGACCCCGTATTCGATAATCTCGAACTCCCCGAATAGACCGCGTGTCGCGGTAGCCGAGTCCTTTAATTGCTCGGCAAAAAACGAACTAACACACTGCAAAACGAAAAGAGTTCCGTAACCGCGGAACTCTTTTGTCATTCTGTGCCGCGTTTGCGCGACAAGCAATAGCAGAAAGCGGTACCCAGTCCCACCCGTCATTCTACCCCCTCCAAAGGCGGCACGCAGTAGCGGAAAGCCGTACTACCGCCAACTGTCATTCTGAGCGGAAAGCGGTACAGAGAAGTAAGTTGAAACAGTAAAGCATTCCCGCTTGAAGTCGAAGAATCTTTTTGCGCGCCTCGAAGAGGTATTCCCGCGCAAAACTAACCTTGCCACATTACAACGCTATTTAAGGCGAACGAGCAACAATTCCCCTCATCCGCCCTACGGGCACCTTCCCCACCAAGGGGAAGGCTTTATTGCGGGCGAATTTACACATCCCTCATCCGTCTGCTACGCATCCACCTTCCCCCTTTATTAAGGTGGAAGGCAAGGGGGGTGAAAGAGTATCAGAAAAGATTTCTCGACTACGCTCGAAATGACGCTTCCCAATTTTTCACGTATTACCACGAGGGGATTCTCTCACTTAATCGCCCGCTAACGCGGGTCTCATAGCGTTCGAAATGACACGCTCCTATTTGCTTGTAAATAATAAGCCGCGCGATTTTAAATTGCGCGGCTTTAATAATATTTACCTTAATTCTTAATTCTACATTCTACATTCTGAATTCTGCATTAACTCACTGTGCTTTGCAGTTCTTCTTTAAGGTTTCGAGGCACTCCAAAAGCTCGGCGGGGATACGGTCTTTAATCGTGCCCGTGTAGTAGCCCTCGATTTCCTCGGCTTCTTTCGCCCACTTTTCTTTGTCGACGACGAGAATCTCTTTCAGCTCCTCTAAGCCGAACTTTTTGCCCTCGCAAATCTCGTAGTCGAGGTCGGTCAAATCAATATCCTCAGCCTTGGGCACGTAGCCGATAGCCGTTTCGTCCGCGTCGACGGTGCCGTCGCAGCGCTTTAAAATCCACTCCAAAACGCGCATATTGTCGCCGAAGCCGGGCCACATAAAGTTGCCGTCCTTGTCGGTTCTGAACCAGTTTACGTTGAAAATCTTCGGGGGGTTCTTTACGACCTTGCCCATCTCTATCCAGTGTGCGAAGTAGTCGCCCATATGATAGCCCGTGAAAGGCTTCATTGCCATGGGGTCGTGGCGAAGAACGCCTACGGCTCCCGCCGCCGCCGCCGTCGTTTCGGACGACATAGCCGAGCCTACGAACACGCCGTGGTTCCAGTCCCTCGACTGATAAACGAGGGGGGTGGTGGAAGCGCGTCTGCCGCCGAAGATAATCGCGGAAAGGGGCACGCCTTCCTTGGAATCGAAGTCGGGCGAAACGCAGGGGCAGTTCTGTGCGGGCGCGGTGAAGCGGCTGTTGGGGTGCGCCGCATAGGTCGACTTGTCTTTCTTGTCGAATTTAGAAGGGGACCAGGGCTTGCCCGTCCAGTCGATGCAGTGCTCGGGCAAATTCTTGTTCAAGCCTTCCCACCAAACGGTCATATCGTCGGTGTTGAGGGCAACGTTGGTGAAGATGGTGCCGCGCTTGGTTGCCGCCAAAGCGTTGGGGTTGGAGTGTTCGTTCGTGCCGGGGGCAACGCCGAAGAAGCCGTTTTCGGGGTTCACAGCCCAAAGTCTGCCGTCCTTGCCCACGCGTATCCAGGCGATATCGTCGCCCACGCACTCAATCTTGTAGCCCTTTTCCAAATAGTGTTTGGGGGGAATGAGCATTGCAAGGTTGGTCTTGCCGCAAGCCGAGGGGAACGCCGCCGCCACGTACTTTTTCTCGCCGTCGGGGCAGGTCACGCCCAAAATAAGCATATGCTCAGCCATCCAGCCCTCGTATTTGCCGAGGTAGGAAGCTATGCGGAGCGCAAAGCACTTTTTGCCTAAGAGCACGTTGCCGCCGTAAGCGGAGTTGACCGAAATAATCGCGTTGTCCTCGGGGAAGTGCATAATGTATCTGTTTTCAGCCTCTACGTTGCATTTTGCGTGGAAGCCCTTAATAAAGTTGCCGTCCTTGCCGAGAGCGTTTAAAACGTCCTTGCCGACCCTCGTCATAATGCACATATTCAAAACTACGTAAATGCTGTCGGTAACCTCGATGCCGTACTTTGCAAAGTCGCTGCCGACAACGCCCATCGAATAGGGAATGACGTACATCGTTCTGCCCTTCATGGAGCCGCGTGCAATCTCGGCGCACAGCTCGTATGCCTGCTTGGGGTCCATCCAGTAGTTGATGGGACCGGCGTCCTCCTTGTTTTTGGTGCAGATAAAGGTTCTGTCCTCGACGCGCGCAACGTCGTTGACCTTGGTCCTGTGAAGGTAGCAGTCGGGAAGAAGCGACTGGTTGAGCTTGATAAGCTCGCCGCTTGCGACGGCTTGTTTTCTCAGCTCGTCAATCTGCGCCTGCGAACCGTCTACCCAGACGATATTGTCGGGGCAACCGAGTTCCGCGCTCTCTTTAACGAAATCCAAAATTTTCTGATTTTTAGTGAGTGCCATAATTATCTCCTTAAAAAATACACTTAAACAAAATAAAAATTAGTGCGTGGCAAAAA
Organism: Clostridiales bacterium; assembly: GCA_023667345.1. Lineage (GTDB taxonomy): Bacteria > Bacillota > Clostridia > Christensenellales > Borkfalkiaceae > Coproplasma. The sequence continues at coordinate 178,518 of JAMPAF010000001.1, forward strand.
TTTCCACATATACGATTATATCAAAATTTGAAAGCAAAAGCAAATATTTTAATGTAAATTTCGCGTGAAAAAAAGCTGATATAATTCGGTGCGGGGTTAGGGCAAATTCATAATTCGGAATGCGGAATTCGGAATTAGGAATTAAGGTCGGAGTAGTCAACCTCTATCCCCTCTACGAGGTACTCTTCGCACCCGCCGTAAGGGAAACGGCGGGTTTGGTCGCCGTTCGCGCGGGACATATGCGCTCACTGCTCTCGCAACGCCAAAACAGCGCACAGCGCTGTTTTGAGAAATGCGTTGCTCGTCCTTCAAAGGGGAAAGCAAGGGGTTTGCGCGTTATTCTCGCCTTCCACTTTGAAGGGGAAGGTGGCTGCGTAGCAGACGAAAGAGGTTGGTTCAATTAATTGTTCCTTAGCACAATTACGCATTCCGCATTCCGCATTCCGAATTAATCTTGCTTTGCGACAAAATACGCCGCGGTTTTACATTATTAGTATATATTTTCTCACCCGTTAATATTATCATAGTATAAAGAAATAAGGCGGGGGAATGTTGTGAGCGCATACGTCAAAAAAATTGCCGTTATAAAGCAGGTGAAGGGCGGCTTTTCCGCCGACGGCGGCGCGGTTTCGGGGCTCGTCAAGTGCGAAACGTACGCGGGCTTTTTAAAGGTCGAGGCGTCGCTCATAAACTTTGCGCCGCTCACCGAGGGGCGGTACGTGCTCGGCGTCACCGACGGACTTAAAACGGTCACCTTCGAGGGCACGAGTTACGAGGGCGAGGGCGACTTTAATTTGAGCCTCGGGTTTGCTTTTTTGGTGTGCTTTTGCCACAACACGGTTGCGCCGATAGCGAGTGCGGCGTGCGGGCAGATGGCGTGCGCTCTGCCAGATTTGAAAGAGGAAATGACGCGGCTCGAAAATATCCGCCCGCCAAAGGGCGGAGCGGCTTACGACGACGAGGCGATAGCGGAGGTGAATTATTATGAAAGTACTTTTGAAGGCGGTGCCGCTGTATGCGAGGCTGAAACGCAAGAAGAGGGCGGGCGTTCAGGCGGCGAAAATGAAGAGGATACTCGCGCTGTCGAAAGCGAAGAAAAGGGCGGCGTAGAAGAGGTCGCGGCGGTTGAAAACGCGGGCGGGGAGCGCATAGTCGGCGGACTTGCGGGCGGCGATTTTTACTCGCGCATGGAGGGGGATATAAAGCGGATATTTGCAAACTATCCCGCCGAACCCGCGCTCGAAAGCGCGATGGAAGGGAGCAGATTTGCAAGGATAAGCTACGGCGAAAACAAGTTTTATGTGTTCGGGGTGTTGCGGGTTGAGGGAAAGCCGCGCTACATTTGTTACGGCGTGCCCGCGCAGAACGGCGAAACGCCGCCGCCCAGCCTAAAGGCTATGGCAAGCTATGTACCGACCGAAAGCGGCGGATATTGGCTGACCTATCAGGACGCGGCAACCGGCGTAAGCATTAAGATAATGCAGAGTTAAGAATGTAGAATTTAGAATTAAGAATTAAGAATTAAGAATTAAGAATTAAGAATTAAGAATGATAACCCCCATCACCCGCAAAGCGGGAGCTTCCCCCTTAAAAAGGGGTAAGCCTCGGGTTGCGGCAGACAGGGCTCACCCTTCTTTAAAGAGGGGGGAGCTGTCACCTACGGTGACTGAGGGGGGTAATTCTGCACTCTACATTCTGAATTTATTTAAGTCCTTTATACGGTTTGAAAATCAGCAGAGAGTATATTACAAACAGCGCCGAAATGAAATCTACGGCAAGCAGACATCGCATTGCGGTGACGTTATAAAAGCACATAAACAGCAGAAGATTAAAGCCAGAAAATGCGAATACACCCCCGCATATGCCCAAGATAATTAAATTTAACGTGCAAATTAAACAAGTAAGGCGCATACAGAAAGTATGCGCCGAAACTTTAATTTTATTTATTTTACCTCTATTGCGTCCAACGCTTGCGCGGCACGGGGCAAAGCGCAGTAATTGCGCATTCCGCATTAAATGACAATGTTGTCCAAAACAAGTTTGTCGAAGTCTACGCTTTCCGCAAAGTCGCGGGGAAGAAAACGCACCGTGTTGAACTTGGCATAATTGAATATGTGAGTTTTCATAAGCACGGGCGTGGCGATATCCAACCCCTCGCAGATATCCGCAAGATAGTTGAAAAACTCGCCGTAAGCGAACTTATCCTCGCGCGAGTAGGTGAGCTGTCGTTCAATTTTTCCGTCCTTGATAATTTTCGCCCAAATCTTAAACATAAAATACCTTATACCCTATCACTTGCCGTTTACCTTGCTTTTAAGGGTGGGATAGAGGGATATAATTTTGACTTTATTATAATGCGGTCGTATAATATCCCTCATCCGTCGCGTTCCGCGCCACCTTCCCCCTTTCAAGGGGGAAGGCAAGAGGGGGAGGATAATTTCGCATTATATATTTTATTTTACTAAATTTCCCGCCCGATGTAAACCGATAAATTGACATATGTCGCAAAAAAAGTTAAAATGTAATTGCCGCAACGCATTTGCGGCGAAGAGGTGCTTTTTTATGGAAGGATTGGAAAAGGATATTTTAGCAATTCTCGAAGCCGATTCCCGCGTGAGTGCGGATAGGCTTGCCGCAATGCTTGGCATATCCTGCGAGCAGGCGAGAGAAGAGGTGAAAAAGCTCGAAGAGGCGGGCGTAATCGTCAAGTATACGGCAATAATCAACGCCGACAACGTGGACGAAAACACCGTCGAGGCGCTTATCGAGGTAAAGGTCACCCCGCAAAAGGGCGAGGGCTTCGACGCAATCGCGCGCGAAATCGCCGAGCACGCCGAGGTGAAAAACCTGTATTTAATGAGCGGCGGCTACGACTTGGCGGTAATCGTCGAGGGCAAGTCGCTTAAAAGCGTTTCGCGCTTCGTATCCGAGCGCATATCCACTTACGACAGCGTGCTTTCTACCGCCACCCACTTTATTTTAAAGAAGTATAAGGTAGAGGGGGCATTGATGAAGAAGAGCGAAGAGGGGCGGCTGTCGGTACAACCGTAAAGTGAATGCAGAATGTAGAATGTAGAATTAAGAATGGCGGTCGGAGTAATCAACCTCTATCCCCTCTTCGAGGTACTCTTCGCACACGCCGTTTCCCTTACGGCTTGTGCGAAGGGTGGCTGCGCAAGCAGACGGAAGAGGTTGGTTCTTTTAATTATTCCTTAGCAAAATTCTTAATTCTTAATTCATAATTCTTAATTGGACAAATTATGCGAAGTTTTGTAAATTCACGCGCGGCAAGCTTAAAGCCGAGCGGCATAAGAAAATTTTTTGACATAGTGCAGAATATGGAGGGCGCTATTTCGTTAGGTGTGGGCGAGCCCGATTTCGTCACGCCCTGGTACATACGCGACGCCGCCGTGCGCTCTATAAAAAGGGGCTTGACCCAGTACACGGGCAACCGCGGTTTGCCCGAGCTGCGCGAAAATATCTGCCGCTATATGCGCGAGCGGTTCAGCGTAAACTGCGACCCCGCGCACACCCTCGTCACGGTGGGCGCAAGCGAGGCTATCGACTTGACGCTCAGGGCGGTATGCGATACGGGCGACGGGATTTTGGTGCCAGAGCCCTGCTACGTTTCCTACGCGCCCACGGTTACTTTGGCGGGCGGCACGCCCGTACGCGTTGCGTGTACGGCGGACGACGGTTTCATTTTGACGCCCGAAAAGTTAGAGGCGGCAATAACGCCCAAAACCAAGGCGTTAATTCTCGCCTATCCCAACAATCCCACGGGCGCGATTATGACAAAAGAGCAGTTGCGGGCGATAATTCCCGTGATAGAAAAGCACGATTTACTCGTCATTTCCGACGAAATTTATGCCGAGCTCACGTACGTAGGCAAGCACGTCTCGATAGCTTCGTTGGGCAATATGTCCGCACGAACGGTGATTATAAGCGGATTTTCAAAGGCTTTTGCAATGACGGGCTGGCGTATAGGCTTCGTCTGCGCGCCCGCAGAGATTGACGAGGCGATTTTCAAAATTCACCAGTACGGCATTATGTGCGCGCCGAGGGTCTCGCAGCACGCCGCGGTCGCCGCTTTGAGCGAGGGCTTCACCGACGGCTTTTCGGTCGTAGAGGAAATGCGGGAAGAGTACGCCCGCCGCGGCAGGTTTTTGGTGAACGCGTTCAACTCGCTTGGGCTCAAATGTTTTCAGCCGCGCGGCGCGTTTTACGTGTTCCCCTCGATAGAGGTCACGGGGCTTGACGGCGAGGAATTTGCAAACCGTCTTTTGCGCGAACAGAAGGTTGCGGTGGTGCCCGGCACGGCGTTCGGCGAGGCGGGCAAAATGCACGTGCGTTGTTCGTATGCCACCTCGCAGGAAAATTTAAGCGAGGCGATAGAGAGAATTACGAGGTTCGTCAATTCAATTAAGAATTAAGAATTAAGAATTATTCCTTAATATAGCTTCCCCTTAGGGGGAGGCTCCGCGAAGCTTGCGTAGCGGTGGTGAGGGGTTGGCTCATTCAAACCTACTAACCCCTCATTCGTCTTAACCTTAACGGTTAAGCCACCTTCCCCCCTAAGGGGAAGGTCATAATGCGGAAAAATTATTTTAAAATAATTAAACCTCAATTCTGCATTCTGCATTCTACATTCTGCATTATTGTTTGACAAACAAAGCGAAAAACTATATAATAGTGTCTATGGTGTGCGATTCCGTTGCTTCGGGGTCGCTATCTTGTTCAAAAAGACGGTAAAAATCCCAAAAAGAGGTAAAAATATATGGCAGACCAACAATTTGTAATGACCAAAAAGAATTACGACGCACTCGTTGCGGAGCTCGATAACCTTGTAAAGGTTAAGCGTCCCGAAATTATCGAAAGAATTGCCGAGGCGCGTTCGCACGGCGACCTTTCCGAAAACGCCGAGTACGACGCCGCGCGCGAGGAACAGCGTTCCAACGAGGGCAAGATTGCCGAGCTCGAATATCAGATTAAAAATGCGGTCATTCAGGAAGAAATTAATGACAATTCCTACGTGCACCTCGATTCGGTTGTAACCGTTTACGACGAAGAGATGGGCGAGCAGGAAGTTTACACGATAACCTCGGTTACCGACGTCGACGTTATGAACAACAAAATCTCGTCCGAGTCCCCCGTAGGCAGCGCGCTTATGAGAAAGAAGAAGGGCGACGTGGTTACGGTCGTCTGCCCCGACGGCAGTTCGTACAAGTTGAAGATTAAGGATATTAAGTAAATTTAGAATTAAGTTAAGGTGAAGAGCGTCAACCTCTTTCGTCTGCTTGCGCAGCCACCCTTCGCACACGCCGTAAGGGAAACGGCGTGTTTGGTCGCCGTTCG
>JAMPAF010000020.1 GCA_023667345.1 Clostridiales bacterium
AAGAATTAAGAATTAAGAATTAAGAATTAAGAATTATTCCTTAATCGTGCCTTCCACCTTAATAAAGGGGGAAGGTGGCTTGACCGTCAAGGTCAAGACGAATGAGGGATGTGTAAATTCGCCCGCAATTAAGCCTTCCCCCTGCGTGGGGAAGGTGGCACTGCCATAAGGCAGTGACGGATGAGGGGTGTTATTATAAGAATTCCCCTCACCACCGCTACGCGGAGCCTCCCCACCGAGGGGAAGCCTATAATAAGGTGAAAAATAACCTTATCCCTCATCACCGCTACACTTTCGTTGCGCGGAGCTTCCCCCTTATACAAAAGGTGGAAGCCAAGTCTAAGGTGATAATTCCGAATTGCGCATTGCACATTATTCAAGCTTTCGAATTAAACTATGAACCTGATTTTAAAAGACGGCGAATGTGCGGAAACGCTGTTCGACGACGGCAAGATAATAATTCAGAATACCGCGCTGTACCGCTTCACTTCGGACAGCATACTTCTCTCGCGCTTTGCAAAGGGCAAAAAGGGCGACGTTGTTGCCGATTTCTGCGCGGGGAGCGGCGCGGTAGGCTATCATTTTCTGTGCCTGAACCCGCATATCAAGAGCCTTACGCTCTTCGAATTGCAGCCCTCGCTTGCGGATATGGCAAGGCGCACGGCGGCGGCAAACGGCTTCGGCGGCTTCGGCTGCGAGGTCGTCGAGGGCAGGGTGCAGGATATCGCGGACGGGTACAACGGCGCGTTTTCGCTCATTCTTTGCAACCCGCCGTACGAGCGCGGCGGCTTTGAAAATATCGCGTACGAAAAGGCGATTTGCCGCAAGGAAATCACGGTCACGCTTGCCGAAATTATCGCGGTCGCCGCGAAAAAGCTGAAGTTCGGCGGGCGGCTTGCCATAGTCAACCGCGCGGACAGGCTTGCCGAAATTTTCTACTCTTTAAAGGAGCGCGGCTTAGAGCCCAAAAAGATGCAGTTTATCCGCGGCGGCGAAAACCAGACGCCGTACGCGGTGATGGCCGAGGCGGTAAAGGGCGGCAAACCGTCGCTCGAAATTCTGCCCGACGTAGTCAACACCCGCGAAAACGGAGGCGGTACGGTATGATTTATTTTGTAGCTACGCCCATCGGCAATTTGGGCGATATCAGTTTGCGCGCCCTCGAAACGCTGCGCACCGTCGACGAGATTTACTGCGAGGACACCCGCCATACCTTAAAGCTTTTAAACGCGTACGAGATTAAAAAGCCGCTTGTCGCCTGCCATAAGTTCAACGAGCGCGAGGCGGCGGAAAAGATTATCGCCGCGGCGCGGGCGGGCAAAAACGTTGCGATAGTTTCCGACGCGGGCATGCCCGTCATATCCGACCCGGGCAACGTCGTCGCGTGCGCTCTCAAAGAGGCGGGCGTCGGATACACGGTGGTGCCGGGCGCGAACGCGTTTTTATCCGCGCTCGTTTTGTCGGCAATGCCCGCGGAAAGGTTCGCCTTTATAGGTTTTCTGCCCGACAAGGAAGGGGAGCGCAGACGGGTGCTCGAAAGGTACGTCGGCTGCGACTTGACGCTGTGTTTCCACGTTGCCCCGCAGGACGTTGACCGCCATATATCCTCGATGTACGCCGTTTTCGGCGACAGACGGGCGTGCGCCGTGAGGGAAATTACCAAACTGCACGAAGAGGCGGTTTCGTTTAATTTAAAAGACGGGCTTGCGGGCGAAAAGCGGGGCGAGTATGTGCTTGTGGTCGAGGGCGCGCCCGAGCGCGACAACCCGTTAACCGCCCTTTCGGAGCGCGAGCACATTCTGCACTATATGGCGCAAGGACTGGATAAAAAGGAAGCGTTAAAGGCGGCGGCGAAGGACAGGGGCGTTACCAAGTCGGAGCTATATAAATTTTCCCTCGACTTATAGGTAATTAAGAATTCAGAATGCAGAATGAAAACTAAGGAATAATTATTTAAATAATTCGACTTCAATTCTTAATTCTGCATTCTGCATTCATAATTAAATATAAATAGGAGAACGACCTATGAAAAACAGAAAGAAAGACGAGATAGCGGCGGCGGACGCGGCGACGATAACCGCACCCGCGATAACGGGCGGCAAGCGCAAGGCTAAAAACGCTGCTCTTCCGCAAGCCGAAAAAATGACCATTTACGAGTACGAGGAAAAGTACGTAAAAAGGCAAAACACCAAGAGCGCAACCTTTTTTCTGCGCCTTATCGTAGCGCTTATCGGCGTGTTCTTCGTGTGGTGCTTTTTCACTCTTTCGAAGAGCATTTGGGAAATGAACGAGTACGCGGGCTATGCGGCGGCGGGCGTTTCGGTAATACTCTTTATCGTTTTCTACATAGTGCCCGTTGTAAAGATTTTAAAGACCGACTATTTCGTGACCAACGTCAACTACAAGACCGCCGCGGCGGCTAAGCGCAGAAATAAAAAACTGCGCTTTCAGATTGCCGAAAAGATAGTCGATTTGTGCAACACCGTTGCGGGCGTGGGCTGGTACGACAGCGCGACCGTCGAAAAGTTAGAGGCGGGCGTAAAGTTTCACGACGACGGCGTTATCAAGGAAAATTTAACCGCGCTCTACAACGGCTCGGTTAAAAGGAGCGCGCGCGACGTCATTTTCAAGTGCTCTATGAAGTCGGCGATGTATTCCGCACTCTCGCAGGAGAGCAAGATAGATACCATGCTCGTTGCGACGGTAAATCTGCAAATGATAAAGGATATCGTATTTTTGTACGGGTTCCGCCCGTCGGATACGCGGCTTGTCAAAATTTTCGCGGCGGTGGTGCGCAACGCGCTCGTCGCCTACGGCTTGGGCGGGCTGAAAATCGGTAACGGCATAGCGCGCACGGTGGGCGACGCGGCAAAGGGCATACCCTTTTTGGGGTCGGTAATCTCCGTGCTCGTCGACAGCTCGGTGCAGGGGCTTGCCAACGGCACTCTGTCGGCGGTTATAGGCTATCAGACCATAAATTATCTGAATACCGAGTACAAGTTGCAGAATATTTTGGACGGCGTAGACGTGGGCGAGACGGAAGAGGAGCTTGCCGAAACGTGCGAGGATATCGAAAAGGAACTCAGAAAGAACAAGGGCAAGCGCGGCGGCGCGGTACCCGTGTAAGGCAATGTGCAATTGCGGATGGATTATTTTTAAAATAATTATTCCGCAATAAGACCTTCCCCTTAGGGGGAAGGTGGCTTGACCGTCAAGGTCAAGACGGATGAGGGGTTGACACATATAAACCGACCAACCCCGCACCACCGCTCCGCAAGCTCCGCGGAGCCTCCCCCTAAGGGGAAGCTAAACTGAGGAATAAGCTTAATCGCAACAAAACGCAAAACCCCGCGGCGAATGCCGCGGGGCTCTTTTATTGCCGTATTAATTAAACGGTGCCGTCTCTGAAATAGCCGATGTTCTTTTCTTTGTTGGGGTCGAACGTGAAGTTGCAGATAGATGCAACCAAACCGTAGATGCCGAAAGTTATCATCGAAAGGAAGAGATAAGCTAACGTTCTCGATTTGAAGCCCGCGGGTTTCAGCGAAGTGTGATTGATAATCAGACTTCCTATCCAACCCAAAAAGAAGGTGAGCAAAAAGCGTACAAGATTGTTGTTGTCCATAGAAAACCTCTCTTATAAGTAAAAATTTTGTAAGGCTATTATACAATACGTATATACGGCTGTCAACAATATCATAACACTTTATGCGCTAATTGTAATATAAAGGCGATTTGTGCTGTTTTTTAGCTCAGTTACCGTCTATCAGCGTCAAAATTGCCTGCTTTTTATCCGCATCGAGTTTGCGATAGAGCTTTAACAACAACTTTTCGTTCTCGTTAATGATTTCCGTTTCTTCGTCAGTAAAAAATTGTGCAAGCGTTATGCCGAACGCGTGGCAAATATTTTCCAGCGTGTCGATTTTCGGCGGCGTGCCCCGTGAATAAATGCCCGCAAGAGTAGAGTATAAAATCATAGCTTCCTCTGCAAGCCGATATTTCGTCCAGCCGCGCTCTTCCCTTAGTTCCTCTATTCTGTTTATAACGTCCATACATATATATTATTGCGTTTTTATGATATATTTATTGCGTAATTATATTGACATATATGACATTTTTATGATATAGTAGCAATATAAAAACGTTATAGCTCGGAGAGATACATATGGGAAAATTCAAGTTTGCGTTGGTAAATTTTCTTTTGGCGGCGGCAATAAGCATACTCGCCTTTTATTTGCCTTATTCTGGCAGAATTGCGCTTGTAATCGTGGGGGTGAGTTTTGTCATAGGCGGCATCAGAGAACTTGACTCGGCGGTAGAAGGAGCGGCTTGCATAATTTTTATACTCGGCGCCGGTATGATTGGCGTCGGCATTTTTCTGAAAAACGTCGATACGATTTTGAAATATGTGGGCGCGGCGGCGATTGCGTTGATTGTCGGCTGGCATTTTATTATGAAGCTGCTTGGAGAGGATTCCGGCTTTGGACCGAATACAATCGTTATCTGGCTTGCTAAGCTATTTATGACGGGCTATTCCGCGTGTATTGTGGCGGGAATATATTACGCTGTATTTACCGGAAATGCGCAGTTGTCCAAAACGTTGATTTGGGTCGGTTGCGGCGGTTGGGTCGCCTATACCGTATATTGTATGTTTTTTATGGACTCGGACGGCGAACCGAGCGACGGGTTTTCGTTTTCCCGCAGGGACAGACGGGTACGAAATTATTCGCGCGGCAGTGGCGGCGGTGCGGTAACCTTGACGGTTTCGGACGTGGAACGTAAAGTTCGGGATATTGCATTTCTATGCTCGAACGAACAGGATAGTTTGCCGTGCGGGGCATGGGTTGTTTACCATGTTACTTCAAGAGTGTTAGGCAACGATATCTATTTTACCGTTACGGGTAACTTGCGGGGTGCCGACAGGTTAGATGCAAGTTCAGCCAATAGCGTATTAAGTAATCTAAGGTGGAAAGTCGAGAGCAGACAGAGAAAAATTCTGGAATATGCCGAGAAGACGTTAGGTAAGTTTGCGCTACCGCAAAATTACAATATCAACGTTGAAATCGGTGAAATCAGTTAGTGTAAAAATGGTAAAAGCTTTCTGTCGTTTAAGGGCGGAAAGCTTTTGTTTTTGTCGGTTAATAAATAACTTTTTCAATAACGCCGCCGCCTCGTCGCGGCAAACTTTGCTTAAAGGCTTTTTTACAAAAGCCAACTGCGCGCCGTTGCCGCTCCTCTTCCCGCAAACCTTTTGCAGACAAAATCTTTGCGTGAGCCCATTTTTGTTGCCTCGGCGGCTTGCATTTTTTAATAAATAACTTTTTCAATAACTCCGCCGCCGAGACAACGGGTTTCGTCGTAGAAAACCGCGTATTGTCCCTCGGTTACCGCGCGCTGTTTCTCGTCGAAAATTACCCTCGCACCGTCAGCCGTCGGCACAACCGTAACCTTCTGCTCGCCTTGGCGGTAACGGAACTTCGCAGTACATTCAAACGGGCATATGGGCGGGTCAACGCCTATAAAATTGAGCCCCGACACCTCGCATTCAACCGAATACAATGGGCTTTCGTCGCCGTGCGATACGTATAAAATATTGTCTTTCAAATCCTTTTTAACGACGAACCACCTGCCCGTCTCGCCGCTCTTGCCGCCTATGTTCACGCCCCGCCGTTGCCCTATGGTGTAGTGCATAAGACCGACGTGTTCGCCGACCTCTTCGCCGTCGAGGGTGAGAATTTTCCCCGGTCGTGCGGGCAGATATTCCATCAAAAATTTGCGGAAGTTGCGCTCGCCGATAAAGCATATGCCCGTGGAATCCTTCTTTTTCGCGGTGGCAAGTCCGCTTTTTTCGGCGATTTTGCGCACCTCTTCCTTGGGCAATCCGGCTAAGGGGAACAGCACGTTTTCAAACTGCGCCTCTCTCACCTGATTTAAAAAATAGGTCTGGTCCTTAGCCGTATCCGCCGCCTTCAAAAGATAGTGCCGCCCGCTTGCGGCGTGCTCTATCCCGCAGTAGTGCCCCGTGGCGATATAGTCCGCGCCTAAGGACAGGGCATATTCGCGGAAGGGTCCGAACTTAATCTCGCGGTTGCACAGAACGTCGGGGTTGGGCGTTCTTCCCGCGGCATACTCCGATAAAAAGTACTTAAAGACGCGCTCTTGGTACTGCTTTGCAAAGTTTACGCTGTAATAGGGGATATTAAGTAGCGAGCACACTCTGCGCACGTCGGCAAAATCGCTCTCCGCCGTGCACGCGCCGTCCTCGCCGTTTTCTTCCCAGTTGAGCATAAACAAGCCTATTACGTTGTACCCTTGCTCTTTCAAAAGGAGAGCCGCGACCGAGCTGTCGACGCCGCCGCTCATACCCACGACAACCGTTTTCATAATCGACAAAATTATAGCACAAACCTGCGGGGTATGCAATAAAATGCGGTTGCGTTGCGCATAAAATGGTGATATAATTGCGATATAAGCTCTCGGTTTTCTCGTCTGGCGACGACGAGAAAACGCTACGAAATGAAAGGCGCTGCCTTTCTGCCCGCGATAGTTCGGGGCACTCATATAATCAAATCGCGGGCATTCAAACCGCTGAGGCGCAGGTATGCGCAAATTGGGGCGCGCTGCGCAAAAGCGCGGTTTTGCTTGCTACGTTTTTAAAGGATTAAATTATGTCGATGTTACCTTCGGACGATAATATTTTGCTTTCGCTTGTGAATACGGCGTTGCGCGACGGCGACGAGTTGGCGGACTTTTGCGCGCGCTACTTTGCCGAAGAGGAAGAGGTGCTTGCGCGCCTTACCGCCGCGGGCTATCATTACGACGAAGAGAGCAAAGCATTTAAATTAATTCAGAATTAAGAATGCAGAATTAAGAATTAAATCCGACCTTAAACTTGGCTTCCACCTTTTGTATAAGGGGGAAGCTGTCAACGCCGTTGACTGATGAGGGATAAGGTTACATTTCACCTTAATATAGGCTTCCCCTTGGTGGGGAGGCTCCGCGTAGCGGTGGTGAGGGGAATTCTTATAATAACACCCCTCATCCGTCACTGCCTTATGGCAGTGCCACCTTCCCCACGTAGGGGGAAGGCTTAATTGCGGGCGAATTTGCACAACCCTCTTCCGTCGCCTACGGCGCCACCCTTCTCACACGCCGTAAGGAAAACGGCGTGTGAGAAGGGTACCTTGAAGAGGGGATAGAGGTTGATTTATCCTACCTCAATTCTACATTCTTAATTCTAAATTCTACATTAACAACAGGTTATCAATTATGGAAAACGTTGAAGAAAAATTTTTACGTTATGTGCAAATCGACACGCCGAGCGACGAGAGCAATTTCGACAATACGCCCTCGACAGAGTGCCAGAAAAACCTTGCCGCTCTGCTTTGCAAAGAGCTTAAAGCTATGGGGCTGAATGTGGAAGTCACCGAAAACGCGTACGTCTATTCGTGGATTCCCGCAAACTGCGAAACCGAGTTTTCAATCGGCTTTATCGCGCATATCGACACGGTGGATAAACCGAGCGGTTCGGGCGTCAAGCCCATGGTGCACAAAAGCTATTCGGGCGGGGATATATGCCTGTCAACGGGCAAAATCAGCCCTGAAAAGTTCCCCGTTTTGAATACTCTTGCGGGGCAGGATATAATCACGAGCGACGGCACGACGGTGCTCGGTGCGGACGACAAGGCGGGCGTTGCCGAGATTATGTCGCTTGCGGAATACCTCGTCTCGCACCCCGAAGTAAAGCACGGCAAGATAGGCATTGCGTTTACGCCCGACGAGGAAATAGGGCACGGGGCTAAGCTTTTCGACGTCGAATAATTCGGGTGCGATTTTGCGTACACGGTCGACGGCGAGGAGCTGGGCGAGATAACCTACGAAACGTTTAACGGCGCGTGCTTCGATTTGAAGATTTCGGGCGTGAATATTCACCCCGGCGCGGCGAAGGGCAAGATGATAAACGCCGCGATTGTTGCCAACGAGTTTATAAGCGCTCTGCCCGCCGCCGAACGCCCCGAAACGACCGAGGGCAGAGAGGGGTACTATTTTATCACGGAAATTGAGGGCGGCGTCGAAAACTGCACGGTGCACGGCATTATCCGCGACCACGACAGGCAAAAATTCGAGGAACGTAAGGCGTTCGTATACGGTGCCGTGGACGCGCTGAATAAAAGGTACGGCGGGCGCGAGAAGCTTACCATGCGTGACCAGTACTACAACTGCGCCGAGGTGATATTGCCGCATAAGCATTTAATCGAAAATGCCGTAAGCGCCATGCTGGCAGCGGGGGTTGCGCCTATCGTGTGCCCGATACGCGGCGGTACCGACGGCTCTTCGCTGTCGTTTATGGGCTTGCCGTGCCCCAATATCTGCACGGGCGGGCACAACGCGCACGGGCTGAACGAGTTTGTTTCGGTGCAGCATATGCGAAAGGTGGTGGAGATTTTAAAGGGGATAGTCGCCGCCTATGCGCGGAGCTGAAATTTTCGCGGCAACGAAAACGTCGTTCGGGCTTTAAACCCTTTTAAACGCCGCATAAAAGGTTGATTTTTCGCCGCGCAAAGTATATAATATAAACCGCAAATGCCGATTCAGCATTACGCAATTATATATTTATTCCTTAATTGCGCATTGCGCATTGCGAATTGCAAACGGGTGTCTGTAGCGCAACTGGATAGAGTGACAGCCTCCGACGCTGTAGGTTTCGGGTTCGATTCCCGACAGGCACACCAGTCAAAGCCTTGAATACAAGTCGTATTCAGGGCTTTTTCCGTATTTTTAAACCGTCTAAACACCTGTATATTCAGTAATGGGCGATTTTAAAATTCGGTGATAAAGGCTCTCAGCGCGATATAATCGCAATACTTGACAATGAAGGTAAAGTTGTTGTAAAATATATCTACGATTGTTGGGGGAATCATGCAATCGTTGCTGAAAATGGCGACGATATAGAAGATGAAAATCATATCGGAAATTTAAATCCGTTCCGTTATAACAGCTATTATTATGATAGGGAAACAGGATTATATTATCTTAAATCACGTTATTATGACCCTGAAATTTGCAGATTCATTTCACGGGACAGTTTAGAGTATGCAAACTATGAGACAATAAATGGTCTAAATTTGTATGCTTATTGTAAAAACAATCCTGTTAATAACTGTGACCCTACGGGCAACTGGAGTTTAAAAAAGTTCTTTAAAAAAGTTGCTATGGTAGTGGCTGCCGTTGCAGTAGTTGTTGCTGTTGCTGCCGTAGTAGCAGTTACTGCTGGTGCGGCCGCTGGTGCTATTGCTGGAGCGGTTGGTGTTGGGGCTTCAATGGCTGCGACTATTGGTACAACAGTTGCTGTTACAACTGCTGTTGGAGGAATTGTTGTTGGCTGTGGAGAGATCGCTAATCAAGCAATGGAAAAGGGAGCCGAAAATATAAATTTAGGTTCCGTTGCGGTTTCTACTTTGGGCGGTTCTTTAGATAGCGCAATGATTGCTGGTTCAATGTTTGCTGGTCCTGTTGGCAAAGCCGTTCTTGGGGCTGGTCGTGTCGTATCATCAGCAGCAACAACAGCATTATATGGGTTATCTGAAGGTTATGATGCAAAAACTATTGGTATAAACGTTGGCGTTAATGCTGGACTTACTTTATTAGCAAGTGCTATTCCATTTCTACCTTCTAAAGGTGATTTATATACTAAAATTTTATTTAAGCCATTAATAACAGGTTTAATAAAAGGTGGAGTTCAGCTTGGTAAATTATTTATAAAGTATCCTGAGTTTTTCAACTAATTAGTAAGGAGTAACTTATGTTATATATACTTGAATGCATGGCATTAGGTATTCTATGTATGTATGGTGGTACTGATAGAATAATGAGTACAACTGGAGAACAACCCACTTGGAAAGAAGTAGGTGTTTGTCTATTAAGTTGGATTATCGTCTTTTTGGTTATTCTATTTATTGTGGACCTAATAAAGTATATATTAAGTAAAAAGAAAAAATTAGATGATAGGAATGATTTTGTGTTGGGAGTCTTGTATATATTGGAGTGTATGGCATTAGGTATTCTATGTATGCATGGCGGTACCGACAGAAAGATGTATACTACAGGAAATAGAGCAACAGGTAAAGAAGTTGTTTACTGTTTAGTTGGTTGGCTTTTTGTAGTTTTGATAATTATATCTATAAGTCTAATATTGTTCTGTTAAATAAAATTGAAATTAATTGCAAAAGAAATATGTGATGGTAATTTTACCATCACATATTTCTTTATAAATAAAGCTCTTACATAACATAAAAATAGCTCAGAATCCGTAAGGACTCCAGGTTTTCATTTTATCGTAAGTATTTTAAAATCAGTTCTTCGCGCTTTTTATGGGCGTTTTCAAGATGGTTAAAGTAATGTCCCCAGCGCCAATGGTAAGTATTGTCGGGTTGTTCGTAAATATCGTGAGCTACTACATATGGGCAATAGGTATCTCGTTTTAATATTGCTACGTTGCAGTTCATTTTTTCTGATAAGTACAGTACGGTATATTTAATTTCGCCATTTTGAATTATGTCGTTTGGTTCTAAATAAAGTTTCATTGTAAACTCCTTTTATTTGTGATTTAGATATTTATAAAAACGGTGATATTGGAATATAAACGCTGGTGTTTTCCAAATACTCCAAAGCTCATTGGTAAGAGAATTTTGGTGTTTAACGATTGCAGGAACACCGGCAAGCGCTAATTGCAAATAGGTCATATGAACGCAACGAATATCTATATCGGCGCACTCCACGAAACAGTCCATAGCGTAATTTACGCCGTAATCATTTTTGAGAACGTCAATTGTCGCAATAGCCATGCCGCCGCCACCGCAGCACGGGTCGCATATTGAAATAATTTTGCCTTGCTTATCTCGCTGCCACCGAAAGATAAAAAATTCGGAAGATTTTATTGATAAAAAAATATAACCAAGTTATTGACTTTTCTTCCTAAAAGGCATATAATAATATTGTAAAAATAGATTCGGGCTGGGTTGAAATTCCCAAGGTCCACCGAGGCGGGGGTATTCCTCGCCAATTTTTTTACTTATGCCAAAGTATTTAAGTATATTTATCGACGAGTCAGGTGACTTCGGAAAATTTGATAAGGCTTGTCCGTATTATTTAGTAACTATGCTGTTTCACAATCAAACGGAAAATATTGCCGCAGAAATCGTGAAGCTGGATAACAGTTTAACTATGCAAGGTTATGAGAAGCATTGTTTACATACAGGACCGCTGATAAGGAAAGAAGAGGTCTATAAGTTTTTAACCATTGACGAGCGTAAGCATATTTTAAACAGCTTTATGGCTTTTGCCGCAAAAATTGATTTTTCCTATAAAACGTTTATTGTTGAAAAGAAGGAAAACGAAAATCAGTTTAAGCTTATAGCCGCATTGTCGGCGCAAATAAAAGCCTTTTTAGAAGATAAGTTTGAATTCCTTAATAGCTTTGATAAAATCATCATTTACTACGATAACGGACAAAAGCAGCTTACAAGCATTTTGGCTGCGCTCTTTGCCGATAAGAATATAGAATTTCGGCAGAACGTAAGACCTTCCTATTACAGACTTTTCCAAATAGCAGATTTATTGACTACGTTTGAGCTTATAAATTTGAAGAGGGAAAGGGCACTAAACAGTAAATCGGAGCAACAATTTTTCGGCTCAATGCGTGATTTTTATAGGAATTATTACAAGCGTTTAAACAAAAAAATATATTAGATAAACCACAGGCGTTGTTTGCATACACCCTGATTTTATACACTACTTAATATTATCTTCTGTTCTTGTCGCCCCACTCGCACATGCCGTCTAAAAGCGGCATTAAAGATTTTCCGCGCTCGGACAGGCTGTATTCCACTTTCGGCGGTATTTGCGGGTATTCCTTGCGGATAATCAAACCGTCGTTTTCCAACTCTTTTAAAGATAAGCTCAAAGTCTTATATGAAATTCCCTTTATATACCGTTGCAATTCGTTGTAGCGGACGACCTTAAATTCCATTAGCGTATATAAAATCGTCATTTTGTATTTGCCGCTTATCAGCGACAGCGTGTAGCTGAACCCCGTATCGCACAGTCTTTCGGTTGCAATACACCGCTTTTTCTCTTCCATAACAGCCCTCTTTACACTCTACTTTTTGTAAGTACCGAACAAAAATGTGCGTACTTGACAAATAAATAATACCATTTTAAAGTATATATGTAAAGTAAATTTTTTATAAAAAGGAGTTTTATTATGAGAGACGAAATCAAAGAGTATCAGGCGGTTGAAGAGGCGGCGCAAAAGTTCGTGAAGAGCGTTGCCGAGGGTAACAGCAAGTACGCAAAGGAACTGTTTATTGACGAGGCTGTCCTGTTCGGCTATCTTGACGGCAAATTAGAGCACGGCTCCATCGAGCAGTTCTATCACAACGTAGATACCGTTTCCGGCGGCGAAAATTTTAAGGCGAGAGTAGACGTTGTTGCCGTGGAAGAGACGCTTGCGGTCGTGCGCGTTTTGGAAGAGGGCTGGGGCGGAAGGATAGACTTTACCGACTATCTGTTGCTTTTGAAAATGAACGGCGAGTGGAAATGCGTTGCAAAGGCTTATAATCAAAATTCGGATACAATACAAAAATAATTTTCTGGAGATAAACTTAATTTATGTTTAAGCCCCCCGCCGCGGGTTGCGGCGGGGGGCTCAGTATTTTCAATGGTGATTACGTATATGTAAATTACGCCTTTTGCGGCGGCTTTACAAAATGTTTACGCCTTTTTGCGGCGGAAAAGCTTTTCGAGCTTAGCCGTAAATTTGCCGTTGAATACCACAAATTTATCCCAGAAAAACTCGGTTACAAAGTTAATAAGTAGCAGTATAACCGTAACTAACATGCCGAAAGCGTCGCCCCAAATTCCCACGAGATATTCGCCGAGTATTGCAAAGGGCACGACGATTAAAAGGTTATATATGACCACCAACACCATGGCAATGGGCACGTTGTTAGCCGCTTTGAACGTGAATTTGCGGTTGAACGTAAAGTTCCAGATAACCGATGCGGTGAGCGCAATGGGGTAAGCCTGCCAGTAGGTCAAAGCGTGCGTCCAGTCAAACAGAGTGGACTGCAATAAAAACTGTATAATTCCCGCCGAAAGAGAAAATGCCGTAAACTTTAATAGTTGAAAAAACTGCTGTTTTTTCGTGAGTTTTACGGGCTCGCTCTCCGTTTCGGGCTCCGCCGTTCGGGGCGTGACTTGCGTTTGGTTTTCCTCGGCGGACGCCGTTTCGGGCTCCGCAGCCGTCAATTCTTCTTTTTCCATAGGCATATATTATCACTCCGAAATAAAGTAATCAAGCAATTTTATGCGGTTGTAATAAATTATTATGACAACGCGGGGCAAAAAGTCGCTTGACAAGGTAGCATAAATGTGTTAAAATGCATATATAAATTTATAGGATAGCACCGCGCAACCTACTTTGGCGGGGAACGGAGGAGATTATGGCTGACAAAAAAGAGGCAGAGAGCAAAGCTACAAAAATTTATCACATTTCCAAGAGAAAGGACGATAACAAATGGCAGGTAAAGGCACAGGGCGCGGATAAGGCGTTGAAGCTGTTTTTGACGCAGGCGGAAGCCATTGCTTTTGCAAAGAAGACGGCAGGCAATCAGGAAGCCAAGATTATGATACATAAGGAAGACGGTTCTTTCCGCCGTCTTACATATTAAGTTTACTAAAGTTAAAGGGTGCCCGCGCGGCAATTTTGCCGCGCGGGCTTTTTCTGTTTTTTTGCTTTCGGGCGGGGCTTTGGGAATTCAGAATTAAGAATTAAGAATTAAGAATTAAATCCGACCTTATACTTGGCTTCCACCTTTTGTATAAGGGGGAAGCTCCGTGAAGCGTAGCGGAACGGTGATGAGGGATAAGGAACATTTGACCTTAATATAGGCTTCCCCTTGGTGGGGAAGCTCCCGCTTGCGGGTGCCCCGACTTGTCGGCACGGAGCGAAGCGCAGTATGATGGGAATTCTTAAAATAACACCCCTCATCCGTCACTGCCTTATGGCAGTGCCACCTTCTCCACGCAGGGAGAAGGCTTAATTGCGGGCGAATTTACACAACCCTCATCCGTCTTGCTACGCAAGCCACCCTTCTCACACGCCGCAAGGAAAACGGCGTGTTCGGTCACCGCAAACGCGAGACGTATGCGTTTGCTCATCTCGCAACGCCAAAACAGCGCACAGTGCTGTTTTGAGAAATGCGTTGCTCGTCCCTTCAAAGTGGAAGGCGAGGAGTTGGTCCCCGTCATTGCGCCCGCCCGCGTAGCGGTCGCACGGAGCGAAGCGCAGTAGGAGCGTAGCGACGTGGCAATCCAGAATTACGCAGTCTGCGAAGAGTACCTCGAAGAGGGGATAGAGGTTGATTACTCTCGCCATAATTCTACATTCTGCATTCTACATTCTGCATTCACTCTAAACGTTTGACAACTTTTGATTATGCGTATAAAATATATAAGGAATAAAAGCGAGGTGATTTAAGTGATAAAAATCGACGTGTTTTCGGGATTTTTGGGCGCGGGCAAAACTACGCTTATCAAAAAACTCATTAAAGAGGCTTACTCGGGCGAAAAGCTCGTTTTAATAGAAAACGAGTTCGGCGAGATAGGCGTCGACGGCGGCTTTATGAAGGAAGCGGGCATAACCGTAAACGAGCTCAATTCGGGCTGTATCTGCTGTTCGCTCGTCGGCGACTTTGCCGAGGCGTTAAAGAAGGTGGCGGACGATATGAAACCCGACCGCATTTTGATAGAGCCGTCGGGCGTGGGCAAACTTTCCGACGTGGTACGCGCGGTGGAGCGCGCCGAGCTTGCCGACGCGAAGATAAATTCGCTCACCGCGGTTGTCGACGCCAACAAATGCAAAATTTATATGAAGAATTTCGGCGAGTTTTTCAACGACCAGATAGAGAGTGCGGCGTGCATTGTTTTCAGCCACGCGGACGTGGCAAGTTCGGAAAAGCTTGCAACCGCTTTAAAGCTTGTGCGCGAGCACAATCCGAACGCGACGGTCGTCACCACCGAGTGGGACAAGCTCGACGGCAAGCAGATTTTGGACGCTATGGAACACGCAAGCACGCTTGAAAGTGAGCTTGAAAAGCTCACGCGCGAGGAAGAGGAACACGGACATTGCTGTCACGGTCATCACCATGACGACGAGGACGGACACGAACACGGGCGCCATTGCTGTCATCACGACCACGACGAAGATGAAGAGGATGAACACGGGCATTGCCACCACCACGACCATGACCACGACCATGGGCATGAGCATGGGCACCACCATCACCATGCGGACGAGGTGTTCACGAGCTGGGGCGTAGAGACTTCGGCAAAGTTCACGGCGGACGGATTGAAGGCGGCGCTTTCCGAGCTTTCGGACGGCACGCGTTTCGGCACGGTACTGCGTGCAAAGGGCATAGTTGCGGGGCAAAACGGCAACTGGCTGCATTTCGACTATGTGCCGGGCGAGGTAAACGTGCGTGAAGGCAGTGCGGAATACACGGGCAGACTGTGCGTTATAGGCAGCAAGCTCGACGAGGAAGAGCTTAAAGAGCTGTTCGGGGTTTGATTAAATTCCGCATTATAACCTTCCCCTTAGGGGGAAGGTGGCATTTTCGAAAGTAATGAGAAAATGACGAATGAGGGGTTAGTCGGTTTTAATGAGCCAACCCCTCATCCGTCCCCGCGTTTGGCGCGGCGACACCTTCCCTCTAAGGGGAAGGCACGGTCTGCGGTTTAAAATTTAATAAAAAATTCGACCGCAATATGGAATTCATAATTCTGAATTAACAAAATGGAAATCTCAGTTTATCTTTTTCTCGGGTTTTTGGACTCGGGCAAGACAAAATTCATACAGGAAACGCTCGAAGACCCTCGAATGGAGAACGGCGAGCGCACTATGCTTTTGATATGCGAAGAGGGCGAGGAAGAGTACGCGCCCGAAAAATTTCAGGTTAAGGGCGTTGCAATCGAGCGCATCGAAAAGCCCGAGGATTTAAACGAGGGCAATTTATACTATCTCACCCGCAAGACGAGGGCGAAACGCGTCGTCGTCGAGTACAACGGAACCTGGCTTTTACAGCAGTTTTTCGACGCCATGCCCGAGAGTTGGGTCATTAACCAGATGATGACCTTTTTCGATTCGGCAACCTTTGTAAGCTACAACAAGAATATGCGCCAGCTCGTATTCGACAAGGTGAATATGACGCAGATGGTCGTTTTCAACCGCTTTAAGGGCGAATACGGAAAGGAAGAATATCACAAAATAGTGCGGGGCATATCCCGCCGTCCCGACATTGTTTACGAGTATATCGGCGGCAAGGCGGAGTACGACGAGATAGAGGACCCCATGCCGTTCGACAAAGACGCGCCCGTAATCGAGGTAGAGGACAGGGACTTTGCGCTCTTCTACCGCGATTTGTCCGAAAAACCCGAAGAGTATAAGGGCAAGACCGTAAGCTTCAAGGGTATGGCGGCGGTCTCGAAAAAACTGCCCGAGGGCACCGTTGTTATCGGCAGATTTATTATGACCTGTTGCGAGGCGGATATCGCCTACGACGGGTTCGCGTTAAAGACGGGCAGGCTGATAGCGGGCGTCGAAACAAAGGACTGGCTTAAAATAGTTGCGAAGGTGGGCTTCGAGTACAGCCCCGTATACAGGCAGGAAGGACCCGTTCTGATTGCGGAAAAGATAGAGCGCGCCGACCCGTTGCCCCCCGAAGAGGCAGTCGCGACGTATTATTGATAATGCGGAATTCGGAATGCGTAATTCGGAATGTGGAATTGTGGTGAAGATTTAATAGAATCAACCTCTTTCGTCTGCTACGCAGCCACCTTCCCCTTCAAAGTGGAAGGCGAGAGTAACGCGCAACCCTCTTGCTTTCCCCTTTGAAGGGACGAGCAACGCATTTCTCAAAACAGCACAGTGCGCTGTTTTGGCGTTGCGAGATGAGCAAACGCATATGTCCCGCGTTTGCGGCGACCAAACACGCCGTTACCCTTACGGCGTGTGCGAAGAGTACCTCGTAGAGGGGATAGAGGTTGATTAATATCACCACCGCAACAAAAACAAAATCACATAAGGAAAAATTTCCGTTATGACAAAAGTTAAAGAAAAGAAGATAAGAAAGAGCAGCCGTCCGACGGTTAAAGAGTATTTGAAAGAGCGGCTTAAAGATATCCCGCTTACGGTTATGATGGGCGCGTTCGTCGCGTTCTGCATTGCCTCGATTATATACTTTATCTGCATAGGCAGGTACCGCGATATCCCCATCGGGTTTGCGTATATGGCGATAGTGGCGGTGTTCTATATCGCCGAGTACACGCTCAACGTGCGCTCGCCCTACGGATATACCGTGTTTATGCTTCTTTTCGTGCTGTTCTGTTTCCTCGGCGCAAGCTACAATTTTTACGGACTTATACCCCCGCTCGACGATATTCTGCACGCAGCCTGGGGCATTGTCTTTTCGGTTGTCGGCATAATTTTAATCAAGGGCTTGATGGGCGCGCCCAAAACGGCGAAGGGCGTCATTGCGTACGTGCTGTTCGGGCTGGGCTTTGCAATGCTTTTATCCGTCGCGTGGGAAATTTACGAGTTCTCGGGCGACAGTCTTATCCACTCAATGGATATGCAGCAAGACACTATCGTGCACCATTTTCATTCGTTTTTCTTGCACGAGCCCTACGACAATCTGCACACCGTCGAGATAGACGGCATAACAAAGACGGTAATAACGTATATGGAAAACGGCGTAGAGAAAACATTGACGCTCGACGGCTATCTCGATTTGGGGCTGTACGACACCATGTACGACTTAATTTTCTGTTTCTGTACCACGGCGGTATTCAGCGTGATTTTGGCAATCGACTGGTGCAAGGGCAAGTATTTTTACCGCTTTATCATTCCCTCGCTCGTCGGCGAAAAGTACGATAGACGCGGCAATATGCTTGAATTAAGCGGCGGTGAAAGCGGTGTGACCGCAGCGGACGGTGTGCCCGTAGCAGAAACGGAAGCGGTTACGGAAGAGCCCGAGGAAGAACCCGCGGAAGGGAAAGAGGTTGCGGAAGAAGCGGAGAGTGAACCCGCAGAAGAGGGAAAGTCGGAGGAATAATTAAGAATTAAGAATGCAGAATTAAGAATTGAGGTTCAATAAAACATATAGTCCCGCGGCGTACGCCGCGGGATTTTTATCGACAATATTATAACCTTCCCCTTAGGGGGAAGGTGTCGCCGCGCCAAACGCGGAGACGGATGAGGGGTTGGCTCATTAAAACATACTAACCCCTCATTCGTCATTTTCTCACTACTTCCGAAAATGCCACCTTCCCCCTAAGGGGAAGGTCATATTGCGGAATAAATTATACGCCCCGCGCGACCGTATGTGTCGCACGGGGCATAGCTTTTATATATTCAATAGTCTGAAAGTCCCAAAAGATAGTCCACCGTCACGCCGTAAAATTCGGCTATGTCGGCAAGCAACGAAAGCGGCGGCTCACGCTGCTCCTTTTCGTAGTGCAGATAAGTCACGCTGTTTATTCCAAAAATATCGGCAAACTGTTTTTGTGTGTAGCCCTTTTCAGTCCGCAATTCCTTTAATCTTTTTCCCAAATAAATTTGCATTTTTCTTTCCGCTTACTTGACATATTACCAAAATGGTAGTAAAATATTACAAAACTACCAAATTGGTAGTAAACGGGTCAAGAAAAAGGAGAAAGAGATATGGACAGTATAATACCCGTAGCGTTAGGGTTAATTATTATTGCGTTAGTTGCGGTATTTGCCGTAAAAACGGCGAAGAAGAAAAATCGGACGAGGTGCAAAAAATGCAAGACACCGTACGAGTTTGACGGGGACGTCACTTATACGAGGTTTGAAAAGAAAGTGCCTGTGCGTAACGGGACGGACGAGCAAGTCGAATTCCGTTGCAAGTGTCACAATTGCGGCGAGGTGAAAACTTTTATTGTCGGATTTCCCAGCCAGCGCATAGACGGTAATGACCGCGTGACTAACTTTAATATAACTGAAGAAACTTACCGTGAATATTTCAAGAATTAAAATTTACGCCCGCGCGACACATACGGTCGCGCGGGCGTAGTTTTTGTTTTTTTATTCCTAATTATATATTAGTTTTCGTTTGCGGCGGCAATTACCTTTTCCGCGAGTGCGGGAGGCATTTCCTCGTAGCGCAGAAATTCAGTCGAGAACCTGCCCTGTCCGCGCGTAAGGCTTCGTAATTCCGTCGCATACTTAGCCGTTTCCGAAAGCGGCACTTCGGCGACGACCGTCGTAATATCGCCGTCCGTATTGCTCTCGACAATGCGTCCGCGCCGCTTGGATATGTCGCCCATAACCGCGCCCAAATACTCGCCCGCAACCGCCGTCTTTAACTTGACGACCGGTTCCAAAAGCACGGGCGACGCGTTTTTAATTCCCTCGCGGAAGGCGAGCGCCGCCGCCGCTTTGAACGCCATTTCCGAACTGTCCACGTCGTGATAACTGCCGTCGTATAAAACCGCGCGCACGCCGACTACGGGATAGCCCGCCAAAACTCCGCGGGCAAGGCACTCGCGCAGACCCTTTTCAACCGCGGGGATATACTGCTTGGGCACCGTGCCGCCGACGACCTCGTCGCCGAACTCGAAGTCGCTATCGCACGGCTCGAAGCGCACCTTGCAGTGCCCGTACTGTCCGTGTCCGCCCGACTGCTTTTTGTGCTTGCCCTCTGCGTTCGCCGCCTTGCGTATGGTCTCGCGGTAGGGAATTTTCGGCTCGGAAAGGATAGTGGATATGCCGAAGCGGCTCTTCAATTTGGCGCATAAAATCTCAATATGCGTTTCGCCCTGACCGCTCAAAATGAGCTCGCCCGTTTCGTTGTTTTTGGTTACCGAGAAGGTGTAATCTTCCTCGCGCATTTTGGCAAGTCCCGCGAAAACCTTGTCCTCTTCGCCCTTGTTGGCGGCTTTGACCGCAAGAGATAGGCAGGGGCGGGGGAAGCGGACGGGGTCGAACTGAATGTTCGTGCCCACGGCGCAAAGGGTGTGGTTGGTGTCGGTTGCGGCAAGCTTGTTCACCGCGCCCAAATCGCCCGCGGTGAGCTCGGTTACAAGCTCGCATTTCTTGCCCGCAAGCGTGAATATCTGCCCTATTCGCTCTTCCTTGCCCGTGGTCGCGTTGTAAACCGTGTCGCCCGTCTTTAACTTTCCGCGCAAGACCTTTATGTAGTTGAGTTTGCCCGTGTACGAATCGTACACCGTCTTGTATACGAGCGCGGCGAACGGCTGTGTTTCGTCCGCGTCGACATATATAAGCTCGTCGGCGGCAAGGTCGGTTGCAAGCCTGCGCCTCTCGTTCGCCGTCGGCATATAGGTCACGATTTCGTCCAAAAGATTTATAACGCCGCGGTTATTGAGCGCGCTGCCCGCCATGATGGGGATTACGTTGCCCGTCGCAATGCCCTTGCGTATGCCGTGCACCGCATCCGCCTTTGTCAAGCCGCCCTGCTCGAAGTACTTGTCCAAAAGTAGTTCGTCGTTTTCCGCGGCGGTCTCGACCAGCCTGTCCTGCATTGCGTCCATCTGCTCTTTCAAATCGTCGGGAACGGGTATTTCCTTGGGTCCCGTCGTCGAAAACTCGTACGCGCGTTCCTGAATGGAGTTGATATAGCCCGTCATTTTGCCGTCACGCATTATGGGTAACTGTATGGGCGCTATCTTGCCCGCGTACTTTTCTTTCAGCGCGGCGACAGTGCCCGCGTAGTCGGCGTTGGGCTTGTCCATACCGTTGATAAAAATTACCAAAGGTTTGCCGAGCTTTAAGCAGTAGTTTACGACGCTCTCCGCGCCTATGGGCAAAACGCCGTTTGCGCCGATAACCAAAACCGCGCCGCCGCACGCCGCAAGACCCTCGTGCCGCTCGCCCTCGAAGTCGTAGAAGCCGGGCAAATCTAAAAGATTTATCTTGATGCCCTTCCAGTTGAGGTGCGCGACGGAGGTGTAGACGGAAAACTTTTTCGCCCTTTCTATCTCGTCGAAGTCGGTGACGGTGGCGCCGCTCTCGACCGTGCCCATTCTGTCGATAACGCCCGCGTTGAAGAGCATTGCCTCGCAAAGAGTGGTCTTGCCCTCGCCGCTGTGCCCGATAATGGCTATGTTTTTAATTTCTTTCGCCGTAATTCCCATTTTATTTTCCCCTTTATCAATAGGCTTTTGCTGCCTTATATATACATTATAATATATATACGCGCCCGTTTCAAGCCCCAATTTTAAATTAGATTGAGCGTTTGGC
Source organism: Clostridiales bacterium (assembly GCA_023667345.1). Lineage (GTDB taxonomy): Bacteria > Bacillota > Clostridia > Christensenellales > Borkfalkiaceae > Coproplasma. Next base: position 21,344 of record JAMPAF010000020.1, read on the forward strand.
GCACGGGTTCAGATAAAAATGCGCAAAAGTTGCGTAATTCAAAATAAAAATACGCAAAAGTTGCGTAAACGCTTTACATTTTTACGCAATTATTGTATATTATAGCAGAGGTGAGCTATGACGTTAAGGCAACTGAGACGCGATAGGGGACTAACGCAGGAAAAATGTGCGCAGATATTGGGAATGCCCTTGCGTACGTATCAAAGCTATGAAACCCGCGAAAAACGAGGTGCGGTCGATATGCTGAAATACAAGCTTATCTGTGCAGAGCTCGAAAAACGCAGTCGCATAGACGAGGAGCACGGGATTTTATCGCTTGAAAAGATAAAGCGGGAATGCGAGCGGCTATTTGAGGGCACTAACGTTGATTATTGCTATCTGTTCGGTTCGTACGCGGTGGGCAGAGCAACCGAAAAGAGCGACGTGGATTTGTTAGTCGGCGGCGTGTTGTCCGGAATAGAATTTTTCGGCATTGCGGAAGAATTGCGCGCGGCTCTCTGCAAAAAGGTAGACCTGCTCGATATTAAACAAGCGGTAAACAATGACATGTTGCTCGATGAAATTTTACGTTACGGGGTAAAAATCTATGGATAACGTCAAAAACGATTCTTATTATTGCAGAAATCTTTTCTAATGCTCTTTTACAATATACTTGGCTCCTTCTTTCAAAATCTGTGATTTTTAAAGAGGGGGCTCCCGCAAAGCGGGTGGGGGTAATATTCTAATAAAATTACCTTTACCCGCGTACCGCGGGAGTTTCCTCTTTGTATGCTACGCATAAAAAGAAGACACCGAGGGCGCACTAAAAGATTGTACTATGAGCCCCTCGACTTGTCGGTGCGCTCTGCCGAGCTCCGCTCAGAATGACATCTCCCTTGATTTTGCCGTTAATTTAAAACCGGAATATTAAAAAAGCGCGGGTTGCTATGAGCCCGCGCTTTAAGTTGTCTACTTCTTTTCGTAAAACTCGACGAACAAGTCGTTGGGCGTACATTCCAAAATCTCGCATAAAGCCTTTAAATTTTCGAACTTTATGCTCTTCGTCTTATTGTAAACCATATTGTTAAAATTCTGAAAGCTTAGCCCCAACTGCATGTTCAGCCAATATTTCGTTTTTCCCTTCTCTTTAAGTATGTCAAGAACTCTGAGCGTCATAGTAAATCTCCACGATATATAATGTGCACATTATATATTAAAAAATCGCTTGACAGATAGACCTCTTTATTATTATAATTTATTCATTAGGTAATGTATACATTAGATAAAGGAGAGAGATATGGCGTTAAAAACTTGTCCGCATTGCAAAAAGCCGGTCAGCGATACGGTGAAGGTATGTATTCACTGCGGCAATGAAATCGACCAAGGGCTGCAAAAGGGAAGCGCGGAGCCGCAACCGATGAGGAGAGGATACGAAAATCTTACCGACTACGAAAGAAGAGAGCTTGAAAAGGAGTTTGTCAATGGCAAGCCGAAATACGGAAAATTTTTCGGCAAAGAGCCGGCGTATCAGTATTTAACTAAGATTTCGAAAGCGGGTTATGCCGTAAGTATTTTGCTCGACGTGATAGATATACTTTTCATGGAAAGTATGAGTGCGCTTGCCATAGCTCTTTACATAATCGGCGGCGTGCTGTTATTGGCGAGCGTGGCTTGCGACGTAGCTTTCTATATTTTGCAGAATAAGTACCGCAAGCAACTGCTCATCGTATTGAAAAAATATCAGAAGTGGCTGAGCGGAAAGAATATTGATTACGTACCGAACTTTCAGTGGCTCTCCGATAAATGGAAAAGCTATTTTAAAACCGTAAACGCAGACATGGAGGATATTTAAATGGCTCTTATTAAATGTCCCGAGTGCGGCGGCGAGGTTTCGTCCAACGCCGATAAGTGCGTTCACTGCGGCTGTAATTATTCCTATTGCCCCGAGTGCGAAGCCGTGCACCTCGGCAAAGTTGACGTTTGCCTCTCCTGCGGATACCGTATAAACGGGGCGCGTGCGGAAAGTAAGGGCGCAAGCGCCGACGAATTTACCGCCGCGTGCGCAAAGCGTGCGTCTACCGACAGGGTAGTCGACCGCGTTTTGAAGGTTGTTCAGACAGCGATGCCTTTCGTCAGTATTGCCCTTATTATATTTGCGTTTATACCGCTTATAAAGTGGGATGCGGACAGCTTTGACGCTATTATCAAGGCAAAGGAACTGATTGAGCAAGCTCGCGGGCTTACAATAGCCGCGAGTATTATCCTTGTAATACCTTTCACGGTTTTCAGCCTGCGCGAAATATATTTTCACATTCTCTATGCGAAATGGCTGACGAAATACAATATCGACGTCGTTAAATATCTCAAAAAAGACGACGTGAAGATAACGGCGACGTTTATGACAGAGGACGGATTTTACGGCGACGTGGCGACGCTTGCCTACCTTACGGTGGTGCCGCACGACGCAAGCATGAAGATTGTTAAGACTGCCGCGCAGGTGCTGCTGACGGCGGGAATATGTATAGCTTTTGGGTATTTTTGCATGCAATCTGTTGAAGGGATTATAAATATGAAGCTCTATGACAGTTCGTTTAAGCTTCCCTACGCCCCTATAATAGCCGCATTTGCGCTCGCGGCGGTGCGTGTGTTGATTTCGGCTGTGTGCGATAAAACCTTTTCCAAACGCAAGGATGAGTGGCTTAAAAGCGTGAATTTGTTGTAAATAATGCAATTAAAGCGGCGGCGGTGAAAAACCGCCGCTTTTCAACTTTCTTTTGTCGTTTTTAACTATAATGTGATTTTATCACAAAATTTAGTGTTAAAAATTTTCAAAAGCGGTGTTATATAACATTTTGATTTGGGTATAAGAAAATATAATACCCCCAAAAGTCATAATTTTTGGCGGGTTGTTTTGCGCGGTTTTTGCGGTAAATTGTCGCGTTTTATCAATATCTTGTGGTGAAAGTCGGGCGGCGGCACAATAAAAGGGGAGCGGGGTGCAAATATTTAAAAACGGGGCAAAAACGGGCGAAAATAAGCAAAAAACCCGCAAAATTACGTGAAAAATGCGCTTTCAAACGTTTGACAAATATTTTGCGATTTAATATAATAGTCAAGCGCGTTTAAGAAAACGTTGTATTGGGCTGACGCGTAAAGTTACTTTAAACTTCCGTTTAAACCCGCGGAAGAAGATAATTTACGCTGACAAATGTAGGGGCTCCGACCCCTGCGACTAACCGTGGTTGTTACTTGTAACGCCGTAATTTCGGTGTTTTTTAATGTAAAAATCGCGATACACACGGTTAAGTTGACGCGTTAATATCAAAAATTGTTGTTAGTAAAGAGGAGAATTACAATGGCAGGACAGAAAATCAGAATCAAACTTGCAGCTTACGACCACGAACTCGTAGACTTAGCGGCATCGCGCATCGTTGAAACGATGAAAAAGAGCGGCGCGAAAATTTCGGGACCCATTCCCCTTCCCACCGAAAGGGAAGTTATCACTATTTTGCGTTGCCCCCACAAGTACAAGGACAGCCGCGAACAGTTCGAGCAGAGAACCTATAAGAGAATTATCGACATCTACACGCCCAACGCGAAACTTCTGGATACGGTGCATTTGCCCGCAGGCGTTGATATTAAGATTAAATTATAATTCGGAATTAAGAATTACTGCGCTACGCTCCGTGCCGCGCAAGCGCGGGGAAGAATTAAGAATGAAAATAAGGAAAAATGATTTAAAAATAATTACCTCAATTCTGCATTCTGCATTCTGCATTCTAAATTCTGAATTTATTAAGGCGGAAGGCACGGTTAAGGAATAATTACGAATTCCGAATTACGAATTCCGCATTAAAACAAAGACAATATAGATAACCAACGGATTTGTGCCGACGCGAAAGCGGCGCAACGCAAAGCGAGTTATCTGCAAATATAAAAAACAGGAGGAACTTTATCGATGAATAAAGCAATCATCTGCCGTAAAGAGGGTATGACGCAAATATTTACGGCGGAGGGGAAAGTAATCCCCGTCACGGTACTGCAGGCAGGTCCCTGCCCCGTAGTGCAAATCAAAACCGTAGAAAAAGACGGCTACGCCGCATTGAAGCTCGGTTTTGGTGAAACGAGCGAGAAGTCGCTCACGAAGCCTGAACTCGGTCAGTTCAAAAAGGCGGGCGTAAAGCCTTGCAAGGTGTTAAAGGAGTTCAGGCTCGACGACCTTTCCGCTTACACGGTAGGCGGCGAAGTCAAGGCGGACGTCTTTGCGGCGGGCGACAGAGTAGACGCTCACGGCGTATCGAAGGGTCACGGCTATTCGGGCGTAATCAAGAGATGGAACCAGCACCGCTTAAAGGAAACTCACGGCGTAGGCCCCGTGCACAGAGAGCCCGGCTCTATGGGTGCGAACAGCTCGCCTTCGAGAGTATTTAAAAACAAGCACCTCGCGGGTCAGTACGGCTGCGACAACGTAACCGTTCAGAACCTCGAAATCGTCAGAGTGGACGTTGAGAGAAACTGCATCCTTGTAAAGGGTTCGGTTCCCGGTCCCGACGGAAGCATCGTTACCATTAACGATACCGTTAAATAAGGAGGACGAAAGAAATGCCCAGCATTAAGGTTTATAAAATGGACGGCACCGAAGCCGGCACAATGAAATTAAGCGACAAGGTGTTCGGCGCGGAATACCGCGAAGAACTTATCCATCAGGCGGTCGTAACCAGACTTTCCAACGACAGACAGGGTACGAAATCGACCCTCACCCGCACCGAGGTAAGGGGCGGCGGCAGAAAGCCGTGGAGACAGAAGGGCACGGGCAACGCGCGTCAGGGCTCCATAAGGGCGCCCCAGTGGATAAAGGGCGGCGTTGTGTTCGCACCCAAGAGCCGCGACTTTTCGAAGGATATGAACAAGAAGGCAAAGACGGCGGCGCTCATCTCCGCGCTTTCCAAAAAGGTTGCCGACGGCGAGGTCGTGGTTATCGACCAGCTTGCGGTTAAGGAAGGCAAGACCAAAGAGATGGCGGCGTTCCAGAAGGCTTTGAACCTCGACAAGACGGCTATTATATATATGGATACGGCGGACGAAAAGGTAATTTTGGCGGCGAGGAACCTCGAAAGACTTTCGACCCTTCCCGTAGAGCAGTTGTCCGTATACGAGGTGGTAGCCAACGCAAAGGTGGTTTTAACCAAGGCTGCCGTGAAGAAGATAGAGGAGGCATACGGAGAATAATGTTAGCGCAGGACATCATTATAAAACCCCTTCTCACCGAAAAGGGTTACGACGGAATAGCCGACAAAAAGTACTCGTTTATCGTGGCTAAGTCGGCAAACAAGACCGAGATAAAGCTTGCTGTTGAAAAGCTGTTCGGCGTTCAGGTAAAGAGCGTCAACACCGTCAACTGCAAGGGCAAGTTAAAGCGTATGGGCAGGAACGAGGGTTACACACCCGACTACAAAAAGGCAATCGTTCAGCTTAAAGCCGATTCGAAGACCATCGAGTTCTTCGACTCGCTGTCCTGATGGGAGGAATAGAAAATGGCAATCAAGAGATATAAACCCACTTCCCCTTCGCGCCGTTTCATGACCGTTTTAAAGAGGGAGGAGCTCTCCGGCGATAAGCCCGAAAGAAGCCTTCTTCACGACAAGAGAAAGTCGGGCGGCAGAAACAACACGGGCAGAATCACCGTTCGTCACATAGGCGGCGGCAACAGGGTAAAGTACAGAATTATTGATTTTAAGAGAAATAAGGACGGAATCCCCGCAAAGGTCGTATCCATTCAGTACGACCCCAACAGGTCGGCGAATATCGCGCTCCTTGCATACGCTGACGGCGAAAAGAGATATATTCTCGCGCCCGTAGGGCTCAACGTCGGCGACAAGGTAATCTCCGGTCAGAACGCCGATATCAAGGCGGGCAACGCGCTTATGCTTGCGGATATCCCCGTAGGTACCGTGGTACACGCAATCGAAATGCAGCCGGGACGCGGCGCGCAGATAGCGAGAGCGGCGGGCATCTCCGCCCAGATTATGGCAAAAGAGGGCGCATATGCAACCTTGAAGATGCCTTCGGGCGAAATGAGGCTCATTTCCTTGAAGTGCAGGGCGACCGTAGGTCAGGTAGGCAACCTTGAACACGAGATAGTCCACCTCGGCAAGGCGGGCAAGACCCGTCACCTCGGCACCAGACCTACCGTAAGAGGTTCGGTAATGAACCCCAACGACCACCCTCACGGCGGCGGCGAAGGCAAGTGCCCCGTAGGTCACGCCGGTCCTATGACCCCTTGGGGCAAGCCTGCATTGGGTTATAAGACGAGAAAGAAGAAGAATACTTCGTCGAAGTATATCTTGAAGAGAATTAATTAAAAGGAGGAATAGGTAAATGTCAAGAAGCGTTAAAAAGGGTCCTTATTACGAAGAAAGACTCATGTCGAGAATAGAAGCAATGAACGCTGCGGGCGAAAAGAAAGTTGTCAAGACCTGGTCGAGAGCAACCACCATATTCCCCCAGATGGTAGGGCATACGATAGCCGTTTACGACGGAAGAAAGCACGTCCCCGTGTATATCACCGAAGATATGGTAGGCTGCAAGCTCGGCGAGTTTGCTCCCACCAGAACGTTCAAAGGTCACGCGGCTAAGACGACGAAGAAGTAAGGAGAGTAAAAAGTTATGGCAAGCAATATGAAGAAAAAGACCGAAAAAATTGCCGCAACTAAGGATACGCGTCCTTACGCAACGGCAAAGTATATAAGAATATCCCCCTACAAGGTGAGAACCGTTCTCGCGCTTATCCGGGGCAAGAGCGTAGAGGAAGCCGCGGCTATACTTACCTACTGCAACAAGGGCGGTAGCGAAGAGGTCAAAAAGGTGCTCCTTTCCGCGGCGGCGAACGCAGAGCACAATCAGGGCATGGACAGGGGCGACCTCATCGTTGCCGAAGCTTATGCCAACGGCGGACCTCACTTAAAGAGAATGCAGCCCGTATCGAAGGGACGCGGACACGCAATCTTAAAGAGAACCAGCCACATTACCGTCGTGCTCGACGCGAAGAAGATTTAAGGAGAGTGAAGTATGGGACAGAAAGTTAATCCTCACGGTTTGAGAGTAGGCGTTATAAAGAGCTGGGATACCCAGTGGTACGCCGAAAAGAAGGACTTTTCAAAGCATCTTAAAGAAGATAACGTTATCCGTACTTTCATCAAGAAAAAGTACTACGACGCGGCGATAAGCAAGATATGCATCGTAAGGGCGGCGAACAAGGTGGAAGTTACCATCTACACGGGTCGTCCCGGCGTGCTCATCGGCAAGGCGGGTGCCGAAATCGAAGTTATCAAGAAAGATTTGGGCAAGCTCACCGGCGGTAAAATCATAATAATCAACGTAAACAAGGTCGACAAGATAGACCAGGACGCGCAACTTGTTGCGGAGGCGGTAGCCGCCCAGCTCGAAAAGCGCGTATCTTACAGAAGGGCTGTCAAGCAGCAGATTTCAAAGGTATCCAAGTCGGGCGTAAAGGGTGTTAAAATCACCGTTTCGGGTCGTTTGGACGGCAGGGAAATCGCGGGCAGCGAAAGCTACCACGACGGCTCCATTCCACTTCAGACGTTGAGGGCGAACATAGATTACGGCTTTGCGGAAGCGCACACCACCTTCGGCGTTATCGGCGTTAAGTGCTGGATATACAAGGGCGAAGTGCTTGCGGGCGCCAAGAAGCTGATTATCTCAGACGGAGGCGAAGAGTAAAATGTTAATTCCCAAGAGAGTAAAAAGAAGAATGCAGCACCGCGGCAAGATACGCGGCAGAGCGCACAAGGGCAATAAAATAGCGTACGGCGAGTACGGCTTAGTAGCCGAAGAGGGCGGAAGAATCACTTCCAACCAGATAGAGGCGGCGCGTATCGCGATGACGAGATTTATCAAGCGTGGCGGTCAGGTATGGATAGACATATTCCCCCACAAGCCCATCACCAAGCACCCCGCCGAATCCCGTATGGGTTCGGGCAAAGGCTCGGTTGAATACTGGGTGGCAATCGTAAAGCCCGACAGAGTAATGTTCGAAATGGCGGGCGTGCCTGAGGACGTTGCGAGAGAGGCTATGCGTCTTGCGTCCCACAAACTGCCCGTTAAGTGCAAGTTTGTAAAGAAAGAAGATTTAGAAGGCGGTGAAGCTAA
>JAMPAF010000021.1 GCA_023667345.1 Clostridiales bacterium
CTCAAAATCCAGTGGTAGCGATACCGTGTCGGTTCGACCCCGACCAGCGGCACCACTTAAAGGCTATCTGACTGTCTTGTACGGTTGGGTAGTTTTTATTTTGTTTAACCGTCGCCGCTCTCTTCGCTCTCATCGTTTGCGCCGTTTTCGGTGTTATCCTTTTGAAAAGTTTCGGTTTCCCCGCCGCCCTCAACCGCGGCGGTGTTTTCAACCTCTTTTGTTTTTGAAAGTTTGACTATCTTTATAATCTGTTTGACAATAAACGGAATTGCCACGAAAGCGATGACCAAAATTATTCCGTACTTATTTATAAAGTGGAAAAATTTGCCCCAGCCCGCCGAATTGAAGGTACATTTACCCAAAAGATTGGACGAAGTGACATAGTCGCTGTCCGGTCCGGGATTGGTTACGCGGTTCGTGCCTTGCGTGACTATGCCGTCCTCGGTTATTTCAACGACTTCGTGGACAATACTTTGCCCTTTAAGTTTGCCGAATCCGTTGCCCGCGGTAAAAACGATATAATCGCCGACCTTAACGTCGCTATACGAGCAATCTTTAAAGACAATTAAATCGCCCGTCATAATATTCGGCTCCATAGAGTTCGTCTGAACGATAGCGAACGACGCGCCGAAAAAGCTAACAGGCTTGTTTTTTGCGCGGCAATAAATCATATTGATTATAACGCCCACCGCCAACGCAACAATAATTGCGGTGAGCGCCGTGCAAATAACAGATAATATTTTTTTGACAGGCGGCTTGCCCTTACTCACCTTTACCCCTCGTTCTCTTGATTGTAGTAAGTTTTTTGCGCGTTACGCGCTTAGGTGTTGCCTTCTTCTTTTCCTCTTCGAGCTCTTTTTGCAACCTTGCAAGCTTGGATTCGGCACGCTCGCTCATACGCTGGGCGCGTTCGACCTCTTCCCATTTAAGCTTTAAAAACAGTTTGCGGCGGCGGACGCGCTCCTGCTGGTCCTTTATTGCTGCCCTCTTCTTCTCGACAGCCGTCACGGGCTGTCTTTCGGAAGATGCATCCTTAATCTGCTCTTCGATAAGCTCGTTGTACATTTCGTCGTTGATACGCGAAACCGAGCGGAAAAACTTAGTAAAATTGACGTTGAGGCGGTTTTCTACCTCAAATTCGCCCTCTTTTGCCGACGCGGTGAGCTCGTCCTTCATTCTGCGGAAATAGTATTCGTTTATCGTCTCTTCGCCCGACTGCTGCTTTGACGCAGTGAAATCGGGAGTAAACTCGTAGTTCGTGACCAAGGTATACTCGCGCTCTTCGGGCTCGGAGAACTCTATTTCGTCGTATTTTTCCTTCTTTAAAATTCTGTCGGATAAGAGCGACTGCAAGCTAAGTCCCGTAACCACGGTCAAATCGTCGAAATAATCGCCGTCAACGGGCAGATTTTTGTCCTTGACCTCGATTGAATAGCCCAAATACGTATACGACGAAATGTAAAGCCAAAGCTTGTAGCAGTTGTTGTAGTCAACGTTTTTGGTTAAAAGGTTGGTCTTTTGAATGGGCGGACGGACGGGCTTTGCCTTGCTCAGCTTTTTCATAAAGTCGGTTGCCTGCAAAACGCGGAGTCTGCGCCTTATCACCCCGACGCGCTCGAACAGTTCTTTGTTTCTGTTCGCGTCCTTTTCGTTTTCGGGCGGCTCCTCGACCTGCAAATTCAGATTACATTTAAACTTGCTCTTGCCGTAGTCGAATTCCGACTGTATGCACACGTTGGTCTGCTCGAAATCGCGCATTTTGCCGTCTAATTCTCTGAAACGCTGTTCGACAAACTGTATAAGGCGGTTTACGAGCGCGCAGATAAAGCGGTTTTCGTAGATGGCGATATCCTCTTCCATCTCGAACGTGAGCAGTTTTTTGGGCGTAACCTCGCCCTCGTCGTCGATATTCTGCACGAATTGCGAGTGGGTCGTAAGGTGTCTGACCGTTTTGGAATTTGTGCGGCGCACCTTGGAAACGTCTAAAATAAGCTCGTTTTCGGCAATGAACTTACGCGGGTTGCGGACAATCTGCTCAATCGAATGAAGCGCGCCCTCGATAGTTAAAATCCACCCGTCGTCGAGCATAACTGCTTGCGAGACAACGTTGTGCAAAACCTTGTTTTCGCCGCCGCGAAGCGCGGCAAAAAAGCGCGCATAACTCTCGCCGTCGCCGTTGATTTTTGTTATAAAATTGTCGAGAAAAGATTTATCCATATCCAATCCCACCTTAAAAATATAGCCCAACCCGTCGGGTCAGGCTTTTTTGAGTAAAATGCAGATTTACGAAAGTTTGCGCAATTCCTTTACGTAGTCAATGCAGTACGGCATAGTATCCGTGCCGAACTTGTCGTTGAAGAATTCAACTAACTCGTCAAGCTCCTTATGCAGGAAAGGCAGGTTGAGCGCGTTGAATTTACGCAAAATTTTCGACGTTATAATGAAATCGACACCGCCGAGCTCGGTACCGCCGCACGCCATATAAACGGGCACGAATAAGCGCAACTGCTTCATAATACGGTTACCGAAGCTGATTTTAAACTTTTCGCGGATAAACGCGTCGAATTCCTTGATAAGCCCGAACGTTTCTTCGGAAATTTTGTAGTCGTTATGCGCCCTTTCGAACAGGCTGTCGAGATAGCTGTACGAGCAGTTGTAGCTTTCTGTAAGAGGCGCGTCGAAATAGTCCGCCTTGTTGTTGAGCTCGAGCGTAACCGCACGGTCGTACACCTTGTCGGTAATGGTGAAAGTCGAGTCGTCGTTGTTCGCCGTGCCGATAAACCACACGTTTTGCGGCACAAGGAATTTGCCGTAAACAACGTTTTTGGGGTCGTCCTCGCGCGGGGCGGCAATCAAATCGATTTTCCATTCCGCGACGTCGGGCATTTCCATTATTGACAAAAAGTCCGCAAAATAATACTCAATACGCGCAAGGTTCATTTCGTCGAGAACCATAAAGTTGGGGTCCTCGCGGAGCGAAACCTCGTACAGGCAAGCCAAAAAGTCGGTTTCGTTGAATTTTTTTGTGAACTCGTTAAAATAGCCTATAAGGTCGGCTCTGTCACGCCAGGAAGGCTGAACCGAAATTATCGAGGTGTTGTTGTTGAAAAATTTGCCCATCGCATAGGGAAGCGAAGTTTTACCGGTACCGGATATACCTTCGAGAATAAGCACTTTCGACGTGCCCATACCAGCAAGGAATACGCGGATTGTTTCCTCGGTGTAGTAAAGCTTTAACTGCGATGCCGCAAAGTTGGTAAACCGCGTAACAATCTGCGGGAGCGTAAGCATATCCTCGTCGGTCATATACACAACGTTGGGGTTGCGCTCGTACTTATCGTCGAGATTGATAAGCTTTGTAAAGCGATTGTTCGAGGTATCCTTCTCGCCTTCCTCGCCCACGGAAACTTCCGAGGGGGTATCGCCGCCCTCCAAACTGCCGTTCTGCCCGAGTTTAAGCGCAAAAATCTTGCTCTTTTCCTTTACGAGTTGGTCAGCTTGCTCTTTAAGCCTTGCGACCTCTTCCATAAGTCTGTCTTTGTCAACCTCTTTTGCGCGGAAAAATATGTATCTGCGCAAAAGCTGAAACAGGCGGTACATAATAAAGAACAGAAAAGCTATGTTCGCCGCCGATACGATTATGAGGCATATCCAACCCCATACGTCGAAATTGTGAACGTTCGCGCCCAAATTCTGGCAATAATCAATGGCGTCCTCTATAAACAGTTTATAAAACAGATAGAAGAACGTTTTTATGAAATACCAAATATTTTGCAACCACGTCCATATAAAATTGACATAGTATTCAGCAAATTCTGCCATATCAATTAACCCTTATCATATTCCGCCAAAGAAATATTTGCCGTTATTCCCCTTCTTCGTCGGTTTTATCTTCGGAAGAAGAATTCTCTTCCGCAGTAACTTCCTCTTCGTATTGCTCCGCCTGCTCTTGCGGTTGCGACGCGTCTGTTTGAGTGTTATCGCCACCCGCGGACCCCGCCTGCATTTCGGCGAGAAGCTCCTGACGGATACGCTCGCGTTCGTCTAATTGCGCCTGGTCGGCGGCAACCTTTTGCGCCTTTCTCTCTCTGATTACAACCATCACAAAATTAGCCGCGGCAATCACAACAATTATAAGCGTAGGCAATACGACAAACACAAAGAAGCCCGTAGACGTGCCCATAAACGAGATTACTTTACCGCCGCCCTTCTTGCTGCCTATGAATTCGCCTAAAATGTCGTCGTTAGTCCTCGTTCCCGAGTCGTTACCGCTATTGGCGTCGCCGCGCGTTGTATATCTGCGCACGCCGTCAACTTCTTCAATCGCTACTATACGGTGAGTATTTAAGCGCCATTGACCTTGTACAATTTCCTTAGTTCTGTAAGTTATTATATCGCCTACTTTAAGTGAATTTTTTTCGCCGCTGTCCAAAATTTTAATTGTAACCAAATCGCCTTTCGAAAAGTTACCGTAACCGACCTCGTCCGTATCAATATTTTTGGACATTGAATTCGATTCAACTGCAAGATAAGCCTTGCCGAAAATTTCAGTATAGTTGCCGTAGCCCTTTCTTTTTGAGATAATCATGTTTATCGCAAGAAACAGCGCGATAACCAAAACTATTCCGCAAACGACATTTACGACGATATTTATTATCTTTTTTGCCTTGGGAGACAGTTTAAATTTTTCTGAACTCATTATATATTTTTATCCTATTTTGTCTTTCGACAACACATTTAAGCAGTTTATATAAGCAATGCACACCTCATATGACCTTAGTCTAAGGCTTCCCCTCTGTGGGGAGGCTCCGCGTTAGCGGTGGTGAGGGGAATTCTTTTAATATTCCCCCCTCATCCGTCTCAACCTTGCGGTTGCGACACCTTCCCCACCAAGGGGAAGGCTACAATGCGGAATAATCTTGCTTATATAATACCTTATACATTTTACCACATTATTTGGTGTAAATCAATAGACAATTAAAAGTTTTTTAAAATTAACGCAAAAAAATTACCGACGGAATAATTTCCGTCGGTAAAAATTGTACTATGTAATTTAAATTACTCGGTAACTTCGGGAGTTGCGGGGGTCGATTCGGTGCCGTCGGTGAACACAAAGTCAAGCTTAATGCCGGTTAAGTTAGCAGCATTAACCGATTCAACGTCACCATGGTTACCATCAAAATAAACCATAACTTTTATTTGAAAATAATCTTCCTCGGTAACTTTACCCATATCTATAGCCGTAGCAGCCATATGCGAGTTAGAGCTATCTAAATCCTTTTTCGTCCAGGTGCCAAGTGTACCGCCGTCATATTTAACATTCTGATACAAAACAACAACAGATATAGCATCATTGTTTGTAGCCGCAGAATTAGTAGCACTCCAAGAAGAACCGGTAGCAGGTCTAACAGACAACTGGACATTTTCTACAGCGTTAGAACCTACAGCAACCGAAACCCAAATATCAGCAACAACAACATAATCGCTGAAATTTCCACTGGTTAAAAATTCCTTAGTAGCCTCATCCATTGTGCCGTCATTGGGCGCAGTGCCTTGAGCCGTGTACCAGCTACCCGCATCAACAATACTACCCGTACCGGAAGCAGCCAAGGTTGCGTCATCTTTGTATGCAGAAGGTAAAAGTTTAGTAACAGTTGTACCCTCCTGCGGAGCCAAACTTATTTCTTTTAAATAAGTAAAAGTCGTGTCATCTGCACTCGCAGGTCTAAGTTCGCTAAGCGAGCTACCGATAATTAAGAACGAGTTACTTGTGTTTACATCAATTTGCAAACCGTTTGCCTTAACAGTGCCGTTCGAGGTGAACCATGCAAAGGTCGAGCCAGCCGAAAGGGCAACAGCCGCAACCAGCGCACATGCCGCGCCTACAATTTTCTTTGTTGCTTTCATTTTCAATTTTCTCCTTTTCATATTTAAATTTTTGCGGGCTGTGCCCGTTAATAAAAGCCTATGTTATCAACGACCGTTAAAATCAATACTCATTCTTAAACTGTCGCTTAAAATATCGTCCGTGCACTCGTTATCCCAGCCTTCAAGCCAGACAACAACCGTGAAACGCAAGGTTTCACCCTCGCGGACATTCGGGAAACCGAGTATACCAGAACGGTTAAATACGCATGAATCATTCTCAAACTGAATTGATTTTGAGTTATCGTACCCTTTTTCCCCAATCAGTCTATTTGTCAACTGGTTTTCGGCTTCCTCAGTCTTTTCGGCTTTCTTATATATTGTATAAGACTGCTCCGAAAGTAACGGTTCACCCTCGATAATCATTATTCTTACAGCATCGTCAATGTGGTTATCCGTATGATTATTGGCACCTATCGTCATAGAATCAATATTGAATTTCATATCAATATCAACCGACCTCGACGAATTATTCACAACCCAAAAACTGAAAGAAAAGAACGAATATGCTCCACGACGCTCATAAACACTATGCTCGCCGTCATATTTTGCTATGTCGTCAGGTAAATTTGAATAATAATTGTTCTTTTCATATATTAGCTGACTGTCCGGCGTCCAAGTCGCGTCTTCGTATCCCGCATTTATGGGAACGCGCAATCTCGGCGTTTGCTCCGAAAGGTCGCGGTTCATTGTAAGTGCAAGGTTTACGCCGTCGTCGTTGTTAATACGCAAAACGAAATATTCCGCTTCTTTGGCGTAGACGGAAAAGCCCGCGAACACAAGCGATATGGCAAGCGCTATGGGGATAATGATTTTAGATGCACGTATCCATTTTAGCCGTTTAGTCCACCTCACTCCTGTTCCCCTCGCTATACCTTAAAACTTACCCGAATACTCCTTTAAAACCAAAAAAGCCAAAACTTACGCCCCGAAAAGGTACGAGGAATAGCTTTGGCAACTGACGACCGTGAGTTGGACCGCGCCAACCGTTAGGTTCTTAAGCTTTGCGTCCTGACCTTTCGGGCAGTTTGCTCTTAACATTCTTACTTACAGTATTCATTTTATTACATAATGAATAAAAAGTCAATACCAAATGCTCAAAATTTTATAAAATTATTAAATTTGTTGTTAATTTGTTACGAAAAATTGTAGCGATTAACAATTTTTAGCATTAATTCTACCAAAATGTGGGCTTGCGCATTAATGCAACGCCCCTCTCTTGCCTTCCCCTTTGAAGGGGAAGGTGGCTTGCGCAGCAAGACGGAAGAGGTTGTGCAAATTCACACCTTATTATAATGCAGTCGAAATAATCAACCTCTATCCCCTCTTCGAGGTACTTTCCCCTTCAAAGGGGAAAGCGAGATTGCGGAATTTTTAATTACAATATTTTACATTATATATTATATTCTTCGGGGGGCTTGGGCTTACCATAAAAATAACCTTGCCCGTAGCCGATTTTCAAGCCCTTGATATAGTCCAAAATGACCTCGTCCTCTACGCCCTCCGCAACGACGGCAAAATTCTTCTTTGCCGCAAAGCCGACGAGCGTTTCCACGACGCCGCCGATTAAGAAGTCGTCCTGCGCCTGCTCTATGAACTTTCTGTCGAGCTTGACCCAGTCGAACTGCAAATCTTCAAGCGTCTTTAACGACGACATTTCGAGCCCGAAATCGTCGACAGCTATTCTAAAGCCCATTTGCGTGAGCTTTAAGATATTGGAAGCTACCTCCGGCACCTTGTCGAACATAGCAAACTCGACTATTTCCATACAGATATTCCTTGCGGGTATCTTGTATTTTTTGTAAATTTTTCTGAATTCTTCCGCAAGGTGCGGGTACATTAACTGTTTGGGCGAAAGATTGAACGAGAATATGAGCTCGCTGTCCTCGGGGTGCTCTTTGTAGTGCTTTGTCTGCGTGCGCAAAAGCTCCTCGAACGCCCAGGTGCCTATCCAGTTGATATCGCCCGTCTGCTCCATTATGGGCAGGAATTTAAACGGCGTAAGCACGCCCAACGTGGGGTGTTGCCAACGCACGAGGGACTCATACGCCATGGGTTTGTTCTTGTTTACGTCGAAAATAGGCTGATAGAAAAGCGTGAACTGGTGCTCGGCTATCGCCGTCTTTATCTCCTGATACTGCTTGTATTCCTCGGTCTGCGTTTCGGCAAGTTCTTCGGAATAGATAACAAACTTGTTTAAGCCGCCCTTTCTCGCCGTTACGAGCGCGAGCTCGATATTCTGCAACAGTGATACGGCGTCCGCGCTGAACTCGTTGTTGCTCGCAATGCCGAGGTTTACGTTTATGTTCAGTTTTGCGCGCGTAAGCAAAGTTATCGGCTTGTTGCACTCGGATATTGTTACCATTGCAACGTTTGTCAAGCCCACGTTGTCCATATGCTCTTCAATATAAATGGCAAGGTGCTCTTCGTCGTAGTCGCAGATTTTCGAGCCGTGCGGTATTACGCGCACGATTCTTTCCCTGAGCATTTCCGTGATTTTTTTGACCTGTCTTTCGCCGAGCGAGGTCTTCATATCCGTCATGCCGTCAATTTGCAGAAGCATTACCGAAAAATGCGTGTCCGCCGTGGCGACCTCGTACTTGTGTTTGAGCATTTCCTCGAAGCCCGCTCTGTCGAGCTCCTTTATCTTGTATTTTTCAGCAAGAAGCCTGCGTCTGTCCCGCCTTATTCCGAAAAACAAGAGCACAGACCCGCCTATACACAGCAGGAAAAAGAGCACGACGAGCAGTATGTACACGCCTTTATTCAGATTTAAACTTAATAGCGAGGTTACCATATCTTTTCCTTAAATCGCAAATTACTTGCCGTTTTTCGCCGCGACGACGCGTTTGTAATCGAACGTATCGACTATTTCGAGCGCCGCCTCGGGCTTCATTGATTTGCCTATCAACCAGCCCTGTATCGTATCGCAACCGAGGTAGTTGAGCATATCGAATTCCTGCGGGGTTTCGACGCCCTCGCAGATTGTCGTTCTGTTCAGAAGTTTCGCGATATTCGTTATGAATTTGATTATCGCCTGACTTTCTTTGCTTGTCAAAACGTCCTTAACGAACTCTTTATCAATTTTTATCGTAGATATAGGCAGCTTTTTAATGTATAAAAGCGACGAATATTCCGTACCGAAATCGTCGAGGTGCACGTCTATGCCCTGCGCCGTTAAAATATCTAACTTTTTCAGCGTTTCCGTAAAGTTAGTCATTAAAAAGCTTTCGGTAATCTCCACGCATATAGAGCGCGGTTTTAAGTTGTACTTTTTGTAAAGCTTTAAAAAGTTTTCGGTAAAGCCCGCCTGCATGAGCTGTACTGGCGATACGTTGAGCGATACGCTCACGTTTTTCCCTTCGAGCTTTTTGGCGAACGCCATGCCCGTATCGAAGATAAAGTCGCCGAGCTGTACCATCGCGCCGGTGCGTTCTGCATAGGTTATGAACGAGAAGGTGTCTACGTTTACGTTCCAGCTCTTCTTTACGCGGAACAGCGCCTCGAAACCCTCTATCCGCTCCTCTTTTATGTTGTACTGCGGCTGGTACTCCATTTCGAACGCACCTTCCGCCAGCATTTGCTTGATGTCGAAGGTTATGAAATATTTCTCGTACAGCTTTCTCTGCGACTCGTGATATACGATATAGTCGGCGATTTTCGTGTCCATTACGCGCTGACGCGCCGCCTCTGCCGCCTTGTACGCGTGCTCGAAATTGAGCGGGTTCATGCTCGCGTCGCACATTGCAAAGCCCGACTTAACGTCGACCGTGAACAGATTGTCCTCCATTTTGATGGGCGAGTTAATGTACCTTAAAATATCCTCCAAATCGGACATTAAAATATCGAGTTTTTTACCGTCGGGATAGGTCACGCCGATATAGCCGAAATCAAGCTCGTAGGCGTATGTGAACTTTTCGCGCGATTTTTTGAGTATTATGCGCTGAATATCCACCGCCATCTGCTTGCCGAACAGCGTTTTAATTCTGTCGAGACTGCTTATATACAGTATGCCCAAGAGCGTGCGCTTGCCCTTTAAGACAAAATTTTCGAACATCTTCGAAAGCGACGCGGTCGTCTTGCCGTCCGAGTCGAACTCGCCTACGCTCTCTTCCCCGCTCTGAATAAACGAGTCGGCGTTTACGATATCCGCGCCGTAAACAATCGAACGGTTGGGCTGTGCGCTCATGCGCAGCGCAACGAGCTTTTCGCCGTAATTGCCGCTTAAACTTACTAAACTTAACGATTTTTTGTCGAGCTTATCTGGCTCCTCTATCTTCGAGGTCGTCGCAAACTCGTGCTTGAACGCGGCGTTCGAACGCACGATTTTGCCCGTCTTGTCGATGGTAATTTTATACTTGAATCTGTCCGCCTTATCGTGGTTGCCGATAAGGTAGGTAAGAAGCACCGCCGCGGCGACTATCAGCACGCCCGCAACGACGAGAATTGCAACCGTGTTGCCGAGCATATTGTCAATAATTTTCTGCCTTGCGTCGAAATTTTTAAGGCAGCCTACGCGGTAACCGCTATCTCCCAGCTCCGACGCGGCAAAAACGTAGGTAACGCCGCCAATACTGACCTTTTCCAAGCCGTTGTACGAAAGCCCGTAGTTTGAAATCTTGCCCTCGAAATTCAACCCGCCGCCGCTTATTATCGTGCCCGCGCCCTCGGTAAAAATAAAGCAGTAATCGAAATCGAGGTCGCCCTCGCCCCGTGCAATAATCTGGTTGTGCACGGCGGTTTTTTCGTTGAATTTGCTGTCGTCTATCGAGGTTGAATAATCAGTATACAGTGATTTTGTAAGCGCGTCGGCACGCTGCCCGAACGAGGAATATTCCTGCTTGTAGATTTTCGCGGAAAACTGACCGTAAATAAACAGCCCCGCCGCCACTTCAATAAGAACGATAATTGCAATAAAAACGACAAGTTTTAAGACGGAAGATTTATTCAGTTGAGGTAAAGTTTTTTTATTTTTTTTCACTGATTTTCCCCCGCCGCTTTCGCTTCTACGGCATAATACATAATACATTATATCATTTTTAGAGGAATTGTCAAGATAGCATTTAAAAAACTTGATTTTTAGTAAAAGACGGTGTATTATAGTATAGCTTAAAATGAGCTATTGAATAATCAGATGGTTCCGTAGTTAAATGGATATAATAAACCCCTCCTAAGGGTTAGTTATGGGTTCGATTCCCGTCGGGACTACCAAAGCCGCCCGCCGATATTTGTCGGCGGGCGGCTTTATTTTTTTTCGCGTGAACGTAAACAGTTCCGCGCGCGAGATAGCGGCGCGCTTGTATCAGACAAGCATCCGCCGCAGTGCTAAATTGCAATTTAACTGATATTTATAAAATTGTTAATTGCAAATTAACTACCGTATTTAATTATTACTTATCATTTTTGCTTTTATCTTATCATAAAGCTCTTTTGTACTTATACAATCTGCTTCCGCTCTATGTGTTGATTGAGTAATGCCTAATTCGCGACATAGAGTAGATAGTTTGTAATCATATATTCCACTAAAAGTGCTTCTTGCAAGGGGATAAGTGTCAATATAATCATTATCAAAAGATTTGTTTAATTCGTTTGCACAGGCACGCGATATGTATTCTAAATCAAAGTTGCCGATATTATGTCCTATTACAATATCATTGCCGACGAACTCAACAAACTTTGCAAGAACTTCTTTTAGTGGCGGCGCGTTTTTCACCATATCATTTGTAATACCGTTTATTTGCGTTGCGGAAGCAGGAATAGAGATAGTAGGTTTAACAAGGCTTGTAAAGGTATCGGTTATTTCATTAGCGCGAACGCGGACAGCAGATATTTCAATTATTTGGTCGCTTGTACGGCTTAATCCTGTTGTTTCAATATCAATTACGCAATAGTCGGGATTTTTAATTTTCTGTTGTTCTTCATATATTTGTTTGCCTGACCAATAGTGCGTTAAATCGTCAATTTCTTCCGCTGGCACATAATAATTTTTTGTCGCACGCTCCGCATAACTTATTGCAATATATTTTCTTGCTTCTTCGGTCGTTAAATCAGGGAAATGCACAATGACTGTTGAGGATATTTTTATTGCAGGGTAAATAATGTTACCGTGTTCGTTCTTTTTAGAACGCGATTTATCAAGAAAAAAGAAATATTGCAATTTTGCAGTTTTTTGTGTTTGATAACCGTAAACAGATAAATAATCTTCTGCGCTGAATTTATGATTGTTTTTTAGTGTAACAATAGTTGCGTTTTCGGGTGCTTCATTGTCTTTATATTCTATTCTTATAATGTTGGATGCGGAAGTACACTTATCAATAGTTTCAAATCCGTTGTTGCTTTTCTTTTTTGTAGGATTTTGCTTTTTAATGGTTTCGCAATTATTTGTTTTTAGTTCTTTACCTACTGATATATCTGCTTGTATTGTAGGGTATTTGGGCGGTGTTAGCTTTTTTGTATCAATGCCGTGTTTTCTTTCTTCAATTTTAACAATAGCAATAATATTTTTTATAATTTTAAAAAACATTTTTGCGTCGTCAATATGTGTAAATTTAAAATCAATTTGCGTTGATGTATTAAACCATTGAAATGGCGGAGATGTGCTTATGTCTTGAAACAATATCTTTATCAATATTTTATCGTCTGAACCAATTTCGGCTTTAATGTCAATTATTTTTAGATAATAAATAGGAAAAGCACTTTTTCTTCCATCACAATTAAACGAATTTTGATTTAGTGTAATAAAACCGTATTCGCAATAATATATTATTTGATTTTTTATTGAGTTTGTGTAAGTTTCATAATCTAACTCGTCAATTTTTGGTGTATAGTTATTAAAATATTCTAAAATTTTATGCTTTCTTTTTTCTCGCTCAAATTCAGCTTTAAACGCTATAAATGTTACTATTGAAATTGTTAAACATATGCTTAAAGGCACACCGACAACAATTGCCGCAAATAGTTGGAATTTGCAACAAAAAACAGTAAATAGTACGACAAGAACAAGAGAGAAAAGTAATGAAATAATAAATTTTGCAGATTGTTTCATTTGTATTTACTCCATTTTTCGGGTGGTGTAGATTGAGTTTTATCACCAAGCACATTAAGTTTTTCTACAATGAAAATTTCATATCTCTACATTTCTTCCTTATCGTTAGTAGGGGTTAATTCTAATTCCGTTAGAGTCGCTTGCACTGCTTCTAACAGCATTACAACAAATTTTCGCTGTTGTATAAATTTTAAACTACCAAACGGTACATTACCATAAGGTATCTTATGTTTAACCCTGCTTGCAAATATAGCTTTGGCATAATCGAAATTATTTGCAATTTTGGTAATAGTATTTTCAGCTTTTTGAAAATAGCCGTTTACTAAAATGTTATTAAGTGTTGATATATCTTTCTCTGCACTTAATATCTTTTTCGCCTTTTCTGCACTCGTCATAAATATACCTAAATAATTTTTCTTTCATTATATCATAATTATTTTGAATTTAAAAGCATTAGGCAACATTTAAAAAAATAATAAGTGCAACAATCATTGCACTTACGAAAAAAATTTAATAAAACAACGCAAGCCGAGTGTTCGAATTACGCTCAGAGTGGTGTTCAAAGACCCGCCGCCGCTTATTGCGGGCGGCGGGGTCTTAAAATTTCATACAAAATTTATCACTTTTTCTTTTTGCCGCAAAATACGTTTAACAGTACGTAAAGCCCGATAAGCGCCGCAACGCTTAAAATTACCACCAGATAGCATACCCAAAGCTCAACTTTGTTGCCGAAAAAGCTTAAATCGGCGTCTATCATACCTCTTATACCGTCGATAACCTCGCTCCCCCAACCCTGCGCTTGCATTTCCCTGAACGCGCCCGCCATCATGTGATTGCGGATAAGCGCGGTGCCGTAAGTCCCGGGCAAAAACCCGAGCACGTTTTGTAAAACGCTTCCGTACTGGCTTATAGGCATATACGCGCCGCAGACGAAGCCGTAGCCCGCGCTGACAATCGTGCCGACCGCCTGCATCTGCCCCTGAGTGCTGAGAAAGAAATTTAATACCGACGACAGCGCGGTGCCGAACATGACGAGAAGAACGACGTCCGTCGCCGAAAGCAAAATGTCGCCGAAGCTCGAATACCAGCCCGAGCACGCCATATATATCAGGCTTCCGCACAAAGCTACAAGACAAACTATAAGCGTTGAAGCGGCGGTTGCGAGATAGTAACCGAGAGCGTGAACCGAACGGTTTGCGGGCGTAATTAAAATGTCGCCGCGCGCACCCGTCACCTTGTCCTGCACCATTAAGAGGTTTGAACAGAACGCGACGGTTATACAGCACACGGCAAGCAGAGACGAGCAGAGCTGCGCCGCAACGAAACCGTTTACCAGTTTGTCGGGCACGGGCACGCCGTTCAACTGCCCCGTAAAGCTATCCTTAAACACCTTAGAGAGAAACACCATATAAAGCACGAGCAGAATTATAGGCGTTATGAGCGAGGAAATGAACATTCCTCTGTCCTTGAAAAACAGTTTGCAATTGCGCTTTACCGAAGATAACAGTCCGCTCATATCACACCTCCGACGAGATTTTTGCCCGTGACGGCGAGGAAAACGTCGTCCATTTTGCCCTTTACCACTTCGTAATCGGTAAACAGTTCGGGATATTTTACAATAAGTTCGGTCGCCTCCGCGCTGTCCTTTACGGCAATTCTGATAGCGCCCGCAACCTTTTCGTACTTAACGCCGAGCGCGGCAATTTTTTCTTCGTCGCCCCCGTACACCGTTATAAAGTCGCCCGTATATCTGTTTTTGAGTTCGAGCGGCGTGCCCTCGGCAACTATCTTGCCGCCGTCGATTATAACTACGCGGTCGGCGTCCGCCGCCTCTTCCATATAGTGGGTCGTCAAGAGCACGGTAACCCCGTCGCGCTTGCGTAAAGTTCCTATAACTTCCCAGATATTCTTGCGCGTCTGCGGGTCGAGCCCCGTCGTAGGCTCGTCGAGAATTAAAATTTTGGGGCTGTGCACGAGAGCGCGCGCAATATCCACCCTGCGCTTCTGCCCGCCCGACAGCTTGCCGAGCGTACGCTTTAATATGGGCTGTAAATCCAAAAGCGCGCTCAATTCTTCGAGCCGCGTTTTGAACTTTTCGCCGTTTATACCGTACAGCGCGGCTCTGTATTTGAGATTATCCAAAACCGTAAGCTGTTTGTCGAGCGCGGAATTCTGAAACACAACGCCGAGGTCGCGCTTTACGCTCCTTGCGTCGGCGTTAATGTCCGTGCCGTTGACCTTTACCGAGCCGCTGTCCGCCTGCAACTGACCGCAGATTATAGATATCGTCGTACTCTTGCCCGCGCCGTTTATGCCTAAAAAGGCGAAAAGCTGACCCTCGTACACGCTGAAACTTAGTCCGTTTACCGCGTGAACGTCCTTAAAGCTCTTGTGCAAATTTTCAATTTCGATAACCTTTTCCATAATTTTTACTCACTCATAACCGCCTTGACCGGCGTCTTATTAATTTTTATTGCGTAAAGCAGATTCAACAATTCATACGCAACAGCAAAAACGGCGACACATATACCGAACGCTTTCCAATCGAACGCATAAGGAATTGTTCCCTCTACCGAAGAAAAAACAATATTAACCATTATGTTAAGCACGCCCCACTGATAGACACACCCGACGGCGAACCCGATTGCCGCGGGAATATGATACAGCCCCAACACCGCCACTGCGCTCTCTTTGAGCGTGTAACCGTTGACCTTCATCATTGCAAGCGTTTTCGCGTTACCGCCAACTACTGCGCCGAGAGCAAGCAAAAGCGACATAGCCGCTAAAATCAACCCGATAATGAGTATCATTGCGCCAATCATTTCGTCGGCATAGCTCCGCATCGAAAGCCCCATCTGCGTCATTGTGGAAAAACAGAAACAGCCGAAGCCGACAAAAAATACGAGAGATTTTCTTTCGCCGAACACGCAGAACGCAAGCTCGGTTAAAAATTTTCTGTCTCCCCTATCCTTTTTTTGCTTTACTTTCCTCTCTACGGTTTCGCCCCTTATGAGCGAGAGCGCGGGCGCTTTCAGCTTGAAATAAGCAATCAGCACCGACAGCGCAGTGTAAAACACCGTAGGCAGGATTACCGTTAAAAGCAGCACAGGATGAAAACGCATAACCACCTCGGGCATGGCTTTGCCCTCGCCCTGCACCGCGTAAAATTTTGTCATCAGCGCCCAGCTTAGCGCATATCCTGCCGCCGCGCCTATAAAAGCGCACAGCCCGAAAACGGCGCAACCAGCCGCCACCTTTGCCTCGCCGTAACCGAGAGCCTTTAAAATACCGAACCGCGAAGAATGCCGCTTTATATAATGCCCGATATAAAACACTAAAAGCACGCCCGAAGTGAACGCAAGACACACGCCCGTTACCGCACAGACAACCTTGTTGTTAAGCTGCATGGCGCTAAACGTCGCCTGTTGACTTCCGGACACGGCGTCAGCAACGGCATTTAAATCCATTCCGTAATTTAAAAACAGATTGCACACGAAAACGGCACAACACACCGTAATAATTATACCCGCGAATTTAAGCGCGTCCCTAAACGTGATAATCATAATTTTACCACCCCGTTTCGTATGCGCCTTTCGGTCGGGCGTTTACCTTTGTTTCCTTAATTTTACCGCTATTCAGCTTTACGACCTTTTCCGCCGTTTCGGCGATATTTTCGTTGTGAGTTACGGTTATGAGAGTAAACCCGCGCTCTTTGCGAAGCTTTAATACATAGTCCAAAAGCTGTCGCCCGCAAGCCTCGTCGAGCGCGCCCGTCGGCTCGTCCATAAACAGTATTTCGGGGAGCTTTGCAAGCGCACGCGCAACTGCAACCCGCTGCTGCTCGCCTCCCGAGAGCTGACGAGGATATTTGTTGATTTTTTCGCCCAGCCCCAAGCTCTGTATTATTTCCTTATAGTCTTTATTTCCCGCCAAATCCGCGCCCATCCGCACGTTTTTGTCAACCGTCATATCGGGCAAAAGATAGTATTGCTGAAACACAAATCCAATCTTCTCGCGCCGGAAAGCCGTGAGCTTAGCATCGCTTAAAAGGGTTATATCCGTGCCGCCGTAAAATATGTTGCCGCCATTTACCCGTTCGAGCCCGCTCAACACGTTTAAAAGCGTAGACTTGCCCGAACCCGACGCGCCCAAGATGACGACGCTTTCACCGTCATTCACAGTCAAATCGACGCCTTTTAGCACCGTCTGGCGGTTATCCGCTCCGCCGTACATCTTTACTATTCCGTTAGCCGTTATCATACTGTCCCTTCAAGTGCTTAATAATGCCGACGCACGCCTCGGCGAGCATTTCGCCAACCTCTTCGCCTGTGAATGTGTATACACCGGTTGCACAAAGCGACGCCACACCGTGAGAATATATGAAAAGGTGCTTGTATATCTTTTCCGCGCACGCGCCGTCCACTCCGAAGCTGACTTTAACCGAATTTAAAATGACGTCGTAATTGTCGTCGATTACGGGTAACAGACCGTTTGCTCTCTTCACGCCGCGCCCGAGCATAAACAGCAATTTGAAAAAATTCGGTTGCTCTACGGCAAACCTGATATACTGCTCTCCCACGCCTTTAAACGGTATCTGCGCGGTCAAGCCCCTATAAATATATTCCGTATAGAGTTTTTTAACCTGCTCAACAACCTCCGCCTGCACCTCTTCCATGTTCGCGAAAGAACTGAAAATCGGCGCTACGGAACAGTTGAGAGCGCTGCTCAACGCCCGCGCGGTAAGCGCGGGCATTCCCGCCGCGCGGACGATGTCCAGAGCGGCGGCTATAATTGTATCCCTCGTAAATTTTGCTTTCGGCGGCATATTATTTCCTACATTAAATAACTTTTGTTATATAACAACTATTATATCTGATTATTTTATTTTGTCAACAAAAAAAGCAGACTTCCCGAAAAAGAAGTCCGCTTTAAGAATTTTTAATTAAAATTACTTCAATTCTGCGAAGTATTTAATGGTTCTGACCATCTGCGAGGTGTATGAATTTTCGTTATCGTACCAGGAAACAACCTTAACTAAGGTCGTACCGTCGCCGAGAGGCATGCACTTTGTCTGCGTAGCGTCGAAAAGAGAGCCGTAGGTAATGCCGATAATGTCGCTGGAAACGACCTCGTCCTCGGTGTAGCCGTAGGAAGCGGAAGAAGCCGCCTTCATCGCAGCATTTACGCTTGCCGCGTCAACCTCGCCTTCGCAAACAGCGATAAGCTGGGTAAGCGAACCGGTGGGAACGGGAACGCGCTGTGCACAGCCGTCCAATACACCGTTGAGCTCGGGAATTACAAGACCTATTGCCTTAGCCGCACCCGTCGAGTTGGGAACGATATTTACCGCCGCCGCCCTCGCTCTTCTCAAATCGCCCTTGCGGTGAGGTCCGTCGAGAACCATCTGGTCGCCCGTGTAAGCGTGAATGGTCGTCATATAGCCCTTCTTGATTTTGCAGAGCTTGTTTAAGGTTGCAGCCATAGGTGCAAGGCAGTTGGTCGTGCAGCTTGCCGCGGAGATAACCGTGTCGCTTGCCTTTAAAGTATTTTCGTTTACGCTGTAAACAACCGTGGGCAAATCGTTGCCTGCGGGTGCGGAAATAACGCATTTTTTAGCGCCAGCCTTGATGTGCGCGGAAGCCTTTTCCTTCGAGCAGTAAAAACCGGTGCACTCGAGTACAACGTCTACGCCGATATCTCCCCAGGGAAGGTTAGCCGCGTCTTTCTCGGCATAAATTTTGATGGTCTTACCGTTTACCGTAATGCTGTCCTCGCCCGCAACTACCGTTTCGGCGTACTTGTATCTGCCCTGAGCCGAATCGTACTTTAAGAGGTGAGCAAGCATTTTGGGGCTTGTCAAGTCGTTGATAGCTACGATTTCGTATCCCTCCGCGTCGAACATCTGCCTGAACGCAAGACGGCCGATACGACCGAAACCGTTGATAGCAACTTTTACATTAGCCATAATATATTCCTCCGAATAAAAAATATTTACAATTTTGTATGCGATAACCAAAATTACCAGCGTCGTCATTATAACAAATTGCTCCCGTCAAGTCAACAAAATAACCCAAATAAACGCGGTTATTTTTTTATCGACAATTTTTAAAAATATACTTGAAATTTACTCGCGTTTGAATTATACTTGTATATGGTAATTTTTGTTACCTTATATTATTTATGATAACGGAGGTTTTCTATGGGATTGGTTTCGGCAAAGGAAATGCTTGAAAAGGCAAGAGACGGCAAATATGCGGTAGGTCAGTTCAATATTAACAATTTGGAGTGGACAAAGTCCATTTTACAGACCGCCGAGGAGCTGAAAGCTCCCGTAATACTCGGCGTATCCGAGGGCGCGGGCAAATATATGACGGGCTTTAAGGTCGTTGCCGACATGGTTAAGGCTATGATTGAGGAATTACATATTACCGTTCCCGTAGCCCTCCACCTCGACCACGGCACGTACGAGGGCTGCTACAAGTGCATTAAGGCGGGCTTCTCCTCCATCATGTTCGACGGCTCGCACTTCCCCATCGAAGAAAATATCGCGAAAACCACGGAACTTGTTGCCGTAACCAAACAGCTCGGCTTGTCGCTCGAAGCGGAAGTCGGTGCTATCGGCGGCGAAGAGGACGGCGTTATCGGCAAGGGCGAGTGCGCCGACCCCGAAGAGTGCAAAAAAATTGCCGATTTGGGCGTTACCATGCTCGCCGCGGGCATTGGCAACATTCACGGCAAGTACCCCGCAAACTGGGAAGGTTTAAGCTTCGAAACGCTTGCTGCGGTTAAGGAAAAGGTCGGCAAAATGCCCCTCGTTCTGCACGGCGGCACGGGTATCCCCACCGATATGATTAAAAAGGCAATCTCGTTGGGCGTTGCAAAAATCAACGTTAATACCGAGTGCCAGCTCGCCTTCCAGGAAGCTACGAGAAAGTACATAGAAGCGGGCAAAGATTTACAGGGCAAGGGCTTCGACCCCAGAAAGCTGCTCGCCGACGGCTGCGCCGCAATTAAGGCTACCGTTAAAGAGAAGATGGAAATCTTCGGCTGCATAGGCAAGGCTTAAATTTAAAATAGTGTATGCCGCCGCCGACCGTTTTTTACGGTCGGCGGCGGATTTTTTATAAAACTGCACATACTCTTTACATATGAAAAAGAAATTATTTGCGGCAATTCTATTTGCCGTCGCCGCATGTATGTGTATGTGCGCGTTTACGTTAGATATGAATTCGTCGGTAAAATCGCTCACAAAGCCGTATATAGCAACCTACGATTGCACGTTTGCGCAATTAGGCAAGGAAAATCTTTTGGAAAAGTACGACTACCTTAAAATTACTTTTATCGACGACGAAAAGTTAGAGGTAAGTTTTAAGAAAAAGAACGGAAAAAGGCACTCCTACACCGCCCCCTATACCTACGACGACGAGACGGGCGAACTCAAAGCCGAAATCGGCATTTTGGGTTTCAAATTCAGACAGGCAACAAAAATAGAAAACGGCAAATTCAATTTAAGTATGCCGATATTAGGGAAGCAACTGTCAATGGTATTCGCTTCATAAAATTATCCCCCACGCTTCGCGCGGGGGACTTTTTGTAAAAATTCCGTATGCCCGCCCGCGCATTGCTATTCGGGCACGAAGTTGCTGAAAGCGGTACCCCCCAACGTCATGTTGAGCGAAGCGATAGCGCAGTCGAAACATCTTTTCTAATACTCTTCGTCCTTATTGTAACCTTCCCCTTAGGGGGAAGGCAAGGGATTGGGTATGCCGTCATTGCGAGGGCACTTGTGCCCGTGGCAATCCAGAATAACGTAGTCCGCAGAATATCGCTTCATACTTGCCGCCGTCATTCTGACCCGCGCTTGCGCGGCACGAAGTAGCGGAAAGCAGTACACCACTCTCTGTCATTATGAGGAGTAAACGGTACAATGAACCGTGTTGAAACGCAAAAATAATTACCGTTTACGACGTGATAATCTTTTTGCGCGCCTCGAAGAGGTATTCCCGCGCAAAATAACCCCACCTTAGCAAAACGCAATTTAAGGCGAACACCCGCAAACTTCGTAATTCTGGATTGCCACGGGCTTTGCAAGCCCTCGCAAGTCAGCAACCCCCACTTCAAGTGGGGGTTTGATTTTAGCACCATCCGGT
>JAMPAF010000022.1 GCA_023667345.1 Clostridiales bacterium
CTCAATCGTGCATACAGAAAAGTTTTCTGATAAGGGCAAAATTATTAGATTTAATATAGACTTTAACGATTTGCCTAATGTGCATAAATATAGAGTTGATGAACAACGTTTTATTTCGTTTAATTCAAACGGGGGTGAGCAAACAACTTACGCTTTTTTAATACTGACAGATGAGTTATTGCCAAAGCCCGAAAATCCGACAAAAGAGGGCTATACTTTTGGCGGTTGGTTTGACGAAAATTACGAAAACGAATGGAATTTTGAAACTGACAAAGCAACAGAAAATATTACTCTGTATGCAAAGTGGATTTAAAATTAAAAATTACAATTTAACGACTGAATTTCATTTTGTTGTATTATAAAAAATTAGCCCAAACATAGGTATTCGCCTAAGTTTGGGCTTGGTGCACCCTGAGGAGCTCGAATCCCCAGCCTTTGGTTCCGTAGACCAACGCTCTATCCAATTGAGCTAAGGGTGCATATTAAGTTTTACGGAGTTTTCGCCTTCGGTTCCGTAGACCGACGCTCTATCCAGTTGAGCTAATGGTGCATATTGTGTTGTTTTAAAAAACGTTGCCCGCCGTCTGTCCTTTAAGCGGCAGGTGCGTTTAGTGCCGTCCGTTTAACAGCTTTATTATTTTACTAAATATATCTTTACTTGTCAAACACTTTTAAAACGTTTGAAAAAATTATTGCAACAACAAATTTTTGTCGAGTAAAATTCTATCTTTGCGCACTTTTTGCCACGAAAAGATAGCGACAAGTTCGTCGAGCGTTGCGGGGCGGTTTTTATCTGTTATCCCCGCGCAAAAGGCAAGAAAGCCCAACACGCGTTCGGGCGGGTAGTTTTCCACAAGATTTGCGGCGCTGTCGCCCTCGCTCTTGCTCAATTTCCGTCCCTCGCCGTCGCAAACGAGGGGGATATGGTAATAGGAGGGAGGGGCGTACCCCAAAAGCCGCATAAGCCAAATCTGGCGGGGCGTGCTCATAAGTAAATCGTCGCCGCGCACAACCTCGGTAACGCCGCTCTCGCCGTCATCCACGGCAACGGCAAACTGGTACGCGTACACCCCGTCGCTGCGTCTGAGAATAAAATCGCCGCATTCCTCTCTAAGATTTTGCGCCGTGCGCCCCGCGAACAGGTCGTCAAAGACGATTTCTTCGTTCGAAACTTCTACGCGGAAGCAGGGGCGGCGGGACAGGGACTTTTGCGCGATTTGCTCGGCGGTAAGATTGCGGCACGCGCCCGAATATACAATTCCGCCGTCGGAAAGCCGCGGAGCCTCGGCGGCGTGGAGTTGCGCGCGCGTACAAAAGCAGGGGTATATGCGCGCCTTATCGGCAAGCAACCGCTCTTTTTCGCGGTAAATTTGTTGCCGTTCGCTCTGCCAAAGCGGGGCTTCGTCGCTCTTTAACCCCAGCATATCCAGCGTCGAAATGATTTTTTCGGCGGAGAAGCGGGGGCACCGTTCCCTGTCCAAATCCTCGATGCGCACCAAAAATCTGCCGCCTTTGCTCTTTACGGAGAGGTAGGCGAGCAGTGCGCACAAAAGGTTGCCCGCGTGCATTTCGCCGCTCGGCGTGGGCGCGAACCTGCCCGTGGGGATTGAGTTTTCGTTTCGGCTGTCCATTTGTTACAAGTGTATCACGCGCGGTATGCGGCTGTCAAATTAAAAGCCCCGCGGCTTTGCGCCGCGGGGCTTTCTGTTATTCAATTTTGCGTGTTGCGCTTCAATTAATCGGCTTCGTTGAAGTATACTACCGAGTCAATCTTAACTTTGCCCGTGCAAACAAGCTTTATTGTGTGCGTGCCGCTCTTGAACTTTTCGGAAAGGTAGGTAAGGTAGGTTATGCCGCCATCGTCGGTATAGGGCGTCATCTCAATTGAGTTTACCTTGCTTCCGTCTACGTACACCTCGAAGTTGTTGTTCGCACCGTCGGGGAGTATAAAGCCGACCCTCGTGCCCGTCATTTTAAACGACAGCTCCGAGCCCTTTGCGCCGTTGTAAACGTGACCGAATTTCGAGAGTTCCTGACTTGCCTTCCAGTTACCCTTGTAGCTGAACATATCGTCGTCGAGCGAAAGGCGGTTATCGGCGCTGCCGGTAATGCGCAGGGTGTGAATAAACTGCAAATCATAGAGGGCAAATCTGTCTGTTCCGCTCCTTGTTGCCGTCGTTGTCATCTTATAATATCTGAACGTAAACTCTTTGGTAAGAGCAAAGTCAAAGCTGAGAGCGGGGGCGCTTGCGCCTGTCCAGCTACCCATTTCGAAATATGTTTTGCCGTCTAAACTTCCTTCAATTTTGAAGTCTTTGGGGAAAGCGTTTCTATGGTTGCTGTTGTTAGGGCTTGTGTACAGCCTGAGAGTGTTTGCGGTTATCTTAGTACCTAAATCTACGGTAATTATTGCGGGGTTATTTATCGTGATTTTGTTTGCATCGCCGTTGCCGGAATGAATGTACGTAGCAGGGTCGCCGTCGAATAAATTTTCAATTTTGAATTCATCCGTATTTGCCCAAGGTACGTAATTCGATTGCCCTGCCACATAAGCAGGCGATAAACCGTCGGTTACAACGGTAGGTTCTCCCGTGTAGCTAAACGAGTATGTTCTTACATAGAAGTAATCGCTTTTATATGCAGAGTTGTCTGGGAATTCATAGCTGCGCCTGTATGCGTTTACGTACGGTTGAAGCCGCGTTGAATTATTTGCGTTGTTGCCGAAAATTACGGGCGCGGTCATCTGCGCATTGATAACTTCCTCTTCCGAAACCTCTTGTCCCGCGGAGTTTAAATAATAAGTTTCAGAAGTTATTCCTCTTTCTGCTCTTTCCTCATCGGTCATTGCGTTATAATCGGCTTCGCTGACAGAAGCGCCGCTGTTGTCAAAATATCTTACGGCTTGTCTGAACATAGGCTCCGTCCATTGCTTCATGCCTACGCCTATGTAACTTCTGCCGCCGCCTGTCGTTTCTATAAGCACTTCCTTTATATACAGCCACTTGGTGCCGGTAATATTGCCCGTTTTGGTGCCTGACTTTTCGCCCGTAATTGTATACTGGGTTCTGCCGTTAACCTCCTTGAACTCTATATCGAAATAGGTGTTCGGGTCGTTGCGGAAGAGGTAATTTGCATTATACATAACGCCCGTCGTGGTGTCTTTTATCGTTGCGCCGAGCGAATAATTTTTGCCGTCGAGCGAAAAGTAAAGCGCGCAGTTCACTCTGCCGCGAAGGTATACGCGGTATTTGCTCAAATCCTCGAATAAAAGTTTGCCGTCGATAACCAAAACACGGTTATCCCTTATAAGATGGTCGGGGTGTTGTTCGAAATATTCTTCGGAAGCGTTTGTTTCCGTCCAGAACCAGATGTCCGTGTTGGCGTTCTGCGTGGGGTTATTGTTGTTGCCGCTCCACATATTTTCGTAACCTGCGAATTTGGCGTTGTATGCTTCTTCCGCATCGGTATACATATTTTCGGCTGCGTATTCATACGTGGTTCTTTCAAGAGTGAGCTTTGTCGACTCGCGCGAGGGCTGGAATTGAAGCACCAAAGTCACGTCGTCGAGCTCGATGCCCCTGTGCGTCGTGTCGCCGTTTTCTTGGGTGATGCCGAGGGTTACGTATATCTTGCCCGAGGGTTTAACGCCGTCGGGGGTATATTTATAAACGCCTTCGGTTTCCGTCTCTTCCCACTTGCCGCTGATGCCCTTCGCGTTTATTTCTTTAATATTGAACTTAAAGCCGGTGCCTATTATAATGCTTCCGCTCTGATACTGACCGTCGTCGGTAGCCGTATAAGGTCTCAAATCGACCGTAAACGCCTGCTCGGTGGGGATAACGTAGGGTTGCATTGTCGTTATCTCGTGTAATTCGCCGTCGTAGCTGTATGTTCTGCCCGTCTGATAGACGGAAGATACGGGTACGAAGGTGGGGTAGGTGGTCGAGGCGGGAGATAAAGCGCCGCCCGTGTAACCCGCAACTTGCTGTGCAAAGTAGGAAAAGTCCTGATGGGTGAGTTGGGCGTATCTGTTTAAATAAGCTGCGCCCCATGACCCCCTCGCCTTGATATAAATATCCTGACCGAAGTTGTGTAACAGCGTGGAGTATACGGCAAGACCGTTAGTCGAGCTTATTTGGTTGCTGTTTACGCGTTGCAGAGCCCAGGTTGCGCTCGTGTACGAGTTCCAGCCGCCGAGACCCGCCCCGCCGTACGCGCCTATCTGCCTTGCGGCGGATATCTTTGTGAACAGACTGTACGTTACGAGGTTCAAGCCGTTGTTGGTGACTTCGCCCGTATCGCCTATGCCGTAGTTCTGAAAATTGTGATGGTATTCGTGCAGGTTACCCCAGCTTCCCGAGGTTACCATTGCGTCGTAGTTCAACGATTCCCTCATCCAGCCCGCGGGGCAGTTGACCGAGCCCTGTCCGGGGAAGGCAACCGCCGCGCCCGCCGCAACGAAGGGGTCGTATAAGAATACTATGCCTTGGTTAGAGCCGTTGGTCGTGGCAACCGTGGCTACCTTGTCCCAGAACACCGCGGCGTTGTAAATCTGCTCGTAAGTAAAGTTTTGCGCATAGTAAAGGGGACCGGAATGGAGCACGCCTCTGTCCCAGACCTCCAAATCGAAATAGGGGGCGGAAGATTTGCTGAGTTCCTTATATTCCGCCTCGGTGGTGTAGCCCAGAATGAAGTGGCGGTAAGCAACGCCGCCCGAAATGGTTACGGTGAACTTTACCGTTTCGTTTACGATGTACAAAGGACCGCCGATAAAGGAGCCGACGTATGCCGTCCAGATACCCGTTTCTTCGTCGTATTCGGCGGTGTCGCGGGTGACAGACATAGTGTTTAAAATGTTGGGGAAGCGCTGCATCTGGTTCTTGTCGGTCCAAATGTTGTTGGACTTGTTGTTATAGAGCGCCTGACCGATATGTATCGTCAATCCGCCCGTCGCCTGCATGTCCGCGTCGGAGAGCTCGATTTTGATAACCTCGCCTGCGGGCGCGTAAACGCCCGTAACTCCGTAGCCGCGGGTGTAGGTGCGGGGGAGCATAGTAACGGTTTTAATGATGCCGGGCTCGTCGTCCGCAACGTCGCCCATATACATTCCGACCGACGCGGCGTGTTTATAGAGCTGTCTGTGTGTGCCGTTGCTGTCTACGGCGGGGGTATTCTCGCTCGGGTCGGCGTGTCTTACTCCGCTGTAAAGATAGCCGTTTTCGTCCATCCAGGTGTAACCGCCGCCGCCCGCGTTGCGCGTGCCCGTCGCGGTGAGATAGCTTGATTCCCTTATGAGAGCCGTTCTCGCCGCCCTCGCTTCGGCAGAGCCGCCGATAACGTAGCTTATCGAGCTTGAAGAGCCGTAGACGGGATATCTCGACTTGCCTTCGGGAGTTTCCATGCCGAGGGGGAATAAGTCGCTTTCGTCCTTGACTTCTTCGACGGGCTTAACCCTTTCCGTCGTTCCAACTGTCGTGGAAGAAACGCTTACCGAGGACTTGGTGCTGTAAGCCGTCGCATCATACAGCAGGGAGTCCTCTACGTAAACCTGAGCGAAGCGGTGCGCGTCTCTGTAAGAATTTACTCCGGCGACTATGCCGACCGTAATCGCGATTACGCAGATAAGCGAAAGGGCGATGATTGCAATTAAGCGAATCAAATGATTTCTCGGAATTGCAATTTCCTGCGCCTCGCCGAAATCCTCTTCGGGCTCTATTGCCTTTTGCTTCTTTTCTTTCTTTTCCTTAGGCTGTTTAGGCGCTTTTTCGGGCTTTTCAGCCGTCGCTGCCGCCGCCTTGGGCGTTTTGGGTTCGGGCTGGCTTTCGGTTTTTGCCGCACCCTTGGGTGCGGCTACGGTCGCCGCGGCGACCGTTTTATTTACCTGTTCGGTCTTTTTCGTATCCGCGGGTTTAGCCGTTGCTGCGGGGTTTGTTGCCGCCGCGGGCTTTGCGTCTATTACCGTTGCTTTGCCTGCGGGTTTTGCGGTCGCCGTAGGTTTTGCGACGGGCTTTGCCGCGGTCGTCGCCGTAGGTTTAGCCGCGGGCTTTACCGTTGCGGTCGGCTTGGCGACGGGTTTGGTCGCCGCCGCGGGCTTTACGGTAGCCGTAGGTTTGGCAACGGGTTTCGCCGCGGGTTTTGCGGCGGGTGCGGTTGGTTTAACCGTCGATTTAGGCTTGTTGTCTTTTTCAGCCATAAAAAAATCTCCTTGTCAAAAGGTTAATTTATTAATTTGCGGGGGTTGAATTGTTTCCCCTTTAAGGTACGCGAATTATACCACAGTTTATGTATTTTGTCAACGCGCGCCCGCGCGTAAAGGTTAAAGCTTAGCTTATAATTTAAAAATGCAGAATGTAGAATGCAGAATTAAGAATGTAGAATTCGTAATTCGGAATTCGGAATTGCGGTCGGATTATATAAAATAATTATTCCGCAAACGTGCCTTCCACCTTAATAAAGGGGGAAGGTGGCTTGACCGTTTAGGTCAAGACGGATGAGGGATGTGTTAAAAGAATTCCCCTCATCACCCGCTACGCGGGAGCTTCCCCACCAAGGGGAAGCCTATATTAAGGTAAAATTTTACCTTATCCCTCATCACCGTTCCGCTACGCTTCACGGAGCTTCCCCCTTATACAAAAGGTGGAAGCCAAGTCTATGGTCGGATTTAATTCTTAATTCTTAATTCTTAATTCTGAATTAAAAATCAATTCGTCAAAAGGAACATTGCGATAAACAGCACGGTTATTACCCAGGTTACAACCGAAATTTCCTTTATTTTTCCCGTGAAAATCTTGACGAGCACGCAGGATATGAGCCCGACGCCGATACCGAACGATATCGAAAAACCGAACGCCATTACGGTCACCGTCAAAAACGCGGGGAGCGCCTTTGCGGGGCTTGACCAGTCGATATCCTTTACCGACGACATCATCAGAACGCCCACCCAGACGAGCGCGGCGGCTGTGGCGCAGCTCGGGATAATTTTTGCAATGGGGCTCAAAAATGTTGCCAGCAAAAAGCAACCCGCCGAAATGACTGCGGCAAAGCCAGTTCTGCCGCCCGCCGCAACGCCCGACGAGGCTTCCACGTAGGTCGTTACCGTCGTCGCGCCGCAAACCGAGCCGACGCACGTTGCAACCGCGTCGGAGAGCATACATTGATTCATGCGCAGGGGGTTGCCCTCGCTATCCAAAAGCCCGCCCTTCGAGCATGCGCCGTAGAGCGTGCCGAGCGTGTCGAACATATCTATCATGCAGAGGGAGAGCGCGGAGGTTATCAAAAGCACTACGAGCTGACCCGCGTTGTGACCTTTGAGGTAACCCGAGAAATCGAAGCCGTTTGCAAACACCTGCCCCACCGATTCCTTGCCCCAGTCGGCGAAGGCGGTGAAGGGGGAGTCGAAGGTAATGCCCTTGAACATTTCAAGGCAGGCTTCGTCCTTCCATGCACAGCCGAGCCCCGCGAATATAAAGTACAGCGCGGTAGTGCCGAGCATGCCCCACAGTATGCCGCCCTTTACCTTTTTTGCGGAGAGTATGCCTATTGCAATCACGCCTAAAAGGGCGAGCGCGGCGCTCATTGTCGAAAGATAGGTTATCTTGCCGCCCAAAACGTTGAACGAGGCAAAGCCTATGTTCCCTTCCGTAATCTGCACGAGACCCGCATTTTTAAAGCCGATAAGCGCGATAAAGAAGCCTATGCCTACGGGAATTGAAATTTTAACTTCGTCGGGGATAGCTTTCAATATCTTTTTGCGCAGTCCCGTCGCCGTAAGCAGAATGAATATTACGCCGTCCAAAAGCACGAATATCATCGCGTTGGCGTAGGTTAAACCCATGCCGTTCGCCAAAAGCGTGCCCGTAACGTACACCGTCGCACCCAAGCCCGAAGCCTGCGCGAGCGGCATTTTCGCAAGCAATGCCATCAGCGTGGTGCCCACGATTGCGCCCAGCGCCGTCGCTATGTACACCGCGTTGAACGAAACGTTGGGGTATATAATATTGCCCAGCGTATCCTTAACGCCGTACATTGCGGGCACGACCAAAAGCGCGTATACCATAGCCATAAAGGTGGTAACGCCCGCTATGATTTCGGTCTTTACAGACGAGCCGCCCGCCGTTATGCCGAAAAATCTGTCGAGCCGCGATATCTTTTTAACGGGCGTAAGCTGCGTTTCGCCCTCGCCGCCGTTGCCTTCGGGTAAATTGACGTTTTCTTCTTTTTCCATAATGCAAATTCCTTATTTTTCGTAAACTTCGCGCTTTAAAATAGCTATGTAGGGCAGATTGCGGTACTGCTGTGCGTAGTCCAGACCGTAGCCTACGATAAACTCGTCGCCTACCGTAAAGCAGGAGTAGTCGGCTTTAATATCGACCTGTCTGCGCGCGGGCTTGTCCAAAAGGGCAACCACGGTAAACGATTTCGCGCCGCGCCCCAAAAGCAAGTCGCGCATTTTGTAAAGGGTGTTGCCGCTGTCAACGATGTCCTCGACCAAAATAACGTCGCGCCCCTCGACCGAAGCCGCCAAATCCATTACGATTTTGGGCATGCCCGAGCTTTGGGTCGACTTGCCGTAGGAAGAGATTGTCATAAAGTCAATCTGCACGGGCGTCTCCATTGCGCGCACAAGGTCGCAGAAAAACATTATGCTGCCTTTAAGCACGCTTACCGCAAGCGGCTTTTTGCCGGCAAAGCGTTCATCCAGCCAAGCCGCCGCCTCTCTGACCTTTTGCCGTATCTCGTCTTCCGATAAATACACGCACTGTAAATCGCTGTTCATATGTAAAAATGCTCCTTTATTAAGGTGTTTTTAAAATTATATCACACCCGCCCGAAAAAAGCAACATTGCGAATAGACGAAAGCGTCTTCTTACCTGATTTCTTGAATGAAGCTTTTTGCCCCTGCCTGCGTTAAACGGTCTTGCCGTACGTCGCTGTACGTCTGCACCCGTTCGCCTTGACAGATGACAAAAATCTTCTATTCAAGACGCTTCGCGGTTATAAGCTAAAAATTCACAGAGAAAATTGTGAAAGTTCTTGCAGCCGTGCAAGGACGCACGCCAAAAGGTTTTTCGCAGTTTTATCAAAGAATTTTTAGCTTATAACAATTAGTAATGAAGATACTTTCGTCTAAACACTATTTACAAACCGTTGCTTTTTTGATATAATATGTTTATTAAAGTTTGGTTTATTTCGGAGGGATAAGTGCTGTACGGTAATAAAATTCCCGTGGTGGTGGGCGTTACGGGTCACAGAAATATCGTCGAAGAGGACAAGCCTGCAATCAAAGCGCAGGTTATCGAAAGCCTTAACGAGATTAAGTCGCTCTGCAAGGGCAAAGACGGGGCGGACACGCCCGTTATAATGCTCAACGCGTTTGCACAAGGGGCGGATATGCTGTGCGCGGAGGCGGCGTTAGGGATGGGTATCGACGTCTACGCCGTTCTGCCTTGCGAGGAAGAGAGGTACGTCGAAAGCTTTGACGACGAAAAGGACAGGGGCAAATTGAGCGGCTTTCTTGCAAGGTGCAAGCGCAAGTTCGTCGCGCCCGACACGGAGCGGAACAAGGAGTGGCTCACGGCGGCGGAGAGCATGGACGACGAGAGCTACGAGTACCGTCAGCTCGGAATTTACATTGCCGAACACTCGCATATACTCATTGCGCTGTGGGACGGCAAGCCGCCGAAGGTGCGCTACGGCTGCGGCACGGTGGAGGTCATAAATTTTGCCTTAGAGGATAAGTTCCTCGATAAAGACCGCCTTTTTAAACCGGGTATGATTAACGATTCCGCGGTCGTGTGGATAAAGTCGAGAAGGCAGGGCGACGGCGACGTGGCGGACATCAAAAGAAAGTGGCTTATAAGCGGGCTTGCGGAGGACGGCGGGGAAAGCTACGGCGACTACCGCGTCACGGATAATCCGCCCGAATTTTTGCGGGATATGATTAAAAAGACGGTCGACTACAACTTGCAGGAAGCGGAAATTCCCGACGACGCGATTAAGCTTTGGAAGAACGTCGGAGAGCTCGACGGCTACCGCAGAAATTTAAGGTATCACTACGCGAAAGCCGACAATCTGTCGTACAACAAAAATCAGACCAAATACAATCTGTTCGTGTTGCTTTTGGCGATAATCGGCACCGTGGTTGCGTGCACGTTTTTAATTTACGACGACGCGGCGTTGCCGTTTATGATATTCCCCTGCACCGCGGCGATAGGGCTCATAATCTGGCTTACGGTATACGGCAACAGAAAGGGGTATCAGAAAAATTATATTCAGTACCGCGCCCTTGCCGAAGCGCTGAGAATTCAGTTTTATATGTCTATGTGCACGGGCGGGCAGAGCGCGTTGCCCAACGTCTGCGAGCTGTATTCCTGGTCGCAGAAAACCGATATGATTTGGATTGAAAAGGCTATTCAGGCTTTGGCGGTCGTAAGCGAAACCGAAGAGCTGAATATCGACGCGACGGACGTCATCGAGGTGTGGATAGGCAACAGCGAAAAGCCCACGGGGCAGTTGAAATACCATACGCGCAAAAAGGCGGGGAACAGGCGGCAGGCGGAAAAATATGAAAAGCTGTCGCAGTTTTCGCTCATTGCAACCGTGTGCATTTACTTCATAATTTTTACGGCGGAGGTCGCCGCGTGCATATTCAAGGCGTGCAATGCGGGCTGGTTCTGGGAAGGCGAAATTTTCGCGGGTATGCCCTGGCGCAGTTTTGCGGCGATAGTTTTGGGAATCGCCACCGCCGCGTCGCTGCTCTTTTCAAGCTACTGGGGCAAGCTGTCGTTCGACCGCAAAGCCGACGACAACGAAAAGATGAGCAAATTTTACGCCTCGGCTTACGCGCGTTGGCAGGAGGTTAGAAACTACCCCGGCGAGGCGATTGAAAAATTCGTAAAAGAGGTTGCGCGCGAGGAGATAGTCGAAAACGGCATCTGGTGTTCGTACGTCAACGAAAACAGGTTGGAAATAAATATTTAAGGTTGTAGCGAAAGGTTTAAAGCGTAAAATAGTGTAGCGAATATGTGGAAAAATACCCCGCCGAAAGCGAAACCGCTTTCGGCGGGGTTTGGCGCAGAGAGAGGGATTTGAACCCCCGGATAGTTGCCCATCAACGGTTTTCAAGACCGCCGCGTTAGACCGCTCCGCCATCTCTGC
Source organism: Clostridiales bacterium (assembly GCA_023667345.1). Classification (GTDB taxonomy): domain Bacteria; phylum Bacillota; class Clostridia; order Christensenellales; family Borkfalkiaceae; genus Coproplasma. Next base: position 11,158 of record JAMPAF010000022.1, read on the forward strand.
GTGAAATAGTATGTTTTACAAAGTAAGTAATTTTGTTTCGGGATAGCGCAAGGCTATCCGCAAAAGCAAAATTAACGGTTTGACGCGATTGCGCCTTTGGCGAACAATCGCTATGGCGGCGCTGGTGCGCCTACAAGACCGCCGCGTTCGCCCCGACGCAGTCGGCACGTAGTACCGCTCTGCCATCTCTGCGTTTTTACAAAATGTATTTTAACAAACGGGGGCGGGGTTGTCAATCAATTTGACGGCGAGGCAGGGGTAATTGTTTGCTTGCAACACTCAGGTTGAAAAATTTGCGCAAATCAACAATTTCCGACAAAAAAGTTGACAAAATTTTTGGCGGTGCGTATTATATAAACGAATTGAATTTAAAGGGCTAGCCCTTTTCCGTGTGCTGTGCACACGGAAAAAACAATTATCTGTAAACAAATAAAATTTTTAAGGAGATTTTTTTATGTCAGGAAACAACAAGAAATTCAACGTTGTAAGTATTATCATACTTGCAGTGTTGGGAGTGGCGCTCATTATGGGCATCGTAGGTCTTTGCATTGATTGGCTTGGTTCTACAAGTGAAGCGCTTGGTAAAACATCCAAAGATGCCGATACGCTTGCGATAATGATAAAAGATAATAATAACGCTGACGGTAAATTGTATAGCGGGTTAGGTGCAATTCAAGCATTTGCAATTATCGCGGTTATCGCTGCCGCTCTTACCGCATGCTCTTACGTTGTAAGCAAGTTTGTTGATATCAAGGTTCTTAAATGGGTTACGGTCGGTTGCGCGGCTCTGCTTATCGTAAGCGCGCTTCTTGCTCTTATTCTTACTTTCACATGCACGAATACCGACGCAATTAAAACTTTAAAGGAAATCGCTGAGGCAGCTCATGGTAAGCTAACCTTTGCACCCGCGGCTGGTTGCTGGCTTCTTTCTATCTTCGGTATCGTCGGCGGCGCGGCAGGCGTTTACGGCGGCTTGAAAGGCTGATTTAAATTAAACTACATAGAAGAGAGGACGCAAATTACGCGCCCTCTTTTTTTGTTGTGTAACTTCATTCTTGCCTTCCCCTTTACGCAAGGGGAAAGCAAGAGTAGAGGGAATGAGAAAATTTTTTTTAATTTCGCTTGACAAATACAAAATCTTATATTATCATATGAATAACAATTCATAAGTTATGTCTTGCCGCATATAATAAGGGTGAGGGAGGAGTGTTATGTTCGATAACGTAAAGGAAAAAAGCGAGCACGAGGAGCGCGTGCGGTGCGCGCTCGAAAATATGCCGAGCGAGGACGATATCGCCGAGCTTGCGGCGCGCTTTAAGGCGATAAGCGAGCCTTCGCGCCTTAAAATACTTTTGGCGCTATCCTGCGGGGAGTTGTGCGTGGAGCACTTGACGCAGGCTGTCGGCGGCAACCAGAGCGCGGTTTCGCACCAGTTAAAGACGCTGAAAGACCACCGCATAATTAAGTGCCGCCGCGCGGGCAAACAGGTAATTTATTCGATTGCCGACGGGCATATTTTGACTATGATTTCGGTTGCAAAGGAGCATTTGAACTGCAATGATTAAGAAATACAAAATCGAGGGGCTCGACTGCGCCAACTGCGCGCGGGAGCTCGAAGAGGAGCTGAACAAGATAGAGGGCGTAACAAACGCGACGGTCGATTTTATCGGCGGAAAAGTCATTTTGGACTGCGCCGAAAACGCGGTAGCCCCCGCACTATATTGCTGCAACCACTTTGAGGACGCGAAAATCGTCGGCGAGGTCGGAGCGGAAAACCCGGGTGCGGACGGCGATAAAAAGCTCGCCGCGGACTGCAAAAAAATCAAGATAAAAAATCTTTGTTGCGCCAACTGCGGGCGGGAGCTCGAAGAGGAGTTGAACAAGATAGAGGGCGTTTCGGCGACGGTCGACTTTATGAATATGACCGTACTTTTAAAGACTGGCACGCGCGAGAGCTACGACAAGGCGGTTTACTGCATAACCCATTTCGAGGACGTGAAAATAGTCGAAGATGGCGAAAAGAAGAAGAGCGTTTTTAAGGAAAATTTGGTCGATATAATCGCCGTTATCATTTCCGCGGTGTTCTTTATCCCCGCGGTGGTTTTGGACTTTTTGAAACTCGGCGGGGCGGTCACTTACGTTATTTACGCGCTGTACGGCGTGGCGTTCGCGGCGGCGGGGTATATCGTGCTTTGGAACACCGTCCGCAATATTTTAAAGGGCAGAGTGTTCGACGAAAACTTTTTAATGACGATAGCCTCGGTCGGCGCGGTCGTGCTTGGAATTACGACGGGCGACGGGCTTTTCGAGGGCGTTGCGGTAATGCTTTTGTACCGCATAGGCGAGCTGTTGCAGTCGGTTGCCGTGGGCTCGTCCCGCCGCTCGATAACCCGCCTTATGGACTTGAAGAGCGATACGGCTACGCTTATTAAGGGCGACGAACAGATAATAGTCGCGCCCGAAAGTCTGGCTTCGGGCGATAGAATTTTAATAAAGGCGGGCGAAAAAGTGCCCGTTGACTGCCGCATACTTGCGGGCGAAACGGCTTTGGATATGAAGTCCTTGAACGGCGAAGCGATGCCGCGCGAGGTGAAGGCGGGCGACGAAATTCTGTCGGGCGCGATAAATATTTCCGGCGTAATCGAGGCGGAGGTTGTAAGGGAATACAAAAATTCCGCGGTGTCCAAAATTTTGGAACTCGTCGAAAATTCCACCGCGAAGAAGGCTAAGCCCGAAAAGTTTATAACCAAATTCGCAAAGTACTACACCCCCGCGGTGGTGGTCGCCGCGCTCATTGTGGCGGGCATCGTGCCCACGGTTATATGCGCGGTTGCGGGCGCGTACACCTGGGCGGTTTATTCCGACTGGATTTACAAGGCGCTCTCGTTCCTCGTCATTTCCTGCCCGTGCGCGCTGGTTATTTCCGTGCCGCTCGCCTATTTCGGCGGTATAGGTCGGAGCGCGAAGGACGGCATTTTGGTCAAGGGCTCGACCTGTATAGACGAGCTTGCAAAGGCGACGGTTGCCGCGTTCGATAAGACGGGCACGCTTACGGAGGGCGTGTTCGCGGTCAAGTCGTACTCGTCGGAAGAGGCGTTAAAGCTTGCCGCATGCGCGGAAAAATTCTCGTCGCACCCCATAGCCGCCGCATTTAAAGATGTGGAAACAGCCTACGTTTGCGAGGGCGCGAAAGAGGTTGCGGGCAGGGGCGTGACTTGCACGGTAGACGGCAAAACTTTGCTGTGCGGCAACGCGCAGTTATTAAGCGAAAACGGCGTTGAATCTGCCACCAAAGAGAGCGCGTCTACGCTCGTTTATGTGGCGTTGGACGGCGCATATGTTGGGGTTATCGAGATTGACGACCGCATAAAGGCGGGTGCGAAAGAGGCGATTGCCGAGCTGAAAAAGGGCGGCGTTGCGGGTGCGTATATGCTCACGGGCGACAATGCGGCGCGTGCCGACGGAGTTGCAAAGGAACTCGGTTTAGACGGCGTTTTCGCGGGGCTTTTGCCCGATGAAAAGCTTGAAAAGGCAAAGGAATTAAAGGAGCGCGGCGGGCTCATATACGCGGGCGACGGCATAAACGACGCACCGGTTATGACGGTTGCGAACTGCGCCGTTTCGATGGGGCGCGTTGGAAGCGACGCGGCTATCGAGGCGAGCGATATCGTGCTTGTTTCCGACAATTTAAAAGCTTTGCCCAAGGCACGCAAGATTGCCAAGGGCACGCGGTGGATAGTGGTGGAGAACATTGTCGGCTCACTTGTCGTCAAGTTTGCGATTATGGCTCTGAGTATTGCGATACCGTCCTTCCCGCTCATAATTTCCATTTTCGCCGACGTCGGCGTTATGCTTGTCGCGGTGTGCAACTCGCTGAGAACGGCGCTTATTAAGTAATTAAGAATGTAGAATTAAGAATGCAGAATTAAGGTAAAAAAGAGTATGCCGCGCGGCGTTAGATTAACGCCGCGCGGCTAATTTTTACCGCGATATGACCTTCCCTCTAAGGGGAAGGTTACAGTAAGGACGAAAAGTAGCAAAAAAGATATTCCAGCTGTGCTTCCCTCGGGTACCGTCATTGCGAGGAGCGTAGCGACGTGGCAATCCAGAATTACGGAGTTTGCGGGTGTTCACATTAAATTGCGTTGTAATGCGGCAAGGTTAGTTTTGCGCGAGAGTACCTCTTCAGGGCGCGCAAAAAGATTATTACGGTTTTTACGGCTAAATTCTTTTAACGTTTTAAACAAATCCGCAATGCCGCAAAAACCTCATAATGACGGTAGAGGGAGCGGGAAGGTTAAAATGAAGAAAGCCGTGCGCGATACAATCGCGCGCGGCTTTTAAACGATTTTAATCGAATTTGCCGAAGCGTATATAATCGACTATCTTCGATACGGCAAAAATCAGCACGTATGCGCCTATAACGGTAAAAAAAGAAAAACCCGCAGTCATAACGTCGCATTTTAAAAATATCTGCAAAACACTGCCGCCGTGCATAATATTCCGCTGCATCCACACGAGAGCCCATGGCGGCACCGCAAGCAGCGTTATCGCAAACACCAGCGGTATGCCGAGTTCACTTATCGGTTTTATGAATGAAAGCGTATTGCCAAGTGCGAGGAATGACACCAAAATAAAGAAAACTCCCAAAAACGGCGGGATATCGGGCACCCAAAGGTAGTGCGTAACAACTAACATAACGCCAGCGGCGAGTATCAGAAGCACGCCGAAGAGAAACGGTATTTCTTTGACTGAATTTTCGCGCAGGTCGTAATCCTTTACGTGTTCCGAACGTACCGCAGTCAGCTTTTCACGCAACGCCTTTTTGAGCGGAACAAATTCCTCGCTCGGCAGGCTTGTGGGGAAAATTCTCGTTTTGCCCGCGATATTGAATTTCACGGTAAGTCCGTTAAACGACTTTTCGACTGTCGCCGAAACGTGTTCGCGGTAAAAGACGTACTCTTCGCCCAAAAGCTTCAAAATTATATAATCCGTCGTTATATCTATCGCGTTTTCATACGGCTTATTTTTGTCGGCTCGGTCAAGCTCGGCTCTCATCTGTCTGTTGCGTTCCCGTGCAAAAGCGTCGCGACCTCTGCGCACAAGATTGTGTCTGTACGCCCACCGCACAAATTTGCCCCATTTCATAAACGCGGAAATAAGAAGTATTGCAACGCATGCGGCAATTAATATAAACGAAGGTAAAAGCTGCAACAGGGTTTTGCCGGTGTTCGACGTCGTGCAAAGCTGATAGATAAGGGCGGTTATAAACCAGCCGCATAAAAGTGCGGCGAGGGTAAACAAAAACACTCGTTGCGGCGAGAAGATTTTGCGGAACTTTTGCTCGCTCGGCAAATCAATCCATGTGCGGCTGTCGCTGTACGAATACAGCAGCTTGCCCAAATCCTGCGGGCTTCCCGCATATGCCGTCGTCCTTTTAAGTTCGGGATAGGTGCCGTAGTCTATATAGAGTTCCCGCTTTTCAAGCTCATCGCGCCGCGCCTGTTCTCTTTTCTTTTCGGCTTTTTCCAGATTGCGCTGCTGCTTGCTCTTCTTTTTCTTCATAGCGCTTATATTGTAGCACACATTTTGCCGCATTTCAACGCTGTTAAAACTCTTTTTCCCCGCCGTTGACACCTTTCGGCAAGTGTGATAAAATATTTCCTATGAAATACGTTTTAGCGTTGGACCAAGGCACGACAAGTACGCGCGCTATTATCTTTAATAAAAAGGGCGAAATCGTCGGCAGTGCGCAACAGGAATTCAAGCAGATTTATCCCCGCGCGGGGTGGGTTGAGCACGACCCGACGGATATCGTCGGTTCCGCGGTCGGCGTCATTGCCGAAGCTTTAATCCGCGCAAACATTGTTGTCGGCGACCTTGCCGCAATCGGCATTACCAACCAGCGCGAAACGACAATCGTGTGGGATAAAAACACGGGTGCGCCCGTGTACAACGCCATTGTGTGGCAGTGCCGCCGCACCGCCGACATGGCGGCAAGGCTTAAAAGCGAGGGGCTGTCGTCCTTTATCTACGACAGAACGGGGCTTGTGCCCGACGCCTACTTTTCGGCAACGAAAATCAAGTGGATTTTGGACAGCGTTGAGGGCGCGAGAGAGCGCGCGGAGCGGGGCGAGCTACTGTTCGGCACCGTTGACACGTACCTAATGTGGAGGCTGTCGCACGGGAAAATTTTTGCCACCGACTACACCAACGCGTCGCGCACAATGCTCTTCAACATTCACACGTTGGAATGGGATAAGGAGCTTTTAAAGCTCTTCGATATACCCGAAAGTATGTTGCCGAAAGTTTTGCCGTCGGGCGGGCTGTTCGGCTATACCGACAAGGGCGTTATAGGCGGCGAGGTGCCAGTATGCGGCGTCGCGGGCGACCAGCAAGCCGCGCTTTTCGGGCAGTTGTGCGTGGGCGAGGGCGACGTCAAAAACACCTACGGCACGGGCTGTTTTCTTCTTTTAAATACGGGCGACAAGGCGGTCAGAAGCCGCAACGGGCTCGTCACCACTTTGGGCGCGTGCGCGGGAGGAAAGCCGCCGTACGTTCTGGAAGGCTCGGTGTTCGTGGGCGGCGCGGTGGTGCAGTGGCTGCGCGACGAGTTGGGACTCATTTCCTCGGCGGCGGAGAGCGAAACCTTTGCGGCAAGCGTAAAGGGCACGGGCGGCGTGTACGTGGTGCCCGCGTTCACGGGCTTGGGCGCGCCCTATTGGGAAGCTGACGCGCGGGGCATAATCTGCGGTATAACCCGCGGCACAGGCAAGGCGCATATCATACGCGCGGCGTTGGAGGCAATTGCGTACCAGTCTGCCGATTTGGTTGCGGCGATGGAACGCGACGCGGGCATAAAAATAAACGCGTTGAGAGTGGACGGCGGCGCGAGCGCGAACGATTTTTTAATGGCGTTCCAGTCGGATATTTTAGGCGTAAAGTTACAGCGACCCGCCGTTGTAGAAACGACGGCTCTCGGCGCGGCGTACCTTGCGGGGCTTTCCTGCGGGTATTGGAGCGGCGTGGACGAGCTTAAAATTCAGCGCAGGGTTGAGCGGGAATTTGTGCCGTCGATGACCGAAGAGGACAGAGCGGCGGCTCTTGCGGGCTGGCGTTCGGCGGTCGATAAAGCAAGGCTTTAATTATTGCAAAAAATGCGTTCGTCGGCGCATATATGCGGGGTAATTGCGGAAAATAATTAAGAATTCGGAATTAAGAATTAAGAATTATGTTAAGGAATAATTAAAAGAACCAACCTCTTTCGTCTGCTTACGCAGCCACCTTCCCCTTCAAAGTGGAAGGCAAGGGTTTGGTACCCGTCATTGCGAGGAGTGTAGCGACGTGGCAATCCAGAATTACGTAGTCTGCGAAGAGTACCTCGTAGAGGGGATAGAGGTTGATTGCTTTAACTTTAATTCTGTATGTGAAATATGGTGAAGAATATGTTCGACTGTATAATAATAGGTACGGGTGCGGCGGGAGTTTCCGCGGCGCTCACATTAAAAGCTCTGAATAAAAATTTTATGTTGCTCGGAAGCAAAGAGCTTTCGTTCAAAATCCGCGGCGCGGAAAAAATCAAAAACTACCCCGGGCTTCCGTTAGTTTCGGGTGCGGAAATGCAGTCGGCGTTTTTAAGCCAGTTAAAGGCGGAGGGGATAGAGATAACCGAGGGTAAGGCAAGCGGCGTCTATCCCGCGGACGGCGGGTACTCCGTCATGTGCGGGCAGACCGTCTACGAAACGAAAACGGTCATTTTGGCGACGGGCGTCGAGGCGGTAAAGCCCGTAAAGGGCGAGGTCGAATTTTTGGGGCGCGGCGTAAGCTACTGCGCCGTGTGCGACGGTTTTTTGTATAAGGGCAAGGATATTGCCGTGGCAATCGACGGCGACGACGAGGCGGGCGAGGTTGAATTGCTTACGGGATATGCGCGGACTATTCACCTTTTCCGCCTTAAAAAATGCCGCGAAATCGAGGGCGAAAACATTGTGAACGAGGCGGGCGTCATCACCGAAATCAAGGGCGATATGCGCGCCCGCGCGGTGGTTTGCGGCGATAAAGAGATTGCCGTAGACGGCGTGTTTATGTTGAAGCAGTCGGTGGGCGCGGAAAGGCTCGTCCACGGCTTAAAGGCGGAAGGCGGGCACGCGGTCGCCGACAAGGCGTGCGCAACCAATCTTGCGGGGGTGTTTGCCGCAGGCGATATCACGGGCAGACCTTATCAGTACGCCAAGGCGGCGGGCGAGGGCAACGTTGCCGCATATTCCGTAAACGCGTACCTTAACGCCGCCTCTTGTAAAGAAAAAAACGGTGTGTAAAATAATTTTAAATTGATAAATTAGCGTTCAAAATGAGTTGACATAAAAAATTGTATTTGCTATAATCGTTTAGCATTGAGTTGTGCGTAACCTGCTTTTTTTAGGTCCAATCTAAAATGCAGACAATGCGGGTGTAGTTCAATGGTAGAACACTAGCCTTCCAAGCTGGTTGCGTGGGTCCGATTCCCATCACCCGCTCCAAATCAAAAGGCTTGGCGCTCACAACTTACAGTTTTGCGCCCGTAGCTCAGCAGGATAGAGCAACGGCCTTCTAAGCCGTGTGTCGGGGGTTCGAGTCTCTCCGGGCGCACCAAATTGCGCACGAGAGACGAGAACGGTGACGCGATTGCGCAAAGCGAACAATCGCTATTCCGTCGCTTCGCTCCTTACGCCTGTTGTTTGCAACGGCACGAAGCGTAGCGGAGTAGTCTCTTCGGGCGCACCAAATTGCGCAATATGGCGGGCGTAGCTCAATCGGTAGAGCGCCAGATTGTGGCTCTGGAGGTAGCAAGTTCGAAACTTGTCGCCCGCCCCA
>JAMPAF010000023.1 GCA_023667345.1 Clostridiales bacterium
TCTGCTTATTCCATTCGCCCCAGCTATCGCTGGGGGTTTCGACACTCCAATGACGGTAATCGGGCAACGGATACGCAGACGGGCGCAATGACGACTTAACCAGCTTGCGGTAAAAGAGTATTAAGAAAAGATTTCTCGATTTCGCTATGCTCCACTCGAAATGACGCTCCCGCGAGTGGTTTCGACAGTTAATGACACGGTTTAATGGGCTTAAATGATTTATGCGCCGAACGGTTTTTAACCGTTCGGCGCATAACGCTTAGCCGAGTGAAATTCTGTCGGACACGCTGCGGATAAACATACCGCTTTCGGTGCCCTCGTCTATGCACGCGCTTATATACGACGAGAATTTTTCGCCCGCGCGCGCGGGTTTGAACTGCGCGATTACCGCCGCAATCAGCTCGTCGCGGTACATGCTCACGTTCTCTAAAAGCACGGCTTTTACAAGCGAAATGACATCGTACGGCGAGTAGTCGTTTTCGTTGCCGCGAACCTGCGTTCCCTCCTCCACGCGGTACCTTTCGAAAGCCACCGCCTTGTCGGTTTTATAGTAGTGCGTCGTGCCTAAAAGCGAAGCGGACTTTAAGCCCGCGGCGGGGATAAGCGAGGTTATTTTCGCCTCTAACCTCGTGCCGTATTTCTGCACACCGTACTGCGCGAGCACGCGCTTTATCAAAAACTGCTCCGAGACGGGCTCTTCCGCGGTTACTACCGCCCTTATCGTCTTAATGAGTTCCGCATCCAAATCGCCGCTTAAAAGCGCGTTCACATCGCTTTGGGTAACCTGCGGCTTTGCCACCTTGTACACGCGCTTGTAGTTGCCCGCAACGTTGGTGCTCGTCGAGGTGAGTCTGTCCAAATAGTCCTTAATCTTTTTAATCTCGCGCTTGGGGTTGTTGAAAAAGTTTACGGAATACAGTCTTATGACGTTCCAGTTGTTGCGCTTTAAGGTGTTCACCTGCATTACGTATTTATCTTTGACCGAGAAGTTTTTCGAGCCGTCGCATAAAACCGCTAAAATGAAGTTGCGCTTGTTCTTCGGGTCCAAAACGCCCACGTCTATCTTGAAATCGGAGACGCCCACGTCGCAACGGCAGTCGTAGCCGTAGGACGAGAGTTCCTTTGCAACGTACTTGCCTATGCCCGACTTGTTTATAATCACCTCGTCGTGCGGGGTGGCGATGCCCGTTCTGCCGCGCTCGGCAAATTCCAAAAAGCCCTTCAAGCCCGCGACGCCCCTCGACGTCGTGCGGGATAAGTCTATCATAGAGTAGCGCATTGACGAGAACACGACCATCTCTTCCCTTGCGCGCGAAACTGCGACGTTTAATCTTCGCCAGCCGCCGAACTGGTTCAAAGGACCGAAGTTTAGCGATATTTTGCCGAGCGTGTCGGGACCGTAGCACACCGAGAAGAGTATGACGTCTCTCTCGTCGCCCTGAACGTTTTCGAGGTTTTTGACGAACAGCGGCTCTTCCCTTTCGTACGCGACGTCCTCCAACCCCTTTTCGGCGATAGCTCTATTGAGCATTTTTTCGATATACACCTGCTGGGGCGTGGAGAAGGTTACGACGCCTATCGACGCGCGGCGAAGGTTGGTATCGGACAGCCTTTTTATTACCTCGGCGACAAGCATTTCCGCCTCTTCCTTGTTACATTTCGAGCCGCCGCGCTGATATACGCCGTGTTCGACGTAGCGGAAGGTAACCTTGCTGTCAAGCGCGTCGGGCGAAGGGAACGTGCACAGCTTCGAGGAATAGTACATAATGTTCGAAAAGGCGATAAGGCTTTCGTGCTTGGAGCGGTAGTGCCAGGTCAGGTGCTTTTCGGGTATGCCGAGCGCGAGGCAGTCGTCGAGGACGCTTTCCAAATCTTCCGTTTCGGGGTTGTCCTCGTCCGCGCCCACCGACATAAAGAAGGACGTGGGCGGCATCTGCTTGGGGTCGCCGACGATAATCGCGCTCTTCGCCCTTGCAAGCGAGGGCACCGCCTCGCACGTGGGAAGCTGGGACGCTTCGTCGAAAATTACTATGTCGAACAAATCCGCCGCCGCGGGCAGATATTGCGAAACGGTGAACGGGCTCATGAGCATGCAGGGCGCGACCACCTTTAAAAGTTCGGGTATTTCGCCGAGCAGAGTGCGAAGGTTGAGCCCGCGCAGATTGCCCTTGGTCTGTCTGCGGAAAGACATAAGCTCTAACGTAAGCGCGCCCTCCGTCTCTTCGCCGGGCAGACGCGAGATTAAATCGTGTCGTATCTTATCGCGCGTGAGCCTTGTGAACTCCTCCAAAATCTGCGAGAAGTTGCTTGCCGTTTCGTCCAGAACGGTTGCCGAAAGCCCCGAAAGCCTCGGGTCGGCGGGAATGTTTTTCTGCACAAAGTTGCGGTAAACGTTTTTGCGGAACGCCGATAATATCTTTTCGCCGCTTATCTGCCCGCTTTCGAGCGCGTCGGTTATGAACGTGAGCCCGTTGTCGTTCAGATTTTTTGCCGTCGCCTTGTACATAGCCCACGCGGGCAACATATCTATGTTGTCTATGAGCGCGGTACACTTTGCGTAGTAGTAATCGTAAATATCCTCGTCGGAAATCGCCTTTTTGTCCGCCGCAATGCTGTCGGCGAAATAGTCGCAGCTTTGGGCGAACGACTTTGCCGAGCCCAAAACGCCGGTAAACAGCGGCTTTAAATGCCCGTCCGCCGCCTTTGCGCACACCGAGTTGAACGCGTCGGCGTTATAGTCCATAAACACGCCCGCGCACAAACTGTGGAATTCGTACAACGGCTCCAAAAATTCGTCGCGCTTTTTGTCGTTAATGCCGCCGCCGAGCCCCACGAAGTTGGAAGAAAGCGAGGTGTAAGCCAAAATTTTAAGTTTATCCTGCTCTATCTCGAGCGCGGCTTTCACCCAGTCCAACTCCTCGCCCTCCTTTATGGGGGTGCGCGCAAGATGGGCTATGCGCTTTACTACAGTATTTAAAATTTTGGACGAGGCATAGTCGCCGTCGCAGCTTTCTATCTCGCCGTCTATCTTGTCGGCAAACTTGCCCAAATCGGGCAGCCCCTTAAAGTGAACGAGCCAGTTTTTTACGCCCGCGTCGTAGCGCAGGTTGGCGTTGTAGAAGGTGTAGAACTCCCTCTCGTCGCAGTCGAAAAATTCTTTTAACTCGTCGCGGGAGAGCGTGCGGACAATCTGCACTAAATTTGCAAGCTTTTTCGAGGTGAACGTGCTTATCTTTTGGTTGAAGGTGTTCAGGAAGAGCGCGAGGTAATTTTTGAGGTGCTTCAACTCCGCGAGCACCACCTCCGCCGCGTAGAACACCGAACGCTTTATCTTTTCGTCGCACTCGGTTAAATTTACGTTGGCAAACGGCGAACGGTAAACTCCGCCGCACTCCCTCGCCGCCGCCTGCGCCGTCAAGAGCATATTTTCGTATTCCGCAAGCTTTTTCGCGGTTAAATTGTCGTAGAAGGTGCTCTCGATATTCACGAGCTCGGGCGCGGCGGAATTGGCAAGATAATTGACTATGCCCTCGTACACCGAGACGCCCAGCCCGCGCTTTTTGTGCAGCGCGTACAGCGGCTGATAGAGAGTGTCGCGGTACTCGCAAATGGTTTCGCCGTCGGCTAAAAACCGCGTTTCGTCGTACTCCGATTTGAGCGACAGCGTGTTTTCAATCGAGCGGACAATCTCGCCCTTGTCGACCGTTTTGCCGCTGTGCAGTTCGAGGCAGAATTCGCCTATTCCTATCTCGTTCAAACGCTTTTTGACGACGTTTAGCGCCGCCTGTTTTTCGGCGACGAACAGCACCCGCTTGCCGCCGTCGAGAGCGTTTGCTATTATGTTGGTTATGGTCTGGCTCTTGCCCGTTCCCGGGGGACCGTGCAGAACGAAGGTCGTGCCCTTTGCCGACTCCGCAACCGCCGAGTACTGCGAGCTGTCGCACGATAGGGGTGTTAAAACCTCGGTGGGCGAAGAGTCGTCCTCGTCCGAGCCGCAAAGCTTGTTGTCGGGGAATTTATTGACGTTTTCGAGCAAGCCCGCAATGAGCGGGTTTTGCCTGTATACGCCCATATTGTCCTTGACGTCCCGCCACATCGCGTAGCCCGCAAAGGTGAACTGCGCGAGGTACACGTCCTCGTAGACAAGCCAACCCTTCATATTCGCTGTCTTTGCGCGGAACACGGCGAGTATTTCGGCGGGGGTGAGTTTTTCGTCCTCGACGCCCCTTATGTCGATATCGAACTCCTGCTTCAGAAATTCGAGAAGCGTGGTGTTTACGACGAAACTGTCGCCGAGCTCTAACAATATGCCCTGCGTTTTGGTCTTTTTCAGGTTGACGGGCAACAGCACTATGGGCGCGTACTTAAAGTCTTTATCGCCGTTGTGCCTCCACTTTAAAAAGCCGAGCGCAAGATAAATGGTGTTTGCGCCGACCTCTTCCATCGACGATTTGCCCTTTCTTATGAGCGTCTGCACCGCCTCGGTCAAGCCGCTTTCGCCCGAGTATGAGCGCACAATCTGCGAGTTCAATTCTATTGTCACGAGCTCGCCGAGCGTTTTGACCTTGCCCCCCAACCCGAAATAGAGCGCGTCCTCTATCTTCGACTGGTTGGCAAGAAGGGTCAGCGTGCCCTTGTCCTCTATCTTCTGCAAAAACACCTTTAAGTCGGTAAGCAAAATGTGCACGCAGTCGCGAAGATATCTGAAATTTAAGAGGTTGTTTTTGAGCGACAAGTCCAAAAGCCTTCTTTCCCAGTTTCTGCTCTTCGTCGCCTTGCGTTGAAGGGAAAGGCTGTCTGCGTCAATCAGCTTTTCGGGCTTTGCGTCGTACGAGTAGCGGTTGTTGTCCAAAATTTCGTACGAGGAGCCGCCGCCCACCTTTATGGGCATGGGGAAAATTCCGCCTATTCTGCAACGCTTGATATCTATACAGCCGTCGAATTTGCCCTGTTGAAGTAAGGTGGTAAAGTGGGTTGACGCGGTTGAAAAGCTCGCGTTTTTGTGCGCGAACAAGTCGTCGACGTCGACTATGGCGAGGTTGTTTACGCCCGACGACACGTAGCGTTCGATAACCGACATATCGTCCTCGATGGGCGAATTGAAACAGCTTTCGTGAAGCCATACTCCCACGCCAATCTTGGTTTTGCCCACCAAAATTACGGGGTTGAATTTAGCCGCTTCCAAGCACGATGCCATATACACCGCCATTGCAAGCGGGGTTGCGCTGCGCGAGGAAACCAAATCGGCGAGGTTGCCGACGCGAACTATATCGGAAGCGCCGCTATCCTCCTCCCTTTCGATATTCAAGTTGCGCACTGCGGCGAACATTGAAGCGAACGCGTACATGAGCGCGTTTTTATCGTTGCCAGAATAGCCCGACCATTCCTTTGAATAGCCCCAGGTTTTGAGCTGCAAGCCCGCCTCGGCTAAAATTTTCTGACAGTCGGAAAGGCGAGGGCGGACGAACGCGGCAAGCATTTCGGCGTTGCCTTCGGTGCCCGACCAGCACTCCATGGAGATGGCTTTTACGGGAGCCTCGATAGAGCATACCACCGTTTTGCCGCTGCACACCGTAACCGTTACCGTGCACGTTTCGGGCGCGTCCACCTCGGCGAGATATTTGGGATTTAAAAGGGACGGAGTTTTAACCTCCATACTGCTTTCGGCGGGAATTGCGTCAATTTTTATTTCCGCCGGCAGAATGAGTTTGTTTGCGCCAGTAACCTGAATTGTGAGCTCTTCCAGCGGCTCTTCGCCGTTGTTGACAACTCTGAAAGAGGTGAACAGAGGTATGCGGTTATAGTACGTAGCGTACGATACGCAGTTTAATAGTTCGCCGTCTAAATCGAGCGTTTCGCTAAGTTGTTTCGCCTTTTTATTTGCCGCCATTGATTAATCCTTTCCCGCTTAAATTTTTTGAAAATTATTCCACTTAATATTATATCACTTTCCGTTCCGACTTTCAACAGTTCGAACCAAATTATTGACGGTTTTTCAAAGAAATCATAACTATGCGTGAAAAATACGAAGTTTACTCTTAGCGCGTCCTTCTCTCCGTCATTATGAGGCAAAAAAGCAATATTCCCCTCATCCGCCCTTCGGGCACCTTCCCCACCAAGGGGAAGGCTATATTGCGGAATATTACACAACCCTCATCCGTCTGCTGCGCAGCCACCTTCCCCCTTTATTAAGGTGGAAGGCACGATTGAGGTTAATAAATGCGGCTTTTTTCAAAGCCGCATTTAAATTTTGATTAAAATCGTTTACCGCACGAGAGCCAAATCTTTTAAGGCGCGCGTATAGGCGATATACCGCTCGTTCTCAGTCATATCGCCGTCGGCAACCGCAACCGCGGTAAACTCCAAACCCTTGCTCTCGTACACCGTCAAAAGGTTTATTTTGGTCTTGGAAATCTTCCCGCTCTCCCTTACCACGTTGTAGGTCTTTTTGGAAAACGCGGGCAGGTTTTGCTCCGAACAGATTACGGCGCGCAAGCCCGCTTTATCGGAAAGGAAGGCGGATATGCCGCGGTTATTTATAATTTTGACCCCTTCGCCACCCAGACCTATCGCCTGCATTTCGACGTTTAAATTGCGCGAAACGTATTCCACAATCTGGTTTGTGTTGCGGTAATTTAGCCGCAATTCGCTTAGCGGAAGAGACAGGCTTTTCCAGTCTGATATGCCGCGGTACGGGGTGATATTCTGCCTTAAATCCCCGAATATGTTGAACTTTGCGTTTTTATTTACCGCGCGAAGAACCTCATACTCGGTCGGCGAGATATCCTGCGCCTCGTCGACGAACACGAACGCGTACGAGGGCGTTAAATTGTAGCCTAACTCGCACAGTATGCGGCAAAGCGCGTATGCGTCGCTCTTTACAAGGCAGGTTGTCGGCTCGCCGAATTTCTGCTTTGCGGGCTTTACGGTTTCGCGGTAAAAAAGCCGCACGAGCTCGACCGTGTTTTCGCATTTGCCCGCCTTTACGAGGTACTTTTCGCCGCGCACGACCTCGGCAAAATCGCACGTTATATCAAACGCCGAGGATATGCTTTCAAGCTGTTCAACCGTCTTTTCAATCTCTTTTTTGGTCTGCTCGCGCTTTTCGATTCTGTCGGGGTAGGTATACTCCGCCTTGCCTCCTACGTACTGTTTGTACCTCTTTAAGTCGGTTATCTCCTTGTCCACCGTAACGTGCAAATCGTTTAAATCGCGCACCGCGGAGGAGCATATCTGACAGCCGTGCGCCGCGACGAATTTAAGCGCCTTGTAAAAGGATAAGAGCTGCTTGAAAAAATAGTAATAGCCGTCCATGCGGGCGTCCTCGCCGAGAAGGCTTAAAAATTCCTTTACCTCGTTTACGCAATTGAAAAGCTCGCGCATGCGCTTTGTATAAAACAGACCGCCGTCCTTTTTTTCCTTAATTTCGCCGAGCACGCACCTTCTTACCCTCTGCCCCGCGTTCTTTATGCCCTCGTAAATCTTTAACTGCCCGTCGATTGCCGCAAGTATCGAGGCGACGAATTCGTCGTTTTTATCCGGCAGCATACCGCGCACGCCCGAGTAAATTTTATTGAGCTTTTTGCGTACGTCCGTAACGAAAGCGGGCGAGTACACGTAGTTTAAATAGTCGCCGCCGACGGGCGCGAAGTAGTCGATTTTGTTTTCGAGCATTACGCCCGCGCCCTTTAAAAGGCGCAGATAATAGCTTTCGAGCGTGACCGTCTTTACCCTTTCGAGTTCGAGTATCTGCGAAAGCTCGTCGATAAACGCGTTAAAGCTGTCGGACGGCGTGATTACAAGAACTGACGAGGGCTTCAAACTTTCGTTGTTGTACATTAAATACGAAAGTCTGTGCAAAAGTATCATTGTTTTGCCGCTGCCCGCGACGCCCTGAACTATCATTTCGGCGTCCTCGGGGGCAGTGATAATTTCGTATTGCTTTTCCTGTATGGTTTCAATAATGTCGCATATCTCCTGCTTTTCCTTGCGCGAGGAGAGTATTTCCTTTAAGAACGGGTCGAAGATTACCGCGGCGTCCCTGCCCGCGATTTCCTCCTTTGTAAGGTTGTCGCCCACGGATAAATACTCGTTTTTAAAGTCAAGCACCTTTCCGCTCTTCGTGCGGATTGCGCGGCGCAGAACGAGCTTGTAGTCGAAGTCGTTTATGGTGAACGAAAGCTTGCTCTTTTGGTAGTACCTGCGGGCAAGCGGCGCGCGCCAGTCTACGATTTCCAACCCCTCGTCCCCCTTTTTGCCGATATAGTAGGCGTTATAGCCGTCTTTATCGTCGACCAAATCCATACGCGCAAAGTAGGGCTCGTCGAAAAAGCACTTGTACGAAAGGCGTTTATTTTTAGCCGAGTTTATCTTAGCGGTGAGTTCGAGTACGCGGCGGTATTTTTCGGCGTCGTAGTCGGGGGACGACTGCAATATCTTGCGCTCCTCCTCCGCCTCGCGTATTTGCCGCGTGAGCTTGTTTATATGCAAAAATTTGAGCATGGATAAAACGGCGGCAATGTGCCTGTCTTCCCACTCCTTTTGCTTGTCCCCGTCCAAAAGTTCCAGATAAAAATTTTTATCGGCGTCACGCTTGGGGTCTATTAAATTTTTGAGTTTTTCGATATCCGCCATAAAAACAGTCCCGATATCTTAGTATAGCAACAGCGTGCGGAAAAATCAACCCCTTTTTAAAAATTAAAGGCGGATACGATTTTTACGCACCCGCCGTTTATGTTTTTCCGCCTTTATCCGACCGTATTTTCGTCTTCCGAAACGCGTTCGTCGGCATATATGTCGGCACTAATCTCTTCTTTTGCCCGTTTATTCAAATCCTTAAAACAAAGTACGGTGAGAATTGCGGTAACGATTATCGCAATGCCGTCGGCTATGGGCGCCGCCCATATACAGCCGTCAATTCCCATTGCAATGGGAAGCGTGCACACGAGGGGCACGAAGCAGACGATATCGCGCACGAGCGAGGCGATAATCGCAAACACGGGTTTGCCGAGCGCCTGAAAGAATATCGACGACATTTTAATAGTGCACGTAAAGGTTACGAACATTAGGAATATGCGGAAAAGTTTTCTGCCGAATTCCAAATAAGTCGAATCGCTTTCGAGCGTTTTGCCGTCTATAAACAGCCTTATGAACATATCGGGATAAGCTTCGAAAAGCACGGTAAAGAGCAGCGTGATAACGACCGTACATAATAAAACGTACAGATAGCACTGCTTTACGCGCTTATAATTTTTTGCGCCGAGGTTATAGCTTAAAATGGGCTGACAACCGAGAATTATGCCTACTACGATATTCACAACGAGGGTAAAGACCTTGCTTTCCACGCCGATAAGCGCAACAGGCATATAGGCGTTGCCGTACTCGATAATACCGTACTTTGCAAGCATACGGCTGCAAACAAGCGAAATAATAACAATCGTCATCTGGGTTATAAACGACGACAAACCGAGCTTTATTGCGGGGATTATTTCCTTATTCGGCAAAAAGCTTTTAGCTTTTAGCTTGAACGTCTTTGTGCGGAAGAGATAGGTAACCGAAATTACGCAGGATACACACTGACCTATTATAGTCGCCCACGCCGCGCCCGCAAGCCCCCATTTGGTGACGTACAGAAAAATAGGGTCTAAAATTATGTTAATTATCGCGCCCGAGAGCATGGAAGCCATCGACCAGCCCGGCGCACCGTCCGCCCTTATTACGGCGTTTATCATATTCATAGCCATAAAGACGGGGAAGAAGCCCAATATTATATCGAAATATTGCACGGCATACTCTAAAACCTTTTCTTCCTCCGCGCCGAAAAGCCAAAGTATTTTTTCTTTGATAGGATAAAAGACCGCCATTAAAACGCCGCTTATTACAACCGTTAAGGCTATGCCGAAGCCGATTGCTTTGTGCGCCTTATCAGCCTGCCCTCTGCCCTGACAGAGGTTTAAATACGCCGCCGTTCCGTCGCCGAGCCACCAGGCGAACGCCTGCGCGATTATGAATATGGGGAATACTATGCCCGAAGCCGTAAGCGCCTCGCCGTTTACGGAAAGCCCCGAAAGCCCTATATTCTGCCCGATGAACAGTTGGTCGACAATGTTGTAAAGCGCGCTTACAAGCAGCGATAAAATGCAGGGTATGCAGAATTTGAGCATTAGCTTTGAAAGTTTTGCGTTACCTAAAAAATCATTCTGTTCTTTTTCCATAAAAACCTCCTGAAAACACATAAAAAAAGCGCAGAAATCCGTCAGAATTTCTACGCCTATATAAGCTGTTCGACCCTATTATTTTAACAAAATAAATTTATTTTGTCAAAGCTGTTTTCAAAAATTTTTAATAAATTGTTTGCGGCGCAACCTTGCTTATTGCAAAGATATTTTAATCTTCAAAGTTTATTGCCGAAAAATCCCGCGCCAAATGCAGTACCGTCGTAACGATTACCGCGTCACTTTCTATGTAATAAACCGAGGCATAAGAGTATGTTATTATGTAACGATACTTGACATTAAAGCTGATTTTGTTGCTCAGTCTGTTACCGCTTTCGGGAAAATCTTTAAGCCGCTCCAAATCGTGAAGAATATGCGCGACAACTTTTTCGGCTTGTTCAGGGCTATCCTCGGCAATGCTCGCCTTTATGTCCAACAAGTCGTCATAGACCTGCGGGTTAATCTTTAGTTCTTTCATCTTTTAAATTCCGAGCTTGTTTTTCAGTTCGTCTAAGCTTAAATACTCTTCGCCGTTTTCAATTCGCTGTTCAGCCTTAACGATTTTACTCATAAGCCGCATCTCTGCCATAATCTTGTCGTATTGTTCGGCGTCCATGATTACATATCTTCCCCTGCCGTTTTTTGTTAAAAACACGGGAGCGTCAACCCGACAGTCTCTTAATACCGTGTTGTAGTTCCTTAAATCGGAAATTGGTTTTATATTCATAAATTAGTCTCACCTGCTTGATTTTATTCTTGCTGTAATTATTGTAGCATTATTTTACGAAAAATGCAACAGCGTTTTACAATTTTTCTGAAAAAAGACCCTACCCGTCAGGTAAGGTCCAATGAGAAATATTTTAAAGCGCGATAAAAAGTGCGGAGATGCGAGCAAGACAAGGCGGGTGCGGCTTATCCCGACGGGAGTTTACTTATAGTAAATGACCGAGGGCAAACGCAAGCACAACGAAGTATTGCGAAGCATATACGCGCTTTTTTACTCCCACTCGATGGTTGCGGGGGGCTTCGAGGTTATGTCGTACACTATTCTGTTGATATGCTTAACCTCGTTGACTATACGGTTGGACGCCGCTTCCAGAACGTCGTAGGGAATACGCGAGAAGTCCGCCGTCATAAAGTCAGTCGTCGAAACGCCGCGAAGGGCAAGCGTATAATCGTACGTTCTGCCGTCGCCCATAACACCCACCGAGCGCATATTCGTAAGCACCGCGAAGTACTGGTTTATATCACGGTCTAAATGCGCCTTTGCAATCTCTTCGCGGAAAATCGCGTCCGCGTCCTGCAAGATAGCAACCTTTTCGGGCGTGATGTCGCCTATAATTCTGATTGCGAGCCCCGGACCGGGGAAGGGCTGACGCCATACGAGTTTTTCGTCAAGCCCCAAGGTTATGCCGAGCGCGCGCACCTCGTCTTTAAACAGCATGCGAAGCGGCTCGATTATCTCCTTAAAATCGACGCAATCGGGGAGCCCGCCGACGTTGTGGTGGCTCTTTATTACCGCCGCGTCGCCCAAGCCCGACTCTATTACGTCAGGGTATATGGTGCCCTGAACGAGGTAGTCAACCTTTCCTATCTTCTTTGCCTCGTCCTCGAATACGCGGATAAATTCCTCGCCTATAATTTTGCGCTTTGTTTCGGGGTCGGTTACGTCTTTAAGCTTTGATAAAAACCTTTCGCCCGCGTTCACGCGCACGAAGTTTACGCCGCTACCTTCAAAAGCCGCCTCCACCTCGTCGCCCTCGTTCTTGCGCATAAGTCCGTGGTCTACGAAAATACAGGTGAGCTGGCTGCCGATAGCCTTTGCAAGCAGTTTGCACGCAACCGAGCTGTCTACGCCGCCCGAGAGAGCCAAAAGCGCCTTGCCGCCGCCGACCTTCGCGCGTATATCGCGGATTGCCGTCTGCGCGTACTCTTCCATCGTCCAGTCGCCCTTGCAACCGCACACGTTGTAGAGGAAATTGCCGAGTATATCGAAGCCTTGCTCTGTGTGGTTTACTTCGGGGTGGAACTGCGTGCCGTAGAATTTCTTTTCTTCGTTTTCTATCGCGCCGTAGGGGCACTTGTCGCTGTGGCAAACCGCCTTGAAGCCCGCGGGCAGAGTTGCGATATGGTCGTTGTGGCTCATCCACACAACCGATTTTTTCTTTAAGCCTTTGAATAAAAGCGACTTTGTATCGAACTCGCAGTCGGTTCTTCCGAACTCGGCGACCGCCGTTTCGTTGGCTTTTTCAATCTTGCCGCCCAGCCCGTAAACCAAAAACTGCGCGCCGTAACAAATTCCCAAAATTGGCACTCCCAGCTCGAAAATTTCCTTGTCCATACGGGGGGAATCGTCTAAATATACGGAGTTGGGACCGCCCGTAAAGATAATGCCTTTAAGGTTCATTGCGCGGATTTCTTCAATCGGCGTTTTATACGACTTGACCTCGCAGTAAATCTTATGCTCGCGCACCCTGCGCGCTATGAGCTGATTGTACTGCCCGCCGAAATCTATTACCAAAACTTTTTCGTGTTGCATATAATAAATCTCCGATTTTTAATTAAGAATAACATTGTCATTCTGAACGTAAGTGAAGAATCCAGGCGAAGCCGCACTTTAAATAATTTACTGCCGTGCGCGGGCATTGCCCGCTAGATTCTTCGGCAAGCCTCAGAATGACAAGTTGTAAAAATTCCAAATTTTATTTCAGTTTTTAGGCGAATAGTTGGGGGCTTCTTTCGTTATTGAAATGTCGTGCGGGTGGCTTTCCGCCAAAGACGCCGCCGTCATTTTTACGAACTTGCCGTTCTTGCGAAGTTCGTCTATCGTGCCGTTGCCCGTATAGCCCATACCCGCGCGCAAGCCGCCCATAAGCTGGAATATACTGTCAGCCAAAGCGCCCCTGTAAGGCACTCTGCCCTCTACGCCCTCGGGCACGAATTTTATTGCGTTGGACTGGAAATATCTGTCCTTGCCGCCCTTTGCCATTGCGGGGAGCGAGCCCATGCCGCGGTAGGTTTTAAAGCTTCTGCCCTGATAGATTTCAAGCTCGCCGGGGGCTTCGGTGGTGCCCGCAAACAGAGAGCCGAGCATAACCGCACTGCCGCCCGCCGCGATTGCCTTTACGATATCGCCCGAGTACTTTATACCGCCGTCGGCTATAACGCGCTTGCCGACCTTGTCCGCCTCTTCCGCGCAGTCCATAATGGCGGTGAGCTGGGGCATACCTATGCCCGCAACGATACGCGTCGTGCAGATAGAACCGGGACCTATGCCGACTTTAACGACGTCCGCGCCCGCCGCAAGTAAATCGTGCGTCGCCTCCGCCGTGGCTACGTTGCCCGCAACCAAGGGCAGTTCGGGATATTTTTCCTTCGCCTTTGCAACGTGGTTTATTATATTTTTGGAATGACCGTGCGCCGAGTCCAAAACCACGATATCTACGTGAGACTTTACGAGCGCGTCGATTCTGTCTAACATATCCGCCGTAGCGCCTATCGCCGCGCCGACCAAAAGTCTGCCCTTTTTGTCGGTTGCGCGGTTGGGGTACTGTATCGCCTTTTCGATATCCTTAATGGTTATAAGCCCCTTTAAGTTGCCGTTTTTGTCTACTATGGGAAGCTTTTCTATGCGGTGCTTGCCCAAAATTTTCTGCGCTTCGGCAAGCGAGGTGCCCTCGGGCGCGGTGACTAAGTTTTCCTTGGTCATTATTGCCGAAATGGGCTGATTGAAGTTGGTCTCGAAACGCATATCGCGGTTGGTTAAAATGCCGACGAGTTTGCCGTTTTGCGTTATGGGCACGCCCGATATGCGGTACTTTTCCATTAAGGCGCGCGCCGCCGAAACGGGCTCTTCGGGAGTTAAAAAGAAGGGGTCGGTAATGACGCCGTGTTCGCTGCGCTTAACCTTATCGACCTGCGCCGCCTGCTCCTCTACGGACATATTTTTATGTATTATGCCCAAGCCGCCCTCGCGCGCGATTGCGATTGCAAGGCGGGACTCGGTTACCGTATCCATTGCCGCGCTGATAAGCGGAATGTTTAAATTTATCCCTTTGCAGAGCGTCGTTCTCAAATCGACCGTCGAGGGCAATACGTCGGACGCCGCCGGTATAAGAAGAACGTCGTCGAATGTCAATGCTTCTTTTACGATTTTACTCATATGTCAATCTCCTGTTTCGGTGAATTTTATCCCTTATATTTTTAATTAACACCGCGCATTGCGGCAATGACCGTCGTAAGATAGCCTTGCTCCTTTTGCTCGGCGGGTTCAATCTGTTCCAAAATTTCCAAAATGGCGTTTGCCGCCTCAACGTCGTGTTCGGCGCGTATGTATACCGCAAGCGACATTAAGGCGTTGCCGTAGGCAAAGCTTTTATTCCCGTTGCTTTCCGCCGCCATCTCAACAGCCTTTTGCGTTTTGCCCGTGTTGTAGTAAGATACGGCAAGTTTGCCCTTTACCCAGTGGTCGTAATCGTAGCCGCTGCCTGTCTGCCTGGAATTTTTACGCTCGCATACGTATGCGTAATCGCGGTGGTTTACAAGCTGTTCGCCGTATTGCAGAATATACTCGTCCTTGCCCAAAAGCACGCTGTCGTCGAAGCACCTTGCCAAATCGTCGCTGTTTTTCGTATAATAATAGCGCAGTGATGCGTATTTAACCGCCAAATCGTAGTTGCCTATGCTCTCGGTTGCCGTAGCCATATGCTGGGGAAAAGCGAAGTTAAATACCGCGAACACCGCGATGATTATTCCCAAAATTATGAGGACGGTTTTAACCGCCGTTTTAACTACCAACTTCTCCAAAAAACCAACCCGACCGTCGATAAAAAAATATTTTATACATTTTATCACAGCGCTTAAAAAAAAGCAACTGTTTGAAAGAGTTTGAAATATATAATCATATTATAAAGCCCGCCGCAATAAATTTTAATATGAAAAAATTTTTGCTTAGCCTTGCTTTGAGCGTGCCCGCACTGATGTTCTTCCCTGCGTGCAAAAAAAGCGTCGATTATTTTTCCTACGTATCCGAATACCGCAAAAGCGTTTATTTTTACGAGGACGACCTTTTGTCGGTTAAAATTTATTCCGTAGACAAGGAAACGCCCTACTCCCTCGACGGCTACAAAGGCGCGGTGAGCAACGTGTGCGAGGTGTTTTTCGAGTACAAGAGCGGCGCGAGCGAGGTTGAAATCGAGCTTTTGGGGCAGGGCGGCGAGATGAGCTGGCTTTCGGTCAGCCGCAATTTTTATCTGAGCTTTTCGGGCGGGGAACCGCTCGGCGGCGCGAGCATACCCGTCACCTTAAATATCGACGGGAAAGAGAAAAAGGTCGACGTTTTCAACGTTGCCGAAGAGGGCACGATAGACGGCAAAACCGCGTTGAAGTGCGTGTACGAATACGACGGCGACACCTTTAAAAACCTTACCGACGGCACGGCGTTTGCGGGGGAGATTATCGTGCGGCTACTGTACGACGACGGGTGCTATTACTACGTGGGGGTGTGTAACCGCGAAGCGCAAGTCCACGCCTATCTCGTAAACGGCGCCGACGGCAGAATTATAGCCGAGCGGTGAGGCGGGTCGCCTCTGCCAAATCCTTTTATTGCCTATGCGGCAGACGGGCAAACATCAACAAAACGGTGAGGCGTGTCACCTCTGTCAAATCCTTTAATTCCCTGTGCGGCAGACGGACAAACATCAGCAAAGCATTAAGGCGTGTCGCCTCCGCCAAGTCCTTTAATTGCCTGTGCGGCGAATTGACCGTCTGTTGTAAAACGATAAAAGGCATACAATTTTTGAATTGTTGATAACTTTTTTGTATGTTTTGCACAAAAACCCCGTTTTGCACGCGATTTCTGTCGAATTAAAGTTAAATTGTTGATAACTTTTACGTACCTTTGTTCTTTTTTAATATGAACAGGCGTTTTTGTTGATAACTTTTTGTGCATAAATGCCCGTTTTTGCGTGAATATACAGTGTAATTATTCAGTTATGCACAAAAAAATCCGCCTTTCGGCGGAAGAAAATTATCAATAATTCCGACATTAGACTTGCTTTCCCCTTGCGTAAAGGGACGAGCAACGCATTTCTCAAAACAACCATTGCTCTGGTTGTTTTGGCGTTGCGAGATGAGCAAACGCAGACGTTCCGCGTTTGCGGTGCCCGCCCGCCCCGCGTAGCGGGTCGCACGAAGTAAACGGCTGCTTTCCTTACAGCCGTTGAGAAGAGTACCTCGAAGAGGGGATAGAGGTTACGCCAACGAATTGCCTCAACCTCTTTCGTCGCCTTCGGCGCCACCTTCCCCTTCAAAGGGGAAGGCAAGAGCAAGGTGAAATCATCTCAGAAAATCGCAGATTAACGTGTTTTGCACGTATAAGTACTCGTCTTTTATGCGTATACGGCTTTCGGTTAAGTCTAAATATTTGCGGTTTTTGGCAATGGGCTGGGAATATTCCTTTAAAAAGAACGCGGCAAAAGTTTTGTTGAAGTCGGTTATGCTCATTCCCTTTTCGGTGCGTAGAGCAAGCATTATCGTCTCGTCCTTCTGCCCGTCAACGTCTATCTTCTGTTCGTCAACCACGGGAAAATGATTTGTCATTATGCACTTGAAATATTCGTCCAAATCGAACGTGTTTGTAAAGCGCACGTTTTTTATGTGCGACGACGCGGAAACGCCTACGCCTATGTATTCGCCCCGCCGCCAATAATTCAGATTGTGTTTACTCTCCTTCCCTCTCTTGCAGAAATTCGACACCTCGTACCTTTCGAACCCGAGCCCGCGCAACTTTTCAACGCCGAACGCGTACATTTCGGCAACCTCGTCGCTGTCGGGCAATTCGCCGTTTAAATAGTCGGTGTAAACGGGGGTGCCGTCCTCGGGCGTGAGCGCGTACATAGAAATATGACTTGCGCCCGCCTCCGCGGCAACCTCTATCGACTTTTGTATATCGCCTGTCGTCTGTCCCTTTAAGCCAATCATTATATCGACGCTGAAATTTTCGCCCTTTAAAAGCTTTGCGCAGGACTTGAACTGACTTAAATCGTGACACCTGCCCAAATCTTCGAGCTGACTGTCAACGGCGGTCTGCAAGCCTACGGAAAAGCGGTTTATGCCGCACTTTTTGTACATATCGATTTTGCCCGCGCTGACCGTGCCGGGGTTCATTTCAATGGTAATCTCGGCGTTTTTTGACAGGTTAAAATGCTTTTTTGCCGCCGCGACGAGCATTGCGATATAGCTCTCGTAAATAACCGAGGGCGTGCCTCCGCCTATGTACAGCGTGTCGAAATTATAGCTTTTGAGCTCTTCGCCGCGCATAGCCATCTCGCGGTAGACGCACGCCATATAACTTTCGGCAAAGCCTATTTTATCGGGAAAGGAAGTAAAATCGCAATATCTGCACTTTTGCTTGCAAAAAGGTATGTGAACGTAAATTCCTGCCATGATTGTTCCTTTGAAAATTTAGAATTAAGAATGTAGAATGTAGACGGAAAAGGTTGATATAATTCTTAATTCTTAATTCTTAATTCTTAATTCTTAATTCTTAATTCTTAATT
>JAMPAF010000024.1 GCA_023667345.1 Clostridiales bacterium
TTGCTACGCAAGCCACCTTCCCCCTTTAAAAGGGGTAAGGCATTTTGCTCCCGCAGTGCCGCAAAAACCTCATAATGACGCTGTACGGGGTGTGCCGTCATTGCGAGGGCACTTGTGCCCGTGGCAATCCAGAATTACGGAGTTTAGTAAGTTCGCCTTAAACAGCGTTTGTTGTGGCAAATAATAGTAGGGGCATAAGGGGCGTTTTTTCTTTACAACGGCTTGCGGCAATGATATAATTAAAATATGGAAAACGAGTATTGTTTCGTCGCCGTGGAGTTCGTAAACGACCCCAATGTCGCGGGCTTGACCTATTGGTATCTTTGCCCGTTCGACGGCGCGGCGGAGGGGGTTGAGGCAGTAGCTCCCCTCGGCAGGCACAATAACTGCCAGAAGGGTATCGTGCGGTGCGTAAAATACGCGACCGAAGAGAACGCGCCCTACCCCGTGCGCCTTATAAAGTGCGTAAAACAGCTCGTAATTCCCGTTTAGGAGTTTTCAAATAAATAAACGTAGCAAGCAAAACTTAGCTTAAAGCGCAGCGCGCCCCAATTTGCGCATACTTTTTACCTTGTCATTCTGAACGAAGTGAAGAATCTAGCGGGCATAGCCCGCGCACGGTAGAAATATTTAGAATATGCGGCTTCGCCTGGATTCTTCGTTTCACTCAGAATGACAGTAAGGGGGCGCCCCAAGCGGAAGATTTTTGCGAGAAAGGAGTAATATGTATAAAATTGTTAAAAAACGTGTTTTAAATCCCACCGTAACGATGATGGATATCCTCGCACCCATGGTCGCCAAAAAGGCGCAGGCGGGGCAATTTATTATTTTAAGAGTGGACGACGACGGCGAAAGAATTCCCCTGACCGTCGCGGGGTACGACAGAAGCGCGGGCACCGTTAAAATAATTTTTCAGATTGTCGGCGGCACCACGATGCGTTTAAACGCAAAAGAAGAGGGCGAGTATATCTGCGATTTCGTCGGGCCTTTGGGCTGTGCGACGCGCACCGACGGCATAAAAAAGGTGTGCATAGTCGGCGGCGGCGTGGGCTGTGCAATCGCCTTGCCCGTGGCACAACGCTTTAAGGAATTGGGCGCGGAGGTGCACTCGATTATCGGCTTCCGCAGTAAAGATTTGCTTATTTTGGAGGACGAGTTCAGGGCGTGCTCCGACAAGCTCACGGTAATGACCGACGACGGCAGTTACGGCAGGCAGGGCGTCGTTACCGTGCCTTTGAAAGAGGAAATAGAGGCGGGCGAAAAGTTCGACGAGGTTATAACCATAGGTCCGCTTATCATGATGAAATTCGTCGTTGCGACGACTAAGCCGTACAATATCCCGACGACCGTATCCATGAACCCCATAATGATAGACGGCACGGGAATGTGCGGCGGGTGCCGTTTGACCGTGGGCGGACAGACTAAGTTCGCGTGCGTGGACGGACCCGATTTCGACGGCTTCGAGGTCGATTTCGACGAGGCTATGTCGCGCGCGTCCGCGTATGCGGAATTCGAGCAGCGCGAGAGGGAAAAGTGCTGTAATCTCTTTGCAAAGGAGGTAAAATAAATGGCTGTTCAACCTAAAAAACACGATATGCCCGTGCAGGACGCAAAGGAGCGCGCCCGCAATTTCAAGGAAGTTGCGCTCGGCTACACGCCCGAAATTGCCGTTGCCGAGGCGCAGAGGTGCTTAAACTGCAAAAATAAGCCGTGTGTGAACGGTTGTCCCGTAAATATCCATATCCCCGACTTTATTACCAAAGTCAAAGAGGGCGATTTCGAGGGCGCGTACCGCGTCATATCGCAGAGCTCGTCGCTCCCCGCGGTGTGCGGCAGAGTCTGCCCGCAGGAAACGCAGTGCGAAAGCAAGTGCACCCTCGGCATTAAGTTCGAGCCCGTGGGAATAGGCAGGCTGGAACGCTTCGTCGCCGACTGGCACAACGCTCACGCGCAGGGCGATGTTGATTTGCCCGAAAGCAACGGGCACAAAGTCGCGGTGGTGGGCTCGGGTCCTTCCGGTCTCACGTGCGCGGGCGACCTTGCCAAAAAGGGGTATAAAGTTACGGTGTTCGAGGCTCTGCATCTGGCGGGCGGCGTGCTCGTTTACGGCATACCCGAATTCAGACTGCCCAAATCAATCGTGCTAAAGGAAGTGGAAACGCTCAAAAAATACGGCGTAGACGTGGAAACCAACGTCGTCGTCGGCAAAACCATAACGATAGACGAGCTCTTCGAAGACGGCTACGAGGCGGTTTTCGTGGGGAGCGGCGCGGGTCTGCCCCGCTTTATGGGTATCCCCGGCGAAAGCTTGAAGGGCGTGTATTCCGCCAACGAGTTTTTAACCCGCAGTAACCTCATGAAGGCGTATAAAGAGGACAGCCAGACGCCGATTTTGCGCGGCAAAAACGTGGCTGTCGTCGGCGGCGGCAACGTGGCTATGGACGCGGCGCGCACGGCTCTTCGTTTGGGCGCGGACAACGTTTACATAGTTTACCGCCGCTCTATGGACGAGCTTCCCGCCCGCAAGGAAGAGGTGGAGCACGCGCAGGAAGAGGGCGTTAAATTCGAGATTTTGCGCAACCCCGTCGAAATTTTGGGCTATAACAATCCCGAGGACAGGCGCGACCCCGAAAACGGCAGCGTTACCGGAATGAAAGTTATAAAGTGCGAGCTCGGCGAGCCCGACGAAAAGGGCAGGCGCCGCCCCGTGGAAGTTGCGGGCAGCGAGTACGTCATTGACGTCGACTGCGTGATAATGTCGATAGGCACCAGCCCCAACCCGCTCATAAAAAACACGACGGCGGGGTTAGAGGTCAACCGCCACGGCGGCATTATCGTCGAGGAAGAGACGGGCAAGACCTCGAAAGAGGGCGTTTACGCGGGCGGCGACGCGGTGACGGGCGCGGCTACGGTAATACTTGCGATGGGCGCGGGCAAGACCGCGGCAAAGGCGATTGACGAATATCTTTGCGGAAAAATTTAATTTAGTATAGAAATTTTATAAAAAACTAAGAGTGAAAATGGGAGATTTAAAAACTAAACGTACCGTATACTTATATATACAGTATGCTGATAATTCGGCTTATTACGAGTTTTTGCCTGATTTAATAGTCGGTTCGGTGTTAAACTTAGGGGAAGTGAAAAATGCGATATGCAAACACGAAAGTGATTATAGTAAAATTTATTATAATCACAGTGATGTGGAATGCGTCGATGCGATTAACATTAATTCGTGTTTAATGGCTTCTCTGATTGAAAGTAAATTAAATATCAAGTATTTTCAGTGTGTTAAAAAGTGCGCAAATGCACTGTATTTCTACGCAAAAGTAACAAATCGCATTGAAGACGATAAACTTTTAAAATATAAATGGTTTAAATCCGATAACAACAGGGCGGTTGGGAAATTCAGGAAATATATAAACAGGAAAAATAAAAGATTACAAAAAAATATCAAAAAATCCGCGGATGAGGTGGCAAGATATTCTTTTAAACTGGATAGACGAAATATTATTTATTTGATTTTAAGCGTGGTGTTGGCTTTGGCTGGTATAGCTGTTGCCGTTTTTGTGGACGGAAAGGCGTTTTTTTCTGCTTTCTGCGCCCTAATTGTCTTTCCTATTGCAAAATTCATTTACGATGTCGTTTGCCGTTACAGATATTTTAAAAATAATTGCAACGTGGTGCGGTTATCTGACGTTTCTGAAGGTACTAAATCGTGTATAATTAATAGCATTAAAGATTATTGCCGCAAGAATTGTACGGATATTGCATTTTCGGACGAAACCTATGATTTGAATGGCAAAGAAATTTTTATTTACTCTCAAAAAGAAAACTGTGCACTCTGTAAAATCGGAGATGACGTAGTATTTACCGTCAATAATCACAAAAGATATGTCACCGCACAGTCAAAAAAAGCTTTGGCGGCTGTAGTGGAACAAAAGCGTTTGCAGGGTAAATATCTTTTTAATGGTAAACTCCTCGGCGTTGAAAGCGATTTGAATTTTGTTAAAGGTGTCGATATCATCTTCAAAAACGTAGATTATTACTCTTATATCTCTTGCGACGAGCTCATTTTCAAAAAAATAACTGATGCCGATGCTCCGGAATTTCATTTTAATGGTTCAATTGCATGCATTGATAAAGAGACCGGCATGCTTAGAAACTATCATAAGAGTCCCTTAACTAACCTAATAGGTATAAATCTTATCGTGGAAATTTCGGTTATAAATTGCGAAAGGGCGGAGAAGAACAGCTACTACATAATTAACCGTCAGAGTTCTTATAATGACGCTAACG
Source organism: Clostridiales bacterium (assembly GCA_023667345.1). Lineage (GTDB taxonomy): Bacteria > Bacillota > Clostridia > Christensenellales > Borkfalkiaceae > Coproplasma. The sequence continues at coordinate 4,297 of JAMPAF010000024.1, forward strand.
GTTGCAAATTTGTTCCGTCATCATCAGGGTCTCTCGAGAGGGTCGATGCAAAGCAAATCAAGAGTACTCGGGATTCAGAAAAAGTATACGGATTCAAAAAAACTTTTACTTGCGGAATGCTACGTGAATTACGTGAAGAGAGTTGTTTAGAATTGTCGGCAGACGAAAGCGAAATAGAATTTTTGGGCTACTCTAAGCTTATGAGTAAAGGTGGGAAACCTGATTTCTTTGCGCTATTAAGGCTTGATGTAAAAGATAAAAGCGAAATTCTTAAAACTTTCAATATTCGGCAAAACAAACGATTAGGTGAAAAGAAACCTCTTGAAAGCGATTTTATGTTGCTTGTCGAGAAAAATTATTTTTTAAGTGATGCAATAAAAACAGATAATTTTTCGCCGCAACTGAAATATATGCGTTTTTTATTGCGTGAAAGTGGTATTAAAAATTAAAAGTGTCAAATACTGGTAGAATGGTTATGCAGATAGCACTTGAAAAAATGACCGACTACGCAAAGAGCGTAAGCGTGTACGAGGACGGCGGGACAACGGTTTACAAGGTGGGCGAGGACAAGTTCGACCTTATCTGCACCGAGTGGAACAATATGATTTTCGGCGCACACGAGATGCCTGCGTACGGCGTAAGTCTGCACCGCGAAACGGTGAAGGCGATAAAAAGTGGCGTTTGGGCGGAGTTTTCGTTCGATAGAGAGTTGTCGTCTGGCGGTATGCCGTACGAAAAACTGCTTGTAAACGTCGAGCCGGAGTGGACGGGTTTTAACATTATACGCTACACCGCAAAGCACGGCTACGATGGCAGATGCTTTTACTATGACCTTGTAAACAAGGACATGAGTTCGTTTTACGACTGCTTGACAAAGTAAGCGGCGTGTCGGCGGGTGCCCCTCACACGCCATTGCCTTCCCCCTTGGTGGGGAAGGTGCCCGAAGGGCGGATGAGGGGAGTATAAAATTTTACCTTGCGACAATTGCCCGATTACCGTCATTGCGCTGGCGGCTTGCCGCCGCGGCAATCCAGAATTACGGAGTTTGCGGGTGTTCGCCTTAAAAAACGCTGTAATGCGGCAAGATTAGTTTTGCGCGAAGAGTACCTCTTCGAGGCGCGCAAAAAGATTATTACGATTTTTGCGGCTAAATGCTTTAGCGTTTCAAACAAGTCCGCAATGCCGCAAAAACCTCATAATGACATAGTGTAAAATTGAACAGTGAATATAAAGAAGTCCCGCGCGGCGAGTGCCGCGCGGGACTTTTTCAGTCCGTATAATCGGATTGTTTTATTTCCATACCTATTTTAATGCCCGTATGTAGCAATTCAACGGCAAGGCAGTAAATCATACATTCGTAAAAGCCTTCAAACGATTTCGCATAGCGTTTAATAATTTCTATCTTCGCGTCCGTCAGTCCGTGCACAATTCCTTTTCCGTTTGCAGAATAACGCTATATAATTCGCGTCCTTCGGCTGTTTTAAAATTTTCTTTCCATTCGGCTACGTAAGCGTCTTCGATAATATTGTAAAGCGTCGATTGTTTCATAGCTTTTCCTTGCAAGTCAATTTGACTATATTATATGGGTCAATTTGACGCAAGTCAAGTCAAATTGACCTGTTTTGCATAAAATTTAGTTATGGATAAGAAATTTACAAAAGGCGTAAAGGATTACGAAAAAATATTTTCTGCAAGGTTAAAAGAAATAAGAGTAGGGGCAGGTTTAAGCAGAGCCGCAGTCGCCGAAAAGTTAGGTGTAGCCGTAAGTACATACGGAAACTGGGAGCAAGGCAGAAGAGCTCCGAGTATCGGTGAAATTTATAAAATTATCGAGGTGTTTGAAACAGACGCAAACGAACTGTTTGATTTATAATTAATAATATCCCCGCGCAACATATGTAGCGCGGGGTATATTCATATAAACCCATAGGAGCTTGTCATTTCGAGTGGAGGAAGAAGCCCCGCAAGGGGTTCAACCGACCGAGAGAATCCCCCCGTGGTAATACGGCGGAAAGTAGGAAGCGTTAAAACAGTGGGATGGTTCGACTGTGCTCACCATGACGGCGTGAACGGACTTCGTAATTCTGGATTGCCGCGTCGTTACGCTCCTCGCAATGACGGGTGGGAACAATGCCGTTTACTCCTCATAATGACAAAGTGTGAGGGCGTTTTGAAAATAGTACGTATAGAACCCCGCGCAACATATGTAGCGCGGGGTTTTACTTGACTTTTGCCGCAATTTGTCATAAAATGTAATTCCCGCTTCGGCGGGGGTACGACAGGGCGACCTGTGGCGGTTAGCCTCCAAAAATTGATTCAACTCTTATTATCAACTACGGAGGTAAAATTTATGGATATGAAGTACATATTTTTCTTGTTGCTCGTAATAGGGCACGAAAACGTTTCTTCTGTCACTGTATCCGAACATTACGTAACGATACGCATAAAAAAATAACTGCCCCGTGTCCTAAGCGAAAGCAGTTATTTACAATGAACTTAGGCTAACCGTCCGTAAACCCTTAGCGGTTGTCGCCCTTTGTTCGTACTTATTATATTCTATTTATTTCAATTTGTCAACCGTAGCGTTGGCATTTTTATTTTACGCTCGCCTTGTACGCGTCGATTGCTTTCGAAAGCTGGTCGGGGCAGGAAGTGCCGTTGCGGCAAATCGTGCCCTTTAAAAGGGAGGCAACCTCGTCGATATCTCTGCCCTCGCAAAGCCGCGCAACCCCTTGAAGATTGCCGCGGCACCCGCCGATAAACGAAAGGGAGTGCATCTTGCCCTCGTCGTCAACGTCAAATTCTATTATCTGCGAGCAGGTCCCGCTCGTCTTATATCTGAACATATTTCACCTCTAAATGTTTTTCTGCGATTAACTTGTTAAGCGCCTAAGCAATTAAAGGACTTGGGTGCAGGGACACCCTGCCGTCGCTTTTTTGTGATTAAGCCTGTCAAACGTAAAGGTAATTAAAACCTTGGGTGCAGGGACACCCTGCTTTGCTGCGGTGAGCCCGTCCGACGCCCCAAGCAATTAAAGGACTTGGCGCAGGGACACCCTGCTAATCGCATAAATTTTCGTAAATAACCGAATATAAATCGGCGGCTTTTTCTTCCCACTTTTTGTAAATCTTGTTTGCCGTCTTTCTGTCGGGCACGACGAATTTAACTTCGAGCATGGGCTGAACGGGCGCCAAAATCTTCAAAAACACGGTGTACGTGCCGTCCTTGTTCTGGTAGTAGTCCGAGCGGCATTCCTGCCTGTTCTTGTATTTTGCGCTGTTCTTTTTTACGAACCGCGAAATCTCTTCGCGCACGCTCTTGGGGATATTTATGTAAAAGTTTGCAAGCGTTTCCCGCCCGTCGGGAGTAATGGAGTAGAGGGTGTCGTCGTCCTCGCTCACAACATAAATAAAGTTGTCGTCGATAAGCTTGTGGATAACGTTTACGCAGTCCATATAGCCCATCCAGTCGTTGGACGTGGAGCACATATCGACAATCGTCCGCTCCGAAAGCGCGCTTTCCATCTTGTCGAAAACGAACAGAATTATTAACTTGTTGGTAGACGTTTCCGACGTTTTAATCATGGTATGCCGCTTTTGCATTTCAAAATGTGAAAATGCTCAATTATTATAACTAATATTTGCTTTAAAATCAAGATATTTGCGCGAAAAATATTTTATTTTGTTTTTATTTGTGATATAATGCACATAAGAAAAAATTTGCGACGGTGAAGAAGAGTGGAAAACACAAAAACTCAGCTTATAGATTTTCTGAATAAGTGCGAAGAATTGAAGAACTGCAAATTCATAATGGCGACAACCAAGATAAAGGATTTGTTAAAGTCGATAGTCAACAGCGCGGAACTGTACGAACTTTTCAATACCGTAGCCGCCAATTTCGACTACATAGCCGCAAAGCAGAAATGCTTTGTCGAGGCGGACGGCGTTTACGGCAACAGCAAAGTGGTTTTGCCCGACACGATAGGCGACAGATTGGCGTTTATCTTCTGCCTTTTGGTGGAGTTCGACCGCAACGACATAAATTTCAACGCGTTTTTGCAGAAATATTATCCAAAAGACGGCAGTTATTACGCGAGCTATCACCTCTTCTGCGACGAGGTAATAGGCAGCTTGCAGGCGATAATCTGCGATATTTTCCACGACGAGTTGGAGGATAAGCCGCAAAGCTTGCCCCAAATCGCGCCCGCCCCGCAAATTGCTTACACGCCGATAACGCCGCGTACGCCGGTAGCGGCAACACCGTCTGCAACGGTCGTACAGTCCATAGCGTCTGTACCGTCCGTACAGTCAAACCCCGACGCGGCGGCGCAGATTAACACGGTGTGCATGCTGATAGAGAGCGAAAAGGAAAACCTCGAAGCGTCGGCTCTGCCCGAAGAGGACAAGGAAGCGGCGCGCTCGATGCTCGCAAGCCTTGCCGCGGCGGTAAGGGCGGGCGACAAAAAACTCATAAAATCGCTGACTTGCGGATATAATTATCTTGTAATGCAGACGGTTTTCGTCAGCGACACGCTCGCCGTGCTGTTTGAAGCGGTCGGCGATTACCTTTCGACCCTATGAATTTAACCGAAAAAAAGCTGTCGTCGCGCACCGTTTACGACGGAAAAATTTTAAAACTTACCGTGGACGAGGTACTTCTGCCCGACGGCCGCAAAGCTTTGCGCGAGTGTGTGCGGCACTGCGGCGGCGCGGCGGTTCTGCTCGTAGTCGACGGCAAGGTTGCGCTCGTAAAACAGCACCGCTATCTGTACGGCAAGCAACTTTACGAGCTTCCCGCTGGCAAATTAGAGGCGGGTGAAGAGCCGTCTTCGGGCGCGGCGCGCGAGTGCGAGGAAGAGACGGGCTTTCGCGCGGACGTTGAAAAACTTTTGGATATTTACCCCTCGACGGGCTATACCGACGAGGTAATTCACATATATCTTGCAAAAAACGCGCGCTTTGTCGGGCAGAAAACGGACGACGGCGAATTTTTAACCTGCGAATTTATCCCGCTTGAAGAGGTTGTAAAAATGATAGAGCGCGGCGAGATATGCGACGCAAAGACCGTCGCCGCCGTGTATAAATATTTATCGACAAGCAAATTTAATGAGGAATGAAGAATGCGCAATTAGCAGTGCGCAATTATGGTTCGATTATTTTAAAAAATATTCCGCATTGTAGCCTTCCCCTCGGTGGGGAAGGTGGCGCGGAACGCGTCGGATGGGGGGAATTAGCCAAATCACTAAAAAATAAAGGGAGGTCGTTCGACCTCCCTTTAAAATTGCTCTCACGAAAAATCTTTTAAACTTAAAAGTTTTTTGTGAACTCAGTTGCAACCGCAGCCGCAGCCGCCGTTGTTGCCGCCGCAGAACAAGCTGTTCAACGTGCCGTTTTTCCACATGCTGTAAATCAAAGCGATAAGTATGGGGGTACAGCTACCGGCAAGAACGCCTTCGAGTCCGTTGCCGCTGCAACCGGACGCAATAAGTAATAAAATGAGTATCCACAGACAGCTATTGCAGCCGCCGAAAGACGAAAAAAGGTTCATGGTTTTCCTCCCGTAAATTACTCTGCAAGGCGTTATGTAAAGGTTTTTTTCGGACCTTGCAGGTCATAAACTTTCGTTATGCTTTATACTAAATAATATTTATCCGCCCGAAAAAATGTTACACCGTTTTTTTGGATTTACGTTAAAAAATGTCCGCAATATGACCTTCCCCTTAGGGGGAAGGTGTCGCCGCGACAAACGCGGGGACGGATGAGGGGTTGGCTCGTAGTAGTACTAACTCTCATTGCACTAATCAACCCCTCATCCGACATTTTCTCGTTCCTCGAAAATGCCACCTTCCCCCTAAGGGGAAGGCTACAATAATGTGATTTTCATCGTCGTATTTACTTGCTAAATTAAAGCCGCAATGCTATAATTTAATAAAATCGAGTGGTTTTTTAATAAATTACTCAACTTTCGGCGGGTATTGCAATGCAAGCCCGACCGTAGATTAAGTATAATATTTTATTGTCGCGGATATTCCATACGGAAATCCGACGGAGGTGTATCATGAAAAAAGACAAGGCTCATCTTGTCGCGTTTATCGGCGTAATGTTCGCGCTGATTTTCGTGCTGTTTATGCTCGAAGGAACGCTGTCGATAGTGGCGGGAGTTTCAACCTGCGTGCTGTCGTTGCCCGTTTCAATAGCTTTAAGCATTTACGACGACTGGAAATCGAGCTTTATCGGCGGAACGCTTTTGGGCGTAAGCAGTTGCCTTTTCTGCCTGTTTTTCGGGTGGTTAGTCGAGGCAAACCCGCTCGTCAGCGTATTACCGCGCTTTTGTATCGGTATAACCGCATACTGGACGTATTTCGGCTTTTCAAAGCTTTTCAAAAAGGCAAAACACAGATATTTCCGCGAAATTCTGCCCGCGTCGCTCGCCGCAGTGGTGGGAACTCTGACCAACACGGTGCTTTACATTTTAGCGTTAAGCGTGTTCGTAAGTAAAGATATAATGGGCGTAGGTACCTGGCTTTTGCAAATTGCCGCGGGAATTTACTTCCCTATAGAGCTTGTCGCAAGCTTCGTGCTTGTTCCCGTATACGTTGCGGTTATGAAAAAGGTCAGCAATAAATACGTGGTAAAAAAGAAGACTGCGGCTGCACAGGAAGAACCCGCGCAGACAAATCGTGAAGAGGCGGTTCAGGTGAATAATGATAATCTGTCTTGACGTAGGCAATACAAATATCAAATTTGCGGTATACGACGGCGGGGAATTAAAGCTCTCTTTCCGCGTGGCTACCGAGCATAAAAAGACTTCCGACGAGTACGGTGGTCAGCTTTTGTCTATTTTAGCCAACAACAGTATATCGCCCTCGGATATCGGGGGGGGCATAATTTCTTCGGTCGTTCCGCCCCTCGACTATACGTTGGAGAGAATGTGCAAAACCTATCTTAAAATCACGCCCTTAATGCTCGGCGCGGGATTAAAGACGGGTATGAATTTAAGGGTGGATAACGCCCGCGAGGTGGGCGCGGACAGGGTCGTAAACAACGTTGCGGCGGTAAGAAAGTACGGCGCGCCGTGCATAGTTATCGACTTCGGCACGGCAACCACCTTCAACGTAATTAACGAAAAGGGCGAGTTTATAGGCGGCGTGATAGCCCCCGGCATCAAGGGCTCTCTGGACAGCCTCGTAAACGGCACGGCAAAGCTTCCGCGCGTGGAGATTGAGCGTCCCGAAAAGGTTATCGGCACAAACACGGTCACGAATATGCAGTCGGGAATAGTGTACGGCTTTGCGGGGCTTGTGGAGTATATAGTCAAAAAGATAAAGCGCGAAATGAAGTGCGATAAGGTGACCACCGTTGCGACGGGCGGTTTTTCCGAGGTTATCGCAAAGGAAATATCGTGCATAGACAGGGTAGATAAACTGCTTACCTTAGAGGGGCTGAGATACCTTTACACAATAAATCAAGAGGTAAAAAGATGAAAAAAGTCGGTGTGGCAATATTGGGCTTGGGTGTCGTCGGCGGCGGCACGTATAAAATACTTACCGAACACAGAGAGGACTACAAGCGCACCCATAAAATAGATATCGTTGTGGAAAACGTTTTGGAGCTTCGAAAGGAGCGCGCGGCGGAGCTCGGGATAGAGGAGAGCAAGGTTTCCGCGAACATAGCCGAAATCTGTTCCAACCCCGAGGTCGATATCGTAATCGAGGTTATGGGCGGTGTAGAGCCCGCAAAGACTTTCGTCCTCGCGGCGCTGAATGCAGGCAAGTCGGTTGTAACTTCCAACAAGGAGCTCTACTGCAAGTACTCGCACGAGCTCGAAAAGGCGGCTATAAAGAACCACTGCGGGCTTTTCTACGAGGCAAGCTGCGTGGGAGGCGTTCCCGTAATCCGCGCGCTTTTGGATAACTTGCAGGGCAATAAAATTCTTTCCATGACGGGCATCGTCAACGGCACCACCAACTATATTTTAACCAAAATGTCGAAGGAGGGTGCGTCCTACGAAGAGGTGTTGAAAGAGGCGCAGAAGCTCGGCTATGCCGAGGCTAACCCCACGGCGGACGTCGAGGGGTACGACGCCACGTACAAGCTCTCTATCTTATCCAGCCTCGCCTTCCACACCAAGATACCCTACACAAAAATCTACCGCGAGGGAATTACGGGCGTAACCGTAAAAGATATAGAGTACGGCAAGCAGCTCGGCTACGTAATAAAGCTTTTAGCCATCGGCAAAAACGGCGACAACGGCATAGAGGTGCGCGTTCACCCCGCGTTTATCCCCAAGGAGCACCCGCTTGCAAGCGTAAACGACAGCTACAACGCGGTGTATATCACGGGCGACAGCGTAGAGGACGTAATGTTATACGGCAGAGGCGCGGGCGCGTTGCCCACGGGTAGCGCAATCGTCGGCGACGTTATCTACTGCGCGACGCACTCGAATTACAGGTATTCGACCTTCGTCAACACAGAAAACGCCGCGCCGTCAACAAAGTTTATCGAAAATTTCGAGAGCGCGTATTATATCCGTTTGGAAGCTTCCAACCGCACGGGCGTGCTTGCAAAAATCACGTCGGTATTTTCAAAGTGCGGCATAAACGTGGCGCAGATGGTGCAGGAGGACGGCAACGGCGACAGCGTTCCCGTAATCTTCGTAACGCACAAGACCAAGGAACACAGCGTAAACAAGGCGGTTGCCGATATAAAGGCGATACCCGAAATCGCCAAGGTTGCGTCAGTCATAAGGGTTGTAAATTAATTGTAAATTAACCTCTTTCGTCTGCTTCGCAGCCACATTCCCCTTGAAAAGCGGAAGGCAAGGACTGGGTACACCGTCATTGCGAGGGCTTGCAAAGCCCGCGGCAATCCAGAATTACGGAATTTGCGGAATTCTTGCTTTCCCCTTTGAAGGGACGAGCAACGCATTTCTCAAAACAGCACTGTGCGCTGTTTTGGCGTTGCGAGAGCAGTGAGCGCATACGTCCCGCGCGCCCGTCTGCCGCAGGTAGCCGCACGGAGCGAAGCGCAGTAACGGCGACCACCCGCCCCGCGTAGCGGGTCGCACGTAGTAACACGCCGTTTCCCTTACGGCGTGTGCGAAGAGTACCTCGTAGAGGGGATAGAGGTTGATAAATTTAACCTTAATATAAGTGTTGCGGGGTGAAATTCCCCGCTTGATTTTTTATGAAAGTTTTAATAGTTGTCAACGCGTACATTAAAAATAAATCGCAGATATCGCAGGCGGAGCGCATAGCCGAAGAGCTGACGGCGCGTGGCGCGGTGGTCGAAATAAAAAAGAATTTTGCCTTGGCGGATATCCGCGGCAACAAAATAGCGGCGGAAAAGTACGCCTTCTGCGTGTTTTTGGACAAGGATAAAGTTGCGGCGCGCCTTTTGGAAAAGAGCGGCTTGCGCCTTTTCAATTCCGCCGCGGCGATAGAGGTGTGCGACGACAAAATGCTCACGAACATCGCGCTTGCGGGCGGCGGGTTTAATGTGCCCGACTGCGTATACGCGCCCCTTTGCTATCACCCCGAAAGCGATATAAACGCGGCTTTTTTAACGGATACCGCGCAAAAATTGAGTTTCCCGCTCGTCGCTAAGCAAAATTACGGCTCTCTCGGCGCGGGCGTTGCGCTGATAAAAAACGTGGAAGAGCTGTGCGCGTATGAAACGCGCAATCTTTTAACGCCGCATTTTTACCAAAAGTTTATCGACTGCGGCGCGGGCGAGGATATCCGCGTAATCGTAATCGGCGGCAAAGCAATCTGCTCAATGAAGAGGCGCAACGATAGCGACTTCCGCTCGAATATCGAGCTGGGCGGCAAGGGCGAAAATTACCCGCTCACGCGCGGGCTCGCCGAGCTGTGCGAAAGGGTCGCAAAAACGCTTTCTCTTGACTATTGCGGGGTGGACGTGCTTGCGGCAAAGGACGGCAAATTATATATTTGCGAGGTCAATTCCAACGCGTTTTTCGCCGCCGCCGAAAGGGTGTGCGGGGTAAACGTTGGAGGCGCATACGCCGAACATATGCTGAAACAACATAACTGAATCTAATTTCCGCCCCGCGCACGCAAATCCGTGCGCGGGGCTATTTTCGTTTAACCCGTAATATAAATATAAAAGGTGTAAATTTTACAACTTTTATGCAAAAGATAAAGTTTTGCTGTAAAACCCACAAGTCAATTCGTGCTTTAAAATATTGACGGAAATTGTCGGAAATGATAAAATGTTACTGTAATAAAAAAGCGAGCGCAAAACGCTCAAGGAGGAATTTTAAAAAATGACACCGGTTGCATTAGGTTTAACCATCGGAGCTATAATTTTGGTCGTATTACTGCTCATATTCTTCGCGTCGGGCTATCTTAAAGCCCCTCCCGATACGGCGTACATCATATCCGGACCCTTCCGCCGCAAAATTTTAATAGGCAAAGCGGGGTTCCGCATACCGTTTTTTGAGCGCGTCGATAAAATCTCGCTGCGCGTAATGCAGGTAGACGTAAAGACGAGCGAAGCGGTACCCACCAACGAGTTTATCAACGTAAACGTAGACGGCGTAGCCAACATAAAGGTATCTTCCAATCCCGACCTTTTAAAAAAGGCGGCGGAAGCGCTTCTCGGCATGAAGCAGTCCGAGCTCATAAGCCTCGTAACGCAGGTCTTAGAGGGCAACATGCGTGAGATTGTCGGCTCCGTTGGCTTGAAAGAGATGGTACAGGACAGACAGGGCGTCGCAAAAAAGATAACCGAAAACGTCGTTCCCGATATGGAAAAGTTGGGTATAGAGGTCGTAAACTTCAATATTCAGAACTTTAAGGACAACGCGGGCACGATTGAGAATATGGGTATCGACAACGTTGAGCAGATACGCAAAAACGCGCAGATTGCCAAGGCGAACGCCCAGCGCGACATAGCCATTGCCACCGCCAACGCGGAGCAGGAAGCAAACGCGGTAAAGGTCGAAAGCCAGAAGCAGATTGCCGAACAGAACGCCGCTCTTGCCGTGCAGGAAGCGGACATGAAGGTAAAGGCGGACACCAAACGTGCGGAAGCGGACGCGGCTTACGCAATTCAGCAGGAAAGTCAGCGTAAGACCATCGAAATTACCAAGGCTAACGCCGACATTGCAAGGCGCGAAAAGGAAGCCGAGCTCGCTGAAAAGGAAATCGCGATTAAGGAGCGTCAGCTCGACGCCGAGATAAGAAAGCAGGCGGACGCGGAGAATTACCGTATCGCCAAAGAGGCGGAAGCGGAGCTCATAAGAAGGCAGAAGGAAGCCGAGGCAATGGCGTTTGAAGCCGTCAAAAAGGCGGAAGCGCAAAAGGCTCAGGCGGAAGCTTTAAGGTTCGCCATGGAGCAGGAAGCGGAAGGTATCCGCGCCAAAGGTCTTGCCGAGGCGGAGGCAATCGAAAAGAAAGCCGAAGCGCAGAAGAAGATGGGCGAGGCGTCGGTACTCGAAATGTACCTTTCGGCTCTTCCCGAGGTGGTAAAGAACGCGGCGGAACCCCTTTCAAGGACGGACAAAATCGTTATGTACGGCGACGGCAACGCGACAAAGGTTGTAAAGGACGTCATGACGAGCACCAACCAGATAATGGAAGGCGTGAAGCAAGCGAGCGGCATAGACGTTGCGTCGCTTTTGGCGGGCGTAGTGGGCGGCAAAGTCGCGGCGGCTTCGACCAAAAAGGAGGGCAAATCGGAATAATTTCGCATAAATGCAGTAAAACAGCGGGGAGCGGAAACGTTTCCCCGTTTTTCATATAAATTATTATAAATTGATTAATTCAATGTACCTATCTTTGCTTTTTGCATAGCAAATTGTATACCAAGTTCCGCCTTTTTGTATGCCGTTAAATACCGCGATTACAAGCTCGCTCTTATCAACCATATAGCGGTTGCGCTTTAACATACAATCGCGGGTATAATTCTGTGAAACGAGGTTTATTTCGTCGGCATATTTTAATATTTGCTCATATCGTGATTTATCTTTATCATTCCACTTCAATGTTTGGTTTTCGCAGGGAATAGCACACTCTAACGTGATAGGATAGCGCTCCTTTGACTTTAAAACTATTTCCGCAAAGTCCAAATCTACACCGAGAGCCATTCCCGATATAAAATTCGTTATACCGAATTGGTTAATCGCAAGTTCGATTTTAAGTTCAAGCGTTTGCAAATAAGCGTTATGTTTTTGTAAGTCAATGCCGTATTTAAACGGAAAACCCTTGGGTCTGTGCCCAGTACAACAGCAAGTTTTCATGCTGTTAATTATAGCACTTATTATGGTTGCGTGCAACCATAATAAGATAATAATAAATATTAAAATTATAGTTGCCCATAACAATATCGGAAGGTAACTATGAATAGTGTAAATCGCGCTTTGGCATTGAGAATTACGGAACTTTTGGACGAAAAGAAAATGACAAGGTATAAACTTGCCATGAATAGCGGCGTGCCACATTCAACTTTAAAAAATATTATTCACGAAACAGTGAAAGATAATTTGCTATCAACTACGATTTTAATTGCGAACGGCTTTGGTATGTCGATAAGCGAATTTTTAGACAGTCCTTTGTTTGATGAATTGAATTTAAAGATTTAAGTTGAAAGAAACGTAACAAAAAAATATTAGAGTGAACATAAATGCCCACTCTAATATTTTGGCGCGCCAGTGGTGATAGCGTTTGAACGCCGAAAAGGTGTTCAAACGCTTTTCTCGT
>JAMPAF010000025.1 GCA_023667345.1 Clostridiales bacterium
GCACAGTGCTGTTTTGAGAAATGCGTTGCTCGTCCCTTCAAAGGGGAAAGCAAGAATTCCGCGCAACCCCTCGCCTTCCACTTTGAAGGGGAAGGTGGCTGCGTAGCAGACGAAAGAGGTTGAAGCAATTCCCGAGGGCGGCAACCTCTATCCCCCAAACCTTACAGTTTGGGTACTTTCCCCTTAAACGCAAGGGGAAAGCAAGTATAAGGAATAATTCTAAATTCTAAATTCTAAATTCTAAATTCTAAATTCTTAATTCTTAATTCTTAATTCTACATTCTTAATTCTTAATTCTACATTCTTAATTCCGAATTGACTATTCCTCTCCGTCGCCGGCAAGCAGTCTTTCGCGCTCGGCAACGGCGAGCGCCTCTTCCATCTCGTCAATCTCGCCCATCATAAAGCTGTCGATAGAAAAGAGCGACAGCCCTATTCTATGGTCGGTTACGCGCCCTTGCGGGAAGTTGTAGGTGCGAATTCTCTCCGACCTGTCGCCCCTGCCTACGAGCGACTTTCGCTGTGCGTCCTGCTCGCCGCGGCTTAAATTGTTGTAGTAATCATAAAGGCGCGAACGCAAAACCTTGTACGCCTTGTCCTTGTTTTTAAGCTGGCTGCGCTCGTCCTGACAGGTGACGACAATGCCCGTAGGGAAATGGGTCAGACGGATTGCCGTTTCGGTTTTGTTGACCTTCTGCCCGCCCGCGCCCGACGAACGGTACACGTCCACGCGCACGTCCTCGTCGCGGATTTCAACGTCGACGTCCTCCGCCTCGGGCAAAACCGCCACCGTAGCCGTCGAGGTGTGCACTCTGCCCTGCGACTCGGTTTCGGGCACGCGCTGAACGCGGTGCACGCCGCTTTCGAATTTGAGCTGTTTGTAAGCGTCCTTGCCTGTAATGTTCAAAACGATTTCCTTAATGCCGCCGAGCTCGGTCGAATTTTCGTCGACGACCTCCACCTTTAAGCGGTGCTTTTCGCAGTAATAAAGGTACATACGGTAGAGCTGTGCGGCAAAAAGAGCCGCCTCGTCGCCGCCCGCGCCGCCGCGGATTTCCATTATGCAGTTTCTGTCGTCGTTCTTGTCCTTCGGCAGGAGAAGAATTTTAAGCTCGCCCTCAATCTCTTCCAAACGGCGGCGGCAGGAATAAATTTCCTCGTTTAAAAGCTCGCGCATTTCGGGGTCGGTTTCGCTTTTTACCGCCTCTTCGGCTTGCGTGAGGTTTTTCTGTTCCTTTAAATATTCCCCGTACTTTGCCGCGGGTTCCGAAAGTTCAGCTTGCTCTTTGGCAATCTTCGTCCATTCCTCGCCGCCGACCGGCACGGAACCGTCGGAAAGCTTCTCCGTGAGCAAATTGTATCTGTCGTAAATTTCCTGAATTTTGTTAGTATTCATAGTTTAATTAAGAATTAAGAATGCGGAATTAAACCCCCATCACCCGCAAAGAGGGAGCTTCCCCCTTAAAAAGGGGTAAGCCTCGGGTTGCGCGAAGGCAAAGGCTCGCCTTTCTTTAAAGAGGGGTGAGCTGTCACGTTAGTGACTGCCCCGTTGCTTGCAACGGCACGAAGTAGGGGGGTATACAATTCCGCATTACGAATTACGAATTCCGCATTTATTTAAAACGCAATCTTTAAAAATCTGTCCACGCCGGCAAAATCCTTGACAACCATCGCATACTCGCGCTTGTCGAAAAGTTTTAACACGTCCTCCGCCTGACCTTCGCCGACTTCCACCATTAAAAGTCCGCCTCGGGTTATGTAGCGGGTAACTTCCTTTGCCAGCCTTCTGTAAAAGTCTAAGCCGTCCTCGCCGCCGTCGAGGGCGATTCTCGGTTCGAAATCGCGCACCTCGCTCTGCAACGAAGCAATTTCGCCGCTTTTAATATAGGGCGGGTTGCAAACGATTAAATTGAATCTGCCGTGCACGTGCGAGAACAAATCGCTCTGCACAAAGTTTATATCCACCGAGTTGTAGTTGGCGTTTTCGCGGGCGAGCATTACGGCGGCGTCGGACACGTCTGCCGCGGTTATACTCACCTTTTTGCCCTTTAAGTGCTTTGCCACGGACACGGCGATACAGCCGCTTCCCGTGCACATATCGAGTATTTTATCCCCCTCTTCGGCGGAATTTACAACCTGCTGTGCTAAAATTTCCGTTTCGGGGCGGGGAATAAGCGCCCTTTCGTCCACCTTTATGGTGCAATCGTAGAACTCCACGTCGCCTATTATGTACCAAAGGGGTCTGCCCGTAAGCCGCTTTTCGACTATGCCGTAAATCTTGCGGGTTTCGCCCGGCTTTACCATGCGCTGTTCGCCGAGGTCGCTGCGGTGCATACCCAAAACTATCGAGTATATCCACTCCGCATCGCTCCCGTCTATGCCGTGCTCTGCAAAACGCTTTTTGGTTTCGGCAAGCATTTTGGGCAAAAGACCGCCCGTAATAAATATTTCTTCCTTCATATCGGGGTCCGCGTCCATCTCCATTGCGGCTTTGAAGGCGGCGATTGCCACCTCTACCATCTGTTCGTCGGGCTCGCGCGTGGTGAAAACCTTTTGCAAGAGGTACCCTGGCGATTTGAAAACTTTGGCTATCGGTCCGCGGAAATGCGCCAAAATCTTTAAAATCTCGTACGAAATGCCCGCAATTACGGGTAGAAGCACAATCTCGACGCCGATATTTGCAAGCACTTGCAGGGCGTATATCTTTATACTGCTTATTTTCAGCGCCCAGCTAACTATGCCCAAAAGTATTATGTTAATTAAAATTACGATAAACAGGAACGAGGTGCCGCATCTGTCGTGCAGGCGCGAACAACCCATAACGTTTTCGGTGGTGAGCTCCAACCCCTTTTCGTAGCAGTTGATGGTCTTGTGCTCCGCGCCGTGATAGCGGTAGAGCCTGCGTATGTCCTTTAAAATCATAATCAGCCCCAAATAGGCGAGGAAAATTACGATTTTGAATATGCCGAGCATAACATATTCCCACGGCGAACCGATAAGCGTTTTCCAGATGTACTTATCGAGCGTACGTATAAGGAAGCGGGGCAGCCACATAAAGAAGAATACGGCGAGAGCAAAGCCCAAGACAACGCCTATAACCGAGATTACGCTCATTAAGTCGGTCTTGAACTTTTCGGCGAACCACTTTTCGATGCGCCCCGGCTCCTCGTCGGAAGAACCGTACACCTCGGACGAACGCATTAAAGCTTTCGTGCCGCGGAAAAGCGAGCCGAACATGTTCACCACACCCCTTACGAAAGGAATTTTGGAAGCACGCACCGCCGACTTAGAACGCTTTATTCTCTTTTTTTCGACCTGAATGTTGCCGTCGGGGTCGCGTACGGCGGTGCAATAGGCGGTTTTGCCCATCATCATTACACCTTCCATAACGGCTTGCCCGCCCACGGACGAACATATAGGTTTTGCTTTCTTCTCTTTTTTTGCCATAACTGTGTTTAATTAGGGTTTTATAATGCGGAATTGCGGAATTAAACCCCCACCACCCGCAAAGCGGGAGCCTCCCCCTTGAAAAGGGGTATGCCTTGGGTTGCGGCTAACAAGGCTCACCCTTCTTTAAAGAGGGGGGAGCTGTTGCGTAGCAACTGAGGGGGGGGGTATATAACTACTAATTGCGCATTGATTTTAAGAATTAGAGCGACTTCAATATAATATACCGAAGCCGCCCTCCCTGTTTTAGATGTTGTATCTTTTCTTGAACTTATCAACACGACCACCCGTATCTACAAGCTTTTGTTTGCCTGTAAAGAAGGGGTGACACTTGTTGCAAATATCCACTTTCAGCGTCTCCACGTTTTTCGTGGTACCCGTTTTAAAGGTAGCGCCGCACGCGCAAACGACCGTCACTTCGTGATAATCGGGATGTATTTCGGGCTTCATATCTTCACCTCGCTGTAATTTACTAACTTAAATGCTAAACTATTATAATTAAAATATATGCATAAGTCAATTAATTTTAACCCCTCTTGCCAATTTCTTTTTTTTACCGCAAAATTTTTAAAATGCCCGAACGGATAAGGGTTATAATTTCGCCCGCAATATGACCTTCCCCTTAGGGGGAAGGTGGCATTTTCGAAGAATGAGAAAATGTCGAATGAGGGGTTGGCTTGTTTTTATGTGTAACCCCTCATCCGTCGCCGCGCTTACGCGCGGCGACACCTTCCCCCAAAGGGGAAGGTTAAATTGAGGATATATCCACAAATTTACTTCAAACGGTTGATTTAGTCGGGTAATTGTCGTATAATAGCCGTATGGACAACTGGGTTTTATTCGGAGCTAAAATTTTAAAAAAGCAACCGCAGAGCGAGACGGCGGTCACCGCAACGCAGGTTAAGGTGCGCGTAACTCACGTGCTACTATCCTCTTACGACGCCCTTTCGTACACGGGCGCCGCTAAGGTCAACTACCCCAAAACCGTGGGCAGAGTGGCTATCGGCATTGTCACCGACACGGGCGAAAACTGCTACGGCGTGAGCAAGGGCTCGCGCGTGTATTTAAACGCCGTACGCCCCTGCGGCAAGTGCTACGAGTGCAAGAGCGGCAACAAGGGCGAGTGCACCTCTCCGCAGGTTGCGGGGCGCGATTTCGACGGCTTTTTGCGCGATTTCGTCGTCTGCGACTACTCGGAAGTTACCGTTTTGCCCGACAGCGTAGATGATATGCTCGCGCTTTGCATAGAAAACGTCGCTTTGGCAGAAAATATTTACGATAAACTCAACCTCTCCACGGGCAGCCGCGTGGCGATAGTCGGCGCGGGATTTTTGGGCTCGATATTGGCGCAGATTGCGCTTTACCACAAGCTTGTGCCCATCGTTATCGACAACTACGCGAGCAACATAGAAAGGCTGCAAAACAGCGGCATATTCTACACCTTTGCCGCGGACGACAGCTTGAAACCGAACATAGAAAACGCCACGAGCGGCAGTATGTGCGACGCGGCTATTTACACCTCGAACTGCAAACTCACCCCGTCGGTCCCCGCGAGCGTGCTTGCAAGGAAGAAGGATATGGTGCTCGGCGGGTTCAGCACAATCAACTTTTCGATGGATATGACGCCGCTGTTCGAAAAAAATCTGCGTATCTACTCGGTTTCCGACGGCTACGGCTACACCGAAACGGCGGTCAATATGCTCGTGCACGGCGCGGTGGACGTGAGCCATTTCAACAAGGAAGTTTTAAAGGATTTCAATCCCGAATCTCTGCTTGCCGACCTTGCCGAAAAGGCTACGCAAGACAGCAAAATGACCGTGTTGAAACTGATTTTGTGAATGTAGAATTCAGAATGCAGAATTCAGAATGCAGAATTGCGGTTAGATATTTATAAAAAATCCTCCCCCCTCATTCTTAATTCTTAATTCTGAATTCTTAATTTGCAAACGCCGCTTTGCTGATGTTTGCCCGCAACCTGCACAAGCTTTTAAAGGACTTGCCCGCGGTGGCTCACCGCTACATAATGCGCTTATTTAAATTTGTATTTTCGCGGTTTTTTATATGTATTACCGTAATTGCGGCGCTCGTTGCCGCAATTATTTTTTTATGCGTCTATATCCACTCCCTTCTGCCCGCAGCGGCGGCGATAATTTTGTCGTACGTCGCCTCGCTCATCGCCGCGCTGTATCTTCTTGCAGGCGACAGCCCCGCCGAGTTCAAGTGCGTTTGGCTTATCTTAATAGTCGCACTCCCAGTCTCTGGCGCGGCGCTGTACTTTCTTTCGCGGCTCTGCCGCACCCAAAAGAGCTCGCAAAAGCCGCTCTATCCCGCCTCGTCGTGCTCGTCGTACGAATATTTTGCGGACGGAATGACCTTTCTCGACAGAATGATTTCGCTTATCTCCACCGCAAAAAAGCAGGTGCTTTTGGAGTTTTATATCATTTCGAAGGGGCATATATGGGGGGCTGTGTGCCGCGAACTGAAAATTGCGCTTGCCCGCGGCGTTGAAGTGAAGATTATTTACGACGGCTTGGGTAGCGCTCTGCGCGCGCCGAAAAAGGACTTTAAAGAGCTTGCGCGCGCGGGTGCGCAGATTAAGGTTTTTAACCGCCTTTTGCCCTTGCCCGTTTCGCGCCTTAACTTCCGCGACCACCGCAAAATTGCCGCGATAGACGGCGACGCGGTGTTTTTGGGCGGCGTGAACATTGCCGACGAATACGCCAACCTCACCTCGCCGCACGGCTATTGGAAGGACGGCGGCGCACTGTTTTTCGGCGATATTGCCGAGGTCTATTCCCGCATATTTATGGCGTCGTTCGACGGCAAAAACCCCGATTGGGGCGCATATATGCCGCGATTAACCGAAAAATACGCCATTATCCCCGTTGCCGACGCGCCCGACCGCGCGGGCGGATATTGCGAAGATTATCTCGCCTCCGCGCTGTACTCGGCAAAGGAGCGCGCGTATATCTTCACCCCCTATCTGTGCGTGGGCGACAAACTGCGCGGCGCGCTTATATTTGCGGCGCGGCGGGGCGTCGACGTCAAAATAATCATACCCGAAATTCCCGACAAAAAGCTGACCTATGCGATAACCCGCTCGTACTGCGAACGGCTTGCGGAAGAGGGCGTTAAGGTGTACACCTACACACCGGGGTTTATGCACTTTAAAGCCGCGGTGTGCGACGGCTCCGCCCTCCTGGGCAGTTACAACCTCGACTTCCGCTCTATGCGCTTAAACTACGAGTGCGGGGTAATGTGCGAAGGCGACGTAGCCGACGAGATTGCGCGCGACTTTAATTCGTGCCTTGCGCTAAGCCGCCCTTTCGCGGTGAAAAAGCGGAGCGCGGCGGGCAAGCTTTCCTTATCTCTCCTTCGGCTGTTTGCCCCCTTGGTTTAGTTGCGGCGGCGGGCTTTTTGTGATATCATTAATACAATGATTAAGTTAATCGCAAGCGATTTGGACGGGACTTTGCTTCCGCCGAGCAAAATTATGCCCGACGAAGCCTTTCCGCTCATCGAAAAATTGCATGAGGCGGGCGTGCTGTTCGTGCCCGCAAGCGGAAGACAACTGCCCAACTTAAAAAAACTTTTCGCGCCCGTCGCGGGCAAAATTGCGATAATCGCCGAAAACGGCGGACTTGTGTGGCTGGGCGGCGAGATAATTTTTACCGACCCCACTCCCGCCGCCGACGTTAAGCGCGCCTTGGATATTATCCGCGGCATAGACGGGCTGTACCCCGTGCTGTCCTGCGCCGACCGCGCCTATTACGAGGACGGCTACCCCCGCTTTGTAGAAACTTTGAAGAGGTCGTACTCCTCGGAAGAGCGCGTTAAAAAACTCGACGCGATTGCCGAAACATACGAGGTGATTAAAATTTCGGTGTGGGACGATTTGCCCGCGGCGGAGCACGGCGGCGTTGTACTGCCCCCGCTGACAGACGGCTTGCGGACGCGCGTTTCGGGCTACGACTGGTTGGACGTGAGCGTTTTGCACGCGGACAAGGGCAAGGCGCTTTGCGCCATAATGGAAAAACTGCACATAAAAAGGGAAGAATGTGCGGCGTTCGGCGACCATATGAACGACTACGAAATGTTGGCGGCGAGCGGACACCCGTACGTTACCGCCAACGCCTACCCGCCGTTAAAGGCGGCTATCGGCGAGGAAATTCCCTCAAACGCCGACTTCGGCGTTATTAAAAAAATTAAGGAAATAATTCGGAATTAGGAATTACCCCCACACTTGGCTTCCACCTTTTGTATAAGGGGGAAGCTGTCCGAAGTGTAGCGCAGGACTGATGAGGGATAAGGTTACATTTCACCTTAATATAGGCTTCCCCTCGGTGGGGAGGCTCCGCGTAGCGGTGGTGAGGGGAATTCTTATAATAACACCCCTCATCCGTCACTGCCTTATGGCAGTGCCACCTTCCCCACGTAGGGGGAAGGCTTAATTGCGGGCGAATTTACACATCCCTCATCCGTCTTGACCTAAACGGTCAAGCCACCTTCCCCCTTTATTAAGGTGGAAGGCAAGATTTAAGGAATATTTCCAAATAATAAGGAGAGAAAATATGAAACTTTTTATTGCCTCGGATATACACGGCTCTGCCGTGTGGTGCAAAAAAATGCTCGAAGCCTTCTGGCACGAAAATGCGGATAAACTCGTTTTGCTCGGCGATATACTCTATCACGGACCGAGAAACCCGCTACCCGACGGCTACGCGCCCAAAGAGGTTTTCGAAATGCTCAACCCGCTTTCGGACAAAATTTTAGCGGTGCGCGGCAACTGCGACAGCGAGGTCGACCAGATGGTCCTCGCCTTTAACATATCGTCCGACTATGCGGAAATCTTCGACGGCGAAACCAAAATCGCCTTATCGCACGGGCACCGCCCCGTACCCCCGCTCGGCAAGGGCGACGTTTACATAACGGGGCACACGCACGTGCCCTTGAACGTCACCGAAAAAGAGGGCTATCTGCACCTCAACCCAGGCTCGGTTTCCCTTCCCAAAGAAAACTCCGCCCACGGCTATATCGTGTATGAAAACGGCAAGTTCGAATTTAAATCGCTGTAACGCGCACCGCACATAAGGAAAATACTAATGAAATTCAAATCGCTTTTCCCCGTGTGGGGCAAGAAAAAAATACTGGTGACGAGCCTATTTTTGGCGGCGGCAATACTTTTATCCGTGCTTATCGGCGTGCTCAACATAACCGTAACCGCAAACACGAGCGGGCGGGAATATTCCGTCGACAACATAGTCTCGCACGTGTACGCGATATCGAGGGAAGAACACTCGGTTTTCGGCGACGAAGAAAATTCGGCGGCGGTGAGAAATTATATCGTCGCAACGCTCGATAGCTACGGTATCGGGAGCGAGGTTATAAAGCACAGGGCGCGCTATGCCTACGACGAAAAGAGCGATACGCCCGTGCCCTACGCGCCCCAAAACATTTACGCCGAAATTGCGGGTACGAGCGGCACCGACGTACTCCTTGTCTGCCATTACGATTCCTGCCCGTATAAGATTAAGTACGGCGAGGCGAGCGAGGGCTCGCACGGGGCTATCGACGACGGCTACGGCGTTTCCGTCGTGTTGGAGCTTGCAAGAATTTACGCGAAAGAGAGCGGACTTAAAAACGGTATCAAACTCGCGTTTACCGACGCGGAAGAGGTGGGCGTTTTGGGAAGCGAAGCTCTCGTCGAGGAATACGGCGACTGGCTTGAAAACGTAAATTTAGTTATCAACGTGGAAGCGCGCGGCGAGACGGGACCCGTGTATATGTTCCAGTCCTCCCCAAACAACCGCAAGCTTATCGGGTTTTACCGCCATGCGGGCTACCCCTACACCTTTTCGCTTGCGGCGCAGATTTACGATATGATGCCCAACGACACCGACCTTTCCCCCTTTATTGAAAGCGGATACGCGGGGTTGAATATCGCTACGCTCGACAGTCTGAAAACTTACCACAACGAAAAGGACGTGTTCGCAAGCATAGACGAAAAGACCTTTTCGAAATACTGCGACACCCTTCTCCCCCTTTTGGACGAGTATACAAAGAGCGCGAAATATTCGGATATGAACTACTTTGAATGTTCGTCCGACGCGCTGTTCTTCACCCTCTTCCCCAACGCAATGATAGTCTACGACGAAGCCGTCGGGTGGGTGTTCTTCGCGATAACGCTTGCGCTTATAATCGCGCTTGTGACCGTGCTTGCGGTAAAGAAAAAGATAAATTTACTGAAAGCCGCGATATCACTTGCGATAGATTTGGGCTTGCTCGCCGTGATTTGCGGGCTGGGCTTTATCGTCGCGCTCATAGCGTGCGCGTGCTGCGGCGTGAATTACCACCTGATTTTCGTGATTGGCGTGCCCGCGGACGCCGCGGTTTTGATAATTTTCGGGATTTTGGCGATTGCGGCGGTGGTCGTTTCCACCCTCTTAAAACGCAAGCTGAAAATCACTTACGACGAAATGACGGTCGGGGCGCTTGCGCTGTATGCTATACTTTGCATAGTCTGCGCCGCGGCGCTTTTCGGCGGTTCGTTCGCGTTCGTTATCCCCGCACTGCTAATTGCAATATGCGGCTGGTTTACTTTCATTAAAAACGAAAAATTGCGCGCGGGGCTTACGGGCGCGGTGACGGGCGTTGCGGCTCTGTTTACTTTAAGTTTCAGCGTCTCGCTCATATATTCGGTTTACGTCTCCCTTACGTTCGGCGCGTTGGGCTTGCTTTTAATACTGTTCGCGTTGCCGTTTATGCTTTTATTGCCGCCCGCGTTCGGGTTCTACGGCGAGGAAAAGGGTGCGTCGGCATTGCCCGCGGCACCCGAAGTGCCCGCGGCACCCGCGGCGGTTAAGGAGGTGGACGCATGAAAAGGTTAGCTAAATTCGCTACTGCGATATTAATTGCCGCAAGCTTTATCGGCTTAACCGCCTGCTCGAAAGGCGAGAGCTACGCCGTGCACGTTTCGGCGGCGGAACACGGGAAAGTGTTCGCACTGCAAACCGCGGCAAAAAGCGGGGAAAAGGTGCGGCTTTCGTGCATGCCCGAGGCGGGCTATAAGCTTGCGGGCTTTACCTTGAACGGCGAAAAACTCGACGGCAACACTTTCATTATGCCGAACGGCGACGTGCAGGTTTCCGCCGTGTTTGAACCTGTCACTTATTCTATAACCTACGTTGGCGGCGACCCGTCGGGTAACCCCACCGCCTACACCGTGAACGACTGGGGAACCACACTAATTCAGCCCGATAAAGGCGACTATGATGTCGGCGGCTGGTACTATCACTTTACGGAAAACGAGTGGTATCTGGACGGTTTGGAAGATTTTTCCGCCGCGACGATAGCCGAAGGCACGATAGGCAATTTAACGCTCTACGCGCACAGATATAACGTTCCGCACGAGATAACGACGGACGAAACCGAAGAGCACTTTTCGGTTTGGGCTGACCGCTACGAAGCCGCGGCGGGCGAGGAAGTGCATTTGGAATATTATATTTACGACGAAAATTACGCGTTCGAGTGTTTTACCGTAGACGGCAAGGCGATAGATGGCGACAGCTTTATTATGGGGCACGAACCCGTGGAAATTTCCGCAAAGGTGAACCCCGTCGACTATATGATTGTGTACGAAACGGACGGCGGAATTTTTACGGAAAGCAACCCCGCTACGTACAATGCAGAGAGCGGAACACTGAAATTAGCACCGCCGACAAAGGACGGGTACGGGTTTGCCGGTTGGGAATGCGTCGACGGCGAGGGCGGCATTTACCGCGACTTTTCTTTGGACCTCTACGGCGATTACGACGGGTACGTCTATATCGACGTTCGCGAAATTATTGAGTACAAAAATATAATTTTAAATGCGTGGTACACTGAAATTTTCGACTAATCATAACTACGCGTGAATACGCGTAGTTTGTGGTAGCCCTATCAGGACATGGCACCGACAGTGCGCCCCGCCACCGTCATTGCGCCCGCCCACCAAAGGCGGTGCCTCGTGCCACCACCGTCATTGCGAGGAGCGTAGCGACGAAGCAATCCAGAAAAAAAGTATTAAGGTAAGCCCATTTATTATGCGCATAAATAATATTAATTGTCTGGATTGCCGCGTCGGGCAAAGCCCTCCTCGCAATGACGGGCATACAAGCTGCAAAACGTGAAAAGCCGCGGCGCAAATTTTTGCGCCGCGGCTTAACTTTTACCTACATTCTTAATTCTACATTCTTAATTCTGAATTAATAGTGTCTTACGCTAAAATAAGGTGACCCTTTACAATCAGATAGACAAGGTCGATTACGCAAAGTATCCAGGTCCAGCCGATTACAAGGAAGAGCACCAACACGACGATGCTCACCGCGTCCTTTTTGGTGAAGGCTACGCTTGCACGCACCAAAAGCTCCACCACCCAACCCACGAAAGGTATAATGAGCAAAATTACCTTTATAAGCGTGCTCTGTTTGTTAAACCACTTATCGAATTCCATTTTTAAACTCCTTTAATTTTTTGACCGATAATATTTATATGACGACCGCCGCGAAAATATAACGTTAAAAGTAAAATCGGCTCAGTCCGAAACCAAGCCGATAGATACTTTTTGGTTTGTATTCGCGTTGATTAAGCGAAGAACCACAAATCTTTCTTCGTGATAACACCGATGATATCGGTAATCCAGAAGAAAAGCGTGATGGGAGGAATAAGTTGCAGGATACCCGCAATGATATGTCCTCTGGTGATACGAGTAATTGCGCCAAGCAACCAGCTCGTAAAAGGAATGATAGCTAAAATAATATTAACTACCCAGTTGTCAAGACCAAGATAGCCTTTTCCACTTTTCGCCATTTTAATTTCTCCTTTTGTTTTATTGCAACTATATTATATCACATATATCGCCTATGTCAAACAAATTTTATAAATTTTGCATATATGATTTTTTCGTGAAAAATGAAATTTAAAATAAAGTTTTTTATTCTAAAAACTAATAAAATATCAATTAAAAATATAAAAAGGGGTCAGACGCATCCAACCCCTTAGGTGAACTCCGAAGATATCCACCGCTTTTCACTATATATTATACACCATTTATCCCAAAATGCAACATAAAAACGCATAAATTCGGGCGGAAAATTTTTACACTGCTTTTAACTTGGCTTTCATATTTATATCAACCAATTTTTCATAAATGGCATCCGTAACTCTTTCACGAATACCGCCGTAAATATTACTGTACGCTCTTACAAATTTTTTAATCTCGGTTTTGGTTACCCCTAAATGCTTTAACAAATAACATACCAACAATACGTAGTCTGTTAAGCAGTCAAATTTAACCGGTATTACCTTAGGTAAATCAAATTCATTCTGCAAATATGTCTGTAAAGTTAAATCTACTTTCCCTGTCTTAAATCTTACGTCATATATAGGGCTGTTATGAGCAATGGCATTCCTTAAATCCTTGATTACAAATATCATTTTTGTGAGCAATACGCCATTGGTATTGAATGCCATATTAAAATTTAAAGACTTGCAAAGTTCTGTTTTAATAGAATTATCCAACGCCCTGTAAAATTCTCCGAACTCCCCGAGAGTGAGCAATTCAAATACTCCCCACAGCGGGACAAGTTGGTTATTGTTATAAAAGTGTTGAACAATGGCATTATATTCATATTTATCGGCAATATCCGCATAAACTAATTTTCTCAGTTTTATTCTGTCTTTTAGTTTTTCCTTACGTTTACTGCCTGTTTCGGATTTATACGCCGTTAAACAACCGTTATATATACTTACAAAATCAGAATCGCTATGTACTGAAAAAATTTGCGCTAAAACACGGTTTTTTAACGCCGTTTCGATGAACATAATTTTTGGATACAATAACGCCTTTAATTGAACATCGAAATCATAAACCGATTTTACCTCGGAAAACTTTTTATACGGCATAGGTTGAGTTGAATTTGCAAAGAATCTGTAACCCTTATAGCCGTGATAATAACCGATATTCAATAAATCTTTTTTATCTGTCGACCCCTTTATTTGCAGCCCTTTGTTTCTTAAATGCTTCATTAACGCATTTATTGATTTTGCCTTTTTATCCTTCATTTGTGCTCCTTTCGCTGTTCACCCGCCAATAAGTATAACAAAATGCCGACCACATTTCAATATTTAAAACACATATTTTACATTTATTATAGCGTAAATACGGTAAAGCAAAAAGCGGCGGGGTTTACCTGCCGCTTTTATTTTTTAAGTTTTGTTGTTCGCAAGCCCGTCAACCGCCTATGCAGTTAAAGGACACGGCTGTCGCGCCACGCGACCGCCTTAAACAAGCTCGATAATCGCTTCTTCGGCGCCGTCGCCGCGACGCTGACCCAACAAATAAATGCGGGTATAGCCGCCGCCCTGACCGAGCTCTTCCTTGCGCTGCGCGTACTTGGGCGCGATTTCGTTGAACAGCTTTTCCATTAAGGGGTGCTGGATATCCTTCGTTCTCGCCTTGTACTCACTCTTCTTTTCCGCAAAGCCTTTAACTTCCTGCAAGTCGCGGAGCTTTGCCATCAAAGCGCGGCGAACCGCAAGCTTTTTGGGGCTGTCCTGAATGACCTTTTGGGTTACTTCCTTGCCCTTTGCGTCCTTTTTGGTGACCTGCTTTTCCTCGTTCAAATCGTAAACGCTCATCGCCTTGGTGATAATCTTTTCAACGTAGGATTGCAAAGCTTTCGCCTTAGCCTCGGTCGTCTGTATTTTGCCGTACCATAAAAGCTCGGAAGCCTGATTTCTTAATAATGCGTTTCTCTGTTCTGATGTTCTTCCTAATTTTGCGGGCATAATATTAGTCCTCCTTGTTAGCTAACGAAAGTCCGTAGGACTGCAACTTTAAAATTACTTCGTCCAGCGACTTTCTGCCAAGGTTTCTAACCTTGAGCATTTCATCTTCCGTCTTTTTGGTCAAATCTTCAACCGTATGGATATTCGCGCGCTTTAAGCAGTTGTAAGAGCGCACGGATAAGTCCATATCCTCGATTGCCATTGCCAATATTTTCTGCTGACGGTCGTCCTCGTTCTTGACGAGTATGTCCATATCTTTGATGGTTTCCGATAAATCGACGAACAGTCCGATATGGTCCTGCATAATTTTGGCGGCGAGCGAAACGATTTCCTTTGCGGAGAATGCGCCGTTCGTCCAAACTTCCAAAACAAGCTTGTCGAAATCGGTATTCTGACCGACCCTCGTGTTCTCCACGTTGTAATTTACCTTTTTTACGGGCGTGTAGATGGAGTCGATAGGAATATAGTCTATAAGTTCGGTTCTGGTATGGTCCGCACCCTTGTAGCCTCTGCCGCGGCCGATGGTGATTTCCATATCAATCTTGCCGCCCTCGTCTATGGTGCAGATATGCTGGTCGCCGTTGATAATTTCTATCTCGGCGTCCTGCTCGATATCGCTTGCCTTGACCTCGCAGGGCCCTTCCTTATAGAGATGAACTACTTTTATATAGTCCTTATCGGTGATTTTCGTCTTGATTGCAAGAGTTTTTAAGTTTAAGATTATCTCGGTTACGTCCTCTTTAACGCCCGCGATAGGCGAAAATTCGTGCTTTACCGAAC
>JAMPAF010000026.1 GCA_023667345.1 Clostridiales bacterium
TGCCTTTTGTACTTGTTTTTCTTCTTCTCTATGCAGTTGTCAATCTTCGATTATCCCGTGCGAAAGCCGAGGTTTTTTGACGATTTTCCTTAAAGAAAAACCGTGCTGTCATATGCGACAGCTTTTATATGATAACAAAAGGCAATTATAATGTCAAGCAAAAATTTAAAAATTTTTAATTTTTTTTAAGCTTTTTAGCCTTTGGTTTTACTAATCATTATATGATAAATACTAACAGAAATTTACCGTTTCTATATGATTGATAAGCTAATTACCGCATGTTATAATGAATACGTGATAACAATCAAGAGAATTATAAACGTTTTAACGTGGTGCGCAGCCGCGCTTATCGTGTGCCCGCTCTTCGCGCTCCTGTTCACGAAAATATACGGCACGAACCTTATACCGTTTTATATAGCGCTCGGAATAACCTCCGCGTTTTTCGTTCCCGCCGTGATTTATTTGGGGCGAATGATTGCGGTTTACTATAAAACGTTAAAGACCGCGCCGAAGCTTTCGGGCACGGTTAGCGGGCGGACTTACGAGGTTTGGGGCACAAATCACTGGTGTCGTTTGGAAATCAACTGCGACGGGCAAACTTATCGGACGCCCAAAGTATATACGCAAGGATATGCTTACAGCGTATGCGACAAACGGGACAGAGTTGAATTTATTCTTATCAAAAATCGGGCTTATATAACCGACGTTACTACCATTTTTAAATGAAATTTTGCGGCGGGGCACTTAAATCAGCGCCCCGCCGCTTTTATATTGTTTAAATTATATAAATTGCGTATCTTCTGGATTGCTTCGGCAATAAATTGCCTCGCAATGACGGTAAAATGTTCCCTCTCAATAAGGAAAGAGAGCATTTAGAAAAGATTTCCCCACTCGCTATGCTCGGTACTTCGTGCCGCCTGCGGCGGGGCGAAATGACGCGGCGAACAATTTCGGCTCCGTTAAACCTTATCCGCAATTTCTTTTAAAAAGTCCACGCTTTCTTTAAGCTCGGAAACATCGCCGTAATCGCCGCGGTAGGGCTCGATAATCACGTTGCCGTCAAAACCCGCGCCTTTAAGCCGTTTGAAAATTTCGGCATAATCGTAAACGCCCTTGCCCGGCAGACAGGTCTTTCCGTTTTCGTCAATGTCCGAAATGTGCACGTAGGCAATCGCGCCCGCCATTTCGGCTATGTACATCTGGTAGGGGTACCCGCTCCTTCGCGCCTGCTTTAAATCGAAAACGCCGTACAAATCGGGGCAATACGCCCTTACCTCTTTGAAAAACGACGGGCGGTTGAACGCGTAGTATGCCGTGTTTTCGAGGCACAGATTGACGCCGTAGCCCGCAGTGAACGCGTGCGCCTCGGCAATTCTCTCCCCGATAAACCGCATATCGTCGGCAGAGTTACCCGCTCGCATAAAACCGTGGAAAGTGTAATTTTCGCACTTTAAAAGCTGCGAGGAGCGCGCGAGCTGGTCGAGCCAGTAAAAGCCGTCGCCGCGCACCCGCCGCGTGGAATTGAAGAGATTGCCCTCGAAATTGAGCGGCACCGCGTGCACGGAATTGACCTTTAAGCCCGCAATCTCGGGCGCGAGCGCCTTTGCGAACTCGGGGCGGTACTCGTAGAAGGTGGAAAAGAAAACCTCCGCCACCTCCGCGCCGAGCGATTTTATTATGCGCGCCGCCTCCTCCGTGTGCTTTTCGGGGAACAGCGCCGCCGTGGATATACCGATTTTCATATTTCTATTGTATCACAGTGCGGGAAAAATTTCAAGCCCCGCGGGCTGTTTGCCCGCGGGGCTTAAAAATTCACTCACGGTATTTATGGGTATGCAGTAAACGATGCAGTATAAAACACGGACAAGAATATTAAAATTCTCTTTTTCATTAGCCCCTGTACTGCACTTTTTTGTTGTTCGACTTATAGTAAATATCCCCGTCTTGCGAATAAAAGGCGGAATTGTCGCTATTGATAACGTAAGTAATTTTAACTCTGTAATAATGCTCGACTTTATCGCCGACACCGCCGATATCGTTAACGCCATAACCATACAACCCGCCGTTTTCGATTTGTTCTAATTCATCTACGAATTTTCCTATATATACGGTGAAATTTAAATCGGTCGTATTTTCCGGATTGGCATCGCCCGGTTCGTACATGCATTTTACAATGCTTTCATAACCGCCGATTTTATTTGGCAAACGAACACCGAAACTGCCGGGGTTCCCCGTAAAACCGGGGTTCCCCTTTGCGCCCAGGCACTTGACCTTATAGCCGTTATATTCGTCGGGCACGGTAAACTCCATACTGTTCATATCGCCGTCCCACTCGCAATATTTTGCAAGCGATTTTTTATAGAGCTTATTACTGCACAACGCTATTCTGTCTACTACTTCCGTATTGCTGTACCGCTGCCCTGTATCGCACGCGGAAAAAGCAACCGCCGAACAAACCAAAATTATTAAGCTTGTGATTAAAATTGCAATTCTCTTTTTCATAAGTATCTGTACTGCACTTTTTTGTTGTTCGACTTATAGTAAATATCCCCGTCTTGCGAATAAAATGCGGAATTGTCGGCATTAACAATATAATACGTATTTATGCAATAAAATACCGCCGGTTCCTCGCTACGTTTGCCTTCGTCGTCATAATTTATCGTTCCATATCCAAAAATATTGGTTTTTGAGATATTTGTTATCTCGTTAACGTACTTTCCCAAATTTACCTTAAACTCAAGATTAACCGACTGCTCGGCAGTCGCCGTCGGCGGCAAATCGGAATAATAGCCAAGAGATTCATATCCGTTAATTATATCAGGCATATGCACGCGGAAACTACCGGGGTCCCCCGTAAAACCGGGGTTCCCTTTTGCGCCCAAGCACTTGACCTTATAGCCGTTATATTCGTCGGGCACGGTAAACTCCATACTGTTCATATCGCCGTCCCACTCGCAATATTTTGCAAGCGATTTTTTATAGAGCTTATTACTGCACAACGCTATTCCGTCTACTATTTCCGTATTGCTGTACCGCTGCCCTGTATCGCACGCGGAGAAGGATATTAAACCGCAAAGTAAAGCTGCCAACAACACGGTTATAACAAAAATATTATTCGTTTTCACCTTTATTTTACGTTCCATTCGTTTCCTCTATAATATAGCCGTTTATAAAATCACCATTTAGAAAAATCTTATTTGCGTAATCAGTATCTAAATCATAAACTGTTATATATGCACCTCCGACATTATATACTTTAAAATAATCGTTACCATTGCTATCCTTTAATTTCTCCACCGCCACATAATGCCCGTTAATAGGCGACCTTGTTAGCCAATAAGAACATATTGCTATCTGTTTATCCGTCATGTTCTTTAATTTATTTTTCATAGTGCTCCATTTGTCATAGAATTCATTATGTATGTCCCTATCGTTAAAATATTTCCGTATATGGGTAACGTCTGCACCGCCTTTACCCCAAAACAGGTTTCCGCTCTTGGAATCGAACTCATAAATTATATCTGCAAGTTGGGGATTTTTTTGCAGTTTTTGCATAACATTAAAAATTGCTATTATACCGCAACCGCCTTCCGCCAAACTTGTTAAGCCATAACCCCAATTAGTATAATTACTTTGGTCATTTATGTAGCCGGTAGGGTTGGTCAATTTGCTATTCTTTTTTTTATTTGATAATGCCGCACTTTCTTCAACGACATGATTTACAGCAACGGCTATAATTGCTACGCCAACGCCTATAACCGACGCAATCGTCGTCGCCATCACGGTTTTTATCAAACGCGATAACCAACCGCAATTTTCTATTAAACTCATGTCGCGCATTTCGCTTAATAAAATACTTTCGCCGTCCAAATCCATAACTGCGTCAATCTCACCGTTGTCGTTAATAAAACCTACGCCGTTAATCTCGTCTATTTCAAGACTACCGTCAGATAAATTTGTACTTACCGCGAGCTTTATAATATTTGTTTCCGTATCATATGACGCGGTATATTTGATTATACAGTTTTCGTATTCTTTTAATTCTGTATCGCTGATATTATCTATTTCTGACAGTACATTCTTATCTATCGGCTTATAGCCCTCGAAATATGTAGTAGTTCCGTTTTGAGTAAGTTTGGCGTCGTCAAACTCATTCAGCACGCTCTGCGCATCGACCGAGGTCTGCGTTAAGCGCATAGTTCGGGTTGACGCACCCACAACTTGGTTCGTGTTAGGATTTATTACCGCTACGGTAAAAAGCAAAACACAGGTGAGTATAAACGCAATTATACCCGTGACAATCTTTGTTCTCATTTTCATAAAAACATTCCTCCATTGTAAATTTCAATACAATGGTAAGCCTGAAAAACCGTGAAAATCAAGGCAGGAACGTTCCAATTTTTGAAAATCTGTTTCAATTTTTGAAAAAATGTGTGCCAAAATTGAAACAACTATTGCAAAAATACCGTGTCCCGTTTATTTTACCACAAACTTACGGCTAAGGCAAGCCCCGCGGGCTGTTTGCCCGCGGGGCTTGAAAAATCTCACTCGCCGCTTTTATAAATACGGCGTTGTTTCTTTCGTGTAACTCACATAGA
This sequence comes from Clostridiales bacterium, assembly GCA_023667345.1. Taxonomy (GTDB): domain Bacteria; phylum Bacillota; class Clostridia; order Christensenellales; family Borkfalkiaceae; genus Coproplasma. Next base: position 4,599 of record JAMPAF010000026.1, read on the forward strand.
CGAACGATAAAGAGCCGTCGGGGTTGACCGTCTTTTCTATGTGTACATAGAGCGTTACGATTACCGTGTTTCCCTCTTCGTCCAAGGCATAGTCCCAAAGCGTTTCCGCATCCGCGCGGTCGCCCTCGGTAAACTCCCTGAGTTCCACGGGAACGTCATAATATTCTCCGTCGGGCACGGGCATATTGTCGCCGTCCAACAACGTGTAGGAAAGCTTAGCCTCGCCGTTTTCCACCGTAAGGGCGCAAATATGACCGTCGTTAGAGTAGTAGCAGTTGAAATACGGTTCGGCTTTAAAGCCCGTGACGGTAAGATTGCCTTCGCCGTCGATTTGCGTAAGAAGCGTCCAATTAACCATCTCATCCCACGACCCTTGCACTAAGAAAAGCGTGTCGCCGGGCTGTACCCAAACGGACATGTTGTTCATCGTGCCGTTGAAATAGTCGTTAATTATCTGTTCGCCGCAGACCGTGCCGTCGATTGTGTACGTTGCATAGCCGTATAAGCCGTCCGCCGCACGCTTGACCGAAACGGTGCCGGTAATATTATAATTATCCCCGATAAGCGCAAACGGCTTGCCGTCGAAGAGCGCAATTCGCTTCAACGTGAGATTATCAGCGTAACGGTATATCATTCCGTTTTCAGGGCACAGTTCGCGTTGTGCGATATCGCCATACTGCTGCGTATATTCAAGGTAATACGCGTAGCCGTCCTCAATCTTCCATTCGGTTTCGTCGAAGGGAATACCGTCGCCCTCGAACACCGTGTAGTTAAGGCGCGAGCCGTCGCACAGCTCCACGGTAACCTCGCGGCGCACCTCGCTTATATAGACGAGTTTAAGTTCGCCGCCGCCCGTCGGAATTATTTTCACCCTTATGTTTAAGATATTTCCGTCGTTTTCCAAGGGCAGTTCGAACTCTTCGAAAAGACAGCAATGCACGCCTTCGATTTCGTCGATATTGTCGGTTGCGCCGTCGGGCTTCTCATGAGGTTCAATATAGAGGGGCTTGCCTATCACCGTGCCGTCGGTTATCACCGCTTGCACGGGCGCAAATTGCTCCCGCGTGAACACCGCCGTGACGGAGAGGGAGTAGCTGTTCTCCGTATCATCAAGGTCGAACGACGTTATCCCGCACTCATACGAAACCAAATCGTATTCGAGGTCGCTGTTTGCGGGCACCGAGAAGAGCGCACCGCCGTCGACGTAATTCGGTTTAAAAACGTTATTTTCCGCATCGACTAAATAGTATGCGCGGGTGTCCTCTAGCTCGAACTGCTCCGCGATATTCAATTCTACGTATTGGTCGAACGTTTCGGGTAGCTTGAATTCCTTGCTTGCGCCGTTATAATTTATCGTTGCCTTATACGGGTAATTGTCGGGGTTTTCCGCGTTGTACTTATAGCCGAGCTTTAAAAGCGCGGTCTTGTCGGCGCACTCCGCGGTGAAGATTATGTCGCTCTCTTCGTCGCGGTCGAAGGCGGATAGCATGCTTTTAAGCTCGTCGAAATTGCCTTCGTAGTGCAGAATAAAATCTTCGTTGTTAAACTGCACGCCGCCCTCGCGTTCCGATATCGAGGGATTGACCGACTGCGGAATGTTGAGCCGCACGCTCTTGCCCGAAAGCGGCTGCAAATCGAAGATAAAGCCGTTTACGGTATAGCCGAAAATTTCGGCGGGAACGGTTATTTCCGACGCGGTTATTTCGTCCGCCAAGCCCAAAATTACCGTCTTGGGGTCGGCATATTCGTCTTTATCTCTTATTGAGAAGCTGTCGAACTGCGCTTCGTTTTCGCTCGGTTGCAGATTTATGACGGAATTGAGCGTGTCGCGCTCCACCTGCCTATCCATAAAGAAGTAGAAGTAATCGCGCGGCACGTTTATATTAAAGGTTGTGAAAATGCTGCCGTCGGGCGCTATGCCATCTACCGTGTCGTCCGCAAACTTTTCGGGCTGTTTGGGAATTACGCCGAGGAAAGCGTCGAGCGCGAACTCGTTCACGTTTACCGTCACGTTGCGTTTGCCGCCCGAAACGTTGTCGAGCACGAACGAAAAGCCCGATTCGCTGTGCGTGAGAGCAACGTTTATCGTAAGGTCGGCGGAAAGCTTTAAGTCGAGCGCAAAGCCGCCCGCCATTCCGCTTTCGTCCGTCACGGTGAGCGAAGTCAGATTAAGTTTCTCCATTATACGCGACGGGTCGATATTTAATTGCAAACCGTTAAAGGCGTTCGCGTCAAGCGTAAGCTCGTGAATATTGTCGAAAACGCGGGTGTAAAGCCCGTCCTCGAAATACCTTACAACTTCGCTGTTTTTAAAAATATCGAAACTGAATTCTGAGAGCGGGCTGTTCGCAAGGTACACCAACTCCCCGTCCGCCGTATAAAGACTGCCCGCGTCCGCCTTAAAGAGGGTAGAGCCGCTTCCGACGGTTACGCTGCTTAAAACTCTCTCTTTTTCGTTCGTATTAACAAGTATGCGGAAAAATTCTTCGGGGGCAATTTCGTTGCCTTCGCCGTCCACTACCGCCTTGACGGACGATGGAATTTTAAGCGAGGTCACCGCGTCCGTCTTATCCTCTATTAAAAACTGTTCGGCGATATACTGCGTGCCGTCGGGAATTTCCACCGTCGTCTCGCCGTCGGCAAAGTAAGCGGTTGCAACCTGCTTGCCGCCCATAACGTTGACCTGCAAGCCCTTGCCCACCGCTGAAATGTCGGATTGTTTAAAATATTTGTCGAGCGCGTCCTGCGCCTGCTTCTCGGTAAAGGAGTATTGATTTCTGTCTTTCAGCGCGACAATCGGCGCACTGTCCAAGGCTTCAACCTCGCCCTTTATAAGCTCGTAGCACTGCGAAACAGCGCTCTCGTCGTTGCAGAAATATCCCACGCCGTCCTGCGGCATATAGTGCATAAAGTTATTGTTGTTTGCGCCCGTGTCGCGGCAGACCATAAAATATTCCTTTTGCGAATTGCCGTACGCGTAAATCTTCTGGTCGTCCCAAATCTGCATGGCAGTAAAGGAATAGTCGCCCGCGCTCTTATAGTCGAGCTCCATCGTGAGCACGGACTCCGAATTCCCGTCCTGCGCGGGGGCATAACAGCGCACCAAATCCTTGTCGCCGCTCTTTACGACCTCGAAGTACTGCCCCCACGCGTCGAAATAGACGGGGATATCGTAAAAGAACTGCACGCCGTACACGTTAGAGAGCGCGTCGCCTATCACGAGCGATATGTAAAAGCTCTGCTCGAAAATGCTGTCGCGCTGGTCCTTTGCGCTTTGATAGTCTTCCGTAGCGTTCGCGTCCTCAATTATCTGCGCAATCTGACTTTTGTTCTCGGTATAGGAAGCCGTGACCGCGGTAGGCACGCTTGCCTGCCGCGAGCTCGCGCCGTCCAAATCGTTCACGAAAATTCCGTTATCCTTTAAAACGGAAACCACCTTTTTGCGGTATGCGACAAAGTCCGCGTTTCGGCTCGACTTATCGACCGTACCGCCACCACCGCCGTTGCCGCCGCTGCAAGCGGCGAGTGCGGACGCGGCAGTTAAAACCGTTAAACAAGCCGCGGCGGCAAGGATAGCCTTTTTTGCCTTTCTCATACATATGCTCCTTAAAAATATTTACAGATAATTGTTTTTGTTGTTAAGCACTGTCTGCTTAACAACAAGCAAGGGCGCGCCCTTGCAAATTTTTTAATTTTTGTCCGTTTCGTTTCTTCTCTTCAACGGATTTAATTCATTTTATCACATACTTTCGATAAAAGCAAGCCCCGCGGGCTGTTTGCCCGCGGGGCTTAAAAAATCTCACTCGCCGCACGCTATGTAGCGCGAAAGACAGTATGTAATCCGCTCGTCGGCAATATTCGCTATCGGCGCGAGCGGAAAGCCCTCGCCGCAACTCTTTGTATCCGCTTCGCACGGTGCGGGCGGGGCGGTTTGTTGCGGCATACCCGCAAGCGATTGCACCGCGTTTATCACGCCCGAAAGCTCTTCCGCCTGCCTGAAAGCTTCCGCCGCTTCGCCGCCGCCAAGCTCCTCGATTATGGGTTTTAATTCCTTGATATTCGCATTTTTGCCCGACAGCAAGAGTATCAGGGCAAGCACGAGTAGTTGCATAAAGTCGACCTCCGTCATAAACTGTATAGAGCCTTTTTTCGGCTTTATTCCATTATATGCGGGGGAAATTATGAAGGACTTTAAATCGTACACTCAGAGCGGGAATGCTAACCCGCCCGAAACGAACGCCGCGCCCGACGACAAGAAGCAAAACGCCGACCTAAACCAAACGGTGAATATGGCGGCTATGATGGCGAAAGCCTTTAACGGCAAGAGCGAGGGGCAGATTTTGCAGACCATACTTGCGCAAGCCGAGCAGGGCAAGCGCGACGGCACCTTGACCAACGCTGACCTCGATAACTTTTACAACGCCCTATCGCCCCTTTTAGACGGCTTTAAGCGGCAGAAGCTTAAACAGATTATCCAAAAGCTGAAAACAATTTAAAGGGTAATTCGGAATTAGGAATTAGGAATTAGGAATTAGGAATTAGGAATTAAGAATTAAGAATTAAATCCGGCCGCAATATAGGCTTCCCCCTCGGTGGGGAGGCTCCGCGTTAGCGGTGGTGAGGGGAATTCTTATAATAACACCCCTCATCCGTCACTGCCTTATGGCAGTGCCACCTTCCCCACGCAGGGGGAAGGCTTAATTGCGGAATATTATTTTAAATAATCCGACCTTCATTCTTCATTCTTAATTCTGCATTCTACATTCTGCATTAAATCACGCCTTAATTGCCTATTGTAAAAAAGCCCCGCTTTAATTGCGGGACTTTGCAACAGACAAGCAGCTTATTTTTGCGCGAGTTTTTCCGCCGCGCGCAGAAAATAGTCCACCTCCCTTTCGTTGTTGAATGCCGACAGCGACGCGCGCACAAGTCCGTCGGACGACAGCGCTCTGTGCATGAGCGGGGCGCAGTGCAACCCGCCGCGCACGCATACCGAATACTCCTCGGACAGACGGTACGCCGCCATTTCGGACTGCAAATTTTCAAACGCGAACGCCGCTATTCCGCAGTGATTGGAGCGGGAATATACCTTAACTTCGCTGATTTTATTGAGTCCGTCGAGCAGTAAATCGGTCAGATACACAAGTCTGTCGCGGTTTTCGTACATGTGCTTTTTCAGATACAGCGCGCCCTCGCCCAGCGACACAATCGCGGGATACGAAAGCGTGCCGCTCTCCAACGCGTCGGGATAAAAATCGGGCATATCGAGCTTTATGCTCTCACTGCCCGTGCCGCCGAACATAAATGGCGATGGATTGAACCGCGGCGAAAAGACAAGCGCACCGCTCCCCTGTATGCCGAGCATTCCCTTATGCCCCGCCACTGCGAGGGCGTCGATACCTTGCGCCGAGATATTTATTTCGCGGTGCCCGCACGCCTGCGCGCCGTCGCAGATAAGGTAGGTTTCGGGCGCAATGCCCCGCCTTATCGCGGCGATATCGGGCGATATGCCCGTCACGTTGGAAGCAAGCGTCACTATCACCGCCTTCGCCCCCTTCGCGGCGTTTACAAGATATGCGATATCAATTTCGCCGTGAGAGGTGAGCGGCGCGAGCTCCACCTTTACCCCGCTTTTTTCGAGAAAGTGCAGAGGGCGCAGTACCGAATTGTGCTCCGCGACGGTCGATACGACTTTATCCCCCGCCTTTAAGACGCCGAAGATGGCGATATTGAGAGCTTCGGTACAGTTTTTGGTAAACACTACCCTGTCGGGGGACGGCGCGCCGAAAAACTCTGCTAAAATATTGCGGACGGCGTACACGCGCTCGGCGCACGCAAGCGAGAGCTTGTGCCCGCTACGACCGGGGTTGGCGCACGTCTTCATTGCCGCCGTCGCCGCCGAAATCACACCGTCGGGCTTGAACCCGCCCGTTGCCGCATTGTCGAAATAAATCAAAACTCAGACCTCGCACATAAAATATAATATATATTATTACTAAGGAATAAGTTATATGACAGAAACTCTGGCAATCTTTCGCTCGCGCTCTCAGGCGATTGACTGTATGAATAAATTGAGGGCTTTAAACATTCCCGCGCAGCTTATAAACACGCCCAAGGAGGCGAACGTCGGTTGCGGGCTGTCGCTCAGATTTTCCGTCGCGTCGGCGACGCGGGCTAAGAGCGTTATCGCGAAGATGCGCTACTCGTCCTTTTACGGATATATGCGCATGGATTTTAAGGGCGGAAAATTTTATATAAAAGGGTTCTGAGCGGGGGTTGACTACCCGCGCCGCGCCGTGATAAAATACGGGTATGCAAACAAACGACGAAATTTTAAAAGAGCTTGCCAGACTTTACCCCGACGCGCGCCCCGCACTGCAATACAAATCGCCCTACGAGCTGTTGGTCGCGGTAATTCTTTCGGCGCAGTGCACGGACGAGCGTGTGAACAAGGTCACCGAAAAGCTGTTTAAAAAACACAATTCCCCCGCAACTATGCTTGAACTTTCGCAGGAAGAGCTTGAAAAATACATCTTTTCGTGCGGGTTTTACCGCAACAAGGCGGCGCACATACTCTCCGCTTCGCGCGATATTGTCGACAAGTTCGGCGGGGAAGTTCCGCGCGGTTTCGACGAACTTAAAAGCCTTGCGGGGGTCGGACAAAAGACGGCAAATGTCGTCTGGTCGGTGGCTTTCGGCGGCGACGCAATAGCCGTGGACACGCACGTTTTCCGCGTTTCCAACCGCTTGGGGCTCGCCGAGGCGAACACCCCCTTCAAGGTCGAGGAACAGTTGAAAAAGGTTATACCCAAAAGCGACTGGTCGAAGGCGCACCACTGGCTTATCTACCACGGGCGCAGGGTCTGCCACTCGCAACGCCCCGACTGCGCAAACTGCACCTTGATGGATATGTGTAAATTTTTCAAAAACAAATAGTGACATTAGTGTAACTTTCCCCTAAGGGAAAAACGAGCGGTATAAATTATAAGCCGCGCGGGCTGTCTGCCCGCGCGGCTGTTTATTTTTCATACCTTTACGCCATAAGCTGGCGGATATAATTTTTTTCTTTAAGCGTGATTTTGCCGTCGACCGCGCAGATTAAAAGGCTCACCAAAATTATGTCATCCTTCAAATCCTCGTCAACTAAACCGAGCATGTCGACGATTTCGCGCACCGCCTTTTTAAGTTCCTTACCCTCGGGGCGGAACACTCTTGCAAGCGCCTTTGCCGCATCGTAATCGAAATCGTTGCCGAAAAGCAATTTGAGCATAGGTAGCATCAACACGTATTCGTTTTCGTCGAGTTTGCCGTCCGCGTAAATCGACGCCATTAAAAAGGACGCGAACAACCCCGCCGTTTCGCCCACGTCGCCAGTTATTGCGTTGAGCGCGGGCAAAATTTTAACCGATTTTTCGGTTACCAGCGCCGCATATTCAACGGGATTGAGCCCCTCCGCAATTTTGCAAAGTTCGTTAAAATTTTTCATATTAAATCTCCTTATCTTTCGTACATATCAATTATATCACCCGTTTGTGTAAACTGTATTAAATTTTACTGATTTTTTCAGCCATAGCTTTATTTTTTATTAGCAGTAAAGCCCCGCGGGCTGTTTGCCCGCGGGGCTTAATCATTACTTTAATTCTTAATTATATCTTCTTTTAGCCAACTTAACAAGGTAAACTATGCCGTATATCGCGCCGCCCAAAAGCACTAACAGGAAATACGCTAACATAACGAAAATTATAATGACTAACGGCGTCAGGTCAACGCCCACGTGACGATAAGTCGGGTTTTGCGAAGAGCACAGCGAAAATTCAAGCTCACCCTCGGGAAGTCCGTCGAGCTTTAAGCCGAACCCGCCCTCCCGCTCGGTCAGACTGAGCGGATTATCGACAACATAGTACGGCGTGTTGATAACTATTTCAATCTCCACGAAGCTCTTCCAGCTTGCCGCTGGCGAGAGATTATAATTATATCCATAGACGTCGGGGGTGTAACTGTAATTGATTGTCGGCAACAGCGGCGCCGCTACGGTGTTTGTAAACCTTTCGTTCGGCTCCGCGTGCACCTCGTACAGATACCAGGTTAAAAAGCGGTATTCAGGCACGCCGCCGAAAAGCGACCCGCTGACGTATTTATCCGAGCCGAACTCCTGCACAAAGCCGTTGTACCAGTCGGTTTCGCTCACCGCGCTGTCCTGCCCCCTATACGACAGCACGAAGTCCTTTAAAGTCGTCGTTTCCGCCGTGACGCTGACGGGGAAGGTCTTATCGGTATTGACGTAATAAGAGTTCATATACCCTCTTTTAAACTTTTGGAACCGCCACTTCACCGAAACGTCCTCGGCGTCGCCGAAAACATAGTAATCGAATTCATTTTCGCCCGCGTCGAGATAGTGCGAAAAACCGCTGCCATCGACCAGCCAACTCATATACCGCGCATTGTCGCCGCAGGTTACGTCGCCTATAATACGGTAATAGCCGCTGTTTTTGCCCGTGTTTACGCTGACCGTATAGTGCGTAACCGTCATATCGGGCGTATAAAAATCGTCCTCATACAAGCCGTCGTGCAGTTTTTTAACGCTTTCCGAAAAATCCGTCGGATAATATTCAAACGTGTGGCGGGTCTGCACGTCAACCGTCGTGCCGTTAATTTCGACACGGGGTGCGGGCACGTTTTCGAAGCCGTGACCGTTGAGGTCGATGGGAAACGCCATAGTGGTTGTAACCGCGTCGTCGCCCGTGTTTACGAAATGATATTCGGCAGTGACCGTGCCGTCGTACCCGCTCAAATCTCTGTCGTCGGGGAAACTGCTTACGTTGAATATTAGCTTTTCGCACTCGACGGCAAGCGCGCTTTCGCCGTTTACCGACATAACGCCCGAGTTCGAAATTTCGTACCGATAGTGCCCCGAGTTTGCAAACACGGGCGAAACCGCGCACGGCAGCGCGACAAGCAGCGCGGCAAACGCGCATAAAATTTTTTTGCCCGACTTTTTCATACTCCCCTCGCTTTCCTTAGTTTACACTATTATAACGCACGGCGGAACGATTTTGTCCCGCTTTTGCGGATAAAAATCGGAAAAATTTGTTACCAACCTCTATCGTCACTTTGTGACACTTTCCCCTTCAAAGGGGAAAGCAAGGGGTATGCGCTTTGCCTCGCCTTCCCCTTATACAAAAGGGGAAAGCAAGTCTGAGGTTAATAAATATTTTAATAGACGGCAAAACAGCCCGCGCGGTAAAACCGCGCGGGCTGTAAAGTTTTGATTTTAATTAGCCGAGAACCTTTGCGATAACGCCGGAACCAACCGTTCTGCCGCCTTCACGGATAGCGAACTTTAACTTCTCTTCAACCGCTACGGGCTTGATAAGCTCTACGGTGATAGTTACGTGGTCGCCGGGCATAACCATTTCGGTGCCTGCGGGAAGTTCAATCGAACCGGTAACGTCGGTAGTTCTGATGAAGAACTGAGGACGGTAGTGATTGAAGAAAGGAGTGTGACGTCCGCCTTCCTCTGCCTTTAAAACGTAAACCTGAGCTTCGAACTTGGTTGCGGTTTTAACGGTGTTGGGCTTAGCGAGAACCTGTCCCTTTTCAATGCCTTTACGGTCGATACCGCGAAGGAGTGCGCCGATGTTGAAGCCTGCGATAGCTTCGTCAACGCTCTTGTGGAACATTTCCAAACCGGTAATCGTCGTGCCTACGGGCTTGTCGATTAAACCTACGATTTCAGCGGGGTCGCCTACGTGAGCTACGCCTCTTTCAACTCTGCCCGTTGCAACGGTACCACGACCGGAAATCGTGAATACGTCCTCGACGGGAAGAAGGAAGGGCTTATCCGTATCTCTTTCGGGAGTGGGGATATAGCTGTCGATGGTGTCCATAAGCTGTAAAATGCACTGGCATTCGGGAGCCGCAAGAACCTCTGCGTCGGGAATACCGCTGGTTGCCTTTTCCAAAGCCTTTAAAGCGGAACCCTTAACGATGGGGCAATCCTTGAAGCCGTAGCTCTCTAAGGTGTCGGTGATTTCCATTTCAACGAGCTCCAAAAGTTCGGGGTCGTCCATCTGGTCGGTCTTGTTGAGGAATACTACGATGTAGGGAACGCCTACCTGACGGGAAAGGAGGATG
>JAMPAF010000027.1 GCA_023667345.1 Clostridiales bacterium
AAAACATAAAAAAGCGCAACCCCATTCAGTATTCGAATAAGGTTGCGTATGGTGCTTGTGGCCGGACTTGAACCGGCACGTTCTCTCGAACGAGGGATTTTAAGTCCCTTGCGTCTGCCTATTCCACCACACAAGCGTGATTTTTGCATAATTATTCAGTTGTTTTACTTATTTGGGATTTTAAGTCCCTTGCGTCTGCCTATTCCACCACTCGGGCGAGTTACTAAATTAAATTTATAAACGCCTTGGCATTAAGCTAAAGCGTTTTATGGAGATATCACCCGAATATAAACCATAAAACGAGTTTGCTACCTTGATATTGCCGTACTTAAATGCCTATTCTTCAATGGAATTTGCGTATTTATTATATAAAAACGCCTATATTTAGTCAAGCATTTTTTAATGATTTTTACACTCTAATACAACCCCAAATAAAGTTAAACTGCGTTTTATAATAATTGGGCTTTTTTAATGCTTTTAGTAGCGAGTACCCTGCGGTTCGCCCCGTTGCTTGCGATGGCACGGAGAGTAGAGGGGTAGTTCTTTATTGTGGCACCATGAGCAACCTAATTTGAAAATTTGGTTGTGTTTTTTTATTGTAAATAAGTGGGAATATCGACGCCCACTTTTGTGCTATAACGTTAAATTGTAATTTATTTAATTGTACTTTCTTTGGTTGCGACTGGTTTGAGTAAGCGTTTCGGGATGAAGATGTCCGTTCGAATCTATATAATCGCAAAGCTCCTTGCCCAGCGCTTGTTCAGTGTTGGGATTTCTCCATTTTATACCGGCGAAAGAATAGCTTTCATTATTTGACCAATATTCTTCCTCCTTTTTACTGTCATATCTCGCAACGCTACTCGAACTCTTTACGAACAGAGTGCGGTGGCATTTTTCGCATACCGTAGGTGTGTTGGATATATAACCGCCGTCGGGCTTGTCCTCACCCACCCACAAATGTGCATATCTCATATTTGTATTTACGATTTGTCCCGTAGGGGAATACTGTAAACTTTTTGTATTCGTCCAATCATTTTTTCCTTCGACGAGCTTACCATTACAATAGGGACAGGTGTCTTTGACTTGATATTCAAGCATATCCTGAATATTTTTCCAGCTGTCTACAAGCCCCGCATAGAACACACCTTTCAGCACGGAGTTTATTTTCTGATAATTTGCACGCCAGATTTTATTGAGTTCCTGCTCTTTCTGCCGTTTTGCTTGCAAATCCTCTTGATATTTTTTATTCTCGATTATCGGAATAATAATCTTTTTGACAAGCAAAAAAATCAGCACTATCAATACAGCAACTGCCGCAATGATTACAAATACTGTGGTTGCGGTTTTTTGAGCCGCAGGGATAGCCATCAGAGAATAAATCATTGATATTCCTCCAATAAAAAATCGTGTTGCCACGATATTACTGTTTATCGTAGAAATATTGTAACATAACTATCAAAGAATGGCAAGCTCAATATTAACTTCGGCGGGGCGGGGGTGGGGGCTTGCGGATTTTTCTTTTTCGGGTTGTTTGCGATTGCGGGTACGGTGAATTTTTTATTTGCTTTCCGCGGCGCGCTGTGCTACAATATTACAAAATAGCCGACGCGCAATTTTTTGCGCTGTTCGGGGCTGTGTAAAAGGGATATTACGGAGGTAAAAATGACTACGTTATTTGTGTTTTTCGGGATATCGGCGTTGATTGTCGGGATTGTCATATTCTGTTCGGTTTACGGCAAAAGACGTGCCGAGCGGGCGGAAAAGGGGTACGGCAAGAGGTCGGCAAAGCCCGCCAAAAAGGCTAAAAAGAAAGCAGCAAAGCCCGCCGCGGTCAAAAAGAGCGAGGGCGTAAAGGCGGAAGAGGCGGAAAAGGCGGTCAGCCCCGCGCCCGCAGCTTCGGAAGAACCGACGGAAAAGGTACGGAGCGAGGCGGCAGAGAATTTCGAGCCCGCGGCAGATTTGCCCGCTGCGGACGACGACGGCGTGGACGAGGCTGAAGAGCAGTCCGAAAGAAAGCTCGTTGTGGAAAACGGCGAGGTGAAATACATAATTATAAAGTACAGCAAGAGTTTTCAGGCAAAGCTCATTCAGTCGGACGAGGTTACGAAGGGGTACTATTCTCAACTCAAAAACTGCCTTTTATCCTACAAGGGCGTAAAGAGCCGCATTAGCTGGCGTTGGGAAACCTTCCGCCTCGGCAGAAAGACTTTGGCAAAACTTAGAATGCGCGGTAAGACGCTGTCTCTCGCGCTTGCGCTCAACCCCGACGATTTTGCAGACAGTAAGTACGTTGTGGAGAGCGTTGCGGACGTTGCGGCGTATGCGGACACGCCCTGCCTTTACAAAATGAAGAACGACCGGCGCGTTAAGTATGCTAAGGAGCTTATCGACAAGGTTATGCAGGAAAGCGGGCTTTCGGCGGGGCTTGTCGAGGAGAGCGTTGACTACGTTTCGCGGTACCCGTACGAGACGACCGAGGCGCTTTTGGAACGGGGGCTTATCAAGGAACTTACCGACGAAGAGGCGCAGAGCGGCACGGTGTTCAAGCCTTCGGACGTGCGCCAAAGCGTGACCGCGGCGGAGGTTGACAGAATAATGCAGGACGAGGTTGCGGAAATTTTAATCGAAAAGGCGGAGGGCGTTTCGGACAGAACAAAGGTGGGCATAGTGAATATAGATATGCTTTCGCGCACCTTTGCGGACGGCGAAGAGGTTACGTTGGAAGAGGTTAAAAAGCGCGTTGCGGGCTTCGATAAAAAGGTCACTTATTTAAAGGTGCTTGCCCGCGGCACGCTTGATAAAAAGCTTACGGTTACGGCGGACGCCTTCTCGTTGCAGGCGGCTAAAATGATACTTTTAACGGGCGGCAAAGTCATAAAAAAGTAGGTTGATTGCGGCATATGTGCGGGGCAACGCGGATTTTAGGGCGGAAAACAGAGTATGGGTTGGTTCAATTACACAGGGCTTGCGGTGATGGCGGTGATTATGATTCCCAACATAATTTATGCCGTAAAATGCCGCGACGGGTTTGAAAACAGGCAGCAAAACAAGGCTTTGGAAATTGCCGAACAGATTGGCAGATACGCATGCTTTGCGCTTATGGTTTTCAATATTCCGTACACGTATTTTAACTTTTGGTTTAAGGGTGCGTTTTGGGTATATTTGGCGGTTGACGGCATACTAAGCCTTGCCTATCTTATTTTTTGGGCTGTTTTCCGCGGGAAGGGCGGTTTAGCGCGGGCGGTGGCTCTTTCAGTTACGCCGTCGGTTATTTTCCTTTTCAGCGGGGTTATGCTTTTAAATATTCCGCTTACTGTATTTGCAGTAGTGTTTGCCGTCTGCCATATTCGGATAAGCGTTATGAATAGTTAGGAATTAAGAATTAAGAATTAAATCAGCCCTTAGACTTGGTGTCTTCTTTCAATGCGAAGCATTTAAAGAGGAAACTCCCGCGTAGCGGGTAAAGGTAATAGATTCTTCACTGCGTTCAGAATGACGGTGTGATTACCTTCCGACGCCTGACGGCACCACCTTCCTCTTTGATAATTCCTAACGGAATTCTAAAAGAAGACGGCAAGTTAATAAGGAATAATTATTTAAATAATCCGACAAAACATAAAATAAATGCCCGCGGCGGAAATTTTTCCGCCGCGGGCGCAATCATTTTTCAGTTATCTTTTTTAATCTTTAATTAAACCGTTTTTTAATTTAATTAAGCAACAAACGCCGCAAGCGCCTGAGCCGTCTCAGCCGCGTCAGCCGCTTTGGGTAAGAAGCCCGAGATTATGCCGTAAGCAAACGTAAAGCCGAGAAGCGCAGCTACGAAGAGCGCAACGATAATCGTGAAGATAAGGTTGGTTTTCATAGCGGCGGACAGAGCTACAAGACATACGAGCACTACCGCGCCGAACTGCGCAATCCACTTTAAAATGTCCCTTACAATCTGCACGTTGGCAAAGAAGTTATACATTCCGTCAAGGGTATTAAGCAAAAGCGCAATAACAAGCACGACGGCAAGTATCTGCGCAATCACGCCCAAAAATTTTCCTAAAGCTTTCATTTTTTAGTGTACCTCACTGTATTTGTATTAACATTGTAGCACCTAATGTGCAAATAATCAAGCATTTTTTTTGCGTTGCCGTAAAATGTCGCTTTTCTGCGTTCCTCGGGAAAGGCGGCGCAGGTATATTTGTCGAAAAATTGTAATATATTTTATTGACATTTGTCATATGATATGCGTAATTTTGTTGACAATCGGGCGGCAAGTTGTTATATTATCTGTGTTAAATACAAAAGGCGGGGAGTTTCGGTTAAAACGTTAATCTTCGCCAAATCTGTTTTTTAAGAGAGTAGAGGAAAAAAATTATGATAACGGTTAAAGAAATATCTTCGAAAAGAGATAAGAAAAAGTTTTTCAAGTTCATAATCGACTTGTACAAGGGCAATCCGCACGCGTGCTGCAATCTGTACGCGGACGAGTTCGCCGAGTTCGACCCCGCGGTAAACGACGCGTTCAGATTTGCCGACTGCAAAATGTTTTTGGCGTACAAAGACGGCAAGATAGCGGGGCGCATTGCGGGCATATGGCACCGCGGCGTAAACGAAAAGTTCGGCTACAAACAGCTCCGCTTTACCCGCTTCGACGTAATTGACGACTTCGAGGTGACCAAGGCGCTCTTCCAAAAACTTTTCGACTGGGCGAAAGAGTTGGGCATGACAGAAATTATCGGACCTATGAGCTTTTCCGACCTCAACGAAGAGGGCATGCTCATAGACGGGTTCGACAAGGACAGCAACTATATCGAAATTTACAACTATCCCTACTACGTCGAGCATATGGAAAAGCTCGGCGCGTACAAGGTTGTCGACTGGAACTGCTATGTTATTAAAGCCCCCTCCGAGCCGCTCCCCAGAATGAAAAAACTTGCGGACGCGGTTATGAAGAGGTACGGCTACGAAATTTTGGACGTAAGATATTATTACGAGCACGACAAGGCAAAGCTTAAAGAGTACATAATGCAGGCTTTGGACGTTATGGACAGGGCGTTTGCACATCTTTACGGCACGAGCCCCGTCAACGAGAAGCAGAAGCGGCGCGAGATGGAAACCGTCTGGCAGGTGCTTATTCCCGAGCTTGCGACCGTCGTGTTGAAGGACGGCAAGGTTGTAGCGTACGGCTTCTGCATGCCGTCTATGAAAGAGGTTTTGCAAAAGGGCAAGGGGCACATTTTCCCCGGCGGACTTATCCCCTATATCAAGGCTATGAAGCACCCCGAAACGGTCGATTTACTGCAACTTGCAATCGACCCCGACCACAACAACAGGGGCATACCCGCGATTATCGTCAACCATTGTTTAGAGGGCATTTGCGCTCTGGGCGTCAAAAAGCTTGAAGCGGGTCCCGAATTGGAAGAAAACCACCACGTGCAGAACCTTTGGAAGAGTTTCGACCACGAGCTTGCAAAGAAGGCGCGTTGCTGGGGCTTGAAGGTTGAATAAATGCGGAATGTAGAATGCAGAACTAAGAATGACGGTCGGATTGTTTTAAATATTATTCCTTAGTTTTCATTCTGCATTCTTAATTCTTAATTCTTAATTCCTCATTAATTTTAACGGTGTATTTTGGCAGAAAAGGAAAGTGAAGTAACAACCGAATATGGCGACGTGCCGTCACAGGACGTTGCGACTTTACAGCCTTCGCCCGAAACGGCGGAGGCAACTTCGTATGCAATTAAGCCGCAGGCGGAAGAGATTGTCGGGGACGAAAAAGAGCAGTCCGCCGACAGCGTTGCGGAAGATGGGAGCGAGCAAGAACAACCCGCAAAAGAGCCGCAAATCGCCCCGCCGCCCAAAAAGAAGCGCGGCGCGCGCATATTCTGGAATATTTTTTTAATCGTCATAGTTGCGGCGGGCATACTCTCGCTTTTCGGAATTGTGAAAGAGATAGACCCGTCGTCGGGCGCGTCGATAGGCGAAGTGTTCAAGGGCGCAAGCCCGCTGTTTATCTGCGTCGCGGCGCTGTCCGTTCTGCTTACGATGGCGTGCGATATCTCCAAATACGTTATAATTTCAAAGACCGTCACGGGCAAGGCGCATTTTGCCACTTCGGCTAAATGTCATTTTTTGGGCAAGTATTACGATGCGGTTACGCCCTTTTCCACGGGCGGTCAGCCCATGCAGATTTACTACCTCAACACCAAGGGAATAAGCGGCGGCAACTCGACGGCTATGGTAATGATAAGGTACTATTCGTCGGTTATCTGCTGGGTGACGATGGGCGCGGCTCTGTTGATTTTCGGCACCGTAAAGGGCGTTTTGGGTGCGAGCGGCTCGACGGGCGCAACCGTGCTGGCGGTAACCGGCTGGGTGGGCATAGGAATAAACTTGTGCATACCGCTGTTTATCACGTTCTTTTTGCTTTTCCCCAAGCTTATGTACAAGCTGACTTACGGCGTCGTGAAGCTCGGGCACAAGCTGCGGATTGTAAAGGACGCGGAAAAGACCACCGCCAAGGCGACAAAGGTTGTCGACGATTTCAAAAATTCGTTCAAGCTTATGGCGACGAGCCCCGTAAAGCTTATTTTGTTGATTCTGGTAAGCTTCGGCGAGGTGGGGCTGACCTTTGCCGCGCCGTTCTTTATAATGAAGGCATTCAACTGCCCCGTGGACGGCATGTTGATAACCGTAATGTCGCTGAACGCGTTCGCTACCTTCGGCGTTTCGTTCATACCCACGCCGGGTAACTCGGGCGTGGTGGAAGGGCTGGGCGCGCTTGCGTTTTCGGCGTTTGCGGGCGCGACGCTCGCCTGGTCGGTGCTTTTCTGGCGGCTGACGGTGTTTTATCTGTACATTTTTATAGGAATAGGTATAACGCTCTTCGACATTATCGCAAAAAACGTTAAATACAAAAAAATGCGGAATTCGTAATTTTTAACATAATTAAAGCCGCGCGGCGAAAGAATTTCGCCGCGCGGCTATTCTGATAATTTGCGAATTTATAGATATATGTCATTCCGAACGCAACGCATAGCGTTGTTCGGTTACCGTCATTGCGCTGGCGGCTTGCCGCCGTGGCAATCCAGAATTACGGAGTTTGCGGGTGTTCACCTTAAATAGCGTCGTAATGCGGCAAGGTTAGTTTTGCGCGAAAATACCTCTTTGAGGCGCGCAAAAAGATTATCACGGTTTTTACGGCTAAATGCTTAAACGTTTCAAACAATTCCGCAATGCCGCAAAAACCTCATAATGACGGCGGCGGGGTGGCATTTTCAACCGCAATAATTTAACCTTCCCCACGCTGGGGGAAGGCTTTAATTTTGTTAAAATATTCTTTATTTGTGCGCTTTTTTGACAATATTCCAAAAAAGTGTACATTTTTAGACAAAAAATTTTATTGCTAAAATTTGCACTTTTCGGCGATTTATTACTGTTTTATAATACAATACACGTACAAAATTGTCAATGTCTTTAATTGCATAAATGTACACCTTTTCGGACGGTTAATGTTCGGGCGGCAAAGCCGCTTTGAAAAAGGAGAAAAAGTATGAAAAAGAAGCAATTGGCAATTTTTTTAACCGCGGCTTGTCTGGCGGCGGGAACGTTCGGTTTATCGGCTTGCGGTATCGGCGGGGGCAATAGCGGAGGCGGCGGCAGTAACAAGTCGGGAAATTTAACCTTCTTGGAAAAAGCCGACGGCACGTATTCCGTAAGTAAGTGCGACGCGGACGCGTCGGGGCAAGTTGATATTCCCGCCACTTTTAAAAACAAAGCCGTAACGAATATCGGCGTGGGAGCATTCGAAGAATGCGCAAGCGTTACGGGCGTAACGATACCCGTAGGCGTCAAGAGTATCGGGTTTGGCGCGTTCAGTGCTTGTACGGAGATTACGGAAATCACTATTCCTAACACCATGACGGAAATCGGGCAGGAGGCGTTCAGAAACTGCACGAAGCTTGCAAGCGTTTCTGTTGCCGACAGCGTAACGAACATAGGCATAAACGCGTTTGAGAACACTGCTTGGTATAACGGTCAGTCGGACGGGCTTGTATGTGCAGGGAAAGTCGTATATACTTATAAAGGCACGCCGGCGTATGACAGCAAAGTTAATTTTCCCGAAGGTGTTAAGGCTATTGCCGAACAGGCGTTCAGCGGCTTGGACGTAAGGGGTAAATTTTTAAGTATAGAAATTCCAGAAGGGGTAACGCATATCGGAGAAAGGGCGTTCTATAACAACATCAATCTCAATACGATAACGCTTCCCGACAGTTTGACGAGTATAGGCGCAAACGCATTCAGCGGAACGCGTTGGATGACCCAACAGGAAAGCGGGTTCGACAAAGCTATCTATTTGGGCAATTATCTTATTAAATATACAGGAACGAGTGCGGAAAACGTTACCGTAAAAAGCGGAACGAGATTGATTGCCAACAGTGCGTTTGCATCGCGTAATCTTGGAACCGTAGTTATACCCGACAGTGTGCAGTACATAGGCAGATACGCGTTTGCGAACAGCTCTTCCGGCGGCATAGTCATTTCAACAAGCGTAACGCACATAGGCGAGGGGGCGTTTGCCGAATGTCAATCCGTGAATATAACTTACCGCGGCACGAAAGAGCAGTGGGAAAATATCGAAAAGGGCGAGGGTTGGGACAATATAAAGGGAGAATATTATACGGTTTACTACTCCGACGAAAGTATGGAGCAAATAGATAAAAACTGACAAAAGAGAACCAAAAGGCGTTCGCGCAAGAAACCGCGCGAACGCCTTAGTATGTTAAAAGTTAACCCAATGCTAAGCGTGTGGCAAAAGTAAAGTGAAAGCGGCGTTCGCCGTCATTGCGAGGAGCGCAGCGACGAAGCAATCCAGAAAAAAGTATTAAGGCAAGCCCGTTCAATGCGTATAAATAATGCTTACCGTCTGGATTGCCGCGTCGGGCAAAGCCCGCCTACTGCGCTTCGCTCCGTGCGACCGCTACGCGGGCGGGCGCAATGACGGTGGGCAGGGCGCAATAACGATACTCTGCCCTTATAGGGTTACCACAAACTACGCATTTTCACGCGTAGTTATGATTTTTGTTAATGCAGGTTTAATTGCGTTTTAATTCACTCTTTAAGCTCGGGGAAGCGGGTGCAAAGAAGGTCGTAAATCAGGCGAGCCGTCTTTTCCGCGCCGTAATTTTCCCTCTGCGCCACGGCGGCTTTTTTATAGGGCGAAAGCTTTTCGGGGTCGGCGGCAAATTCTTCGATTTTGTCGGCAACCTTTTTTGCGTTAAAAATTTTCAAAGCCGTCTTAATATCGTTTACAAAGTAGCGGCAGTTGAATTTTTCGATATGCGTCGCGGTGTTGGTGACAATCTGCGGCACTCCGAAAAAGCACGCTTCGAAGAAAACGTTTGCGCCGCTCTTGCCGCAGAAAAGGTCGGCGCAAGCCATATATTCGAGCATTTTGTCGGTGAAGCCGACGGGGTGGAACGCGCAGTTTTTGCCCGTTTCCCAACCCTTCATTTGGTTGTACAGTTCCTCATTCTTTCCGCACACGGCAATCAGATTTACGTTTAAATCGCGCTTTATAACCTCGCGGCAAATCTTTTTCAGCTTGCCTATGCCGTACCCGCCCTCGGCAAGCACCACGGTGAATTTGTCGGATGCGAGCCCCAAGCCTTCGCGCAATTTAAGCTTGTCCGCAGTGACCTCGTAAGCTTCGTCGCGTATAAGCGCGGGCACGCACTTCAAATTGTCGGTGTTAAAGCGGCGTTTCCAGCGTTTAAGAGCGTGCTCGTAGCCCGCCTTTGCGGGAAGCAGCAGTAAGTCGCTGTCGTAGTTGAATAGGGGGTAGGTGTATGCGTCGGGGCAGTAGAGCACTGTCTGCGGCGCGCAGGGGCTCTGCTTTGCGAAGTAGTTGGTCGCCCAGTGGGTGGACACGACCATATCGGGCGCGAGTTCCTCCATATGCTTTACGGCGGGTTTTTTTGTGCCCGCTTTAAGACAGCACGACGACGCGGGCGTTGCTATCTTCGCGCCGAAAAGAAGCATTGACGCCGTCATAAAAAAGCCGAGGGCATGGTCGCGGTTGGTATCGACGACAGATTTGCACATCTTTTTTTCGAACGCGACAAGCGTTTTATCGCCGCTGTCGCCGAAAAATTTACATTCAACGCACTCCACGCGGTCACCGTACATCTCTTTGAATTTGGCGGCGATTGCGCGCATCGGCACAATATGTCCCATACCCGCTTCGACGTACGGGAACAAAACTCTCGGTTTTTTCATTAATTAATCCTCGTGAATTATACATACTTATTTTAGCAGAAAATATGCCTACCGTCAACATATTGTAATTGAAATTTATGACAACTTTATGTCGATTGTGTGAGAGCGGCAAATTTTAGCCAAATTCTATTGCATATGGGTGCGGAATATGTTATAATAGCAAGGAATTCGGAACATTGCAGTTAATTTTAACGCAAAAATACCATTCCGCGGTTAATTTTTTTAAAGAGGAGACTATGGACGACCCATCTAAGCGACGAGCTGACAACACAACCTGTCGCTTTACGAGTAATTTTACTACGCCCGCAAGCAACTTTCGGGCGCATTTTGAATTGACGCGAATCCTTTTAAAGCTTTAAAAAGTACGCTTTAAAAAGTACTTTTTAAATGACGGAGGATTTATGTCAAAACCAACAAATATAATTTTTTTAGTAGTAGTAATAGTCTGTATTATTCTGTCGGGCTACTTTTCGGCTACCGAAACGGCGTTTACGGCAATAAACAAAATAAGGCTGAGGGCAAAGGCGGAGGACGGCGACAAGGGCGCAAAGCGCGTTTTAAGGCTCGCCGACAACTACGACAGACTTTTAACCACGATTTTAATAGGCAATAACGTAGTAAATATTTTAGCATCGTCGCTGTTTACTCTGCTTCTCATTGCCTTAATTAAGGACGAGGGTCTCGCGACGACCCTTTCAACCGTAATACTTACGGTGGTAGTGCTCATTTTCGGCGAGATTTCGCCCAAAACTTTGGCAAAGGAGTTCCCCGAGGGGTTTGCAAGGTTTTCCGCGCCGGTAATAAACGTGCTCGCCTACGTGCTCATTCCTTTCACGTTCCTTTTCGGACTGTGGAAAAAGCTCCTTTTAAAGATTTTCAAGCACAAAGAGGACAACACCATAACCGACGACGAACTCAAAATTATGGTCGAGGAAGCCGAGCAGGAAGGCGGTATCAACGCGCAGGAGAGCGACTTAATCAGAAGCGCAATCGAGTTCAACGATTTGGAAGCGAAGGACATTTTGGTGCCCCGCGTCGACGTCGAGGCTGTCGATTGCAACACGCCGCTCGACGAGGTTGACAAGATATTCATGGAAACGCGCTATTCGCGCCTGCCCGTGTATAAGGACAGTATCGACAACATTGTCGGCATACTGCACGAAAAGGACTTTATAAAACAGCGGGGCGACAAGAATTTTTCGCTCGAAAAGGTTGCAAAGCCCACGGTTTTCGTCGTATCCACAACCAAAATAAGCGCGGTTTTACAGCAACTCCAAAAGAGCAAATCGCACATGGCGGTCGTATCGGGCGAGTTCGGCGACACGGTCGGCATAATAACAATGGAGGACATTTTGGAGGAGCTTGTCGGCGAGATTTGGGACGAGCACGACGAGGTTCTTTCCGACGTTACGCAGATAAGCGAAACCGAGTACAAGGTGCTCGGCAGTACCACCGTGAACGATTTGTGCGAGTACTTCGATTTGGGCGATATCGACAGCGACAGCGCGACGGTGGGCGGCTGGGTTATCGATATGCTCGGCAAGGTGCCCGACACGGGCGACGAGCTCACGTACAAAAATCTGCAAATTACCGTAGCTAAAACCGAGTTCAGAAGAATTACCGAGTTAAAGGTCGTGGTGCTTTCGGAAACGGTAGACGACGAGGAAGAGGAAGTAAACAAATAATAATAAAAACCCCGAAATCGGGAAAAATAATTATAGGAGAAAATAAAATGGCAAAGATAACTAAGGATACGCTTATTGTAGACTGTTTAAAAATCAACCCCGACAGCGCGGAAATTTTACAGGCTGTGGGTATGCACTGCATCGGCTGCGCGATGGCTCACGGCGAGACGATAGAGCAGGCGGTTTACGTTCATGGCAACGATTTGGACAAGCTGCTTGCAAAGCTCAATGAAGGCATTGCGGACTGATTAATTCAAGCATATTACGGGGGGAACGGCGTTTGCCGCTCCCCTTTTGCCTGCAAATTTTCAGAGTTTTTTCATAAATTTTACTTTACTGCTACTTATTACGGTAGTATAATTATACATAACAATAAATTTTTATCGGGAGAATTTTATGAAAAAGAGAGCGTTTGCCCGCGTTGCGGCGGTTCTGACGTGCGCGGTTATGGCGGGCGCGTTGAGCCTGTCGGCGGGGTGCGTCAAAAAAGTCACTGCCGAAATCGTAACGTATGTTTCAACCGATTCGCGCGTTTACAGCACCACGGCGGAGGTGGTTGCCGAGGTTGCCGACAGCGTCGTCGAAATCAGTACCGAAACGGTTACAACAAGCTGGGGTCAGCAATATGTTACCTCGGGTGCTGGCAGCGGCGTTATTATGGGAAAGGTCAGCGGCGGCGGTGCGTATTACATTATTACAAACAATCACGTAATCGAGGGCGCAAACTATATAACGGTAAAGACGCGCGACGGCAAGGGATACGTCGCGGAGCTTGTCGCGACGGACGATTCGGCGGACATTGCCGTGGTTAAAATTTCCGCGGGCGAGGAGCTTGCAATCGCCGTCTGGGGCGACAGCGACGACTTGCAGATAGGCGAGGATTTAATTGCCATCGGCAACCCGCTCGGCAGTCTCGGCGGCACGGTTACCAAAGGCATACTGTCAGCTACGGGCAGAATGATAGAGGTCGGCAATTATGCTATGACGCTGTTGCAGACGGACACAGCAATCAACCCCGGCAATTCTGGCGGAGGGCTCTTCAATATGCGCGGCGAGCTTATCGGCGTTGTAAACGCCAAGACGACGGACGAGGAAATAGAGGGCATATGCTTCGCAATCCCCGCAAATACCGCGAAGAGCGTTTACGAAGACTTAATAGAGTTCGGATATATCAAAGGCAGGGCAACCTTCGGTATCGGCGTTGCGACGGGCACCGTATCTTCCGGCGGTATCGGAGCGCAGTCGCAAACGGTGGTGTACGTGACCGATGCGGGCAATGCGGCGGACGGTACTTTTATGAAATACGACAGGATATATTCGGTAAATGGTGAAAAAATCTCATCTGTGCTCGGCTTAAACAAAGCGCTTGCGAATATCGCCGTCGGAGAAAAAGTAAAAATAGAGGTTTACCGCGGCACGGCTACGCAGAGTTGGGGCGGAACCAATATTTCCTTTGCGAGTGACCTGACGGAGTTTACCGTAACCGCGACGCAGTACGGAGAGTGATTAATTCAAGCATATTATGGGGGGAACGGCGTTTGCCGCTCCCCTTTTGCTTGCTATAAGTTGCCGTTTTTGGCAAAAACTTTGCATTGAAAAGGGGCGCGTTTTATTGTATAATTTCCTTGTAAAAAGGAGTAAAAATGAAACGTAAAAACATAAGATATACCCTTGCGGCGATGGTTGCCGCAGTGGCGGTTTCGGGCTGGGTGTTGCCCGCGTGTGCGACTAAAAAGAGTGAAAAGCTCTCTTCGGATACGGAAATCAGCGCGGGGACGGAGACGGAAGAGCCTGCGGAAAATCATACGGCGACGCTTGCCGTACCGCAGGCAGAGCGCGCGGAATACGTGTGCGTAACGGGGTCGGGCGTAAATATACGCTCGGGCGCGGGCGGCGATTATTCCGCTCTCGGCACCGCCGAAAAGGGGACGCTGTACGCTCTCTGCGGGCGGAGCGGCAACTGGTACAAAACCTACTACAAAAACAAAACCGCGTACATATATGCCGACTATTGCAAGGTTGTGCAGATGGACAAGAGCGCAGATAAGCAGATAGAGAGCGTGATTGCGGAGGGGTGCAAGTGCCTCGGCGTAAAGTACGTGTACGGCGCGACGCGCTATCACGACGGCAACGGCAAAAGGCTGAGCGGCTTTACCGCGACCGAATTCGATTGCTCGTCGCTTATGCAGTATATGTTCAAGCTCGGCGCGGGGATAAACTTGCAGGTCAACACGCGCACGCAGATTTATCAGGGCACGACGGTTACGGGCGCGCTCAAACGCGGCGATTTGATGTTTTTTACCAATGCGTCGCGCAAAAACAATACGGGCGTCGAAAGGGTCGGGCACGTTGCCCTGTATTTGGGCGACAACTATATTCTGCACACCGCGTCGGACTATGCGAAGATAGAGCAAATCTCGTCCTCGCGTTGGGGGTATTATTTGCAGTCGCAGAGGATAGTTTGAATTAATTAAGAATTAAGAATTAAGAATTAAGAATTAAGAATTAAGAATTAAGAATTAA
>JAMPAF010000028.1 GCA_023667345.1 Clostridiales bacterium
ACGTGCCCTATTTGCGTTACTAAGTAACGCAAATAAAAACAATTAACAGTAAAGGGAAATAAATTATGAAAAAGAAAGTAATAATCGCCGCGCTGGCGACGATATGCGCGGTAAGCGGCGTTGCTGCGCTGACTGCGTGCGACAACGGCGGCAGCGGTCATACCCACGATTACGATACAACCAAATGGGTTATGGTAAGCGACGAAATGTGCGCCCACCCCTGCAAAGTGGACGGTTGTACATCGGTTAGCGGTGCGGAGCCGCACAATACGGAAAGCAGTACTACGGCAACCTGCACGGACGGCGGCGACAAGACGACCGCTTGCACAAGGTGCGAATACTCTGTAACCGAGCACGAGGACGCCCTCGGTCATGACTGGGACTTAGAAGACCCCGACGCGCCCACGCATACTCACGGCGGCACGTTAAAGTGCAAGCGCGAAGGCTGCGGCGAGTCGCAGTCGTCGGACAGACTTCCCTATCATTTGGGCGAAAGCGAAGACGTAGGCAAGTTCACAGTATATACCTGTGAGGACTGCGGCACGGAAGTTGCAGAAGTAAACCTTAATTTCAAAAAGAGAATAGACGATAGCCGAACGGAAGATTATACGGGTGCAACAATAAAAGTAGCGTTATATAAAATAGGCGAGGAAAGCGACACGCCCGATTATGAAGCTACGGCAGACAGTGCAACGGGCAGAGCAACCTTTAAAATTGCCGAGGGCGCATATTGGGTAAAGGTTACGGACGAAACAAACGACTATGTTTCTGCGGACGCAACATATATAAGATTTGTAAAGGCGAGCGCGGAAAGCGATTACCCCACGCGCGATATAATCCTGTCTGAAAAGGCGGAATATAAAGTTAAATTTACCTACGGCGGAACGACACCCGCAACGGGCGTTAAGGTTCAAGTATACCCCAACTACCGTTATAACGGAACAATAACTGCACCCGTTATAGGCGAGGGCGTAACCGACGAAAACGGCGAAGTAACTTTCAATCTTGCGTCGAGTTTCGATATGGTAAACGCCGACAACTGCGGGCTTAGAATTTCAGATTATAACGAAACCGATTATAAGACGTTGAGCGGCTTAGGTCTTGCGGAAACCGACCAAGGCACGACTAAATCTTTTGTGTTCGAGCCTAAACAGCGGGCGTTTACGATAAAGGTTAAGGCGGGCGAAAATTATGTGAGCGGCTTTACGGTTAAATTCTACGAAAAGGAATATAACGCCGAAACGGAAACGTGGGACGACAAAATAATTGCGACGTACGTTGCCGAGGGCGACAGCGTTGTAACCGAAGCTATGGAAAATGTTTCAAAGAGTTTCTATATCGAGCTCCCCGACGAGATTACTGAAAATTGGGAATTGCCTACATGGACTGTGATAGACCCCGAAACCAAGGAAGAGAGCAAGGTAGTTAAAACGTTTAGCACTAACACCAAAACCGGCGAAACCGTGATTGAGCTGAAAGAAATTGTGAAAGTTCAAATAGTTACTTATAAAATTGTCGTTGCGGGACCGCGCAGGGCTTCGGGCGTTAATGTAATATTTAAAGACGCGTCGGGTGCAAAGGTTGCTGAGGGAACAACATTGAACGGTATATTAACTATAAAGTTGGCACTTGCCGATTATACAGTAGAAATTGACACTGCCACTTTACCGTCGGGGTATACATCCGCTGAACCAATACAAGTTAAAATAAGTGACCTTAGCAATGATATTGTTACGGGGACAATAACCGCAACAGAGTAACAATTTGGCAAAAAGTCCAAGCATAGTTTTGGCTTTTTCATAAATACCGTGCCCGCGCAGCAATGCGCGGGCACACTCCGTCGTCGCGGCAAACTTTGCTTTAAGGCGTTCACGCGGGGGCGCAAACGCCAATTTAGCTCCGTTGCCGCTCCTCTTCGCAAAAAATCTTTTTGCAAAATATTTTTCGCGATTTCTAAGGAATTTCGTGTGCCGCGCATTTCTGCGCGGCACACTCCATTTTTATACCGCATTAAAGCCTTCCCCTCGGTGGGGAATGTGCCCGAAGGGCTGATGAGGGGAGTATTAAAAGAATTCCCCTCACCACCGCGTCGCTGCGCTCTGCAGAGCCTCCCCACCAAGGGGAAGCCTATAATAGGGTCGTAAAGCATTTGAAAAGATATTTCGACTGCGCTTCGTACGGTTACCGTCATTGCGCCCGTCTGCCGTAGGCAGCCGCACGGAGCGTTAGCGTAGTAGGAGCGTAGCGCCGTGGCAATCCAGAATTACGGAGTAGGTGTTCGCCTTAAAAAGCGTTGTAATGCGGCAAGGTTAGTTTTGCGCGGGAATACCTCTTCGAGGCGCGCAAAAAGATTATCACGTCGTAAACGGTAATTACTTTTGCGTTTCAACGTGGTTTGTTGTACCGTTTACTCCTCATAATGACGGGTGGCGGGGGTAACGGTAAATAATAAAATCCGCGCGGCAGATTGCCGCGCGGATTTGCGTTTTGTTGTGATTGGTTTTTGTTTTTGTCAAGCAATTCTTGGGTCAAGCGTCACGCTTGTTTAACCTTTTCCAAAAGCTCGCCGACTGCCGCCTGCAATTTTGCGAGAGCCGCTTCCGCGTCCTGCTTGCCGTTCGTCGAGTTGTTAATCTTTATAGAGTAGTAAATTTTAAGCTTGGGTTCGGTGCCGGAGGGGCGCACGCATACGAAGCTTCCGTTCTTCAACTCATAGTAAACGCAGTTGCATTTGGGGCTTCCTATGGGCGACTTTTCGCCCGTGGTCAAATCGGTCTTTTCGTCCTTGGAATAGTCGCGGAAGGAGGCAACCTCGTAAATATCGAACTTTTCGACGGGCTCCGATTTCAGCGCGTCGACAACCGCGTTCATTTCCTTCATTGCGTTCAAGCCCTTGTACTGAATGGAAACGTTGCAGTCGAGTACATATCCGTACGTTCTGTAAATTTCGTTCAGACGGTCGAATACGGTCGTGCCCTTGTAGGTGTAGTAGCAAACCATTTCCGCGCACAGCATAGAAGCTACTACCGCGTCCTTGTCGCGCGCGTGGGTGCCGCGAAGGTAGCCGCAGCTCTCTTCGAAGCCGAACACAAAGGTGTGAGAGTGGTCGCGTTCCCAAAGCTTTATTTTTTCGCCTATGAACTTGAAGCCGACGGGCGTTTCGAAAAGTTCCACGCCGAAGCTCTGGCAGATAGCCTTAGCCATGCCCGTGGTTACGAACGATTTGACAACCGCCGCGTTTTCGGGCAGTGCGTCGTCCTCTTTAAGGCGGGTTAAAATGTAGTCCAATAAGAGAATGCCCACCTGATTGCCCGAGAGCGCTTCGAACTCGCCCTCCGCGTTTTTAACAGCAACGCCGAGGCGGTCGCTGTCGGGGTCGGTGCCGAATACAACCGTCGCGCCTATCTTGTTTGCAAGCGCAATGCCCATGGAAAGCGTTTCCTTGAACTCGGGGTTGGGCACGGCTACCGTCGAAAATTCGGGGTCCTTGTTCTTCTGCTCTTCAACGACCGTAGCGTTAATGCCTATCTTCTTTAATATCGTGGTTACGGGGATATAGCCCGAACCGTGTACGGGGGTGTACACGAGTTTAAGATTTTTGCCGCACTTTTTAACCGCCTTTTTTGAAAGGGTGAGCTTTGTAAGCTCCTTGTAATATTTCTTGTCCACCTTTGCGGGTACGGGCACTATGTATTTCTTCTTTTGCTCGGCGGTGGGGACGGGGGCGGACAGATAATCGGTAATCTGATTTATGCTGTCGACCACAACCTTTGTGTCCTCGGGGCTCATCTGCGCGCCGTCCGCGCCGTAAACCTTGTAGCCGTTGTATTGCTTGGGGTTGTGCGAGGCGGTCACCATTATGCCCGCAACCGTGCCTAAACAGCGCACCGCGAACGAGAGCATGGGCACGGGGTGCACGTCGGAAAAAAGGTATGCCTTTATATCGTTGGCGGCAAGCACTTCCGCGGCGGCTCTTGCAAACTCGTCGCTCTTTAAACGGGTATCGTACGAAATTACAACGCCCTTTTGCTTAGCCTCTTCGCCGAGCCCCTTTATAAATTCGCTAAGTCCCTGCGTCGCGCGCGAAACGGTGTAAACGTTCATCATATTCGTGCCGTAGCCTATGATGCCGCGCATGCCCGCGGTGCCGAATTCGAGCTCCGCGCCGAATCTGTATTCTATCTGTTCCTTATCGTTCTTAATGGAAACGAGTTCGCGTTTAGCTTCGTCGTTAAGTCTTTTATCTTCAAGCCAGCTTTCGTAAGCCTTTTCAAAGTCCATAATTTGTCTCCCCCGTATACGCATTTCGGTACACTTTATTTATATTTTTACGACGTTTCCGTCCTTTTTATTATATAAAAAATTCCCCCTCTTGTAAAGGGGGAAGAGAAAATTTTATTCAATGATTGTATAAATTTTATTTAATAATTGTAAATTTTAACTATAAGCGCGACTTAATTTTCGTCGCCCTTGAAAAATTCCTCGCGCGAGACGGGCGTTTCCTTTTTCGGACCTATTACGGTGTACTCGTCGACGAAGTATTTTTTCTTGCTTGCGTCGAAGTAATTGACGAAGGAGTAGGCGGTTAAAATAAGGCTGCTTGCGGGTATGGTTAAAAGCAATCCCGCGCAGAAAGTGAAGAGCCCCGCCGCAACGTTGAGGGCAATTACAATAAGCTTTAAGACGAGCGCGTTCGAAAGTACCTCGGCGGTGCGCTTGCCCTTCCTTGAAAACGCGTACAAAACCGCCTTGCGCTGTTTCATCTTCCCGTCGATAAGCGCGGGGAGCCAGTCGGTCGTAAACATGAATTTAACAGCCGAGAACACGAGGAAGAGTATGGCTATCAGAAATATTTTAACGAGCGTTACCGTAACGCCTTTCAGCCCCACCGAGACTATCGCCCACATAATTACGAGGCACACCGCGTCGTAAACAAAGGCGATGGGGGCGTAGATTATGGCGTACAGCGTTGCATTTTTTATGTTTTTGAACAGCGTGAACGTGAACGACGAGTTGGTCTGCATAACCATTTTGTCGTGCACGAGCGAGCCCGTAACGTAGTTGCCCACGCCCACTAAAAATCTGTCGATAAAGTACACAACGCACATGCACACGGCAACTACCGCGATGAGCCAGGACTTGTCGGTTAAAAGGTTGGTGAACGCGCCGTACGCGTCGCGCACAGCCTGAGCGCGCGTTTGCAGTTCGCCCAAATTTAACGATATTACGTCCGACCACAGCGCGGAAACGGACGATTGAAGCTGTGTGTACTGCTGCGCGTCGGATATACAGCCGATTGCGGGCACGAGCACCGCACAGCTCAGCCCTATCGTTATTGCAAGCACGATAAGCCTGTATACGAGCAGTTTATAGGTGGTGGAGAAGTTGTCCACGAATACGTGGAAGGCGTGTTTGAATTCCATAATTATTCCTCAATTTAGCCTTTCCCTCGGTGGAAAGGTGGCGCCGTAGGCGTCGGAAGGTAATTTTAATGTAGAATGCAGAATGTAGAATTAAGAATTGTATACCCCCCCTCAGTCACCGTTGGTGACAGCTCCCCCCTCTTTAAAGAAGGGTGAGCCTTTGCCTTCGCGCAACCCGAGGCATACCCCTTTTCAAGGGGGAGGCTCCGCGTAGCGGTGGTGGGGGTTAATTCCTAATTATTTATTACCATAATTCTGCATTCTGCATTCTTAATTCTACATTAATTTAGGGCTCTACATTAATTCAGGGGGCAGATTTTGCCGACGGCTTTGTCGCCCGTGACTACCAAATATAGGTACGTGCACGTGCCGTAGCGGTGCAAAGTGCCCGGGTTAAACAGCGTAATTCCGCCCGCCGTTTTTTCGATTGGGGCGTGAGTATGCCCGAACAAAGCCACTTTGCAACCCTCTTGTTCGGCTTTATACGCGATATTGTCGTACCCGCGTTTTACGCCGTATTTATCGCCGTGGCAGGCGAAAATTTTGATATCTTCGACCTCTAATATAAGCTCGTCATCGCCGAGTTTCGAAAAGTCGCAGTTGCCGTTTAAAAGGTAGGTCTTGTCGGGGAAATTCCGCCGTATAATCTGACCGTCCGACGACGTGTCGCCGAGGTGGATGATGATATCGCTTTCGGCAAAAATCGGGAACAGCTTTTCGATTGCCGCAACGTTGCCGTGCGTGTCCGAAACTACGGTTATCTTTTTCACAGCTTTTCCCTCAAATCGCACAGAGCGCGGTAGCGGTGGGAGACGGAATTTTTCTCGTCCTCGCTCGCCTCGCCGAACGATTTTTTAAGGTCGTCCGAAAAGAAGAGGGGGTCGTAGCCGAAGCCCTTGCCGCCTATTTCCTCGAAGAGTATCCGCCCGCACGTTGCGCCCTCGCCGAAGGTGGGCTTGCCGTCCTCGTCTATGTAGCAGACGTTGCAGACAAACCGCGCGGTGCGGTGAGGGTTATCTTCCAAACGCTTCAACAAAAGGGCGCGGTTGTCGGCGGAAGTGCCGCCGGAAAAGCGTGCGGAGTATACTCCGGGCGCGCCGTTCAATGCGTCCACGCACAGCCCCGAATCGTCGGCAAGCACGGGAAGGTGCAGTCTGTCGAAAACGGCTTTCGCCTTAATATAGGCGTTTTCCTTAAACGTTTCTCCGTTTTCCT
Organism: Clostridiales bacterium; assembly: GCA_023667345.1. Taxonomy (GTDB): domain Bacteria; phylum Bacillota; class Clostridia; order Christensenellales; family Borkfalkiaceae; genus Coproplasma. The sequence continues at coordinate 6,639 of JAMPAF010000028.1, forward strand.
CGATATCGCCCGTAAAGCCCGCCTCTGCCATGGTGACAAGCTCTACGCCCTTGAATATGGCTTTTATTTCCTCAATCTTATGCGCGTTGCCGCTTGCAACTACGATTTTTTCGGGAAGTTTTTTATCGCTCATAACCGTATTATATTATATATAAGTTAAAAAGTAAAGCGGCGGGAGTTAAGAATGTAGAATTAAGAATTCAGAATGATGCTAAGGTCAAACTATGAATATCAACCGCCCTCAATTCTACATTCTGAATTCTGCATTAAAATCTACCATTTCAGATTATGCAGTTCGCCCTTGACGTTAAACCCGTCGAAGTCGAGCTGGCGCAAGCCCTCGTATACCGCGATTGCTACCGAGTTCGAAAGATTTAATGAGCGCAGCTCGCCCATCATGGGAATTCTAAGGCATTCGTCGGGGTGCTTTACCAAAAGCTCTTCGGGCAAGCCCTTTGTTTCCTTGCCGAAAACCAAAAAATCGCCCTCTTTAAAGTCCGCGTCGCAGTGGCGTTTTCTGCCCTTGGTGGTAAAGTAGTAATAAGTTGCGTCCGCGCTCGCCGCTTGAAGTTCTTCGAAATTGTCCCAGTAGGTTATGTCGGCGTACTGCCAGTAGTCCAGCCCCGCGCGCTTTAAATATTTGTCCGAAACCTCGAAGCCGAGCGGCTTTACAAGGTGCAATCTGCAACCCGTCGCGGCGCACGTGCGCACGATATTGCCCGTGTTCTGCGGAATTTCGGGCTCAACCAAAACGATATTGAACATAATTTTTACCTCGCGTTCTATTTTAGCACAATTAAATTTTATTTACAAATAAATTGTACCTTAGACTTGGCTTCCACCTTTTGTATAAGGGGGAAGCTGTCACCGACAGGTGACTGCCCCGTTGCTTGCAACGGCACGGAGCGAAGCGCAGTATGAGTGATAAGGTTACTTTTACCTTAATATAGGCTTCCCCTTGGTGGGGAAGCTCCCGCTTTGCGGGTGATGAGGGGAATTCTTATAATTTACCCCCTCATCCGTCTTAACCTAAACGGTTAAGCCACCTTCCCCACGGTGGGGGAAGGCTTAATTGTGGACAAATTTGCACACCCCTCATTCGTCTGCTACGCAGCCACCTTCCCCCCTTACTATGGGGGAAGGCAAGTTTAAGGAGTAATTCCGCATTGCGAATTATTATATTTTCATTTGACAAAATACGCGCGTAGTTGTTACAATTATAATGCGTATATTTCGGAGTATGGAGTAAAGTTATGTCGGCTTCGGCAGTAATGACAATAATAAACAGCCTGTTTTTGATACTCGGCGGCATAGTCGTGTTTATGCTGGGTATGGAGATGATGGGCTCTAACCTCGAAAGGGCGGCGGGCAAAAATATCCGCAAGCTTATGGGTAAGGCGGCTAAAAACCGCTTTACGGGCGTAGGCACGGGCGCCGCGGTCACCGCGCTCGTCAACAGCTCTGCGGCGACCACCGTCATGATTGTCGGCTTCGTAAACGTCGGTCTTATGACCTTGACGCAAGCCGCTTCCGTGATTATGGGCGCGAACATAGGCACGACCATCTCGGCGTTCATTATGGCTCTTTCGTCGGCGGGCGGTTCGTACTTTTCGGTCACGGCAATATTTGCGCTTATCGCGTTTGCGGGGTTTGTTATAACCCTCGTTTCAAAAAAGGATAAAGTCAAGCGTATCGGCAACATATTAGAGGGTGTAGGCATAATTTTCATAGGCTTGAACGTTATGTCGGGCGCGGTTTCTTCCATGCTTGACAACGCCGAAATCAACGACGCGGTGCGCAAGGTTTTCCAGATTTTCGAACCGCCTTTAACCTGGGAAATTATCGTTCTGTTCTTGCTCGGCGCTCTTTTAACGGCGTTAATGCAGTCGTCGGCGGCTCTCACCGCGATAGTAATTTCGCTTGCAAGCCAAAACCTCATCACCTTGCAGGCGGCAATGTGCATAATTTTGGGCGCGAACGTGGGCACCTGCTTAACCTCGCTCATATCCTCGGTCGGCGCAACGGTGAACGCAAAGCGCGCGGCGGCGGTTCACCTTTTATTCAATGTTGCGGGTTGCGTAATATTTATCTTTCCCGTGGCGTTTGCGGGAAATTATATCGCAAAGTTTCTCAATTCGTTTATTGCAAATACGGAGTGGCAGATAGCCATTTTCCATATGTTTTTCAACCTTGTCACAACGCTCGTTATGTTGCCGTTCTTAAAGTTGTTGGTCAAGCTTGCGTGCCTGATTATTCCCGACAAGAAAAACGGCAAGGAGCTTTCGAGCGAGAGCGGAGAAATTCTCGACGAGCGTCTGTTAAAGACCCCCGCAATCGCGGTGGGGCAGGCGCGTAAAGAGATTGTGCGCATGGGCAATCTTGCGTTCACCAACTACAAGCGCGCTCTCGATATGTTGCTCGCGGGGAATTTAGACGGCAAGGAGACCTTCGACGAGACGGAAAAGCAGATAAATTCTTTGAATAAATACATAACGCAGTTTTTGATAAAGCTGTCCTCGCAGGAGATTTCGGAGGTGGACGAGAGGAAGGTTTCGTCCTTCTATCACGTAACTTCGGATATGGAGAGGATAGGCGACTACGCCGAAAATATCACCGAGTACGCGGAAAAAATGTCGGTTTTAAAGGTTGGCTTTTCCGAGCACGCGCTCGACGAAATACGGCAGATGGATATGCACTTGACCGAGCTTTACAGGAACGTCGAACTCGCGTTTGCCAATCACGATTTGAGCTATATGCCCAAAATCGAGGAGGAAGAGGACGCGACGGACAATATGTGCAAGACCATGCAGCAGTCGCATATACGCCGCACGGACGCGGGCAGATGTACGCCCGAGGCGGGCGCTGTGTTCCTGCAACTTGCCGTGAATATGGAGCGCATAGGCGACCATATGTACAACATAGCCAATTCCCAGAGAATTTACGTGAACGGCGACAGAAAGGGACTTTGACGCGGGCACGAAAGTTTTGGCTTGCCATGCGGCGCGTTAAATTTTTTGCACTAAATTTTTAAAAGGGTGTAAAAAAGGTTGACAATAAAGGGGAGATTTAATAGAATAATAAAGCTTAGCGAAAGCGGCGTGCGTTATCGCGGGGTAGAGCAGCCAGGTAGCTCGTCGGGCTCATAACCCGGAGGTCGC
>JAMPAF010000029.1 GCA_023667345.1 Clostridiales bacterium
TATCCCCCATTTTAGCAAACGTTTTTACTTAATTATTTTTTATATTATCTATAAGCTTTTGTTATAGCCTGCGGTTGATTGGGTTATAGCTTGGTGAGGGGACTGACAAGTATGCCGTCATTGCGAGGGCACTTGTGCCCGTGGCAATCCAGAATTACGCACTCCCACCACACTATGACCTTCCCCTTAGGGGGAAGGTGGCATTTTCGAGGTACGAGAAAATGTCGAATGAGGGGTTGGTTCTTTAAAACCGACTAACCTCTCATCCGTCCCAACCTTAGCGGTTGCGACACCTTCCCCCTAAGGGGAAGGTTAAATTGCGGTACAGATTTTTATACTCCCCTCATCCGCCCTTCGGGCACCTTCCCCACCAAGGGGAAGGCTTTAATAAGGTGTAAATAACACATTCCTCATCCGTCTACTTCGCAACCAACCTTCTCACACGCCGCAAGGAAAACGGCGTGTTCGGTCACCGCAAACGCGGGACGTATGCGTTTGCTCATCTCGCAACGCCAAAACAACCAGAGCAATGGTTGTTTTGAGAAATGCGTTGCTCGTCCCCTTTATTAAGGTGGAAAGCACGATTATGGTCGTAGAGTATTATAATATCCCTTTTTACTTCCACGCTTCGGGGCAGGTGCGGTTGTTTTTAAACCAGTCGGTGTCCTTCAACTTTTTGTCGTTGCCCGAAAACCACAGCTTTAAGCTATTCTTGCTTTCGCCGTCGCCCATTCCGTAATAGAAAACTATGTTGCCGTTCATGGACGTGAACTCGCCCTTTTTATAGTCTATGCAAAGCGTCGTGCAGTAAACGTTCTGCGTGTACTTCGAAATTCTGTCAACAAATGCCTGCGTGGGGAAGGTGTTCTCGTTTGCGCTCGTGTACTCGGTTGCCCCCGCGCAACAGCACACGGCTACGTTTTTAGGCTTTATAACCTTTAAAAGCTCTTCGGTAGAGCTGGTCTTGCTGCCGTGGTGCCCGCCCTTAAATAGCTCCACCTCGGGAAGCGTATTGTATTTTACAAGGTACTCCTCGCCCTTGCCTTCCAAATCGCCCGTAAACAGATAGTGCTTAGTCTCTTCGCCGCTTCCCGCCGTCGGCACGTAGGATAAAAGCACGCAGACCGAGTAATCGTTTTCGTCCGAGGTCGCGTTGTCGTAATAATAATTGTAAAGAATATTCAGCGTGAGGGTGCCGTCGTCGTTTAAAGCGTAACTTTTTGCCGCGCCGTCCGTCTCGTACCAGCACTGTTTGGCGGTATAGACCGTAGTTCCGTTATCCTTTGCAAAGTCTACCGCCTGAACGTAGCTGTTGTATGTACCGCTCGTAGTATTGTGCCCCGCAAACTGGATAATCGTGCCTATCTTGTTGTTTTTAGCCGAATTGTACTGATACAGAATGCCCGTCTTGTTGTTGCCGCTTCCGTTGCCGATAAAGCCCGCGATGTGGTCCTGATGGGCGTGCGTTGCAATCACAAAGTCCAAATCGCCGACAACATACTGGTCGAGATAGCTCTGTATCGTCGTCGCACTGCTCTTGCGCGAGCCCGCGTCGATTAAAACCTCGGTGTCGCCGCACTTTATCAACGTGCAGTCGCCCGTATACTTGTTGCCGAGTTCGAGGAAATGTATTGAGTACTCCGCGCCGCTTATGTCCGAAAGGTTGCCCGCGGGGATTGCCTCAACCGTCTTGCCGTTCGTACCCGAGGGGTCGTCGTCGGCGCTGTCCGCATAGAACTGCTTAGTGTAGTCAAGGTAAGCGTCCGTCGCCCTCTTCAAAAGGTCGGGGAAGCAGAAATATATTATGAGCGCCGCCGCGATAATAATTACGAGAATTACGCACACAGCCGTGATTACGCCCTTTTTGTGGCTTTTCACAAACGCCGCCGCCTCTCTTTCCGCCTGCCTCTGCGCCTTAGTGCTCCCCTTTGTAAGCGAGCTGTTTTTCTTCCCGTTACTCTTCCTGTTAGCCATACGCCCTTCCGTCTTTTTCTTTAATTCTTAATTATCACAAGTTGTTAAGTTGTTCCAAAATCTTCTCGCGCATCTCGCGGAATTTTTCGAGCTTTGCGCGCTCCGCCTCGATAAGTTGCTTGGGCGCCTTAGCCATAAAGCCCGTGTTGTTGAGTTTGCCGTCGGCGCGGCGTATCTCCTGTAAAACCCTGTCGAGTTCGCCGTTAAGCCGCTCGCGCTCCTTGTCTGCATCGACGAGTTCGCCCAAAGGCACGAACAGCGTGCCCGCGCCCGTAACCTTTGCAACGCACCTCTCTTCGAGCTCTTCCTTGCCGGCAATGTTCTTGACCGTCGCACAGCCCGCAAGCTTTGCAATGCAGTCGGCGTTTGCGGATATCAGCCGCTTGTTGTCGCCAGCGATATAAACGTTCACCTTTTTCGAGGGGGCGCAACCCGTTTCGACCTTGACTTCCCTCACCGCCTTTATAATCTCCATAACGCCGCCAAAGGTTGCCGCTTCCTTTTTGTAGGCAAGCTTCGAATTGTATCTGGGGAAGTCCGAAACCATAATTGACCCCGTAGTATGCGGCAACGAACGGTAAATTTCGTCGGTTATGAAGGGCACGAAGGGGTGCAGAAGCTTCAACGCGTTTTCAAGGACGAAAAGAAGAACGGATACGGCGTTGTCCTTTTTGTCGTCGTCCTCGGAGTGCAGTGCCGACTTAGTGAGTTCGATATACCAGTCACAGAAATCCGACCACATAAAGTCGTACATAATCTGGCACGCAATGCCCAAATCGAACTTGTTCAAAGCGAGAGTCACATCGCGTATAGCCGCCTGCAAGCGGGAAATTATCCACTTGTCGGCGTGCGTGAGCTTGAACTCGGTAACCGCCTTGACCGTCCTGCCCTCGCAGTTCATAATTACGTAGCGGCTCGCGTTCCAAATCTTGTTCATAAAGTTGCGGCACGCCTCTACCTTCGCATCCGAGTAACGCATATCGTTGCCAGGGGCTACGCCCTGCAACAGCGAAAATCTGAGGCTGTCCGCGCCGTACTTGTCGATAACGTCGAGGGGGTCTACGCCGTTGCCGAGCGATTTCGACATCTTCCGCCCCAGTTCGTCGCGCACGAGACCGTGAATTAAAACGTCGCGGAAAGGCACCTTGCGCATATGCTCGAGCCCCGAGAAAATCATTCTCGCAACCCAGAAGAAAATAATGTCGTAGCCCGTAACCAAAACGTCGGTCGGGTAGAAATATTCCAAATCGGAGGTATCCTCGGGGAAACCGAGCGTGGAAAAAGGCCACAGCGCGGAAGAGAACCAGGTGTCCAAAACATCCTCGTCCTGCGTTATATTTTTGCTCCCGCACGAAGGGCACGAAGTCGGGTCGACCTTTGCGCAAATCTCCTTGCCGCAGTCGGGGCAGTACCACACGGGTATGCGGTGCCCCCAGTAGAGCTGACGGGAAATGCACCAGTCCTTTACGTTGTCCATCCAGTTGTAATAAATTTTGGCGAACCTTTCGGGCACGAACGTAACTTTTCTGTCGTTCACCGCGCCGATTGCGGGCTTTGCGAGCGGCTCCATTTTAACGAACCACTGCTTGGAAACCCTCGGCTCGATTGCCGAATGACAGCGATAGCAGTGCCCGACGTTGTGCGCGTGCGGCTCGGTTTTTACGAGGTTGCCCAAGGCTTTCAGCTCTTCCACGACCGCCCTGCGGCACTCGTACCTGTCTAACCCCTCGTACTTGCCCGCGCCCGCGCTCATCGTGCCGTCGCCGTTCATAACGGTAACAATTTCGAGATTGTGCCGCAAGCCCACCTCGAAGTCGTTCGGGTCGTGGGCGGGCGTTATCTTAACGCAGCCCGTGCCGAAAGTCATATCCGCGTGCCCGTCGCCTACAACGGGAATGGGCTTATTCAAAATGGGCAGAATAACGTTTTTGCCGATATATTTTTTGTATCTTTCGTCGGCGGGATTGACCGCAACCGCTGTGTCGCCGAACATGGTTTCGGGGCGGGTGGTCGCAACTACGAGCCCCTCGCTATCCGAACCCTCGATATAATATTTTATGTGCCAGAGCGAGGAATTTTCCTCCTCGTACTCCACCTCCGCGTCCGAAATGGCGGTTTTGCACCCGGGGCACCAGTTGATAATGCGCGAGCCGCGGTAAATGAGCCCCTTGTCGTAGAGGTTTACGAAAACCTCCCTTACCGCCTTCGAACACTTTTCGTCCATGGTAAAGGCAAGGCGCGACCAGTCGCACGAAGAGCCCAACTTTTTGAGCTGAGTGACTATTCTGTCGCCGTACTTGTTCTTCCAGTCCCAGCAGTGCTTTAAAAACTCCTCGCGGGTCAAATCGTCCTTTTTTATGCCCTGCTTTGCGAGAGCCTCCACCACCTTGACCTCGGTTGCGATAGCCGAGTGGTCGGTGCCGGGGAGCCACAGCGCGCAGTAGCCCTGCATGCGCTTAAAGCGGATAATCGTGTCCTGCATGGTTTCGTCCACTGCGTGACCCATATGAAGCTGACCCGTAACGTTGGGGGGCGGCATCATTACCGTAAAGGGCACCTTGTCGTCGTCGCGCACGGCTTTAAAATACCCGTTATCTTCCCAGTCCTTATAAAGCCTGTCCTCGAACTGTTTGGGGTTGTACGTCTTTTCCATAAAAAAATCCTTTCTCACAAAAATCTTCCGCTTGGGCGCCCCTCACCGTCATTCTGAACGGAGTGCAACGCAGTGAAGAATCCAGGCGAAGCCGCATATTCTAAATATTTATACCGTGATATTTCTACCGTGCGCGGGCTATGCCCGCTAGATTCTTCACTTACGTTACTACGTGCCGCCTACGGCGGGACAGAATGACAAGGTAAAAAATATGCGCAAATTGGGGCGCGCTGCGCTTTAAACTAAGTTTTACTTGCTACGTTAATTAATTTTAAATAATACTAATTAATTATATCTTACCCGCGGCGGGGTTGTCAAATGTTGCGCGGGCAGGCATAAAATGTATTATCAAATTTTTTTGAGGTTAATAAATGAAAAAGAAATTTTTATCGTTAGTGTGCGCGGCGCTCCTTGCCATGGGTCTGCCGCTCGCGCTTGTCGGCTGTAAAAAAAGCTCCGCCGACACAATCCGCATAAACGAAGTCACCCGCTCGGTGTTCTATGCACCGCTGTACTTAGCCGACGCGCTGGGCTATTTCGCCGACGAGGGCTACAAGATTGAGCTCACCAACGGCGGCGGCGCGGACAATACCATGGCGGCAGTGCTCTCCGGCTCCGCCGACGTGGGCTTCTGCGGCCCCGAAGCGGTCGTGTATACTTACCTCGGCGGAAGCGGCGACGCGCCCAAAGTTTTCGGGCAGATGACCAACTGCGACGGTAGCTTCCTTGTAGGCAGAAACCCCGAGCCCGACTTTCAGTGGTCTGATTTAGAGGGCAAAGATGTGCTTGCGGGCAGACCGGGCGGCGTGCCCCTTATGACCTTCCAGTACATCTGCAAGGAACAAAACGTTACCCCCAACTATATCACCAACGTCGAGTTCGACTCTATGACGGCGGCGTTCGTCGGCGGAATAGGCGACTACGTTACCATGTTCGAGCCCTCCGCTTCCGACTACCAAAAAGCGGGCAAGGGCTATATCGTAGCCCCCGTCGGCGCGGCGAGCGGCGAGGTGCCCTACACCTGCTTTATGGCAAAGAGCAGTTTTATCGAAAAGGAAACGGGCAAGGTTGACGCACTACTCCGCGCGGTTACCAAAGCCACGAAGTATATCTACGAGCACGATGCCGAAACGGTTGCTGGCTACATTACAAAATACTTCGAAAACACTACGCAAGAGAGCGTTACCACCTCGCTTACCAACTACAAAGCCATAAACACCTGGGTTACAAACATGGCTATGAAGGAGACCGCCTTCAACCGCTTGCAGGACATTATTCAGAGCGCGGGCGAACTTTCCCGCCGAGTGCCCTTTGCCGACATTGTGCTCACCCAAAGGGCGAACGAAATTTATCAAGAAGTGTACGCATGATACTCTCGTTTAACGACGTAGGTTACACCTACCACACAAAGGACGGCGAAACAAACGCCATAGCGCATATGTCTTTCGGCGTGGAGCGCGGGCAGTTCGTCGCCGTAATCGGACCGTCGGGGTGCGGCAAGACCACGATTTTATCGCTTACCGCGGGGTTGCTTGCGCCCTCGTACGGCGAGATAAAGAGGGAAAACGCCGAGTTCGGCTATATGTTGCAGCGCGACGCGCTCTTCCCTTGGCGCACCGTCGAGGCGAACATTTTTCTGCCCTTAGAGATAAAAAAACGCAACACCCCCGACATGCGCGAAAACGCGCTTCGGCTCGCCGAAAAGTACGGGTTGAAGGACTTTTTAAAAAAGAAGCCCGCCGAGCTTTCGGGCGGTATGCGGCAGAGGGTCGCGCTGATACGAACGCTTGCCGCACAGCCCGACATACTGCTTTTGGACGAACCGTTCTCCGCGCTCGACTACCAGACGCGGCTTAAAGTGTGCGACGACGTGCAGGCGATTATAAAGAGCGAAAAAAAGACGGCGATTTTAGTCACCCACGATATGTCGGAGGCGATAGCTCTTTCGGATAAGATTATAGTGCTGTCCTCGCGCCCCGCCACCGTCGTCGCCGAGCACGTTATCGACTTTGGCGCGGGCAGCCCCAAATCGCGGCGGGAAAGCCCCGAATTTTCGCAGACGTTCGAAATTTTACGCTCCGAACTCGGGCTTTAAATACGGGAAAAATTACCGTAGACCCCGTACTATACCCTAATGAAAGGAAATTTTTCACTTATGAAAAACGCAAACTACTCAAAGGAACATCTCCTTTACTTAAAAAAGAACAGGCGCAAAACCATACTTATAAACGTTGTTCGCGTGGGGCTTCTCGTCCTTATCTTGGGCGTCTGGGAACTGCTTGCCGACCTTAAAGTAATCGACTCGTTCATAACCAGTTCCCCCTCGCGCGTTGCCAAAACGCTTGCGGAACTGTACACAAACGGCACTCTTTTCAAGCACATTGGCATAACGCTTATGGAGACGCTCATAGGCTTTGTAATCGCCGTGGTGCTCGGCTACACGATAGCCGTTCTGCTGTATATGAGCGACGGCGTGCACAAGGTGTTGGAACCTTATATAGTCGTTTTGAACTCACTGCCCAAAATCGCGCTGGGACCGCTTATCATAATATGGATAGGCACGGGCTACCCCGCCATCATATTTATGACGGTGCTCGTCGCGGTAATCGTGTGCATAATGAACACGCTGACGGGATTTCTGTCCGTCGACAAAACTATGCTGACATTAATGCAGGCAATGGGCGCAAAGAAGGGCTCTATACTCTTTAAACTGATAATTCCCGCCTCGGTGCCCTCGCTTATAAACACGCTTAAAGTTGCAGTCGGCTTGGCTTGGATAGGCTCGATTATGGGCGAATACGTGTCCTCGCGCGCGGGGCTCGGGTACCTGATAGTTTACGGCGGGCAGGTGTTCAAGCTCGACCTTGTTATGACGTCCACCTTTATACTCTGCATATTGGCGGGCGGTATGTACGGAATAATTGCGCTAATCGAAAAAAAACTTACAAAATAAATTTCGGGCGCGGGCGATAACAAATCGCCCGCGCCCTGAATATTAATTCAAACCAACTCCTCTTTGCGGTTGGCGCGCAGCCGCTCCTTTAAATTCAGCCCAGCCATAGCGTCGATTTCCCTCAATATATCGTAAGCCGAACGCTGCTCCACCTCGACCGCCTCGCCCTCCGCGCCGAGCAAAAAAGTCTCGCCCGTATGCCGCGCCAGAATTCTTTCCCTCTGCTTTCTCATATAATTCAGAACCGTCATAACAAATCACCTCACTTAATTTTTACAACTATATTATATTGTTCATACTTGACACATATTGTCATATATGTTAAAATATTTTTAAGTTTTTAATATTTTATTTGTTTCGACGATAAAACAGAATTATAATTTTTAAAATAATCCGACCAAATTAACTTGGTGTCTTCTTTCAATGCGAAGCATTTAAAGAGGAAACTCCCGCGGTACGCGGGTAAAGGTAATAATAAAATTCAGAATTCAGAATTAAGAATTACTTCGCTACGCTTCGTGCCACGCAAGCGTGGGACAGAATTATGCTAAGGAATAATTAAAAGAACCAACCTCTTCCGTCTGCTACGCAGCCACCTTCCCCTTCAAAGTGGAAGGCGAGGCAAAGCGCATACCCCTTGCTTTCCCCTTTGAAGGGACGAGCAACGCATTTCTCAAAACAGCACTGTG
>JAMPAF010000002.1 GCA_023667345.1 Clostridiales bacterium
ATTTGTCGTCCAATTTTTGCAAATCGTCCAAATAGTCCTTGATTGTCATTTTGTTCACCTAAACCTTTAAAATTTATTTTGTAACTCCGAAGAGAGCTGCAATCTGATTGAAGCACCTAAACCTTGACCCCGCCAAAGCTCCCACAATGACGGGGCGTTTAGGTGAAGCCGCTTTGCGGATTTCCCCGCGCCGCGACATAAAAAAGAGGTACCTTGCGGGTACCTCTTAATAGTAAAAAATTGAGAGCACATTTTTTGTGCTGTCAATCGCTTATGTTGTGTTTTACGAATAGATAATCTTATATTTAATACTACTACTTGCAAAAAATAGTCTTAATTGAATTTTATAAAAAGCATGAAAAAATGTTAAAAACTCTCGCACTATTCCCGCCGTTCCGCTATTGGGTAATATAAGTTTTAAATAATCACTTGACAATTTAGCATAATTACGCTAAAATGATTATAATAAATATTAGAGGTGAATTTATGGCTCAGATGATTAGACCCGTATCGGATTTACGCAATAATTTTGCGGATATATCTAAGACGGTGCACGACACTAAAAAGCCCGTATTTCTTACAAAAAACGGTTTCGGTGATATGGTCGTTTTAAGTATGGAAGCATTTGAGAATTTGCAACTTGATAGCGAGATATATTTCAAATTGCTTGAAGCTGAACGGGCGGAGGCTACCTCTCCCGCCTTATCTCATAACGACGTTTGGGGCGAGGTTGAAAAAATCGTAAATGGCAACGTATGAAATAAACTACCGCCCTGAAGCACAAGCCGATTTAATAGATACGGTGCGTTATATTTCGGGCAAGCTGAAAAACACGACAGCCGTACAAAAAATTGCAAAAGATATTAAGACGGCAATCGAAGAACTTGCAAACGACCCGCATATTTACCCCGTATACTTTCCTTTGCAACCGCTTAAACACGAGTATAGAAAATTTGTCATAGATAATTACATAATCTTCTATACGGTTGAAGAACGCGAAAAAGTCGTAACTGTTTTTCGGGTAATTTACGGCAAACGTAATTTGACCCAGCAATTAAAATAAACGTCTCCACCGTTTCTACGCTGCGTGAGCATAAAAATGCCCCTCACTAGTGGTTGACAAACTGTAATTTATTGCATATAATAATGACAAGAAGGTTGAGTTGTCCATGCGACATAGGTGACGAACGATTTATATCGGTACCCCCTCAATCTTCTATTTTTTTAATTATGCTTGACAAACCGTAACTTATTGCCTGTAATAAAAATACAAACAATGGTTATTTAGGCAGGCACGTTTCCGGGATGTGCCAACCCTCGCGTGGATTCCGAAAGGTGGCGCGAGGTTCTTTTTATTTCTTAAAAAAATGGCTACGCCAACTTTTAAAAATTTATTGCTCTTCCTTTGATTTTTGTTTTGACTTTTTTTCTATCGGCATCTCTTCCAAAATGCCATAAGTGTTTTTATACGGCACTATGTTTATAAATTTCTTTTGTTCCAAAAATTTCGCTTCACGGCGTGTGAACCACGAATGTGCCCATTTCTCTTTAGGAATTCCTTTTTCGTCGTAATATTTTACTTTAACGTAATACCACAATAGACCGAAAGTCTTAATAACTTCACCCTCCGCCGCTCTGTTAATAAAACTTGTTCCGTATTTTTTCAATATTTTTTTGTCCATAACGTTTCTGTAAACTACCCGATAAAATAATAAATATGCAGAAACGCAAAACATGCCGCTGAATACGCAGGCAAGCGGAAGGTCAAAGCGAATATTGTTTAAATTGGATTTTAAGAACTCGAAATCTGATAAAGTGCTTTCGTCGCTGTTTGGGTTGATAATGATTTTTAATTTGTCGCCTATGTGTGCCTGTGCCTGCTCCTTTTTGGGGTAAAGATGATATTGTCCGCTATATTCCGTGCCGTCAGAAGAAATATATTCATAGAAAGTAGCCCAATAACGCGTAGAGTGCCCGCTATCGTCGTTATCGTCGATGTCTACGTAATCCACACTGACAATTTCGGCTTCTACCTCTACGCCGTTGTAATAAAAATTTCTTATTGAAATGTCTTCTGCATACAGTGCCCAAAATATTAAAGCCAATACAAAAAGCAATCCAAATGCAGCAATTATCAGCATTTGGTAAGTTTTTATATTGTTTTTTACACCGACAGTGTAATTCATTCCTTACCTCTACCTTCATTCTATCATAATATCTATGATTTGTAAAGCACAATAAATTCTTCGTAAAATATGTATTTGACTTTTCGGGGCAAGCGGGTGTAAACTTATAATATGAAAAACAATTCGGACTACTACGCACAGCGCAACAAAAAGAATATTCAGACAATAGAGCGCATTCTCGACGAGGATTTGCCCGCCTTCTGTCAGGACTATTTTCTCGGCATTGACAGCCAGACTTCCACCCTCACCCGCTTAAACTACGCGCACGACCTTAAAATTTTCTTCGATTTTATGTGCAAAAAGCGTTACGGCGGCAAAAAGACGGTCAAAGAAGTCTCTTTAATAGATTTAGAGAATATTACGAATAATGATATTGAATACTTTCTCGTGTACCTCTCGCACTACGAGTACGGCGGCGCTGAACACACTTGCAACGAGAGAGCCAAGGCGCGCAAACTATCTTCGGTGCGCGCAATGTTTAAATACTTTTTCAATAAAGGGCAGATTTCGGTGGACAATTCCGCCAAGGTTTCCACCCCCAAACTGCACGAAAAGCCGATTATAAGGCTTGACGGCAACGAGGTGTTCGGCATAATCGACGCGGCGGAAAGCGGCAACGGGCTCACCCCCCACCAGCGCGCTTTCCACGAAAAGACAAAGGTGCGCGACACCGCGATTTTAATTCTGTTTTTGGGCACGGGCATACGTATTAGCGAGCTTGTAGGCTTGAATAATCAGGATATAAATTTTAAGGACAATTCGTTTTTGGTTACGCGCAAGGGCGGCAGTAAGTCCATACTTTTCTTCGACGACGACGTTGCAGACGCGCTTAAACGTTACCTCGACTACAAGGAAGAATGCGAGCTTGAAAACAGCGGCGACGGCGCACTCTTCCTCTCCTCGCAAAAAAAGCGCATTACGGTAAGAGCGGTTGAAAATTTAGTACACAAGTATGCGAAGATTGTTTCGCCCTTAAAGAAAATTTCGCCGCACAAATTGCGCTCGACCTACGGCACGCAGCTTTACAAGGCGACGGGCGATATCTATATCGTAGCCGACGTTTTGGGGCACAAGGACGTAAACACAACGAGAAAGCACTATGCCGCGATAAGCGAGGATACCCGCCGCGCGGTTGCAGGAAAGGTTAAATTAAGGCGCGACGACGAGTAATTTTACGGATAATTTATGGAAAAAATCGAAAAAATTTATATAATTCAGCCAATTTTGTCGGGCGATTTCAAGAGGTTGCACGACGAGGCGATTGCTTTAATTGAGAGCGCGGGCGCGGTCTATATCGGCTCGTGCTTTCAGAATATCCGTGAAATTAACGCCGCCACCTTTATAGGTTCGGGCAAGCTTGCGGAAATTGCCGAAGCGCTCAATGGCACGGAAGATTTGACGGTGCTTTTCAACGGCGATTTGTCCCCGTCGCAAACCCTCAATATTTCGGCGGCTTTGGGCGACAGAAAGGTTATCGACCGCACCACCCTCATTTTAGATATTTTTGCGCGCAACGCCGTGACGAGCGAGGGCAAAATTCAGGTCGAAATTGCACAGCTGAAATACATTTATCCGCGCTTGAAGGGCAAGGGCGCGGCGCTTTCGCGGCTTGGCGGCGGCATAGGTTCTCGCGGTCCCGGCGAAACCCAGCTCGAAACGGACAGACGGCACATTGCCTACCGCCTTAAATATCTTGAAAGCAAGCTAAAAGAGACGCGCAGCCGCAGACGCCTTCAAAGCGACAGAAGGATTAAGGACGAGGCAAAGACCGTTGCGCTCGTTGGCTACACGAACACGGGCAAATCTACCCTTTTAAATCTTTTGACGGGCTCCGACGTCGTTTCGCAGAACGCGCTTTTCGTGACCCTCGACCCGACGGCGAGAAAGTGCGAGATAGACGGCGAATATTACGTTTTGATTGATACCGTCGGCTTTATTCAGGCGTTGCCGCACGACATTGTCGAGGCGTTTAAATCGACTTTGGAAGTGGCGTTAAACTGCGATTTGGCGTTGTTTGTCGCCGACGCGGGCGACGATTACAATTTGCAGTTCGAGACGACGACAAAAACGCTCGGAGAGCTCGGATTCGATAAAAAATATCTGATAGTTCTGAATAAATGCGACACGGTTGCCGACCCCTCTTCTCTGCCTACCGACTGCATTTTGATATCAGCCAAAGACGGCACGGGCATAACGGCATTAAAAGAGCAAATTAAAAAGTCTTTCGAAGAGCGTTTCAAAAGACTTAAAATTTTTGTTCCGTTTACCGAGCTTAACGGCTATGAAAAGTTGCGCAAATACGCCAGCGAGCTTTCGCGCGGGTACACCGACGACGGACTTAACGTCGAAATCAAGGTCGAAATCGCCCATGCGGACAAATTTGCACAGTTTATAAATAATTAAAAGTATTTAACTGTGACTAAATCACACCAAATCGGTCTTTTTTAAAATCAGATTGCTTACCGCGCCCAGCCCCGCGGCGAACAGCGCACCGCCCGCAAGGCACATTGCAACGTTTAAAAAGGTTGAATTTAAAGGCGTAACCATAGGTATCATTGTAAACAGCAATGCGCCCGCCGCTAATGAGCCCAAAATTGATATCCACAGCCGTTGTTTTGCCACCACGCCCAAAAGAAGCGCAATCGCAACGAATATCGCCGCGACAAAAATTTTCGAGAGCATGCACGAGACTATTCCGCCCGCTCCGAACCCCGCCGCGGCAAAGGGCAGACCGGCAATCGCGCCGCCGAGCATAGCCCCGACAAAATACGCCGCCAGCATTATCGCGCCGCCGACAAAACAGACCGCCGTCTTGGAAATGCAGTAATCGGTCTTTTTTGAGCGAACGGTAAACAGATTTTTTGCGTAACCGCTCCTGAAATCGTCCGCGATAAATATGCACGCAAACACGGCAATGAGAAAGTAAACGAGATTGATATTACACATACCCGTTAAATCCATTGTCATGGCAGAGCCGCCGCTCACCGAACCTATCGCCTGCCATACGTTAGTAAACGTTTCAACCGACTTTTCGACTCCCGTCGTCGTGTCAACCTCCGCCGCGGGCATAAGCGAGGTCATGACCAAAATAAGTATCGGCATCATAACACACACGCCCGCCGTTATATATATAAGCGGCATCGTGAACATTCTTTTAAAGTCCACTTTGAGCATGCTTGCAAGTCTTGATTTAAAGCTCTGCCTTCCGAACGTTCTCACTGCCTTCGTCCCCCTTCATCAAATCAATATAGTACTCCTCGAGCCCCGTTTTAGCCGTGCCGACCTCGGTCACCGTAACGCCGTTTTCGTACAGATATTTTACCGCATCTTCGGCTTTAACCCCGCCGTATATGCGGATATGTTCGTTTTCTATTACAACTTTTTTATACTTAATTTTGAGCAGTTCCGCCGTCTTTTCCATATCTGCGGCTTTGAGCGCGACGAACGTCGGGCAGCTTTGGTTCAGCTCTTCGGCGGTCATTTCGCGTATCATTTTGCCGCCGCGGACTATGCCGTAGTGCGTGGCTATCTTTTCGAGTTCGCCTAAGATATGCGAGGATATGACGACCGTGCAGTCGTAATTTTCGGTTATGTCTGAAAGCACTTCGCGCATTATGCGCATGCCGTCGGCGTCGAGCCCGTTTATGGGTTCGTCCAAAATGAGAAGGGCGGGATTGCCCAAAAGCGCCATTGCAATGCCTATGCGCTGTTTCATACCCAGTGAGCAGTTCTTGAATTTGTTCGAAGCCGAGCCCTCCATTCTGACCGTTTTAAGAGCCTTGCGCACCTCTTCATCTGCGTTCTTTATGCCGAGGTTTGCCGCCTGTAACGTCATATTGTTCCACACGCTGTAATTTGGAAAGCACCCCGGCGCTTCGATTAACACGCCGATTTTGGCGCGCACGTCCGCATCGGCATAATCTCGTCCGAAAAGTTTGATGGTTCCGCCGCTTGGCACGAGCAGTCCGCAGATTAGCTTTTCCGTAGTCGATTTGCCCGAACCGTTTTCGCCAATAAAGCCGTAAATCGCGCCCTCGGGCACGGTCATATTCAAGCCGTTCACCGCCCGCTTTTGCCCGAAATTTTTCGATAGATTTCTAATTTCAATCGCGTTCATAAATTCACCCCCTCAATACACGTCGCGTTTATACAGAATCAGCGAGCCGAGCATGTTGTAGACAGCCGACCAAACGAGCGAGCACGCAAGGCAGACGAGCACGGATACAAAATTTGCGGAAAGGCAAGCGTACACCGAAGAGCCGTAAAGAAAGATATTCAGAGCCGCAGAATTGCCGACGAGCGCCGCCGCGCCTATTACGGGAATACCGGTACCGAGCACAAAACAGAGCGCAATCGAAATGCCGAATTTGGAGCGGAAAATTACGTTGATAAAGGTGTAAAGGCTCGCCCAGCCGAGGCTCATAATCATCTTGCCGAGCAAGGCGCAGATAAGAGAGCCCGCGTCTGCCGCGAACGGCAACCCCGTAAACGCGCCCGAAAGCACGCCGCCGAAAAGGTAAGTTATACACATACACACAATCGAAAACGCGCCGAGAAGCGATTTGCTTATCATATAGTCCTGCTTTTTCGCGTGAGTCGTGAAAAGTTGTTTTACGTAGCCGCTCTTGAAATCGTGCCCTATGAATATCGAAACCATTATCCCGCCGAAAATGAAAACCATATTCATATTGGCGTACTCGCCCATATTCTTTACGACGTACAGCGGACTATCCGCGGCAATAATCTGCCATGCGTTTGTGAACATACCCGCCGTTGCGCCCTCTCCGCCCGTTGCGCCCATAGATACGAGCGCGGGAATTATTGCCGCAATGGCGAGGAAGATATAGAAAAGAGGCGTGTGGAAAAGGCGGTAAAAATCGACGCCGAGCATACCCTTTAACCGCTTGAAAAAGCTTGGTGTTTCGAACTTTATTTCGCGCGTGCCTTCCATTTACTGCGCCTCCTTTTTGCTCATTAAATCTATATAATACTCCTCAAGTCCTAATTTGTTGCTCTTTATTTCCGCCACCGCAAAGCTGTTTTTCAGCATTAAACTTACGATTGCAGCCGTGTCGTCTGCGTTGTAAATTTTAAGGCTGTCCCCTTCCTCTTTCACGGTGTAAAACATATCCCGCAAAACGCCCCGTGCGCCGCCGTTATCGTTCGTTTTAAGCGTTACATACGTGCGCGAGCGGGCTTCCATTTCAGGTGCGGATATCTCGCAAACCATTTTGCCCCGCCTTATAATTCCGTAGTGCGTGGCTATCTTTTCGAGCTCGCCTAAAATGTGCGAGGATATCAGCACCGTACAGCCGTAATTTTTTGTTATGTCAACTAAAATTTCTCGCATTATGAGCATGCCGTCCGTATCGAGCCCGTTTATGGGTTCGTCCAAAATGAGCAGAGCGGGGTCGCCCAAAAGCGCCATCGCAATGCCTATGCGCTGCTTCATACCGAGAGAACAGTTCTTAAATTTTATACGGGCACTATCTTCCATTCTCACGGTTTTAAGCACGCGCTTTATTTCGCTTTCGCGGTCGGGCAAGACCAAATTTATTGCCTGCATGGTTAAATTAGCCCAGACGCTCGAATCGGGAAAACAGCCCGCGTTTTCGATAAGCGCGCCCACCCGCGCCCTTACGCCCGCGTCTGTATGACTTTTTTCGAAAAGCTTAATTTCGCCGCTGTCGGGCACGAGATGCCCGCATATGAGCTTTTCCGTAGTGGACTTGCCCGAACCGTTTTCGCCTATAAACCCGTAAATCGCGCCTTGCGGCACGGTCATACAGAGGTTGTCGACGGCGTACATTCCGCGGAAACTTTTCGAAAGATTTGTAATTTCGATTGCGTTCATAATTTTGTTTAAGAACCCCACATTTGTTGCTTTCTATTAAAAATAATAGTATAATGCAAATGAAAACAAAACAACATAAAAAAATTTTTCGTTGTTTTCTGAATAAATTTTAAGGAAAATTCAATGAACAGGTCTGAATCAAAGTTCCACAACACGGCAGTAAAGTTCGATAAAGCGCTTTTGGAACTGTTGGAAATTAAAGATTTTACGGAAATTTCGATTAAAGATATTTGCGAAAAGGCGGGCGTGAACCGCTCTACCTTTTATCTGCATTACGATAATACGTACGATTTGTTGCAAGAAACACAGAATTACATAATGGACAATTTTCTGAAAAGTTTCGGCGGGAAGTCGATGCCCAAAGATTTGACCGCCGTTCCGAAAGAGGAGCTGAATTTTATTTCGCTTGAATACCTTGTGCCCTATCTTAAATTTATCGAGGAAAATAAAAGAGTATTTAAAGTGTATATGCAGAATTTGCATAATTTCGACAGCAACGTGACGAGTGAATTTTTTCTGAACGAGGTTTTCGTCCCCATATTAAAAAAGAACGGCGTTACAGATAAGACTGCCGCCGACTATATGATGAGATATTATCTGATGGGAATTACGGCTATTGTAGCCGAATGGGTAAAACGTGATTGTGGCGACGACATACTTTTTTTATGTGAAATTATTAATACGTGCGTGCGCCCTTTGTAATATATACTACTTCTTGTCGTCCATTATAATCGCGTCGATTTTAATAACCGCGTCGTCGCGGATATCGAGGCACTTGCCGCAGTTATCGCAGATTTTGTTTTCGTCCAAATCGCAGATTTCGCACTCTCCGCAACCGTCGCATATTTTATCGTCGTCAAAACGCACTCGCCGCCTAAGTTCATAATCTTGCTCCTTTGCCTATACTTTACTCAATTTTTTTGATAAAGTCAATAAAAAATTTTAAAATTTTTAAACAAAAGTTTGCTTTTTTGTTTTTTATATGCTATACTACCGTCAGGAGATAAAATTATGGCGAAAAAGAAGTACAGCGACGAAGCCGTTTTGGCTTATATTTTAGACTACATACAGGAGTACGGCTATGCGCCCGCGGTGCGCGATATCTGCAAGGGTTGCAATATTCCCTCCACCGCGACTTGCTTTACAATAATAAACAGACTTGCCGAGCAAGGCTTGATTGAAAAGAGCAAGGTCGGCGAAAACAAGCGCCGCGCTATGACCGTTCGGCAGAACGCCGTTAAAATTCCTTTGATAGGTACGGTTGCCGCCGGCGAACCCATTTTCGCGCAGGAAAATTACGAGGACTTTTTCTCCGTTCCCTCAAATATGTTCGGTACCGACGATATGTTTATGTTGACGGTTAAAGGCAACTCGATGATAAAAATCGGTATGTTCAACGGCGATAAAATTATTGTGAGAAAGCAGGAAACAGCCGATAACGGCGATATCGTCGTCGCATTAGTCGAGGACAGCGCGACGGTAAAGCGGTTTTTCAAGCGCGACGGCAAATTTATTCTGCACCCCGAAAACGACGATATGGAGGACTTTGTTTTCGACGAGGTTTCCATTCTCGGCAAAGTCGTCGGTCTTATAAGAAGTATTTAAAAATTAAAAGAGAAGCTTTCAATCTAAGCCTCTCTTTTTTTATTTTATATGGATAACAGATACGCGACTTCCTGCTTTGAAAGCTTGCGGTATGCGCCGCGGTCGAGCCCGCGCAAGGTTATCTCGCCTATCTTAATGCGCTTTAAAAGCGTAACTTCCCTGCCGATTGCCTCGAACATTTTTCTCACCTCGCGGTTTTTGCCCTCGGTTATCGTCACGTGAATTTTGGTGTACTCCTTGTTGGTTTCCACAATGTGCGCCTTGCATTTTTTGGTAACGTAGCCGCCTATATCTACGCCGCTTCGTATGGGATTAAGCCCCGCCTCGGTGATTGTGCCCTCTATTTTAACGAGGTAGGTTTTGGGCACCTCGTTCGAGGGGTGCGTCAAGTGCTGTGCGAGTGCGCCGTCGGTCGTTAAAATGAGCAAGCCTTCGCTGTCGTAGTCGAGCCTGCCGACGGGGTAAATTCTGCCCGAGCCTTGCGGCATTAAATCGAGCACCGTCTTTCTGCCCTTCTCGTCGCGCACCGAGCAAATATAGCCCTTCGGCTTATTTAAGATATAATATTCGTTTTTCTTGACGTTTACGGGCGAGCCGTTCACCGTTACGGTATCGTCGTCACCGATGTCGGCGCCTATTTGCGCGGGTCTGCCGTTAATGGAAACCACGCCGCTTTCGATAAGTTTGTCGCACTCTCTGCGCGAAGCCACGCCGCACGCCGCAAGGAATTTGTTTATTCTCATAAATTTTCAACTTTAATTTGTACTTTAATTAATAGTATACAAATTGCGGCTGAAAATCAAGTTATTTTCGCAATAAATTTCAAGCTTTGCAAGCGCGTTTTTGTCGTCTGCGGCACACACTTCGAATTTGAGTTCCTTGCCCCTCTCCGCGAGAATTTTGCAGTCGCTGTCGAGCGAGCACCGCTTGCCGTTATACTCGAAAACTCTGTCCGCACCGACCGTTTCGAGGCTATATTTTGCAAAGCAAGAGTTTATTATCGAGGCGCTCCGCTCATACATATCGTAGCAGTTTAAAACCACGCAGACAACGTTCATATTTTCGCGTTCCGAGGAAGAGACGAGACATCTGCCCGCCTTTTTCGTGTAGCCGGTCTTTACGCCGTTTGCGCCGTCGAGCGACGATAAAAGTTTGTTTTTATTTAAAAAATTTCTGAAATCGCCGCTGTAATGTTTTGTCGAAACAACCTCTTTAAAGGTTTGATTGTTCATTGCGTGGCGGGCGATATTGCACAAATCTCTTGCCGTCGTGTAGTGCTCCTCGTCCGGCAAGCCGCTGGGGTTTTTGAAATGCGTGTTTTTTGCGCCGAGCTCGCTTGACCGTTCGTTCATTTTTTCGACGAACCTTTCGACCGAACCGCTGTGGTGCACGGCGAGCGCGCAAGCCGCGTCGTTGCCCGAGCGCAGCATAAGCCCGTACAGTAAATCTTTAACCGAAATCTGTTCGCCGTATTTCAGATAAATGCTCGACCCTTCCACACCCACGGCGATGTCGGGCACGGTTATAACCTCACTTAAATCGCAATCCTCTGCGACGAGCAGCGCCGTCATTATCTTCGTCGTGCTCGCCATGGGCAGTTTTGCGTCGATATTTTTTGCGTGCAGAATTGTTCCGCTTTCAAGTTCCATTGCAATCTCGGCAACGCCGTCCGCGGCGGCTTTAACCGTGCCGCCCGATAAAGGCGCTGAAATTATTATCGCAAGGCAGAGCCCGACTGCAAAAACCTTTAAAAATTTTTTAAACATTGTCTGAAAGTTTGTGAACAAGTTCCCCCGTCTTTTCTATAAGCGTGTCAATCGCGCCCTCTTCGAGTTTTAAAAGGCGGCACTTCTTGCCGTCGTCAACCAAAAAGCCCTTTGGATTTACGGTAATTACCGTGCCGTTGCCGCCGGCAAGCTTGAAGCCGTCCGCCTCGCGGAAGGTCTTAACGTCGCCGTATTCTCCGCCTCCGCCCAAATTTACCACTGTAACCGACGAAAGCGGAATGACCTGCGCTCCGCTTGCTGTGGTTATGGGCTCGCCTATCACCGTGTCGGCGTCGGCTATCTTTTCGATGGGCAGAGCGGGCTTTTCGAAGCCTTCGTTTTGTGTGGTTTTAATTTTAGTTTTCATTAATTTTCCCCCAATAGAATATAATCAAAAGCTTTAAAAGCGTAATTACGTTAATTACGCCCGCAAGCTTTAAGTAATAGTTTACTCCGTCGTGCTCGTAGTTAAAAAGCGTGTAATTTCTGAGTTTGGTCTTGCCGCCGTTGACTTTTACGAAAGTATATACGGCGTTTGTCGCCGCGCCGTTTGCAAGCGCGACATAGGCGTTATCCGGATTTTGCAGACCGTAGTCGCCGAGCTGAACAATCTTCGTAATGCAAAGACTGTTAAAAATTTTCAGCCAGTTAGGCGGCGTCATAAGCTTGTCTTTGTCCTTTTCCTTTTCGTCCTTCGCTTTATCTTCCGTTTTAGGCGGCTTTTCTGTGTTTGCGTTCAGAATTGTAAACAGTCTGTACAAAGTTACGTTAATGCTTGCGTACCTTTCCGCGGTGGACGCGTATACGTAGCTTACGATATGCACCGGAAAAACGGCTATTAAAAACACTATTGCCGAAATGTAAACAAGCGCCTCACTCACAAAAGTATTATCTGTAATAAAAATATTATTATACAAAAAACGCCCGACGGCTGAAATGGCCGTCGGGCACGCGCTTAAAGAAGCTAAAACAAGCAAAAATAAAAAGCCGTTCACACACAAACGGCTTTTTTGAGGTATTTCTATATTCTAAATTTTAAATCCTTTCACAATAAATATTAAGCCTCTAATCAATATTGTAATAATAAATATCCCTACACATACTCTTGCAATGATTGAAGCAACAATATTCATTAAAATTATATTCCAAATACAGAAAATAACTGTTAAAATTAAAGATATATTTACTATAAACGATAGTACAACCACACTAAGCGGCATTGCATCATTTAAGCCGAGAAAAAACACCTTTTTGTAAAAGCGATAGCCAAAGTATGGATATTCCTCTTTAATCTTTTTCCAACTTTTTTTAGTACCGTTATGCCTTACTGACAACATCATTAAACCGCTTAGTATTGTCCATAAAATGAAACAAGCAACAATTGCAACAATTGAATTGACTAAATTCAACACTTAATCACCTTTTAATTAAACAAATTAAATAATTTTTGCATAACATGGCACCTGCGGTTCCTAAAATTCCAGTTCTTACTTTATCTTTATAATATTTTCTTCACCGTCCAAAAATTCGGGCACCTCGTATCCCTCTTCGGTTTTGGGCGCGGGTTTTTCGGGTTCCGCGCTTTCCTGCCCCTCTTTTTCGCTCTCTTCGTCCTCGCCGTTGTAAACGTCCTTTTTGTAGAGGTAATTGCCGCCTTCCTCTTCCTTTAAAATCGTGTCGTTGAGTTCGGCAATCTGCTTCATAAGTTCGTCGTAGTCGGGCAGTTCGTCAATGGAATTTAATTTAAATCTCTTTAAAAAGTTGTCCGTCGTGGTGTAGAGAATGGGCTTGCCGACGGCGTCCCTTCTGCCGCACGGCTCTATCATACCGAGCTCCAAAAGCGTATGCACGGCGTAGTCGCAGTTTACCTGCCTTATATCTTCCAAATCACCCTTTGTTACGGGCTGTTTGTAGGCGATAATCGCGGCGCACTCCAAAATGGTTTTGGTGAATTCCTTTTCCTTTATGGGCGTCAAAACGTCGGAAATCTGCTGTTTGTAGGCGGGGTTGGAAGCAAACTGAACTTTGCCGTTAAACGTAAGAAGCTGTATGCCCCTTTCCGCGGTATACTTGTCTTTCAGCTCGGCAACGGCGGCGTTTACTTCCTTTAACGTGCAGCCGAGCTTTTCGATTATGTACTTTACGGGTACCGCCTCGCCCGAAGCGAAAACTATGCCCTCAATTATATTCGTCAAATTGTTCATTGTTCACGTCCTTTAAATCCGCGTCGGGATTGCGTTTTATCGTAATGTTTCCGAATGTGTCGGGCTGCTCTACAAGCACGTACTGGAATTTAAGCATTTCCAAAAGCGCCTGAAAGGTCGTTATTACCTCGTTTCGGGAAAAGCTTGCAAACAGCTCTTCGAAGTTAAATTCTTCCCTCACTAAAAGCAGTTCGCGGATGAATACAACCCTCTCCTGCACGGTGTATTCGTCCTTCGGAATTTCCTTTATGTTTTCCTTTTCGCGCTGCATGCTCTCGTTGCGAAGCAGAAGGTTTGCAAACGCCTGCAACATCGCGTCGACCGAAAAATCCTTGTATACTATTTTTACCTTACTTATTTCCTTGTCGGGCTCCTTGAAAAAGTAACCGACCGTTTCAAGACTTTTTAGCTTCGGCGTGCGTTCCTTTATTAGCTCGAATTCACGCTGTTTAAGCTGTTCGATAAGCTCCTGCTGTTCGTCCTCCGCGCCGCCTATCTCCTCGCCGTCAATCTCCACGGGAGGTACAAGCGATTTGGACTTTATGTAAATAATCTGCGCCGCCATGGCAAGGTATTCGCTCTCCTTGTCGACGTCACGGCTGGGCTGGGTTTTCATATACTCGATATAGTCGAGGAATTGCTCGGTTACCTTTGATACGAAAATATCGTCTATATTTATCTTGTTTATGTTGATTAAGTGCAACAGTAAATCGAGCGGTCCTTCGAAATCGTCTAAGACGGTATCGTAGTCCACTACCGATTCAAAATTTTCGTACTTCGGGTCAAGGCTCATAATTTTAAAATCCAACCCCACGCCGCAGTTATGGGGAATCCTATAATATTTTCAGCAAACCAACCGACGTAGCCGAGTATATCGAAATATCCGACTATCGTTGCGGCACGCGTTCCCGGTATATACCCGATTATAAAGTCGCAGATAAAGCTTTCGATAATCAGAATAATCAAAATCAACTGTCCGTAATTGCGCAAAAACTTCTGTACGGGGTTAATCTGTCTCGTCGTCGCTTCCACCACTCTGAACCCGTCGAGAGGGTAAAGCGGCAAAAGATTGAACACGAAAGAATACAGACTGTACGCAAAAATAAGATAGAATATGCACTCCAAAAAGTAGCAGATATAAACCGCAAACGTGCTCTTCGGAATAAAAAACGCGTACACGAGCGCATATAAAAGATATGCGATAAAGGCTATTATGTAGTTTACGATTACCCCCGCGATAGCCGTCGTGAACATACCTTTTTTATAGCTTCGGAAATTGCCCGGCTCCACGGGCACGGGCTTTGCCCAACCGAACCCGACCAATGCGCACAGCACATACCCCATCGGGTCGATATGCTTGAAAGGGTTGAGCGTGAGCCGCCCGCGCATCTTTGCCGTCGGGTCGCCGTTTTTATACGCGACGAACGCGTGAGCGTACTCGTGCGGGGCAAAGACGAATATTACGGCGATTAAGCTTGCAAGAAAGTAAATTATTTCTTCTAACATTTATTTTAAACTGTCGGGAACGACGTCGTTTCTTACGAGGTCCTCGAACGTCTGCTTTTTTATTATAGTCTCCGCCTTGCCGTCTTTAACCAGAACCGCCTGCGGAATAAAATTGCGGTTGTAGTTGCTTGCCATGGAATAATGGTACGCGCCCGTAGACAGCACGGCGAGAATATCCCCGCTTTCTACTTCGGGCAGAGGAATATCGACGCCTATCAAATCTCCACTTTCGCAGCACTTCCCCGCAATGCTCACCTTCTGAATGTTTTCAGCGTTCACGTCCGCCGCCTTTAAGACCGTGTACTTTGACTGGTAGAGCGAATATCTCGGATTTTCGAACATACCGCCGTCGATTGCCACGTACTTTCGTATGCCGGGGATATCCTTAATCGAGCCGACGGTGTATAAAGTTATGCCCGCCTCGCCCACAATCGAGCGCCCCGGCTCGATTAAAAGATACGGAAGGCGCATATTTAATTCCTTCGTCCTGTCTTTGACGGTATTTATAAGGGCAAGCAAATATTCCGCGTAGTTGCTTTCTGTAAATTTGGGGTCCTCGTCCGTATAGTAGATGCCGAAGCCGCCGCCCATATTCAGAATTTCCGCCTCGAAACCCACTTCACTTTTGACCGCGGACATAAAATCAATCATATTCTGTGCGGCAAGCGAAAAGGACTGCTTTTCGAAAATCTGCGAACCGATATGGCAGTGATATCCCTTTAAATTCAAATTTTTAAGCGATAAAACGTGTTTTGTGTAGTCAAGCGCGGTGTTGTCGCGGATAGAAAATCCGAATTTGGAATCTGTTCTCGCCGTCTGAACGAACGCATGAGTGTGCGCCTCGACGCCGGGATTAACCCTTATTAAAACGGGCTGTTTCACCTTGTGTTCCGCCGCGATTTCATTTAAGATATCAGCCTCGCGGTAGGAATCGATTACAACGCCGCCGACGCCCGCTTCGACCGCCTGAACAAGCTCTTCATAGGTTTTGTTGTTGCCGTGCACATAGATATTTTTTGCGTTGAAGCCCGCCTTTAAAGCCGTGTAGAGCTCGCCGCCCGAAACGGCGTCGCAGCCAATGCCCTCCTGCTCGGCAATGCGGTACATCGCAAGGCACGAAAAGGCTTTTGACGCGTACAGCACGTTGCCGTTGCCGCCGTAATACTTGTCTATCGTGTCTTTAAAGACGCGCATCATATTGCGGATATACTGCTCGTCATAGACGTAAAGCGGAGTGCCGAACCGCTCTGCAAGTCTGAGAGCGTCGCACCCGCCTATTTCGAGATGCCCCGCGGCGTTCGCCTTTAACGTGTTTCTGCTGTTCATAAAAAACGACCTTTAAAAAAATCTATACATTTAAATTTTATCAAAGGTCGTGAAATTAGTCAAATATATTGGGGATATTTTACCAATTATATACAATATAATTGATTTTCGGCAATTTTTAAAGCGTCCATTCGCCCGCAACTTTTTTGAAAAAGTCGCCGTAGCTTGCCTTGTCGGCGTCCTCCGCCGCAACCAAATCAACCGTGTCGTAGAGTATGCCGTCCTTGTACACCTCGATTTTGCCGACTGCGTCGCCCTTCTTTACGGGTGCCTTTATATCGTAGGCTACAACCTTGCGTTCGATTTCGGGCGTAACGTTATTTGCGGTAAACACATAGCACGAACGCGCGGGACGCACGCATATCGCCGTCTTTTTAGAACAGTCTACGAAAAATTTGTCGTTGAGGTTTACGTCCTTATCGAGGACAACCGCATTTTTGTAGTTGGCAAAGCCGTAGTTGAACATATTTATCGCCGACTTGAAGCGGTTGTCGCTGTTATCCGCGCCCAAAACGACGGAAACAAGGCGCATGCTGTCCCTCTTCGCCGTCGAAGCAAGACAGAAGCCCGCCTGATTTGTAAAGCCGGTTTTGCCGCCGTCACAAGCCGAATATTTTTTTATGAGCTTGTTTGTGTTGGTAATCGTCGTGGTTCTGTCGTCTGGGTGGCTGAAATCTTCGAGCCATATCTTGCTATATTTGAAGTACTCTTCATTTTGTAATAGGTTTGAAAACATTACGGCGACGTCTTTTGCGCACGAATACTGGGTCTCTTTGGGGAGACCGGTACAGTTGGCAAACAAGGTGTTGTCGCACCCGAGCTCTTCGGCGCGCCTGTTCATTGCCGCAACAAAGCTCTCCTCGCTACCGCTAATACTTTCGGATACCGCCACGCAGCTATCGTTCGCCGAGCAGACCACAATGCTCTTTATAAGTTCGGTAAGCGGATAGGTGAGCCCCGCCTGCAAAAACACCTGCGAGCCGCCCATTCCCGCCGCTCTCTCACTTATGGTTATGTTGTCGGTCAGCGAAAGCTTTCCCTCTGCGATAGCGTCGAAACATAAAGTCAAAGTCATAACTTTGCAAACGCTGGCAATGGGCATGCGCTTGGTTTCGTTCAGTTTGTAAATGCACTCGCCCGAGTTGTAATCGCAAAGATATGCACTCTTACAATTTACGGCAAGTTGATTATCCTCTGCGAACGCCGCAGTCGCGGGTGCGCCCGCCCCGCCGAAAACCGCCGCAACGCCGCCTAATAAACTAAATGACAGAATAGTCGTAATAATCTTTTTCATACTACTTATTCTGTCAAAAAATTTATTATTTATACTATAACTACAATTACTCTGAATACGACGTTTACAAGCAAAAGCAGTATAACCGTATTTAAAAGCGCCAAAACAGCGGGGCAGATAAACGAGTACGGCGCGCAGATTTGTCTGCACTGCTCGCGTAAAATTATGAAAAACGCCACCGAGCACAAAAACGACGGAATAAATACCAAAATTGCTACGATTATTCCCTCGGTTCCGAAAAGCGTGCACAAAATCGCTATGTAAAGCGCGGTAAAAAGCGTTCTTAAAAACAGCACGGGGTATGCTAAAATTCTGAATTTTGTAAAATACGAAAGTAAAAATACGACGTACAGATATACGAGCTCGCTTAATATGTGAGATAAAAATAATCTGCCGCTGTTGAAGTTAAATACGTAATAAATGTAAATATTGGCAAAATCGAACACATAATTGCTTATACTATTCAATTTGAATAGTACTATGCCACATATAATAGCGGCTAAAATGACAATTAAATCAGCAATCAGATATCTTATATCCCATTTAAATTTACTACATTTAAAAATCCTCATATACAATTATATGAGGATTATATCTTTAATATGAACTTGTCATATTATAAAGGATTTGCTACTTATATTAGTCTATTCGCTTTGATTATTTGCAACTGAAATTAAATTTGAAGCAAAACTTTTTACTTCGACGATGTCGTTATCGTTGGGGCGTCCGCGATGGAATAACATAAACTTTCCTCTGCAATAAAAGTTTTTGTCAAGCACGGTAACGCCTTTTTTCTCAAGCTCTTTTTTTATTTGCGGATAGGCTCGCTCCGCAAGCGCAGACGTGGAAAATACTGCCACGCTGCCAACCGTATCCTTATTAAGCAAAGGAATAAATTCCATAACCTTTTTATCTATTCCGCCGGCATAAACCGACGCGCCCAAAAACAGTAAATCGATATGACCGTCAACAGGCACGGATAAATCACGTGCTGTGCAACCCGCTTGTTCTGCGATAGCTTCCGCAAGTTTTTGCGTATTACCCGACCTTGAATAGTACCTTACTTCAATTTTCATTTTTTTCCTCCGAACTATTTATTTTTGTAAGTATGCCGTTTTCTAAGCGATACACAGTATCTACCAAATCGAGTATGCGCTCGTCATGCGTAACCATTACGGCACATTTTTCGTATTTTTTAACTTCCGCCCGTATCATTTCCACAACCTGTCTGCCGTGCGGTGCATCAAGATTTGCCGTAGGCTCGTCTGCAAGTATTACGTCGGGATTATTGACGAATGCGCGGGCGATAGCGACGCGCTGTTTTTCTCCGCCCGACATTTCAGACGGATATTGAACGGCACATTTCTCTATGTCCAATTCCTTAAATAAAGCGTCTATATTCGGGCTATCCGCATTTTTATTTTGAAAAACTGAAAGCTGCTCTTTTGCTCTTAAATACGGCAATAATTGATGATTTTGAAAGACAAAGCCAATATGCTCAAGGCGCAGTTTTGTCCACTGCTTCTTATTTTCGTCGGATAAATTCCGACCTGCAATACAAACCTTTCCGGAATCGGGCGCAAGCAGCAATCCGGCTATCGTTAAAAGCGTGCTTTTACCCGAACCGGACGGACCTACTATCGCTACAAACTCGCCTTTTTCTACACAGAGCGATACCTCGTTTAACACTACATTTTGTCCGCTTCCGTCGCGGTAAGCTTTGACGATATGTTCAAGGCACAAAATAACTTCGCTCATTCGTCCGCACCTCCTATCACTTTCATAGGGTCGACTTTCGATATGCTTAATATGGAAATCAAGCTGCTTGCTATCGAGATTGCGATAAACGCCGCCGCAATTATAAACACGTTGCCGACTTTAAGATAGAACGGCATTGTCGGCGGTATTACGAGCGACATTATAAATGTAAATAAACCTGCAACCACCGTGCCGAACACAGCCACTATACAAACCTGTATAGTAACTATTGCCGCAAGGCTTTTCATATTTACGCCGATTGCCTTCATAACGCCGAATTGTTTGTGCTTTTGAATTGTGAGGATAAAGTAGAATACGCCGATAACTGCCGCCGTTACGACGACAAGCACCCAAATAATCATCGTTATCGTTAAGTGCTCGGCTTTATAAGACGGAATGTTTTCTATGATTTCCGATTTAGGTACAAGCTCTGCTCCGTCAATATTTATATTCTTTATATCCTTGCCTTTTATAACAATGGTATGATAGGTAAGATTATACGTCGGGTTAAGCTCCTTCCTTATGGCGGCATAACTGTCAAGCGAAATAAACCCTATCGAGGTATGCCCGTACATACTGTCCTCGGCAAAACCCACGACCGTAAATTCAAGTCCCGACGACGAATCGTAAACGGTATCGCCGATAGATATTCCCTCACGCGTAAAACTCTCGTCCAACACGATAGGGTGTTGCGCTTCCGACTCGTTAAGCTTATTGCCCTTTATTGCTTTGGGCGCTAAAAAGCTGTTCGGCTCGATAGCAAAATACGTTACGTTAATCTTTTCGGACTCTCCGCTTTTGGATAAATACATCCGCTGAATATTAAGCGGGGCAAGCTTTGCGCTTGTCTGAGTTTTTAATTGCTCATATTTTTCCGTTTCTAACTCTGACACGGTTATAAGCTTTTCGGCAGACTCGTTTAGCAAAAAATAATCCGCGTCGATGTTATCTATGCCGGATACGACTGCCCGTCCGAGTCCCTCGACCAAACCCGACAAAAACAAAACCATAAAGACGAGCAATACAATTACGACTTCGATAAGAATGTATTTCTTTTTATTGTACAACAGTTCTTTTAATGCCAATTTGAAAGCCATATTCACCTCGCCTTGAATTTATCGGTTGCGCTTTTCATACCGTCGCTCATTTGTTGCAGCAGAGAATTTGCTTCTTCTATCGATTGCTTTATTCTTTCCGAGCCTATCTTATCGAATATTTCCGCTTCGATTTGCACGAGCGGAACAATGCTTTCATTTACAAATCCCTTGCCCGTTTCCGTCAACGTAATATCCTTTTCGCGTTTATCTGTTTCGGACGACCGGAATTCTATCAGTGATTTGCTTTTAAGACTCTGCGCAACGCGGTTTACCGACTGCTTGGGAATGCAGAACATAATGCCCACATCTTTTTGAGTTATGCGCTCTTGCCGATTTAAAATATATAAAGTAAGCAATTCATAATAACTTAAACCGTGCGCCTCGGCATAGTTTGCGTACAATGACACACACTTACGCAAAAAATCGTTGAGAGCGATTGTATAATTGGTTTTATCAATCATTAATATAACCTTAACAAACTATTAGTCTCAAACGAGACTAATTATAGTTTATCAAATAATTAATGAGCTGTCAACGATTTTATTAACTGAATTGTGAGAGTTCATATCCGTTGATACTACGCAAAATAAAAATCGGTCAAACCAAGAAATATGATTTAACTGATTTTTATCTGTTTATGTCTAATATTATGCTTTTATATTCTTAATTATCTAATAATCAATATGAACTTGTCATATTATCTATTGAAATGCCGTAACCGCGCGTTGGATCATTAACAAACACGTGGGTTACCGCGCCTATCAATTTGCCGTTTTGCACGATGGGACTTCCGCTCATGCCTTGCACAATGCCGCCCGCCCTTTCGAGAATACGTTTATCGTTGATTTTTATTACAAAGTTGCGATTGTCTTTATTTTCGGCATCTACCTTTACAATCGAAATTTCGTATTTGTCACAGCTCTCGCCGCTTAAAGTCGAATAGATATAAGCCTTGCCCACAGTTGCCTCTGCGACGCTCCCTTTCTTAACCCGTTTCAGGTTCGAAACGTTGAAATCTTTTGAAACGTCTCCGAAAATTCCGCACTTGGTGTTTTCCTTAATTGCGCCGAACATATGTGAGTTGTCGAAAAAACCTTTAAGTTCGCCGGGATTGCCGCGCAAACCCTTCTTCACGTCGTAAATCGAGCAGCCGTACAGACAACCGCCATTTATATCGATTATCTTGCCGTTTTCGTCGTTTACGGGGTGACCGAGCGAGCCGAATTTGTTGTTGGTTTTGTCGATATAGGTAACTGTTCCTATCCCGTTTATGCTGTCTTTAACCAAAAGCCCGAGCTTCTTTTTGCCGCTCGATTTATCAAAAGCGGGTTGCAGGGAAATATCCAGCGTTTCGCCGCCGCGCAAAATTTTTAAATTATATTTGGATAAGTCCTCTGCAAGTGCTTCCGTCAGCTTATTTGCCGAGGTAATCTCTATATCATTTAGCTTTTTGATTATATCGCCGCTCTTAATTCCACCTTCCCTTGCGGGGCAAACCATGCCGCTTTCGGTATTGATTTCGCACATTCCGATAACTTCTACGTTCTGCGTATTGAGCACGAACCCCGCGGGGAAGCCGCCTATATAGAATTCGTCCTCCGAAGTCGCCGCAAAAACGCGCGAAACCGAGAGACAGCAAACAACGGCGGCGATAAAAATAACGCCCAACAGGATTTTTGTAAACTTTTTAAAAGAAAGCATACAAATATTGTGGGCAGTTATACTTTAAATATTCAGTTTAATATCCGCAATTTGTCAATGTCAAAAGTTACCGAATTGCCTTAAAAGTTCTTCGGCGTGTTCGCGCGCCGCGTCGGTGGAAATGCTTCCCGTCAGCCGCACGATTTCTTCAACTCTCTCCGCTTTGGAAAGCTGTTTAATGCTCGTTACGGTCTTTTCTCCGTCACCGTCGCTTTTGGAAATCAAATACTGCGCGCTTGCCGCCGCGCACACCTGCGGAAGATGCGAAACGGCGATTATCTGCGTGTCGGCGCTTATGGATATAAACTTATCAGCAACCGTTTTTGCCGTAATACCGCTTATTCCCGCGTCGATTTCGTCGAAAATGTACGTCGATATACCGTTGATACCCTTTAACTGCGTCTTGACGGCAAGCATAAATCTGCTCATTTCGCCGCCGCTTATAACCTTGCTGAGCGGCTTGGGCGGCTCGCCTTTGTTTGCCGAGAACATAAAACAGATTTTGTCTGCGCCGCTGCCGTTTACTTCTATATTTTGCTTATCGTAGTCGTTAAATTCCACGAAAAATTTTGCGTTGGGAATATTTAACGATTTTAGTTGCTCTTCAACGGCTGCGCAAAAGTTTTTGCAACTTAATTTACGAAGGTTAGAAAGCTTTAAACAGACGGAAAAAATTTTGTCGTCGGCATCTTTGATTTGCTTTGAAATTTTTTCAAGTTCCGCCGCCGCGTCGTTTAAGCAGTCGTATTGCGCCCTTGCGCTATCGAGATATTCTAAAATTCTCTCCTCGTCCGCGCCGTATTTTCGTGTGAGCGACTTAATTAAATCGAGTCTTTCGTCGACGGCTTTCGCCTCGCCTTCGTCGAAATTGAGCCCGTCCGCAAGGTCGGAAACCGTGTCCCGCAAATCTTCCGCTTCAATGGACAAATTGTCGAGCCTTTCGCAAACCGCTTCGTACTCTTTATCAATATCCGCAATGCCGCTAATTTGTCTGTGAGCCGCCGAAAGCAGGTCGATACAGCCGTTGTCCGCGCTTAAAATTTCCCTTACGGCGCAGATTGACGATATAACCCTCTCGGCGTTGTCAAAGAGCTTCTTTTTGGTTTTAAGTTGCTCGGTTTCGCCAACCGAAATATTCGCCCTCTCAATCTCATCAATCTGATAGGCGAGAATGTCCTGCCTCTGCGCCCGCTCCTGCTCGCTCCCGCCAAGCTGTGCGATTTTATTCTCGCACTCCTTTTTAAAGGAAAGCAAGCCAGCAAGTTCGCCTTTAAGCTTAATAAGTTCGTCGCCGCAGAGCGTGTCGATAACGTTTAACTGGTTATTTTCGCTTAAAAGAAAAAAATGCTCGCTCTGTCCGTGAACGTCCACAAGATGCG
The DNA here is from genome assembly GCA_023667345.1 of Clostridiales bacterium. GTDB lineage: Bacteria > Bacillota > Clostridia > Christensenellales > Borkfalkiaceae > Coproplasma. The sequence continues at coordinate 23,677 of JAMPAF010000002.1, forward strand.
CGGCAATTTTTTTGAGCATACCGCCTGTTACGGTATTCCCGTTGACTTTAATCGAGCCCTTTCCCTCTTGGGTAAACTTCCTCGAAATTATGAGCGTATCATCGGCTTCGATATCCAACTCTTCTAAAATACGCGCCGCCGCGCTGCCGCAAGGCAGCGAAAACTCGGCTTTGACAAGTGCCTCTTCGGCGCCGTATCTTATCATGGACTTATCCGCTTTCGAGCCCAAAACGAAATTAATTGAGTCGAGAATAACAGATTTGCCCGAACCCGTCTCACCCGAAAGCACGTTGAATTTACCGTCGAAAGATATATCCGCCTCTTCGATTAAAGCAACGTTTTTAATGTACAGTCGTTCGAGCATTATTTTATGTATTCTCTCAGCCTTGAAACGATAATCGGCGTGTTTTCGTTGCTGTCGACAACGATTAAAACGGTGTCGTCGCCCGCAACCGTTCCTATAACTTCCTTGTACTGCAACATATCAATAAACGCACCCGCGGTCGAGCCGTTGCCGCGCATGGTTTTAATGACGATTAAGTTGTTTGCGGCATTGATGGTCTGCACACATTCGCGGAAAAGGTTGCGCATTTTGTTATTCACGGCGTCGCCGCCGCCTTCGATGTATGCGTACTTATACTTCTTCGTCGTCCCTGCGACCTTATAGAGTTTGAGGTCTTTAATATCTCTCGATATCGTTGCCTGGGTGACGTTAAAGTTGCGTTTAACCAATTCCGCGCAAAGCTCGTCCTGTGTCTCAATGTCCTGCTCTGCAATGATTTCCAAAATCATGGCTTGTCTTGCGTTTCTATGCATCAGTTACTCCATATGTTTAATTTAATCAGTAATTTGTCGAAAAAATTATTATTTTCAACCGATATAAACTCGGTGTAAAAATCTGCTTTCTTTACCGTGACCGCTTCGAAGCCGCTCAATGTATCGACCACTCTGCCGTCTACTATAAGATTGAGCGTGCAGTTCTTTTCGAACTGGTTGACTTTCACTGTCGAATTCTCGCCGAAAACTATCGGGCGGGAATGTAGCGAATGCGGGCAAATCGGCGTCATTATAAACGCCGCCAAGTCGGGCGTTAAGATTGAGCCTCCCGCCGAAAGCGAATACGCCGTAGAGCCGGTCGGCGTGCTGATTATAAGCCCGTCCGAGGAAAAGTTATCCACCGTCGTGCCGTCGATTTCGGCGTGCAGATTTACGGTGTTGCTGAACGAATTGCCCGTCGTACAGCGTTGAAGAACAACCTCGTTTAAAGCAAGGTAATTTTTGCCGCGGAAAGTTACGCTGAGCATACTGCGCTTAATCGTTTTAAAATTTCCGCTTAAAACAAGCGAAAGCGCCTCTTCGAGCTGATTGCCCTCGAAATCGGTCAAAAAGCCCATATGACCGCAGTTAATGCCGAGAATTTTAACGTTATTGAGCGCACACTCGCTTGCGACCGCCAAAATCGTGCCGTCGCCGCCCAGTACAAAAAGAATATCGAGGGTCTTTATAAGCGCGATATCGCTTATCAGAACGCACTCTATGCCGCGGGGTTTGAGAGCGGAAATTATTTTGCCGAGGTAGTCGTCCTGCTCGGCTTTGTACTTAACGTTTAGGTATATTCCCACTCTCATATGCATAATTATAACACCCTTTATTCAAATATGCAAATAAGTACGTTAAATTTTTTTATAATTTAACGTACTTTAATAATAGATTTATATCGGCTTTCTTCTCGCCGTTTTTCCGTAAAAGAATAAGATATTCCTTGTTTTTGTCCTTTCTTATCGGCGCGTTGGTCAAATTTTCGGCAAACAGCCCGCATTCACGGGCAAAATTGTAAATTTTTGTTATAACCTTTTTATGAACCTGCGTATCCTTGACTATTCCGCCCTTGCCAATATTTTTGCCCTCGCACTCGAATTGCGGTTTAATCAAGGCAATCGCATACCCGCCGTCGTCGAGAATTTCGGCAATATTCATTAGAATATACGTGAGCGATATAAAACTGACGTCGGCAACAACGCCGTCGATTCTTTCGGGGAATGTGTCATTCGAAAGGTTTCTGGCGTTGAAATTATCCAAAATCACTACGTTTTTGCCTTTCAGACTTTCGTCGAGCTGGCTTTCGCCCACGTCTATGCAATAAACTTTTTTTGCTCCGTTTTGCAAAAGACAGTCGGTAAACCCGCCGTTGCTTGCCCCTATGTCGGCAAAAGTTTTATCCTTTACCGAAAAGCCGAAATCCTTTAAAGCCTTTGAAAGCTTATAGCCGCCGTTGGACACGAACAACTCGTCGGGCTGTATGAACGTAATATCGTCGCCATCTTTAAAATCGTACGACGGGGCTACGGGCTTGCCGTTTATAAGCACAAGCCCCTCTTCGATTGCCTGTGCCGCCTTTGTGCGGGAATTGAATTTTCCGGCTAAATATTTGTCTAATCGCATTTACTTTGTATGTAGTTTAAAATCGCGTTCTTATACGCGCCGAACTCTTTGGTGAGTTCTTCAACCGAGCCGTGCGGAATAAATTCGTCGGCGCAACCGAAGCATTTAACTTTCACCCTGCCGTTGTCGGAAAAATAGCTGCATATACTGCTACCGAAACCGCCTATAAGCTGGTTATCCTCTATCGTGACAACCAAATTATCGTTTAAGTTTTCAAGCATTTGGCTATCGAGCGGCTTAACGAAGCGGCAATTTATAATATCGAGTTCACAGCAAAGGCGTTCGTTTATATCGAGCGCGGTTTTAACAGCTCTTTCTCCGCAAGCCAAAATTGCAACACCCTTTTTGCCGCGGTTAAGATATTCCCACTTGCCGATTTCGAGTTTTTCTTCGGCAGAGCCGAAAACCGTGCGGCACTCCTTGGGGTAGCGAATTGCAAGTGGCGCATTAAAATCTACGCTTGCCGCAAGCATATTCGCAAACTCGTTGATATCCTTTGGCACGGCTATGGTCAGTTTTGGTATCATATTCAAAAAGGATAAGTCGAACACGCCCTGATGGGTTTCGCCGTCCTCGCCCGATATCCCCGCTCTGTCCACGCACATTGTGACGGGCAGATTCTGACTGCATATATCTATGATAATCTCGTCGAACGAACGCTGTAAAAAGGTTGAATATACCGCATAGTACGGCTTTAACCCCTGCGCGGCGAGCGCGGCGCAGAGAATGGTTGCGTGCTCCTCGCAAATGCCGACGTCTATTGCGCGTTCGGGGAATTTTTCGAAGAATTCCGAAAGCCCTAAGCTCGGCGTCATTGCCGCCGTGACGGCGACGATTGATTTATCCTTTTCTGCAAGGGTTTCAAGCGTTTTGCCCAAAACTTCGGAATATGAGGTAACGCTGCTTTTGCCGTTGCACGCAATTCCGTGCGTCTGCTGGGGGTGTTCCTCGCAGAAAGCGTAGCCCTTGCCCTTCTTTGTTGCAACGTGCAAAATTACCGACTGGGTTTTAAGCTTTTCCTTAATTTCGGAAAGCTTTTCAATCATGCCGTCAAGGTCGTTGCCGTCGTAAACGCCGTCGTACGAAAAGCCGAACCTTTCGAAAATATTGGTATGCTTTTCGACCTTGGCGCGGAATTTGTCGTTTTGGCTGAGCTGTTCGAGATACTCGTGCATACTGCCGACGGTGGGCGAAATGGACATTCCGTTATCATTTAAAATAACCAAAATGTTGGTATTGAGCGGGCGCAGACTGTTAAACGCTTCGTACACCAGCCCGTTGTTGAACGAGCCGTCGCCGATAATCGCAATCACGTTAAAATTTTCGCCCTTGATATCGCGCGCCTTGGCAAACCCGAGCGCCGCCGACACCGAAGTGCCCGCGTGCCCCGTGTTGTAGCAGTCGTATTCGCTCTCCTCTCTTTTAGGAAAGCCGGAGGGTCCTCCCCGCCTTCTTAAATTTTCAAAGTCAGCCTCTCTGCCCGACAAAAGTTTATGGGCGTAGCACTGATGGCCGACGTCGAAAATGAGCTTATCTTTCGGGAAATCGAACACATAATGAAGAGCGACGGTCAACTCGATAATGCCGAGATTGGATGACAGGTGACCGCCGTTATTCATAACCGTAGTTATTATTTTTTCTCGCAGATGCTCGCAGACGCTTTTCAAACCGTCGCGGTCGAGAGATTTTAAATTTTTATCGAAATATTCAGGCATTAAATCCACCCGTCAGTTCAAACGCGATTTTACGAAATTTACGATATCGTGCAAAAAGGCTACGTCTCCTTCTATACCGTCTAAAATTCTATGGCAATCGTCGCCCGTTACGTCCACGCGCAGTTTGCAATTTTCCAAGCCGTACAATTTGACGGCGGTAAGCTTGCCCTCCGCCTCGTCCTTGCCCGTGGTCTTGCCGAGATTTTCAAAACTTCCGCAGGCGTCTAAAATATCGTCGGTCAACTGAAAGAGATAGCCGAGCTTTTTGCCGAACTGCTTCAATTCGGAATAATATGCGCCGCCCTTTAAAACGCTCGGCACGGTAACCGCGGCAATCAGCAGTTTTGCCGTCTTGTTTTCGTAAATGTATTCGAGAGTATCCTCGTCGGCACTGCCGTCCTTTTCGTGCGCGATATCGGCGGACTGCCCCGCAATCATGCCGTAAACGCCCGCGGCATCGCAAATAAATTTAGCCGCCGAAACGTATTCGCCGCCCTTGAAACATTCCGCAAACAGCATGGAATACGCGCAGTTTAACAGTCCGTCGCCCGCCAAAAGGGCGTTCGCCTCTCCGTAAACCTTGTGGTTAGACGGCTTTCCGCGGCGGAAATCGTCGTTATCCATTGCGGGCAAATCGTCGTGTATAAGCGAATAGGTATGAATAAATTCGAGGGCGCACGCAAACGGCGAAAGCGTATCCTTATCTACGCCCAGCACCTCGCCGACCGCGTACATTAAAACGGGGCGTATGCGCTTGCCGCCGAGGCGCAGACTGTATTTCATACTCTCGCCCAAAACTTCGGGCACCGTGGAAAGTTCGTCGCAACGCCTGTTCAGCTCGTCTATGAAAAAGCTTCTGAACTGTTCGTACTTAATGTCGAAATTACTCAATTTCAACGCTCCTTTCGGCGGCGGTAACCGTGTTGTACAAGAGCATTGTTATAGTCATGGGACCGACTCCGCCGGGGACGGGCGTAATGTAAGAGCATTTTTCCTTTACGTTTTCGAAATCGACGTCGCCGCACAGTTTGCCGTTTTCGTCTCTGTTCATGCCAACATCGACTACGACCGCGCCCTCTTTAACCATATCTGCGGTAACAAATTTCGCTCTGCCTATCGCGGCAACAAGAATATCCGCGCCGCGGCAAATATTCTTTAAATTTTCCGTTTTGCTGTGGCATACCGTAACGGTCGCGTCGGCGTTCAGAAGCAGCATTGCTATGGGCTTGCCGACTATGTTCGAGCGGCCTATAACCACCGCGTTTTTGCCGCGAAGAGATATGCCCTCGCGCTCCAGCATTTTCATAACGCCGTTGGGTGTGCACGCGACGAGGCAACTGCGGTTTAAGCACAGGTTGCCTATATTTTCCTCGCAGAAACCGTCCACGTCCTTACTCTTCGGGATGAGTTTTAAAATCTTTTCGGCATCGAGGTGCTTCGGCATGGGCAACTGCACCAAAATGCCGTGAATTGTATCGTTTGCAACTAATTCGCAGACGAGCTCTTCCACCTCGCTCTGCGTTGCTTCAGCGGGCAGATAGTATGCGTATGATTTTATTCCGACCTCTTCGCACCCTTTAATCTTGTTGCGCACGTAAACCTGCGAGGCGGGGTCGCTTCCCACAAGCACGACCGCAAGCCCGACCTCTTTGCCAGTAGCTTTTTTAAACTGCGCAACTCTGCTATGTATTTCGCCGCGGATTGCCGCCGAATGAGCCTTTCCGTCAATAAGTTTAAACATTGTTTTTGCCTCCCGCAACCGCCGAAAGAATTCCCGTAATAAACGTCGCACTCTTTGCAGAAGAGTATTTCGAGGCAATGTTCGCCGCCTCGTTTAAAGACACCTTGTCGGGGATATCGTCTAAATAGAGTATTTCGGCAAAGCCTATCATTAAAATGCTCTTATCCGCGGGGAAAATGCGCTTTTCGGGGAAGGACAGCGAATGCTTATCCAAAAGCTTTAAAAGCTCGGCGCCGTGCTCCTGTATAACGGTAAGCACGCGGTCGCAGTAAGTTATATCGTCCGCAGTAAGCTCGCCCGCCTTATACAGCGAGGTTTTAAGTTCGCCGTCTACCCCGTCGTTAAACTGCGACGCGTACAAAAGCTTAAAAAGTGATTCTCTTGCAATAGTTCTCATAATATTACCAAATATAAATATTCCCTTAAAATTTTAAGGGAATACTTGTTTTTATATTGTCGGGTTTTCGGGGAAATCGACGTCCTGAACGTGAACGTCGACTTTTGCCACCTTGTAATTTGTCATAGATTCGACGTTGTGTTTAATCGACTGCTGTATTCTGAACGCAAGCGAAGGAACGTTGTAGCCGTACTCGACCTTAACGCCGATATCCGCTATTATGCCTTCCTTATCGAAATTGAGCTTGATACCCTTGTTTTTCTGATTGAGAAGGCTAACGCCCTCGACCTCGCCGATTGCAAGCGCCACTATGCCGATAACTATACCCGAATTATACGAGATTTTACCTTTCGAAGTAGTAGTCGGGTCATGTCTTATATGTGCCATATCTGCTCCTTAAAAGCTGTTTACAACATATGTTGCCTGCGCTTTTAAATTAGTATACCACATATTGATAAATATTGCAACTTAATTTTCAGATTTGTGTATACACGGGCATTATAATTATGTTCGTGCCGTCGACACCGAGTTCGTTGGTCAAAAGGTCGTATATGGACATCGCCGCAGATGCGTCGAGCTCGTTGGTGTTTACGAATACGTTTACGTTCTGCGATTCCATACCTATGGAAACAACCGCGTCGGAAAAGCCGAGGGATTTAATCATCGTTTCGACGACGAGTTCGTTTTCCATAATGCCTACGATTTTAAGCTTCATATCCATTGCGCTTTCATACTTTTCACTGCCCGCTTCGTAGTTGTCTATAACGCTGTCTATCTGCAATAACTCTTCGCTTCTTTTTGAGGTTCTTTCCGAGCGGAAGGACGTGAAATAGTTCGCCGTCTGAATTGCGTCCGCCTGAGCGGTGGTTCTGCGGTTTACAAGCACTACATTCAGAACGGCAGTAACTGCAAGCAACAGCACAAGTGAGGACATGATGATAATCTTCTTCTTTTTGGTCATTTTTAAATCTCCTTATTTGTTCATAGCGTATATTGCTATATTATTTTTATCTACGTTAAGTGCGGTCGCCGCCGCGTTTAAAATGTCGCTTCGGGTCATAATGTTGTCTGCGCCTTCGCACACGATAATTACTCCCTCGACCCCGCCGTTCCCCTCGGTTATCATAACTTCGGCTTTGCCTACGCCGTCGATTTCCGAGAGAATTCTCATAAGCTTTATTTCGGTTGCCGACCTCACGGCATCGTCCGACGAGGCGGAAGTTACCTTGTTTTTGCCGCCGTACAGTAAGAGCGCCAAGCCGATTAAAGCAACTAATAAACAGCCTATTATAAGTATTTTTCCGTGCGACTTTAAGTAGTCAGTCAGTCGTTTCATTTACTGTTATATTTATATAGCCCAAGCCTTCCAAATATTCCGTAATTTGCTCGACAGTTTGTACATTTGAAAAATTTCCCGAAACGGTAACGCCGTTTTCGGCAATTTTACTGCCGTCGTACACAATTTCGACAACGCAGACGCAGTCGTACCCCAACTCCTCCTCAACCTTTTGCGTTAAAAGCCTGCTTTGGTTCTGCGCATATACCTGCGATACGTAGTCGTAATCGTAGGAAAGAGTGCCCTCGGCGGGGGTAAACGTGAACAGTTTGGTAACGGGACTTACGAGCATACCTATGCTTACGAGCCGCAACACGAAATTCACGCTCTTTTTAAGCTTGCCCTCGGGCACCAAAAAACTTATTAATACGGTCAGAAAAATAACGCCGACGGCGGTCAGTAAATATGCTTTCATATAAACGCGTATGAGGAATTCAGAATGAGCATCACAACCAACAGATATAGAAAAGCCACCATTAAAATTCCCGCAATCAGAAATTCCACGTCCTTTGCAAACTCCGAAAACAGCGAATACAGCGTCTTTTCACCGAGGGGCTGCGAAATTGCCGCCGTAATTTTTAGCATTACCGAAAATGCCGCAAGCATGATAAGCGGCTGAATTACTTCGGATATTAGCATTACAATGCCGCAAATTCCTAATGAACTCCGCACAACCGAGCCGGACATTACTACCATGTCCACGCCCGCCGACAAAAAGTTGCCGACAATGGGCACGGAATTGCCGACAAGATATTTGGTTACCTTGAAAAACACGCCGTTAAACAGCGAAGTCGCCGAACTTTGCACGGTGATAAACAGCCCGAAAATTGTTACGGTTATTCCGATAACCCACTTCATAACCGATTTTATGAGCGAGGCTACGCCGGTAAAGGAAATTTCGGGGTTGATTTTCGAGGTAAAATTCAAGACAATGACCGCTATCGTTGCAGGGAAAATAAACGAGCTGACTATTTCGATTGCGCCGCCGCTCAAAAACAACGCAGACGGCTGATAAATTGCCGCCGCATCGCCTCCGCCCGTTAAAATAGTAAGAGTTACGAGTAGCGGCGTTATTATTTCCACCTGCCGCTTTATGTTGTTAATGCACTTAACCGACGTCGTTACAATGCCGAAGAGCATCGACGAGAGTATAAGCATGATAAGCGAAACGCACGCAAGGCGGATAACCTTTGCCGTCGTTTTGCCTATTAACCCGCCTTCCGCGTCCGATGATACCGCGCACAGAATGGATATGGCGACAATCTGCGCAAACGCCGGCAACATTGTCGTAACTCTGCTAAATAGAACGGAAAACAGTTCGGATATGTAGTCGGAATAGTTTACGCCGAGATTTCCGTTTACGAGATAGCTTACTATCTCCTTTGCCGTGTCGCCGAAACTGAACAGATAATCGTTGCCGTATTCGTCGAGATATTTCTGAATTTCGGTCAAATCGAGGCTGTCAATTATCGACGATATATTTTCGTTTAAATCCGCGCCGTCGTCCGCATATGCGCAAATGCCGCCGTCGAACAGCAAGGGCAAGCTTAGCAGCAACAAAATTATAAAGATTGTCAGCGCAATTTTAATTAAGCGAGCTGAATTAACTTTACAATTACGCCGAAGAGCGACTGTAATATCGGCACCGACATAACGAATATTATTATTTTTCCGCATAATACCAACTTGTCCGCCACCGACTCGAAACCCAAATCTTTAACCGAACTTGCCGTAAGCTCGATAAGATATCCGACGCCTACCACTTTGAAAATTATTCTTAAAACCGACTTGTCTATGTTTGTCTGCTCGGAAAACTGTTTAATAAATTTAAGACTTTCGGAAAGATAGTCGAACCCGCACAGAACAAGCATAATTCCTCCCGCCGTTATGCACAGCGGAACGAGGTCGGAATTCTGCGATTTTAATATAAAGGCGCAAACTGCGGTAATAACCGCCACGGCGCATAACTGAAATACGGGCATTTAGAATACGTCGAATAGCTGTTTAATCTGCGTAAACAGGTCGGATATCATCGTTATTACCACCGTTAAAGCTATGATAAGCCCCACGAGGCTGACAATCGTGGCAATGTCGTCGCGGTCGCTCTTTTTTAATATCTGGCAGACGATAGTCACGATTATGCCGACCGCCGCCAATTTGAAAATTATACTTATATCCATCGTCACGCAAGTAATACGGCAATCAGAATGCCCGCCATAAGGCTAAGTTTAAAGTAGAGAGAGCCGTATTTTTTATATTTTTCTTCGCTCTTTTGCTTCATTTCAAGCAAAGTTTTACCCTTTTCGTTAAGATATGCAAGCTGGGTCGGGGCGTCCGTCTTGCCGATATCGTTTAAATATCCGCTTAAAAATTCGCCGTCCTCGCCCTTTATCACTCTTTCGCCGCCGAGAGCCTTTTTCACGTAGTCGAACTGTTCGGCAACGACGCTCAACTTGTCCTTGTTGAATTTTAAATTGAGTATGAGTTTTTCGTTAAAGTCGTAAAACTGCCCGTAAACTTTCATATCCCGCTTCATTTCAGACGAGATTGCCAGTCCCAACCCGCCCGAGAGAAGAACAACTGCAAACAGTATCAAAATTTTTATCATAGACCACTATTTCTTTACCTATCCCGCTAAGCCGCACATACATATCGAAGGGCAGTTCTTTAAGCTTTGCCTCGTTTACGGTGTGCGACGAAGCTATTACCGAAATGCCGCAGTCCGCCGCGTATTTTACGGCGGCTATATCCCCGTCGCCGTAGAGTTCGTCGGTTATAATTACCTCCGGCCGCATTACCCTTACGGCGTTTTTGAATGCGGCAAGCTTATTACAACCGCGCACCACGTCGCACCCTTTGCCGAGGTCGAACCCCTTTCCGTCGCCGTTCATCGCCGCAATCTCGTTCCTTTCGTCGAAAATGAGTATACCGAGCTCCGTGTTCTTTGAAATTTTACGCGCCAAATCGCGGAGAAGGGTCGTTTTGCCAAATCCGGGCGGCGAAAATATCAGCGTGTTGAAAATTTTTTCGCCGCAGACCGCGTTGTAAATTCCGTCCGCCGCGCCGATAACGTCGTGCGGAATACGAATATTTAACGAGGTCACGCACTTTACCGTGAGAATTTCGCCGCCCTGCGTTACGTACTCGCCCGCAATACCTATCCTTATCCCGCCGTCCAACGTAATAAAGCCGTTTTTAAGCTGTTCGGAGTAGACGTAAACGTTACTGCTCATAGCCGTCTTTAAAACGCTTTCCGCGCTGTCGCACACAAGCGCGTTATTTGAGCTCTGCGAAATGCCGTACCCGTTTATATACTTATATTCCCCGCGGTACTGAATAATGACAGCCTGTCCGCTCCTCAAACGAATCTCGTTTAGATAATTTATATTCACGTTATTCAGCGCGGAGTGAATCTCTGACGGCAGAAAGCTTAAATTCATACTATAATTTATTTTTTTGCGCAAAAAAAATAACCGCCGAAGCGGTTATTTTAAAATGACTGTCTGGATTATTTATCGAGATAAATATTCAAAAGCTGCATATTTTCGTTCATAAACTCGCCGAGCTCTTCGGGGCTGAGCTTTTTAAACGACAGCAACGCGAGCGAATAGACGTGCTTTGCGACGAATTTCTGCTTGTCGTCGGGCAGCTCTTTAATCTTTGCCACGACGGGGTTCGCCGTGTTTACAATCAGCGTTTTGCCCATGGAATCGTCGGTCATGCCGTAAAACTGACCCATTTCGGAATATCTTCTCATATACTCGTCAACATTGATTATCGCGGGCACGTCGCCGTTTTTGAGGTGCTGGGTTTTAACGGTTACCTTTTCGTCGGCAATTGCGTTTTTGAAGATATCGCAAAGAACACTGTCCTCCGCCGTATCTTCCCCTTTCAAAGCCCCCGCGATATCTGCGTCAATGCGCATAAACTTCACCTTGTCGGGCATTTTATACTCGATAAAGCTGATAAAATGCGGGTCGATAAACGTGTCGCAATTCAAGGCATTTAAGCCGTTGTCCTTGAACATTTTAACGTATTGCGCCTGTTGCTGGGGGTCGGATACGTAGTAAACCGTCTGCGGCTTGCTCTCTTTCTTTTCACCCTCGGCAACCTCTTCTGCGGGCGGAAGGAACTCTGCAAGCGGCTTGTAGTTGCCGTCAAGGTCCTTCCATATAATTATATCCTTAATCTTATCGTAGAAATCGTTTTCCTTAATGCACCCGAATTTAATGAAGTTTGCCAAATCGCCCCAGCACTCTTCATATTTTTTTCTGTCGTTCTTATAGAGCGAGGTCAGCTTGTCGGCGACCTTCTTTATAATATATTTGGTTATGCGCTGAACCTGCTTGTCGTTTTGCAGGAACGAACGCGAAACGTTTAAGGGAATGTCGGGGCAGTCGATAACGCCGTTTAACAGCATTAAAAACTCGGGGATAACTTCCTTTATATTGTCGGCGATAAACACCTGATTGCAATATAGTTTAACCTTGCCGCGCTCCAACTCCACCTTGTTTTTAACCTTAGGGAAATAGAGTATGCCCTTTAATTTAAAGGGGTAATCCATATCGAGGTGCACCCAGAAGATGGGCGCTTCGTAGTCCATAAACGTGTCGGTGTAAAAGTTTTTGTACTCCTCGTCCGTGCAGTCCTTGGGTGATTTTGTATACAGCGGCGCGGTGGTGTTTAAAGGCTCGTCCTTGCCGTCGCCCTTGTAGCCGACGTAGATATTGTAGGGCATAAACGAGCAGTATTTTTTAACGAGACTTTTAATTTTGTCCTCGCTTAAAAATTCCTTTTCGTCAGCCGAAATGTGCATTATGATTTTGGTGCCTCGGCTTTGCCTGTCGCACTCGTCTATGCTGTAAGTCGAGTTGCCGTCCGAAGCCCATTTAACCGCCTTTGCGCCGTCTTTATACGAAAGGGTCTCGATTTCGACAAGCTCCGAAACCATATACGCGGAATAAAAGCCCAAGCCGAAATGACCTATGATGCCGTCGCCGCCCGCCTTTTCGTACTTAGCAAGGAAATCGTTTGCGCCCGAAAACGCGATTTGCGTAATGTACTGCTCGACTTCTTCCTCGGTCATGCCTATGCCGTTGTCCTCGACGGTAAGCGTTTTCGCCTTTTTGTCCACGCTTATTATAACGCAGTACTCCTCGCCGTCGGTTTCCGCGGCTTCGCCCATGGTAACGAGTTTTTTGAACTTTGTTATCGCGTCGACGCCGTTTGCAACTATTTCTCTTAAAAAGATATCCTTGTCCGAATAGAGCCATTTTTTGATAATGGGCATCATATTTTCGCTTGAAATTTTAATCTGACCTTCTTTCACTTATGTTTACCTCCGTTTAATTACGTATTAAATATAAACGTTAATACGCCCCGTTAAACTTTGTCACATAATTTTGCACATTTTTATAATGTGATTTAAGGCTAAATAAAATCAATCGTAAGCCAACACGGCTTGCGCGTTGCTCAAAAGCTCGGCGACCATTATATTAGACTGCGCCTGCAACGCGTTGCCGATATTTACGCTGTTGTTTATGCTTTCGAGCTGCGCCGACATTGCACCCAGTCTGTCGCTTATTTCTTCGCAGCAAGACCGTATTGTATGCTGTAAATTTCTGAACCCGTGCTGTAACGTATAGCAGACAGATTTTGCCGCCTCGCTCATTGTGCGCTCCAACCTCTCGGTCTGCAATTCGCGGTCTACAAGCTGCAACGCTTCTTTTATGCTGTCCGCGCGGCGGGTTTCTATTTCGTATATCACAAGGTCAAGGTGTTGCCAATCGCGCAAATCCAATATCGGCGTAAACTCCGCCACAAGCGCCTTGTAATAAAGTTTACTGTTCTGAACAATCGGTTTAATCGCTTTATCTCTTGCCGCCATTATTTTATCAACCATATCGTAAAGCTTAGGTAAGTTAACTATATTTTGTTGTATACGCTTACATTCAATTAATATTTTATCATTTTGTTCACGAATTTCTTTTTGTTTTTGCCGAGCATAGCTTTTAGACTTTCGATATTGCTTTCTTCTGTGAATGCTATCACATATACCTATTATAAGCATTACAATTGAAGCAATAAAAATAGCAGCTGGTACAATACCGATAATTATCAGCGTTATTACATCAAGAATACTCTCAATTATCGGTTCTCCTTTGTGCATAACAAAAATCCAATATAGTATTCCACCCGTTACCGCTATCGCGGCTAAAAGTAAAATTACAAAACGCAAATACCAATGCGTGTCAGGCTTTTTCCAACCAGAAGCATATCTTTCAGGATTATACTCAGAGTCATCTATTATTCGTTGATATTGTGAATCACGATAACCCTCCAATGCTCTTTTGAAATCGCCCTCCGCAAGATAGGCAGCAAAGCTATTCGGGTTGCTGCTTTCTTTCGATATTCCGCCATATTGTCCCGCAGCTTTTTTTAAATCGGCACATACTCTCTCGTCTATTTTCTTCACACGCTGATACTCCGCGGAAATCACCGAAATGCCGCCGCGCAAGGCGTATAAACTGCCCAACACGTCCTCTTCCTTATCAAATTCCATAATTTTCTCCTTTTGTTTTATTTTATATTAAAGTTTATAGGCAATTTCCCCACCGCCGTCATTGCGAGGTTGCAAGGCAACCGTGGCAATCCAGACGATAAGCATTATTTATGCATATTGAACGGGCTTGCCTTAGTATTATTTTCTGGATTGCTTCGTCGCTTAACTCCTACTGCGCTTCGCTCCGTGCGGCCGCCTGCGACAGACGTACGCAATGACGATAAACAAATACTACGCAGACGGACGCAATGACATAAATAAAATTGCAAAAAAATAATGCCGCCCCAAACGAGACGGCATATAGAAAATGCTGACTTCTCGCTTGTTTGCGACATAGCTAAATTACGAAAACAGCAAAATGTGTTTTATATTTTGCAGAAGTTAATATCATTTATTTGTAATTTTGAGAAGTAGCACCTCTATCAAAACCATAAAATGATATCAACAAAAAATATAAAACCGATTAAGCTCATTTATGCAATGAGCCGTTTCCGTCAAATATTTAGTTATGTCGCAAGTTAAATTTTAGCATTTAAACATATAAAAGTCAAGTGCTGCGGCGACATAACTTTTTTGCAATAAAAAAGCGACTACGCTATGTAGCCGCCTGTCTTAATATATTGAGTTATTATTTCTTGTTCTTTTCTGCGTTGGCAAGAATGTCGCCGAGGGAAGTTCCTACCGAAACGCTGCCCTCGCTCCAACTTGAAAGTTCGTCGTCGTTTTCCGCTCTTCTGGGTGCGCGGGTGCGCTTACGCTCGCCTTCGCCCTCGCCCTTATCTTCGCGGGGCTTTCTTTCGGGTTCCGCAAGGCACGCCTTTATGGAAAGGTTCATCTTCTTCGCTTCAACGTCGAAAGCAACGATTTTAGCTTCAACCTCGTCGCCAACGTTCAAGCAGGTTGCGGGAGTTTCGATTCTCTCATGGCTAATCTGCGATACATGTACAAGACCGTCGATACCCTTTTCAACCTCGACAAATGCGCCGAAAGGAACGATGCGAACGACCTTGCCCTTGATAACTTCGCCGACGTGGTATTTATCCGCCGCCAAATCCCAAGGCTGGGGCTGCAACTGCTTGTAGCCAATCGAAACCTTTTTGTTCTCTCTGTCAATCTTCAATATTTTGAAGTGATAGCTCTGACCGATTTCCAAAACGTCGGTAACCGCTTTAACGCCCGTCCAGCTTAAATCGGAAATGTGCGCAAGGCAATCAAAACCGCCGACGGATACGAACGCGCCGAAGCCCGTCACTCTTTCAACCTTGCCCTCTACGATATCGCCCTCGGAGATGGAATCGAAGAATTCCGCCTCTTTAGCCTCTCTCGCCGCCGCCTTTGCGTCGCGCTCTTCCTGCAAAATTACGCGCTGAGACGCGATAATTTCCTTTTTTCTGTCCTTTTTGATTTCGATTAAACGAAGTCTTAAAGTTTTGCCTACGTATTTGGAAAGGTCCTGCACGAAGCTGGGACGGATTTCCTTTGCGGGTACGAACACGGAGTACGTGCCAATCTGACCGGTAAGACCGCCTTTATTCGAGCCGGTGCACTCAATCTGGAATTCCTTGCCCTGCTCAATTTCCGCAATCTGCGCTTCCTCTTCCGCGCGGAGCTTAATGAGCTTTTGGGAAAGCTTTAAAGAAGGTTTAAGTTCCACAACCAACAAATCGATAGTATCACCGACCTTGCTTGCGTATTCTTCCTGGCTGTACGCCTCGCAATCAAGTTCGTCCTTGCTCAAAGGAATCTCCTTCTTCGAGAAAGGCAAAAGGATTTGAAGACCGTCTTCCGTAGCTTCCGATATGGTTGCGGTGACAATCTGACCCTTTCTGAACTTCGACTCGCTGTCAATCTTTGCAACAACGTCTGCCATAGCGTTGGTTGCGTTTACTTCTGTGCTTTTTTCTTCCATCTTTAAGAGAACCTCCCGGGTTTGCGCGTTCGGGGTTGACGCCCCTGAAACAATACCTATTTTATTAAAATTTTTTATTGATTCGAAATTAAAACCGGCAGAGCTTGCAAGCCTTATTACGTTTTTGCAACCCTGTCTGCAAACTTCGTACAGCTTGTTTGTGTTACTGCTGTTCAGCCCGCCGATTACTATCATTGCGTCGCATTGGCGCGAAAGCTCCTTCGCCTCAACTTGCCGACTTACAGTAGTATAACAAATAGTTTTAAAAACGGCAACTGATTTTTCACAGAGTTTTTTAATATTTTTTATAATTTTATCAAATTTTTCTACCGAAAACGTGGTTTGCGCCACTACGCTCACGTTTTTTGCAACCACGGAGCTTATATTGTCGTTCTCGTCGTTTATAACGAGCGCGGAATTGCCGCACCAACCTTGCAGACCGATAACTTCCGGATGTTTGGGCTCGCCGCAGATAATTATCGCGTTGCCCTTTTCGTGCTCGCTTTTAACTATTTTCTGGGTGTTATTTACGAATTTGCAAGTGCAATCTATAAACTTTATGTTCCTTTTTTTGCATTCGTCGTAATAGCCGAGCGGCACCCCGTGCGAGCGGAAAATGACCGTCGCGCCGTCGGGAATTTCGTCAAGGCTTTCCACAACCGAAATGCCGCGCGCTTTTATCATTTCGGTTACGTCGGTATTGTGAATAATTTCGCCGAGAATGAAAGTATTTTCAGGCTGAATATTCATAGCCGTATCAACGGCGGTCTTAACTCCGCGGCAAAACCCGCTGCTCTTTGCAACTAAAACCTGCATTATACCTTATCGCTTTTAATTTTTATGGGGTGCTTGTCGAGGAAGGCAAGGCGCATATTCGTCATAGCCTGCCTTAAAACCTCGTCGCACTCGTCAAGCTGTTCCTTTGTAACCTTTTTGCCGTAGTACTGGCGGAATTCTATGGGGTCGCCGTAAATTACGTGCGTCTTTTTGAACAGCTTTATTTTGGTGACTTTTACTATGGGGATAATGGGCGTCTGCGTCTTTATGGAAAGCGCCGCCGCGCCGCTGTGGAAGGGCAAAAACTCGGAATACGAATGGTTGCGCGTGCCCTCGGGGAATATGTTAATTACACCGCCCGCCTTTAAAATGCGCATGCAATCTTTGATTGCCTGAACGTCGGAGCCGTCACGCTTGACCATTATGCACTCGCACTTTTTGACGAACCACTTCATAAAGCCGCCGTTGTCCGAAAGCTCCTGTTTTGCGATAAAGCGTATAGGGCGGTCGGTTAAAAGGCAAGGGAACACCACGTCCATATAGCTGTAATGGTTGCCTATGCAGATAAGCGGCGTATCCTCATATCTGGTAAGATTGCCGTGCCTTTCGTAGGGGCAAAATACGCGGTATATGAATTTTTCGAAAAAGTGCAGTTTTTTGAAAACTTTTTTAAGTTTAGTGGACTTTTGCTTAATTTTCTTTTCTTTTTTACTCATTGATTTTACTCTTTTTTAAATTTTTTCCTGAATTTTTGATATCATTTCTTCAACAACCTCGTCGATTGTCATATAGGACGTGTCAATTTCAAGCGCGTCGGACGCCTTTTTAAGCGGAGCCACGGCGCGGTTTTTATCCTGAAAATCGCGTTCGTTTATATCTTTTAACACCTGATTGTAATCGCACGCAATGCCCATGCTTTTATCCTCGTCGAAACGCCTTTTCGCGCGGACTTCGGGCGAGGCGTTTAAATAAAATTTAAACCTGCAATCGGGCAGCACGTTTGTGCCGATATCTCTGCCGTCTAAAATGCACGAGTTCGATTTGGCAATCTCGCGCTGCAGCGACACCATCTTAGTGCGCACGAAACTGTACGCGGATATATACGAAGCGAGCATCGAAACCTGCGGCGTTCTGATAAGTTCGGAGACGTCCTCACCGTCTAAAAGCGTCATCTGACCGCCGCCCGAGTACTCGACCTTTAAATCGAGTTTATTTATTAAATGTTTAACGACGTCCTTGTCGCCGTAGTCCTTTTTGTCCTTGACGCATTTGTAGGCGATTGCCCTGTACATTGCGCCCGTATCAAGGTATAAAATACCTAATCTTTTGGCGACAAGTTTGCAAACCGTGCTCTTGCCGCTGCCCGCGGGACCGTCGACGGCAATATTTAACACCGAGGTTATGTCGCTGCGCAAATTTTTCGCGCCGTTTAAATAGACATGCTCGGGGCGCGCGTCGGTATCTGCAAGCACCATAACGCGTATGCATTTTTCGAGTGCGCCGTCAATCTCGGGTTCGAGAGACGAATAGAGCGCGCACGAGGAAAAGCCCGCCTCTCTCGCGGCTTTCGCGGGATAATATGACCTAATATCCGCAGTATTCGAAAACATTATGCAGATAAGCTGCTCCGCGCCGAGGCTGTTAGCCCGCATAATTGAGTTTAAAAGCTCCTTTACGGCTTGTTTTATAAGGTTAGGTTGGTCTGAATTTACCGTTGTTGCTCCGCGAATAGCTTTCATAATTCCTCCGCTTTTATTGAATTTCCCGCGGCAAAGCCCGTCGAAAAGGCGATTTGCAGATTAAATCCGCCCGTAAACGCGTCTACGTCGAGCACCTCGCCGCAAAAATAGAGCCCCTTGACAAGCTTGCTTTCCATAGTTTTGGGGTTGACTTCCTTGACGTCCACCCCGCCGCTCGTTACTATCGCCTCGTCAAACGACCTCAGCGACGTAACAAGCATATCAAAACTTTTAACCGTTGTCAACAGAGACTGCCTTTCGGCTTTGGATACCGAGTTCACCTTTTTATCGCCGCGCAAGGTTGCGCGTTTTAAAACTTCCCCGATTAGCGACGAGGGTAACAGTTCCTTTAACACGACGGCAAGATTTTTATTTGGTGACTTAGAAAAGTCGCGCAAAACTCTCTCGTCAAGCTGTTCTTCGGTGAGCGCGGGCTTTAAATCAAGCGACAGTCTTACTTTATTTAAATCAAGTCGGTTGATTAAACTCGAAGCGGTTAACATAATAGGTCCGGACACGCCGAAATGCGTAAAGAGCATTTCACCGAATAGACTTTTAAATAATTTGTCGCCGTAAAATATGCTCAATCTCACGTTTTTAAGCGAAAGCCCCGAAAGAGCCGAAAAGTAGTTCCCCTTTAAATTAAGTCCGCAAAGCGCGGGCTTTAAACTAATAATCTTATGCCCGCAGTTTTCGGCAAAGCGGTAGCCGTCGCCCGTAGAGCCAGTCAACGGATAACTCATTCCTCCCGTACAGACGATAACTTTATCGAACGGAATTTTGTTATTGTTGACGATTATGCCTGACACAGTACTATTCAAAACGGTTAAATTGTCGACTTTTTTGTTAAAATTGAACTTTACGCTCGTCGAAATGCAAGCTTTTTCCAAATATTTGGTTACGTCGCTTGCCTTGTCGCTTGCGGGAAAAACGCGGTTCCCTCTCTCGGTTTTAAGACGTAATCCTTGACTTTCGAAAAAGTTTACCGTCTCTTCGGGCGGAAACGAATAGATTGCGCCGCTCAAAAATTTAGCGTTCGATACGACGCTAAGCAAAAATTCCTGCGCAGATACGGCGTTTGTAATATTGCACCGCCCCTTGCCCGTAATATAAATTTTTTTACCGCTCTTCTCGTTTTTCTCAAAGACCGTCACGTCGTTTCCGTTGACTGCGGCGGCATACGCCGCCATCAGACCGGAAGCTCCCGCACCTATAACCGCAACTTTCATAATTTAAAATAGCGACGGAAACTTAATCAAGTTCCCGTCGCAAAATTCTTTTTTATACAGGATAAACCTTGTTGGGATTTTTAGCCATATCGCTGTCGACGCCGCTTTTCTGCGCCTTGCGCCACTTGAAGAAGTTTGTCGAAACCTCGGGGAAGAGCGCGTAAGATAGCACGTCCTCTTCCTTTTCGTAGAAGCCGTCGACTTTTACCTTTTCGGTAAGCTCCGACATTTCGTCCGCTATTAAGTCCGCGGGGCGGCAGGTTATAACCTCTTCGCCGTTTTTCGTGCATTGCGCTAAAAGGTCGGCATTGACTTCGCCGGGCACTTTTCCGTATTTGCCCAAAAGTAAATCCTTGTACTGCGCCGTAATGGTCTTGTACTTGCCCATCAGAACGTTCCACACCGCCTGCGTACCTACAATCTGGCTCGACGGCGTAACCAAAGGCGGATAACCGCAATCTTTTCTGACAAGAGGAACCTCAGCAAGGCACTCGGCAAGCTTATCTTCCTGCCCCGCCTGTTTAAGCTGGTTCATAAGGTTTGAAAGCATGCCGCCGGGAACCTGATATAAAAGCGTGTTTATGTCGATTTTTCTTACCTTGGGATTTAAAAAGCCGTCCTTTTCGAGCCTTGCCGCAACGCCGTTAAAGTGCTTGATAATCGGCAAAAGCTTTTCGATTTCTATGCCCGTATCGTATTCCGTGCCTTTAAGCGTAGCAACCAACGGCTCGGTTGCGGGGTTGGACGTGCCGTTACCTAAGGGCGAAAGCGCGCAGTCTACGATATCGACGCCTGCCTGAATCGCCATTAGATTAATCATATCGCCCGTGCCCGAGGTGTTGTGCGTGTGCAGGTGAACCTTGGTTTCGGGGCGAAGCTCCGCCTTTATCTTGCTTATAAGCTCGTAAGTCGTAAATGGCAACAACAGGTTTGCCATATCCTTAATGCAGATATTGTCCGCGCCCGTGTCTTCGAGCTGCTTTGCGAGCTTTACAAAATAGTCGGTTGTGTGCACGGGGCTTGTCGTGTAAACGACCGTAGCCTCGCAAACGCACTTTCCGCCCGCACCGTACTTTTTTATGGCTTTCATCGAAGCTTCGAGATTTCTCGGATCGTTCAATGCGTCGAAGCACCTTATAACGCCAACGCCGTTTTCAATCGACTTTTCGACGAACTTTTCAACCACGTCGTCGGCGTAGTGCCTGTAACCCAAAAGGTTTTGGGCGCGAAGCAGCATTTGTATGGGCGTCTTTTTAAGATATTTCTTTAAATTTTTAAGTCTGTCCCACGGGTCCTCGTTCAAAAACCTTAAACAGCTATCGAAGGTTGCGCCGCCCCAGGCTTCGAGTGAATAGTAACCGATATCGTCCAAAAGGGGCAAAACGGGCTCCATTTCCTCGAATTTCATACGCGTAGCCGCCTGAGATTGGTGCGCGTCACGCAAAATTGTATCCGTAATTAAAACTTTTTTCTTTTCCATATCAATACTCCGATTATGCAATCACCGACTGCACCGCGGCGGTGACAGCCGTACCGTTTACGTACCCGCCGAAGCATGCAAGCAACACACCCGCCGCTATCGCCGAACCTATTACGCCCGCTACGTTCGGTCCCATTGCGTGCATCAAAAGGTGGTTTTGAGGGTCGTATTCCCGCCCTACGTCCTCGGAAATTCTCGCCGCCATAGGCACAGCCGAAACGCCCGCCGAGCCTATAAGCGGATTAATCTTGCCCTTGGTAACTTTGCACATAATTTTCGCAACGAGCAAGCCGCCTATCGTGCCGCAGATAAACGCGAACAACCCGAGCATAATTATATACAATGTCTGAACTTGCAGGAAAAGCTCGCCCTTCGCCTTACAGCCTACCGAAACGCCGAGGAAAATCGTAATCGTGTTCATAAGTCCGTTCTGCGCCTGCGACGACAGTCTTTCGACTACACCCGACTCTCTGAACAGATTGCCGAGCATAAGCATACCCAAAAGCGGCACCGACGAAGGCAGAATTATTCCGACGACAAGCGTTACGATTATGGGGAACAGCACCTTTTCAATCTTGCTCACCTGACGGAGCTGTTTCATCTTTATCGTGCGCTCTTTCTTCGTCGTCAAAAGCTTCATTATGGGCTTTTGTATAATAGGGATTAGCGCCATATACGAGTACGCCGCAATGGCAATCATAGGAATAAAGTCGCTTGCAAGCTTGCTTGTAACCATTATTGCCGTAGGTCCGTCCGCGCCGCCGATTATGGCAATAGACGCTGCCTCCGCCGCCGAGAAACCGAGAAGCACCGCAAGCATAAACGCAATGAATATGCCGAGCTGTGCGCCCGCGCCGATTAGCATACTTTTGGGGTTTGCAATCAGCGGACCGAAGTCGGTCATACAGCCTATACCTAAGAAAATGAGCGGGGGATAAATTACCTTATCCACGCCGAAGTATAAGTACCACAAAAGCCCGCGGTTTTCCACTGCGTCGTAAGCCGTATTCACCTCTTGCGTAATAGGGTCAATGGGGTGCGTGCCCCAAAGCACGGGTTCGCCGCCGGGGATATTTATTAAGAACATGCCGAAAGCTATCGGCAGCAGCAGCATGGGTTCGAATTTTTTAACGATTGCAAGGTACATAAGCACGAATGAAATGAGCAGCATAACATAGTTCTGCCAGCTTCCGTTCATAAAGCCCATATCCTTGAAAAGGTTTACGAAAATCTGCCCCATACCGTTACTTTCAAGTAACGAATTTAGCATTTCTCCTCCGATTAACCGATAACGGCAAGAACAGCGTTGGTCTCTACGTTAGCTCCCTTTGCAACCGAAATTGTTACCTTTCCGTCGCAGGGCGCGGTGATATCGTTATCCATTTTCATTGCTTCCAAAACGATAATGGGCTGGTCCTTTTTGACCGCGTCGCCGTCGTTTACCAAAATCTTTTTGATAAGACCGGGGAAGGGTGATAAAACCTTTTCGCCGTTTGCGGGCACCGCCTTGGGTGCGGTAACCGTTTCCGCCTTTTCGATTTTGGTAACTACGGGAGCCGTGCCCTCGCTTTCGCCGACCTCTTCAACGCCTACCGAATAGCTCTTACCGTCGATAGTAACAACAAAATTACGCATATATTTAATTTCTCCTTATAATCTCTTAATTCTTTTAACCGTGAACTCGCACTTCTCTTCGCGCTCCTGATAGTAAGCCATGATAGCCGCAACGATAGCCGCCTTCACCTCGTCGGGAATATCGTCGTCCTGCGCCGACGAAACTGCGGGAGCTTTTTCAACCGCTTCGGTTTTTGCCTTCTTTTCGCGCTTCTTCGTCAAAAATTCAAGGTTGTTGGTCTTTCGCATAATAAGACCGACCAGCCAAATTATGCCGATAATTATAATTATTCCAACGAAAACTACTAAAAAACCGATTAAAGCGTACAGCGCGGCTTCGCCGAAATTATCGAAATAAAAGTTATCGGGCGATTTTTGCTGACCCGCCCAGTATGAGCCGTCTCCCTGAATAATCGCCATTAAATTATTTAGCATACACCCCTCACTTTATCTGCATTTGCAGCGACGCAATCAGATACTGCCGTACAAACGCGGGCTCTATTATATTGTCGATATAGCCGCCCTTAGCCGCGTTTACGGGGTCAGAATTTTCGTCCGCGTACTTTTCGGCAAGCTTTGACATATCCGCCTTGCCGTCGGTTGCAAGCTCAATCTCCGCGCCCTGCGCGCCGTCGAACAGCGCGATTTTGGAATTTGCGAACGCGTAAGTGAAATCGTAACCCGTGGATTTTGCCGCAAACAGCGTATAGCCCAAACCTACCGCCTTGCCGTAAACGACCGAAATTTTGGGTGCGTCTATCCACGCCAACTGATAAAGGTAGCTTGAGGTGAACCTTACGAAATTGCTGTTCGCAACCTCGGGCGTTTCCTTTACGCCGAGCGTATTTACGAACGTGACGTAGGGCAAATGATATTCGCCCGCAATGTAGGCAAAATTCGAAAGCTTATTCATTTTGCCGGGGCAGAGCTTAACGCCGTTTTCGTTATCGAAAATAACCGCCGCGACGGCAATGCCGCCTATCCTTGCAAGATAGCACTTGACCTCGGGCGCGGTGTCGGCAAAAAGTTCGATTGCCGAGCCCTTGTCGAATACGTTCAAAAGTGCTTTTGCGTCACACTTTTTATTGAGCGCGGGCAAGGACGCATTTAATTCATCGCAGTCGACGACCTCGGTATTAATTATTTCGTTTAAAGCTTTGATTTTAGCGGCAACTTCCGCCAAATCTTTGACGACGAAAGTCGTTAAACAGGTTTTATTCAGCGCCACCGCTCCGCCTACCTTTTCCTTGGGTAAATTCTGACCGCCAGTCGCAGTGATTACCAACGGACTCGTCAAGGCAAGCACCGACTTTTTATCGATAAAGAAATTGAAATCGCAGATACCCGCTAAAAGTGCAACCTGCCCGTAAACCTCGCCGTTGACGACAAGGTACTGCGCTATACTCGAAGATAAGCTCTGCGCCTTTTTCAAGAGCGCGGCAATGCCTTCGAGCACGTTTACGCCCTCGCCCACGCGCACGCCCTGCGACGATAAAAGATATATAACGGGCGTTTGGTTCTTTTCCGCCTGCTCTAAGCACTTTATCATCTTTTCGCAGTTAGCCTTGCTCACGCCGCCGTTTAAAACCGCCGCGTTCTGCGCCACAACGTAATAAGGGCTGTCGTCGATAGTGGCGAAACCGCAGACGACGCCTTCGCCCTCCGCGCATCCGTCATAAAACTCGCTTTCGGAAAAAGAAAAGGTCGAAAGTTCGACGAAACTGCCCTTGTCGACAAGCGCGTCAATCTCCGCACGGACGGTTTTGCCCGCGGCGAAAAGCTTTTCCTTTCTTTCCTTTAATAACTTAATTTTATCCACTGATAAACTCCCAATGACAAATTTTTCCTATATAATTTTATCAATCAAACCTGAAAAAATCAACTGATTTTCAGCGTTTTTTATACAAAAAATGCCTCCCGAAACGGCAATTCCGAAAGGCGTAAATTTTTATTCTTCTTTTTTGTTTTTCCGCTTGAATTTGCTCTTTAAAAAGCCGTCGATTTTGTCGGAATATTTCCACACAAGCCAGAAAGCCGCCACCACCGCCGCGGCAAGCAACACCCAAATAAGTATTCCCCACCAGGTGTTGAACGGTATAAGTTGCAGTGAAAACGAGGTCGTGAACACCGAGATTAGTCTGGTTACTGCTATCATAATTAAAAAGTACGTCCATGTGATTGACGATAACCCAGCGACAAAGCACAAAATATCGTCGGGGAAGAGCGGCAACAAAAACATTATCGAAAGTAAGAGATAGTCCTTCCCCTTAACCTTTTCAAGCCACTTATCCAAATCTTCCTTGCCGACTATCCAGCACACCGCTTTGTAGCCAACTACCCTTCCTATCGCAAAGGCGACGACCGACCCCGTAAATATGCCGATAAAGCTGAAAAGCGAACAGCGGAGCGGTCCGAAAAGAGCGACACCCACGCCCACCGAAACCGAGCCGGGGATTGGCAACACCACCACTTGCAGAAACTGAAACAGAATAAAAATCAATACGGCGGTCGCGCCGAAGCTTGCTATATAGTCTCTGAGCGCGTCTATGCTCGTAAGCTTTGAAATTATGCCCGTCGCGCTGATTATAAAAAATATTAGCGCAACCACGTCAAGGCAGACGAGAGTGCACAGAATAAGTCTGTGCACGGCTTGCAAATTAAGCACATAAAAGACAATATACGCAAATAAAAGCGCTAAAAGCACGCCGACGGTCAGCCAGAATAAAAGCGTGCGGTAAGTTGCAATGAAGGGCAAGCCCTTGTAATTGTAGCCGAGCGCGGCAAAAAGAAACGCCGCAAGCGTACAAAAAACCGCAGTTAAAATATTGACCGCAATTTTTGCCGCCCCGCGGCTGCTCTTACTCTGTTTAATAAAATTATCGGCATTTTCCATTACTATATTATTATGGTAATAATATAGCCGATTATGCCGATTGAAAATTTTTGATTGCGTCGGTTGCAAGCTTATCGCAGATATTGTTGTACTCGTTATCCGCGTGCCCCTTTACTTTTACAAACTTTACTTTGTGTATTCGCGTCAGCGCGAGTAGTCTTTGCCACAAATCGACGTTCAGAACGGGCTTATGGTCCGCTTTTCTCCACCCGCTTTTCTCCCAGCCGAACACCCAGCCGCCCGAAAATGCGTTTACGGTGTACGCCGAATCGCTGTATACTGTGACCTCGCACGGCTCTTTAAGACATTCCAAACCGCTTATCACGGCAAAAATTTCCATGCGGTTGTTGGTTGTGGAAGCCTCCGCGCCCGAAATGCGCTTTTCGTGTCCGTTGAACATTAAAACCGCGCCCCAGCCGCCTACGCCGGGGTTGCCCGAACACGCGCCGTCCGTATATAAAGTTACCCTCTTCATTGGTCGGAAAGCTCTTTCGAGCGCTTTACGCACGCGTCGACGGCGTCGGCGATTATGCCGCGGAAATTGTTTTTCTCGAACACCTTGACAGCCTCGATAGTCGTGCCGCCCTTACTGCATACGTTCATAATCAGTTCGGAAAGGTGTTTTTCGCTCTCCATAAGCATACCGCAACTGCCCCAAACCGTCTGCAAAGCCAAAAGTTTAGCTTCGTCCGCAGTAAGCCCCTGCTTTACGCCCGCGTCGATTAAACTGTCGATAAACATAAAAGCGTACGCGGGTCCGCTGCCGCTTATGCCCGTAACCGCGTCGAGCTTATCCTCGCTCACGCTCAAAACGCGCCCCAAACAACCCAAAAGGTTGAATATGAAGTCCGAGTCGTCCGTGCTCTTGTTGAAATCGGTTACGTCTGCGGCAAGCATACCATAGCCCGCAACGCAGGGCAGATTTGGCATACAGCGGGCAACCTTTATGAGCCCCACGCCGAAAGAATTTTTGATAGTCGCCTTTTTGACTCCCGCCATAATGCTTATGACCTTTTCGGGGCAAACGCCTTTAAGCTCGGCGGCAAGCGCGGCAAAACTCTGCGGTTTAACGGCAATGAGCACAAACTCGCTGTTTTCGGCAACGAAGCGGTTGTCGTCGGTAACGCACACGTCGAGTTCGTCGCAAACTTTATCGAGCTTTTCGCGGTCTAAATCGCTCACGACGACTTTTTTCATGCGCAGAATACCGCTGTCGGCAACGCCTTTAAGTATGGCGTTCGCCATATTGCCGCAGCCGATTATTCCCAGTTTAAATTGTTTTTTCATATAACCAGTCTCCAAAAACAGTTGACTAAAATGTTTTGATAATATATAATTGTGAGCGTTGAAAATCTTAGGGGAGTAGCTCAACGGTAGAGTCGCGGTCTCCAAAACCGTCGGTTGCGTGTTCGAATCGCGTCTCCCCTGCCAGAATTCCGTGCCCTTGCGGTGCGGAATTTTTTGTTAGATGCCTAACGGCAGAGTAGCGTTTCCCACCAAAACCGTCGGTTGCGTGTTCGAATCGCGTCTCCCCTGCCAGAATTCCGTGCCCTTGCGGTGCGGAATTTTTTGTTAGATGCCTAACGGCAGAGTAGCGTTTCCCACCAAAACCGTCGGTTGCGTGTTCGAATCGCGTCTCCCCTGCCAAAGCCCACGCTTTGCCGCACGGCAAGCGTGGGCTTTTAACGTGGGAGACCGAAGAGAACACGTTTTCATAGGGTTCCCGAAAAAATTGCGCAGCAAGTTTTTTGGGAAAAGGAGAAACAACGCAAGCGAAATTGCATTTGGCATTTATGCTAAATGCATAAAGAGGCGTTTGTTTCGACGCAATCGCGTCTCCCCCATTATTCAGAATAATGCCCGAAATCGAATTTTTCGTAATGGTCTACGTAAAACTTTTTCATTCCGCTTTCAAAATCATAAAGCGAATCCAATTCTGAGAACTCGTCGACTAACTGCCACAACTCTTCACTGCACTCTTCGGATAAATCGTCGTAGTTGTTCAATAAGTCGTACTTTTCTTTAATTGCTATCGCTCGCTTGCAGATATCGGTAAGTTCGGGCAAGCCGAAAAGCCGACACGCCTGCAACAGTTGTTTGTCCGTGATTTCCGTACTATTGATAAAGAACTCGTCAAAACCCGACTCGCTCATATCTTCGTAGAGCGTCCACAGTATGTAGTATACCTTTAAGCAATCGGGCAGCTTGTCGATTTGCGCACTGTCGTGATTGACAAATTCAAGTAAACCCGAAAAGCAGTCGTTCGGAAAAAGTTCTTCGAATTTTTTATTCAAGTCTTTTTTAGCGTTGTTAGCGCGCCAAAAACAATCAATCAACCCGTACGTCTCTTTTAAACCGTCCAACAGATAAAATTGCAGATTTATGCCGCTGCCCTTGTAAAGTTTAAAATGAATACTCCCGCCGTTTTTCAGCAAAATCGAGCGGCGCGGCACGATTTTCTTGATATTGTCGTAATTAGTCGAACGCGTAAAGCCCGTAACCGAACGTAGAACCGAAGATTTTGACACGAAGTACCAAGAACGTTGTTTGTTAAACAATAACGCGAAGGTTGCCGCGATAAAAGTAAAACCTAAAATTACCAGCACAAGGAATAACACCGACCACATTACCGTTCGCGTAAGCGCGAGAACAAGAAAAACTACCGCGGGTACAAGCAGCATAGGCAAAATTGTTCTGAGAGCGGCGCAATAATTGGTTAAATTCGATATTTCAATCACAAGACTTTGCTCACGGCTGTCGTAAGAAAACCCTTTAAGGTTATTTAATTTTAACGTCAAGTCCCCGTCGCCGAGCGATTCTGCTTTATCGAATTTTTCGTTCATTCTCACCACCCGTTATAAAGGTTAAATCCTCCGCTTCGTTTATGCATTTGGTGCTTCTTTGTTCTTCTTGAACAAATCTCTGTAACGTTTAACTTTTTTTACCCTTTTTGTAGTTTCCAACGCAAAGAGCATTATCATGGCTACAATAACCAAACCTAACGCAACATCAGCAATAATATATCCTGCTAACGATTGTACCTTGTATGTGGATAATACTGAGTCACCTTTTCCATCAATTACGTTTTCGACTTTTTCACCATAATGTTTGCGGACTTCTTCCTCGGAACTTTCCCATCCCCATTCTACCATCCCGCTGTATTTTATGCCGTTTTCATCAACGTAACTATAAAGAGGTATATAGCGGTCATTATGATTTCCTCTGGTCATATATCCGTCAATAACGGCAATTACTTTATCACCGTTTTGTAAAGTATAGTTTCCTTTTTTAACTTCAAATATTGTATTCATTACCCAAGCAAACCATAAGGTGAACATCACAAAAAAAACCACACTCAAAATCTGTATAGTGGTTAAAAAAACTCTCTTGTTTGCCTGTGTGCTCATTCTCACCACCCGTATTCAATGTAGTGCACGCCGTTTAAATAGGCTTTTACCGCCTTTTTGCGGTCGTCAATCAAACCGTCGGGAAGATTATTTAAGTCAAACCACCCTGTCTCCGAACACTTTTCGGGCTCGCAGATATGCGGCTCGCCCGAAAACTCCGCGCACGCAAAATAGCCGTTTATAAAGGTTAAATCGTTTTCCTTTTCACGCTTGTGTATAAGCGTAAAAAATTCAAGTTTTTCGGGCGCAATACCAACACCGAGTTCTTCTTTCGCCTCGCGCACGGCGGCATCTTTCATACTTTCGCCGTGTTCAACGTGACCCGCATACGACAAATCCCAAAGCCCGTCCATAAATCCCGTGTTCTGCCTGCGCTGTAAAAGTACCTGCGTTTTGCCGTCAACTTCACGCAAAAGCATTACGACGACCGCCGTCGGCGCCTTAAAATGCTCTTTCATTAAACTTTAACGTCGCCCTTCAAGCCCAAATCGCCGCTGTTTGCGTTCAAAACGGGGTCAATCTCGTTTGCGATAAACTCGACCGTCTGCGAGGGCGCGCGCCCTATAAACTTCTTCGCGTCTAAAATTTCGTCCAACTTTCCGTGCACTGCTTTGAACATTCCGTCGGCTTTTATAAGCTCGATAAGGTTATTTTCAAGCCCGTTCACCTTGACGTTTTTGCCCGCTTCCATCGAAAGCACCCTTATTCTCTCGTGCAAATCCTGCCTGTCGCCGCCCGCCTTTACGCACTCCATAATGATATTTTCGGTAGCCATAAAGGGCAGCTCCGCGGCAATGTGCTTTGCGATAACCTTGTCGTAAACGACGAGATTTTCGGACACGTTCATATAGATATTCAGAATGCCGTCCAAAGCGAGGAACGCCTGCGCGATAACGATTCTGCGGTTTGCCGAGTCGTCGAGAGTCCTTTCAAACCACTGCGTGCTTGCCGTTATAGCCGCGTTCATGGGAAGCGACACAACGTACCTTGCAAGAGAGCCCATTCTTTCGCTGCGCATGGGGTTGCGCTTGTAAGCCATAGCTGAAGAGCCTATCTGCGACTTTTCGAAGGGCTCCTCAACCTCCTTCATATTCTGCAAAATGCGGATATCGTTAGAGAATTTATACGCGCTCTGGGCAATCTGGGAAAGAACGCACAAAACGTTATAGTCGAATTTTCGGGGATAGGTCTGCCCCGTCACGCCGTAAACCTTGTCGTAACCGAGCTTTTCCACGACCTTCTTTTCAAGTTCTTTAATCTTTTCCTCGTCGCCGCCGAACAGCTCCATAAAGCTTGCCTGCGTGCCCGTCGTACCCTTAACCCCGCGCAGTTTAAAGCAGTTTTCGAGGTTGACGAGGTTGTCGTAGTCCATCTTTAAATCTTGTAGCCACAGCGTTGCGCGCTTGCCAACCGTCGTAAGCTGGGCGGGCTGTAAGTGGGTAAAGCCCAAAGTCGGCATATCCTTGTATTTGAGCGCAAAATTTTTGAGCTTGTCCATAACGTTTACAAGCTTTTTCTTTATAATTTTAAGCGCGTCGCGCATTACGATAAGTTCGGAATTGCAGTCGACAAAACAGCTCGTCGCGCCGAGGTGAATTATGGGGCGGGCGGTCTTTGCCTGCTCGCCGTAGGCGCGAACGTGCGCCATAACGTCGTGACGCACCTCCCTTTCGAACCTTTCCGCAAGCTCGAAATTTATATCTTCGGCGTATTTTTTGAGTTCGTCAACCTGCGCCTCTGTGATATTCAAGCCGAGTTCCATTTCGGACTCTGCAAGAGCTATCCAGAGTTTGCGCCAAAGCTTAAAACGCTTTTCGTCGGAAAAAGCTTCAGCCATTTCGCGGCTTGCGTAGCGCGTAATTAAAGGGTTTGCGTAAATGCTGTTGTCTGCCATAATTATCTCCGTTTATTTATTTTTCGATTTTGTGATTAAAGTTACTATCAAGGTCACGGCTAAAACAATCGCTGCCACAGCCGCAATTATCAAGCCCGACGCCATAGCAAAGAGCGAAATTATTACGGGCACTGCGTTGCCCTTTTGCGTAAAATAGACAATAAGTCCTATTATAAAGCACAGCAGCCCCGCCGCGCACACTCCGCCCGCAAGCGCGAGCAATGCCTTTTTGCTCATATTATCTCGCCTTTTGCGGCGCGGGATAAGAAACGCCGAAGGTTTCAACAGTGACCTTTTTCATTGTCTGGTCTTTTTTCGGTTTGTCATAATAGTCGGTTGCAACGCTTGCGATTTCGTCAACCGTATCAATACCCTCTACAACCTTGCCGAATGCCGCATACTGCCCGTCGAGATATGAAGCGTTCGCGTGCATAATAAAGAACTGCGAGCCCGCGCTGTTGGGGTCGTTTGCGCGCGCCATGGAAATTACTCCGCGCTCGTGCTTAATATCGTTGCCCTTAAAGCCGTTTAAGGAAAATTCGCCCTTAATCTGATAACCGGGACCGCCCGTGCCCACGCCCGCAGGGTCGCCGCCCTGTATCATAAAGCCCTTAATAACGCGGTGAAATATAAGTCCGTCGTAAAAGCCCGAGTTTGCAAGCGCAATAAAGTTATTAACCGTGTTGGGCGCCTTGTCGGGATAGAGCTCCACCTTGATTTTGCGTCCGTTTTCCATTTCGATAGTTGCGATAGGGTTTGACATAAATTTAACCTCTTTATTATAAATTTTCCTCATATTTCTCTATTCTCACGCCCGCCTCTTTAAAAAGCTGCATTGAAAATTCATCGGGATAGCCCTCTTTGTACACCACGCGGGCAATTCCCGAATTTATTATGATTTTCGCGCAGATTACGCAGGGTTGGTGCGTACAATATAGGGTGCAACCTTCCACACTGCAACCCACTCTCGCCGCCTGAATTATGGCATTCTGCTCGGCGTGAACGGCGTAGCACAGCTCGTGCCGCGTGCCGCTTTCTATGCCACGCTCTTTACGCATACAAACGCCCTTGTCCGCACAGCTTTTTATGCCCTGCGGCGCGCCGTTGTAGCCCGTGGCGATAACTCTTTTGTTTTTGACGATAATCGCGCCGACGTGGCGGTTTTGCTGAAAGCAGCTCGACCAGCCGCCTATCTGCACCGCCATATCCATAAAACGCTTATCCCACTTATCCATAAAAACACCCGCAAAATCTTTTTGTCACGGATATTTTACCATATTGTAACTGAAAATGCAATTTTTTGTTTTGCCGTTGTTTGATTTTCTTTTGATAAGTTTATAAAAATAAACGAGAGAAAATAATGCGTAATGCGGAATTAAGAATGCGGAATTGCGGTGCTTTTAAATTGTGTACCAAAATTACGAATTCAAAATTCCGAATTAAAAAATTGAAATAAAATCGGAGGATTTAAATTATATGAGTATTAAGCCTTTATTCGACAAAGTTGTCGTTGAAGCGGTGAAAGCCGAGGAAAAGTCCAAGGGCGGCATTATTTTAACCGCCGCCGCACAGGAAAAACCAGCAACCTGCCTTGTGGTTGCCGTAGGTCCCGGCGGAGTTGTAGACGGCAAGGAAGTTACCATGCAGGTTAAAGTGGGCGACAAAGTTCTTCTTTCCAAGTACAGCGGCACCGAAGTCAAGCTTGACGGCAAAGAATACACGATTATCCGCCAGAGCGATATTCTGGCTATCGTAGACTAATTTAAAAGGAGTTTAATATTATGGCTAAACAGATTAAATACGGCGACGAAGCGAGAAAATTACTTGAAAACGGCGTAAACGTAATTGCGGACACCGTTAAAATTACCTTAGGTCCTAAGGGCAGAAACGTTGTTTTGGATAAAAAATACGGCGCGCCCCTCATCACCAACGACGGCGTTACGATTGCGAAAGAGATTGAGCTTGAGGACCCGTTCGAAAATATGGGCGCACAGCTTGTAAAAGAAGTTTCGACAAAGACTAACGACGTTGCGGGCGACGGCACCACCACCGCCATGGTTTTGGCGCAGGCTATAATCCGCGAGGGCTTAAAGAACCTTGCCGCAGGCGCAAACCCCATCATTTTAAAGAAGGGCATTTCCAAAGCGGTCGATACGGCGGTTGCAAAGATAAAGTCCATATCCAAACCAGTTGAAAACAAGCTTGCAATTTCTCAGGTTGCTTCCATCTCCGCGGGCGACGAAACCATAGGCGAGCTCATTGCAAACGCAATGGAAATCGTCGGAAAAGACGGCGTTATCACCGTCGAAGAGGGCAAGTCCATGACCACCGAACTCACCACCGTAGACGGCATGCAGTTCGACAGAGGCTACGCTTCCGCGTACATGGTTACCAACACCGAAAAGATGGAAGCCGTTTTGGACGCTCCCTACATTTTAATCACCGACAAAAAGATATCCGCATTGCAGGAGATTTTGCCAGTAATCGAGCCGATTGCTCAGCAGGGCGCAAGGCTGTTGATTATTGCCGAGGACGTCGAGGGCGACGCGCTTGCGGCATTAATTGTCAACAAGTTGAAGGGCGTTTTGAACTGCGTTGCGGTTAAAGCCCCTGGTTTCGGCGACAGAAGAAAGGCAATGCTCGAAGATATAGCAATTTTGACGGGCGGCACCGTAATCTCTTCCGATTTGGGCTACGAGTTCAAGGACGTTACTTTGGATATGCTCGGCAGAGCGGCGCAGGTCAAGGTCGATAAAGACAACACCACCATTATTGACGGGCGCGGAAACGCCGAAGATATCAAGGCACGCGTAGCTTCCATTAAGGCGCAGATTGCCGAAACGACATCCGACTACGACCGCGAAAAGTTGCAAGAACGCCTTGCAAAGCTTGCGGGCGGCGTTGCGGTTATCAACGTCGGCGCGGCTACCGAGGTTGAAATGAAAGAGAAAAAACTCCGCATTGAGGACGCTTTGGCGGCGACGAGAGCGGCTGTCGAAGAGGGCATCGTCCCCGGCGGCGGCGTTGCACTCCTCTCCACCATTCCTCAGCTTACGCAGCTTATCGAAACCTTAGAGGGCGACGAAAAGACGGGCGCGACGATAGTTATGAAGGCAATCGAAGAACCCGTTCGTCAGATTGCAAAGAACGCGGGTTACGACGGCTCGGTTGTCGTAAATACCATTTTGACCTCGAAGAAGAAAAATTACGGCTTCAACGCGTTGACGAACGAATACGTCAATATGGTTGAAAGCGGCATTATCGACCCGACAAAGGTTGCGCGTTCGGTTTTGCAGAACGCGGCTTCGGTTGCGGCAACGCTTTTAACGACGGAAAGTATCGTGACCGATATTCCCACTCCTCCCGCACCCGCGGCACCCATGGGCGGCGGCGACATGGGCGGCATGTATTAAGAGGTTGTTTCCCAAATTACGAAGTCTGAAAAACGCCCGCGGCGAAAAAATTTCGCCGCGGGCGTTTTAAAGAAAACACAAGAAAAAAATAAACCTATTCTTCTGCTTTCTTCTTATTTAATTCTTCTTTATTCTTTAATATATTTTTCTTCTGTGTTATCTAATTCTAAATATAATTTTAACCTTAGTACTTTCTTTTATCTTACTTTTCTTTCATTAACGCTTACAATTTCATATTACAAAATGTACCCTTTTTGTATCAATTTATAAATCTGTCAACATATTCTTTTGGGTTTGATTGATAAAGTCCGCAATGCCTGAAGCCTTTCAAATTTACGATATTAGCATTTTTATATTTTTTAATGCGCATTTTGCATAATTTCGCTTCGTCTTTCGTGCCGTAAAGAAACGTAATTTTACTCTGCTTTTCCGCACTGATTTCAGGCGCTTTAATCGCAAAGCAAGCATTTACAAGATTTTTAAGACTACCAAAAGAAACGTTAGGTGCAATCTCTTTCTGAACTTCTCCCATTCCGTTAAAGCACTTATTAAGTTCCTTTGCAACGTCAACGTCGCCACTCTTAATCTTTTTTAGGCAACGCATGTATTTTTTGTGGAAAATACTTTTTATGGCTTTGGGGAAATCAAATAGCGGCGCACTGTCGATTATCACTTTATCGGCTTGAACGAGGTCTTTTGCAAACAAATCGAAAGCCGTGTTGCCGCCGAGCGAAAAACCGAGCAAAACGGCGACCTTTTTAATATTATTTTGCTTTAAAAAATTTGTTATGGTTATTTCCTCTTCATACATTGAAACGTATTCGGAATTTTCGTAATGTCCGCTCATAGTGGGAATTATAAAATAATAATCTTTACCGCAAATCTCAACGAGCTTATCCATAAAAAAACCGCCCGTAAACATAGGATGAATTGCTAAAAACGCTGGCTTACTACTATCGCCAAAGGTTTCAATTTTCATAAATTTTCCTTAATAAGCGCGTACATTTTCATATCGCGGTAAACGCCGTTTTTGCAAGCGTTTTTGCGTAAAATGCCCTCTAAAACAAAACCGTTCTTTTCCAAAACTCGGCAACTTGCGGTATTCTCGGCGAACGGCTCGGCGTAAATTCGCACTATGTCGGTACTGTCGAAAACGTGTTTGCACGCAAGTCCTACCGCCTCGGTCGCAACACCTTTGCCCCAAAATTTTTCGCCGATATAATAGCCGATTTCGGCGGTCTTGCAGTGAATATTCGTCTGACGGAAAACGCCGACACTGCCCGCAACCTCGCCGTTACAGACAACCGCAAAGCAAAAATTCGCCGTTTTGTCGGCTGAAAGGCACAAATTTATGTAATCGAGCGCGTCGCTCTCGGTATACGGATACGGCAAACCGTCGCGCAGGTTATCTAAAATTTTTTTGTTGTTCAAAAGGTTTGAAAGCGCCCCCGCATCGCTTTTCTTCCACTCTCTTAAAGTTACCATTTTTCTTATCTTAATTTATCCAAAATTCGCTCTAAGGCATATTTGCCGTGCTCGTAGGTTAAACCGCCCTGAAAATAGACTACGTACGGCGGCTTTACGGGTCCGTCGGCGGAAAGCTCTATCGACGCGCCCGAGACAAACGTGCCCGCCGCCATTATAATTTTGTCGTCGTAGCCGGGCATATCCCATGGCTCGCAGGTGACGTAGCCGTCGACGGGCGACGCGTACTGCACCTCGCGGATAAAGTTTATCATTTTGTCGGCGTCGTCGAACTCGATTGCGCGCGTTATGTCATGCGGCACGCGGTCGATTGCGGGGTAGTTTTTGTAGCCGAGCTCGGTCATCGCCTGCCCTATTAAAAACGAGCATTTAAGCGCCTGTGCGACCGTGTGCGGAGCCATAAACAGCCCTTGGTAAAAGTACTGATAGCCCGCGGGGTAAGAGCCTACTTCCAGCCCTATCGACGGTGCGGTAAACCTTTTGCCGATTTTTTCGATTAAATCAGCCTTGCCGACGATATATCCGCCCGTAGGCGCAAGTCCGCCGCCCGCGTTTTTTATGAGAGAGCCCACGCAGATATCCGCGCCAACCTCGGTAGGCTCTTGCGTTTCGACAAACTCGCCGTAGCAGTTATCAACGAAAATCGTGCCGTTATAGCCGATTTTGCGCAAATATTGACAAGTTTCGCCTATTTGTTCGCACGAAAACGCTTCTCTCAGCTCATACCCGCGCGAACGCTGAATATATACGACGGCAACCTTATCGTTTAATTTTTTCTTGATTGTATCTCGGTCGAACGAGTTGTCGGGCAACAGGTCCACGCACTCGAAATTTACCCCCAAATCTTTAAGCGAGCCGATATTTTCGCCGAAAATTACGGGGCGAATCGTGTCGTACGGCATACCGGATATGCACAAGAGCGTGTCGCCGCCCTTTAAAAGCCCGAAAAGCGCGACGGAAAGCGAGTGCGTGCCCGAAAGTAAGTGCGGCGAAACAATACCGGCTTCCGCCCCGAACACGTAGCCATAGAGCTTGCCGAGCGTGTCTCTGCCCTCGTCGCCGTAGCCGTAGCCCGTAGTGCCCGCAAAGTGCCTTACCGCAATTTTATTTTCGGAAAAAGCTTTTAGCACCTTTTTTTGGTTAAAGTAAGCAATATCGTCAATGAGTGCGAACTGCGGCTTTAGCTTTTCTTCGCACAATTTTATAAATTCTTCGTTATTTACCATTCAAAAGCTCCAATACTTTATTAGCGCTGTTCGCCTGCTCGGGCTTTAGCCAAACAATGCCCTTCAATTTTTTGAAAAATGTTATCTGTCTTTTGGCATAATGCCGCGTATTTCTCTTTATTATGTCACGCATAGTACTCTCGTTAAGCCCGCTTTTTAAGCCTTCAAGCACCTCTTTATACCCTATTGCTTGCATACTTTGACAATTTTCGTCAATTCCGACACTTTTTAATTTTTCAACCTCGCCTATTAGTCCCGAGTTAAACATAACGTCTACGCGGCAGTCTATTCTTTTATATAACGCCTCTCTCGGGTAGTCTATCGCGACCGCAAGATAATCAAAGCGCGGCTTCAATTCGTCGTGCTGTTCAGATTTTTTCTTGCCGCTCACCTCGTAAATTTCGAGCGCGCGTATAACCCTCTTTATATCGTTTACGTGCAATTTTTCCGCGGTTTCGGGGTCAACTTCTTTTAAAAGCCCGAACAGATATTCTTTCCCCCGCTCTTCCAAAAGAGCTTCGTACTTCGCCCGAACCGCCAAATCTGCTTTAACGTTGCCGTAACCTAAATTGTATAATAAGGAATTGATATAAAACCCCGTGCCGCCGCAAATAACCGGCACCTTATCTTCACCTAACAGTCTTTCGATTATGGGCAATGCCCGTTCTTCGTAGTCGGAAACCGAAAAATTTTCGCCCGCACCGACAATATCAATCATATGGTGCTTGACACCTTGCATTTCCGCAAAAGTCGGTTTTGCCGTACCAATATTGAGCCCGCGGTAAACCAGCTGTGAATCGGCGGAAATGACCTCGGAATTTAATGCTTTTGCGCAGTCGACGGCAAGCGAAGTCTTGCCCGTAGCCGTCGCGCCGCAAATAACGAGAACGCGTTTCAAGAAATTACACCTTCCTTTTAAACATTTTCTCGATTTCGCTTTTGGAAAGCTTCACGCAGATTGGTCTGCCGTGCGGGCATTTGAGCCCCAAATTGCCGCTTAGCATTTCAAAGAGCGTGTCGCGCTCCTGCTCGGTTAAAATTTCGCCGCCCTTCACCGCGTGTTTGCACGCCGACTGCGCGATTTTGTCCTTCAATACCTCGGTGAGCGTAATTTTTTTCAGCTCGTAAATGCTTGCAAGCAATTCTTCGAAAAAGTCTTTGATATTCAGCGACGGCAAATCTGCCGGCATAGAGTTCACGCGGAAAGCGCTTTCGCCGAAAGCTTCCACCGAAAAGCCCATCTGGCAGATTAAATCGGCATTTTCGTCGAGAAACCGCTTCTCTTCGGGGTTTACGGTAAGCACGTACGGCACGAGCATATCCTGCCTTGTCAGCTTTCTTTCGTTGAGCGCGGCTTTCAGTCTGTCGTATATCAGCCGCTCATGCGCCGCATGCTGGTCGATTAGATACGCGTCGTCGCCCGCCTCGTATATTAAATATGTATTGAAAAGCGTGCCCTTGTAACTGTACTGCGTAAAGAACAATTTTTGCTGTTTTGCCTTAAATTCCGCCTTTTCCGCCTCGATATTGGCTAAAATAGGGTCGAAACCGTCGTCGCTTCTAAGCGTAAACGTGTTTTCGATTTTCACGCCCGCGCGCGGCGCAAAATATTGATACAGCGGCAAATCGCGCTCGGCGTCGGCGGCTGCGGGCGGCGCTTCGTAATTTTCGTACGCCGACAAATCGGGTTGCCGTTCGCTTTTTTGCGGCTCCGCCTTCTTCGCTTTCGTAAACTGCTCTATGCCGACAACGTCGCTGAAATCTTTGTCGTACACCTTTTCGGTGCTGATAAATTGCGCGGAATACATATCGGGCGCAGGTTTTGACGCGCTTTCGCCCCTCTTTTCGCCCGTTTCGTCGTTTACGACAAATTCCGCCGCCTTTGCGGTGCCGTCGAGAATTGACGAGATTATTTTATAAACCGAGCCGTACACGACGCTCTCGTTGGTAAAGCGCACGTCAGACTTGTTGGGGTGCACGTTCACGTCGACCATTTCGTCGGGCACGGTAATATTCAAAACGTAAAACGGGTACTGCCGCTTCATTGCGTAGCCCGAGTACGCGTTGTAAATCGCCGTAGAAATGAGGTAATTGTCTATCCGCCTGCCGTTTAAAAAAACGTTCTGATAGGTCTTATTCGACTTAAAATAATTCTGATTGCTGATAAAGCCGCTAAGCTTTATATCGTTTCTTTCCGCCTTAATTTTAAAGCAGTTGGGCAAAACGTTCGCGCCGTAGACCTGCGTTATCGCCTCGTCGAGCCCGCCGCCGTAAGATTGCAGCGACAGTTTTCCGTCCACAAAATATTTAAAAGCAATTTCGGGATAGCCCAATATGTAGTGTATTATATAATTGGTAATATCGGTCTCTTCCTTTTTGTCCGACTTCATAAACTTATAGCGGACGGGCGTATTGAAGAAAAATTTGCGGATTACAATGCTTGTGCCCTTAGGCGACACCGCCGGCATTACTTTTCCGACGAACTCGCCGTCGCATTCCACCTTGTTGCCCTCTTCGCCCTCGACCGCGCTTACAAGTTCGACGCACGAAATCGAGGCAATAGTCGCCAACGCCTCGCCGCGGAAACCGAGCGTTCTTATATGCTCGATATCCTCAAGCTCCTTAATTTTGCTCGTCGCGTGCGAAAAGAAGGCGGCGCGCATATCGTCCTTTTCGATACCGCAGCCGTTGTCGGTGACCTTAATTAAATCCTTGCCGCCGCGCTCTATGCTAACCTCGATTTCGGTCGCGCCCGCGTCGATACTGTTTTCTATCAGCTCTTTAACCGCAGAATACGGTCTGTCGATAACCTCGCCCGCCGCAATGCGGTTGCAGAGCATATCCGATAAAAAATTAATTTTGCCCATTTATTTCACCTTTTCAACCAAGTCCGAAAGCACCATAAACGCCTGCATGGGCGAAAGATTGTTGAGGTCTATCTCGCTTAAAATCTTTTCAACCTCGCTCTGTTGCTTTTCCTCGGTTTCCCTCTCATCCGATTTGTCGAAGCTTGTCGAAACGTCGCCGTTTTCAACCGCCTTTAAAATGACCTTGGCTCTGTCTAACACGCATGAGGGCACGCCCGCAAGCGCGGCAACCTCGATACCGAAGCTGCGGTTAGCACCGCCGCGCATAATTTTGCGCAAAAATACCACCGTGCCGTTGAACTCTTTTACCGCTATTTTATAGTTTTTTACGCCGTCCAAACGCTCTTCAAGCTGTAAAAGCTCGTGGTAATGGGTGGCGAACAGCGTCTTTGCGCCGATATTTTTCGTTATGTGCTCGATTACCGCCCAAGCTATGCTAAGCCCGTCGAAGGTGCTCGTACCTCTGCCGACCTCGTCCAAAATGAGAAGGCTGTTTTTGGTTGCGTTCTGCAAAATTGCCGCAACCTCTATCATTTCCACCATGAACGTGGACTGGTTTAAAATGAGATTGTCGCTCGCTCCGACCCTAGTGAACACTCTGTCGATTATGGGAATCTGCGCGGACTTTGCGGGCACGAAACAGCCGAGGTGCGCCATTATGGCGATTATTGCGTTCTGTCGCATATACGTGCTCTTGCCCGCCATATTTGGACCGGTTATAATGAGCGTGCGGCTGTCGCCCTCGTCCAGATAGATGTCGTTTGCGACAAATTTGTCCTTTGTCAGAAGCTCCACAACAGGGTGCCTGCCGTCCTTTATAATCATTGGCTTGTCGCTTTCCACTAATTCGGGGCGGACGTAGTTGTTGCTTTTGGAAACCTCGGCAAACGCGGTTAAAATATCCAGCCGCGCAATGTTTTCGGAAATGCTCTTTAAACTGTTGACCGCCGCCAAAAGCTTGTTTTTAAGCTCTTTATATATCAGCGCTTCGAGTTTTAACGCGCTCTCTTCGCACGATAAAATCTTTTCTTCGAGCCCCTTCAACTCGTCCGTGTAATACCTTTCGGCGTTGGCGAGCGTCTGCCTTCTGTGGTAATGGTTGGGCACGACGTCCTTAAACGATTTCGACACCTCGATATAGTAGCCGAAAACGCGGTTGTAGTGTATTTTGAGCGTGCGTATGCCGGTTGCGTCGCGCTCACGCGCCTCCATTTCCACAACGTATTTAGCCGCATTATCGCGGATATCGCGCAGTTCGTCGAGTTGTGCGTTAAAGCCCTTTTTGATATAGCCGCCGTCTTTAAGGTTTTTGGGCGTGGTGCCCTCGTTTACCGTTC
This sequence comes from Clostridiales bacterium, assembly GCA_023667345.1. GTDB lineage: Bacteria > Bacillota > Clostridia > Christensenellales > Borkfalkiaceae > Coproplasma. Next base: position 65,140 of record JAMPAF010000002.1, read on the forward strand.
TTATAATCTCGTTTGCAATGTCGCTCAAATCCGTAAGCCCGCCCGAGATATCGTTTAAAACGCGCGAGGTGAACCCGCTTAAACGGAATTTGAGGTTGGGAACGACGAGGAGCGACTGCGCAAGCGCAAGGCAGTCCGCGGGCATGATTTCGTTGTTGGAAATTTTGCCGCTAAGCCTTTCTACATCCTTAATCTGCCTTAAAAGCTCTTCGATTCCCACCCTTACGACCGTCGCGTTAAAAAGCTCGCTCACGCCGTCGAGCCTGTAATTAATTCTGTTGATATCGACGAGCGGCGATAAGATTAAATTGTTCAAAAGCCTTGCGCCCATATTCGTGCAGGTCTTGTCAAGCACCCACAAAAGAGAGCCGTACTTCTTGTTTTCGCCGAGATTTCTCGTAATTTCGAGGTTGCGTATAGCCGTCATATCGAGTTGCATACTGTTTGACGACGACACATATTTTACGTTATCTATGTTGCTGAGCGCGTGTTTTTGCGTCTCTTTAAGGTACTCGATAAGCGCGCCCGCAGCACAGATTGCGCCGTTTTTACCGTCGATTGAAAAGGCTTTCAGCGAGCCAGCCTTGAACTGTTCGGTAAGGCATTTCGTGGCGGCGGCTAAATTGAAAGCCCAGCCGGGGTACGAAGAAAACGGCGGCAAAATTCCCCTTTCAAGCTCGGGCAAACCGCGGGTTGCAAACAACATTTCGTCGTTGACGATAATCTCCTTCACAGCAAGCTTTAAAAGGTGATTTATGACCTGCTTAACCGCTCTTTCGCCCGCAAACTGCGCGGCGCACAGCTCGCCCGTAGTGATATCAGCCCACGCCGCGGCAACCTCGTCGCCGTTTTTACAGACGGCGCATATGTAGTTGTTCTGCTTTTCGTCGAGACCGTTTTCCGACGTGACCGTGCCCGGCGTAACTACCCTTATAACGTCCCTTTCGACCAGCCCCTTTGCCTCGGACGGGTCCTGAAGCTGTTCGCAGATTGCTACCTTTTCTCCGAGCGAAATTAATTTTGCTATGTAATTTTCAGCCGCATGATAAGGCACGCCGCACATGGGCGCGCGCTGTTCCAAACCGCAATCTCTTCCCGTTAAAGTCAAGTCCAAAAGCTTCGAAGCCTTGACCGCGTCGTCGAAAAACATTTCGTAAAAGTCGCCTAAACGGTAAAACACAAGGCAGTCCCTGTACTTTTCCTTAACTTTAAGGTAGTGCGTCATCATGTTCGACAGTTTGTATACTTTAACTTTCTCTTTATCTTTTGCCATTTATAGCCCCTTAAATCATTTGTCCCGTCAACGAAATGCCGTTCGCCCCGTCTATTTTGACCGTGACGAACTCGCCTTTTTTATCCGTTTCGCTCTTAAAATACACCATTCTGCCGTGTTCGCTTCTGCCGAGATACATTCCCTTCTTTTCGTCGTAATCTTCGCATAAAACTTCCACCGTTTGCCCCACGAATTTTGCAGAGTGCTTGCGCGTCTGCGAATTAACAAGCTCGACAAGCTCCATAATTCTGCGCTTGCAGATATCTTCGGGGATTTGGTTCGGCATCTTCGCCGCAACCGTCCCCTCGCGCTTTGAATAAACGAAAGTGAACGCCGAGGCAAAATCGACTTTTTTTACAAGCTCTTTCGTAGCCTTGAAATCTTCCTCTGTTTCACCCGGAAAACCGACTATTATATCGGTTGTTATCGCGCAGTCGGGCACGTATTTTCGCAAAATTTCCACCTTTTTAAGGTAATCGCCCGAGGTGTAGCGGCGGTTCATAGCCGAAAGAATTCTGTCCGACCCGCTCTGCACGGGCAAATGCACGCAGTTGCAAATCTTCTTGTTTTTTGCAATAACCTTAGCGAGCTCTTCCGAAAAATCTTTTGGGTGGCTGGTCATAAAGCGCAGTCTGAAATCGCCGTCTAACGCCGCAATCTTATCCAAAAGCTCGTAAAAAGGTATGTCCGCGCCGCCGTTTCCGTAGGAATTTACGTTTTGTCCCAAAAGCGTAATTTCCTTGTACCCCTCGGCAATAAGCGATTTGACCTCGGCTATTATGTTCTCCGACTTTCTGCTCCGCTCCCGCCCGCGAACATAGGGCACGATGCAGTACGTGCAGAAATTGTTGCACCCGTAGGTTATATTCACCCAGGCGTTGGGGAAGCTCGTCCTCAAAGGCTTGTCGCCCTCAAAGACCGTGCCGTCGCACTCCTCTATTTCAATCAGCGACTTTTTGCGACGCTGTTTTTCGAGTATGTAGTCTTTGAGTTTATTCAAATTGTGCGTGCCGAAAATTATATCGACGTACGGGAATTTGTCGTGCAAATCGTCCGCCTTGTTTATCTGCTGCGTTAAACAGCCGCCCACGGCGATAATCATATCGCGCTTTTTGGCTTTCAGCTTTTTCAGCATGCCGATATTGCCGTAAGCGTGGTTTTCGGCGTTTTCTCTTATGCAGCAGGTGTTGAACACGACGATATCCGCGTGCTCCATATCCGTACAGCTTTTATAGCCAAGTCCGGAAAGAATGCCGGCAATTTTTTCCGACTCGTGAACGTTCATCTGACAACCGTACGTTACAATGTGATAAAACTTATCCATAGTAACAATTATAACTTTTTTGAATTTAATTTTCAATTAAATTGCAATAAATATTTCATTTTATGAATACTAAATGTGATGAATAGAGCTCTGAAAATTATTATCGCCCTGCTGATTTCTTTCGCGGCGATTTTCGGCGTCGCGTTCGCCTCGTTTTTTATAATTACCGCGGGAACAAACCTTCAACCCGAAAAACTCGTCGACTACACAAAGACCATTGCGGTTTTCGACGATGAATCGAACAAAATCGAGGACGCGTCCTACGAAACAAGACGGAAAAGCGTGCGTATCGACAGTTTAAAGGACGAAACCATAAACGCCTTTATAGCCTCGGAGGACAGAAATTTTTTCAGCCACAACGGGCTCAATTACAAGCGGATGTTAAAGGCTTTATACAAAAATATCGCCTCCCGCTCGTTTAAAGAGGGCGCGTCGACTATCAGCCAACAGCTCATTAAAAACACCCACTTAAACAGCGACAAGACGATTACAAGAAAGCTGAAAGAGATAAAACTCACCCGCCAGCTCGAGCGGCGGTACGATAAGGAGCGCATACTCGAAATGTATCTCAATACGATTTATTTCGGGCACAACTGCTTCGGCTTGCAGAGCGCGGCAGAATTCTATTTCGGCAAGCCTGCGGGCGAATTGAATTTGGAGCAAAGCGCGACTTTGGTCGGGCTTTTGACCTCGCCGAACAACTATTCCCCCTTTAAAACCCCCGAAAAATGCCTTGCGCGCAGAAACACGGTACTGAAAAATATGCTGGACTGCTCGTTTATCGACAAAATAACCTACGAAAACGCCGTAGCAATGCCGCTGAGCGCAACGCAAGGCGGCGCGGAAAAAAGCAGTTCTTCCTATCTCAGCGCGGTGTTTGACGAGTTCGAGGAGCTGAATATCGACCCTTACGGACAATTTTCGGAACTGAATATCAAAACGTACATGAACGGTGCCGCGCAAAAAGCACTCGACGGGCAGAGCGCGGAGTGCGATTACTCGTTTTTTATAAGGAACAATGAGGGCGGCGTCGTGGCGTACAAATCCTCGATAGGCAACGTGAAGCGGCAGATAGGTTCGACGGCAAAGCCGATTTTTGTGTACGCGCCCGCCATAAACGACAAAAAAGTCAATATTTTTACCAAAATTGACGACGAGCCCGTCAACTACGGCGGCTACTCGCCCGAAAATTACGACAAAAAATATCACGGCAGAGTGAGCGTCGCCGACAGCATTAAGTTCAGCTACAATATTCCCGCGGTAAAAACGTTGAATTCGCTTAGCTTTGAAAGCGTTGAAAACTATGCGGCAAAAATGAATATAAAAATTGACGAAAGCGACAAAAATTTAGCTCTATCGCTCGGAGCCATGAAGGACGGATTGACATTAAAAGAGCTGTGCGATGCCTACTCGGTCTTTCCGCGCGGCGGCACCTTCACCCCCTCGCACTTTATTAAAGAGGTCTGCGACCAGAACGGGAACGTTATTTACTGCGATAAATTAAAACAAACGCGAGTCTTTTCACAGGGTACGTGTTCGTTTATGAACGAGGCTCTGTGCGAAACAGCAAAGAGCGGAACCGCGAAAAAGCTTAAAGAACTGAATTTGGACGTTGCGTGCAAGACGGGCACCTGCGGAAATAAGGACGGAAATACCGACGCGTATTCAGTCGCCTACACCCCCGACCTCTGTTTCGGGGTGTGGCTGGGCGATAAAAATAACAATCGCTTGCAAGTCACGGGCGGCAAGGACTGCTGCAATATTTTAAAGAACGTTTTAAACAGTTTATGCTCGGGCGAAAACAAAAAACTCGACAAAGAGACGGGTACCGCCACGGTTGAGATTGACCGCGAAGAATACGAAAACAACGATAAAATATTGCTGTGCGACACAAACTGCCCCAAACTCAACCGACTTAAAGTAAAAGTTTTAAGCGACAATCTGCCGAAAGAGCTTTCCACAAGATTTACAAGCCCGCAAATCGCAAAACCCGCAATTTCTGTCAATAATAACCAAGTTTTCATATCATTATGTCAGACAAAGTACTATTCATATTTAATAAAGCGCGGAAAGAACGTCATTTTTGACGGAGAGTGGAAAGACAAAATAATTGACGAGCCGCCCGACGGCGACTACGAGTACAGCGTTATCCCCTATTTTTCAAGCGGCAAAAATGTGTATTACGGCAAGGAGATTAAGCTTCCGAGAGTAATTATAAGGCACGAAAAATCGCAGGATAAAGTCCCAGATATCGTCTATAAAGACTGGTATAATCAATAAATTTAAAAGGCTGCGCTAAATTCGCGAAGCCTTTTAAATTATATTTTTACAATTTCCAAAGTAGACAAAGCTTCGCTTATCAAGCCTTCGATATCGAGCTTAGCCTCTTCCGCCAAAACGTCGCAAATCTTCGGGTGAATTACGGGGTGTTTGGGTAAAAACACGGTGCAACAGTCCTCGTACGGTCTAATGGAAACGTCGTACGCCCCCATCGCTCTGCTGCGCTCGATTATTTCATTTTTATCGAAGCCGCACAAGGGGCGCAAAATCGGCAAACTTTCGACTACGCTTCCCGACGACGTCATTCCCTCGATAGTCTGGCTTGCAACCTGACCCAAACTTTCACCAGTAATCAGGCACTGCGCGCCGCACTTTTTTGCAAGCCTTTCGGCAATGCGCATCATAAATCGCCTTAAAAGCGTTACCATGTAGTCGCCGTTGCACTTTTTATGAATTTCTTCCTGAATATGCGTGACTTTGACCACGTTTAAAGTTGTTCCGCAGGAATACCCGCCCAAAATTGCGGCAAGCTCCTCGACTTTTTCGCGCGCCTGCATATTCGTGTACGGGTAACTGTGAAAATGCACGCATTCGATTTTCATTCCGCGCTTTGCCATCATGTAGCCCGCAACCGGACTGTCTATCCCGCCCGAAATCAGTAGCATACCCTTGCCCGCGGTGCCGACGGGCATACCCCCGACGCCGCTTACAAGGTTGCCGAACACGAGGCTTGTGCCGTTTTCGCGAAGGTCGATGCCTATTACCGTCTGCGGATTGTGTACGTCAACGCTCAAATTACGGTTGTGCGTAAGCAATCTGCCGCCTATTTCGGCGTTAATCTGCATGGAATTTAGGGGGAATTTTTTGTCCGCGCGGTGCGTTTCGATTTTAAACGTGCCGACAAGCGGGTCGAAGGTCTTTACCGCCGCGAAGATTTCGTCGAGGTCGGTATTCACTTTCAGCGCAACGCTCAACGTATGAACGCCGAAAACATTCTGCACGCGGCGCACGATTTCGTCCGTATCGCTTTCGGCAAAATCTTCGATAGCGTATCTGCCGCTCTGCTTTCTTATAACGTGCTTTATACCCTTTAAAGCCTTTTCCATATTTTCGGCAAAAACCCGCTCGAAAAATCCGCGGTTATTGCCCTTTAAATGTATCTCGCAATATCTTATGATTACAACTTTTTCCATCAGTTCATTATTTCCTTGCGCCGTTTCACCGTTTCGTTTAAAATGTCCGCCGCCCTTTCAACCTCCTCGGAGGTATTTTCGGGGCTAAAACTAAGCCTTAAAACGCCGTCAGCCGTGCCCTCGTCGATACCGCACGATAAAATTATGCGGGAATACCGCTTTTTGCTGTTCGACGAACACGCCGAGCCTGTGCCGATTATCAGACCTTTGTCGTTGACCTCGTGCAAGATTATTTCGCCGCGCACGCCGACAGCCGCAACGCACAGAATATACGGCGAGCCATTTTCCGGCGAGATGAATTTAAACAGCGATTTGTCAAGCCGCTCGCGCAAAATTCCGTTCAGTGCTTTGACGCGGTGCAGATTTTCTTCGATATTTTCATACCTTTTCTTTGCGGCAAATTCGAAGGTCTTAATGCCGAAAACGTTTTCGGTGCCGCTTCTTAAACCGCCTTCCTGCCCGCCGCCGTAGATTAAGGGCTTCAACACAAGACTCTTGCGCTTTATAAGTGCGCCCGTACCCTTTAAACCGCCTATTTTGTGCGCGGAAATGCTGTATAAATCAATATAATCGCTCAATTTAAACGGAATTTTTCCGAACGCCTGAACGCCGTCCGAGTGAAAAAGCACGCGCGGGTTTATGCTCTTTACGGCTTTTGCGATAACGTTTATATCGTTAATTGCGCCCGTTTCGTTGTTTACGTGAATCAGCGATACAAGCGAGGTCTGACCGTCAATCAGCTTTAAAAGGCTGGGAATATCGACGCTGCCGTCGCCGTTTAACGAAGCAAAGCGCACCTCTATTCCGCGCTCTTTAAGCTCGTTTACGGCGGAATATACGGCGGAGTGCTCGCCCATAGTGGTTACGACGTTGCCGCGCCGCCCCCCGCAAAAGACTGCCTGATTGTCGGCTTCGGTGCCGCAAGAGGTAAAATTCAAGCTGAAATCGCGGTCGTTTGCAACTAAATTGAGCAAATCCGAGCGCGCGCTAATCAACTCGCGGTGCAAATTATATCCTTCCGCATACAATGCGGAAGGATTATAAAATTTTTCGCTTATGTATTGTTCGGCGCACTTTAAACACACGTTATCGGGTTTAGTCGTCGCCGCATTGTCGAGGTAAATCATTAAATTTCGATAATTCCTTTAAACGATTGCTTTACAAAGCCGTCGAGTTCAACTTCGCCGTCGTCGTTGAGTTTGACAAAGAGGTCGCCGCCCTTCAACTTGACGGTTATGGTTTCGCACTTCAAACATTTGCCGTTGATAATTGCAGCAGTCGCCGCCGCAGCCGCCGCCGAACCGCACGCCCACGTTTCGCCGTTCACCTTTTCCCACACGCGCATTTTAACCGTCACGCCGTTCACTACGCGCACGCACTCTAAGAACACGCCCTCGGGGAACATTCCCGAGTAGCAGAGCGACTGACCGAGAGCGTCCAAATCAATATCCTCTACTCTGTCGACGAAAATTACGCAGTGAGGATTGCCCACGTTTACGCACGTTACATTGTATTTCCTGCCCTCTAACTCCACCTCGCGGTCGATAATTTCGCCGTCGAGCGAGCAAGGAATTTTGTTGCCTGCAGATTCGGGCTTGCCCAAATTTATGCCAACGGAGCTTGCAACGCCGTTAAAGCTGTTTACGCTTAAATGCCTTACGATTCCGCAACTTTCAATCGAGATTTCCTCTGCGCAAACAATGCGGTTATCGAACAGATACTTAGCAACGCACCTTATGGGGTTCGCCGCAAGTCCGCCGTCGCTTCCGTCGCGGTTGAATACGCGCACCTTGGCGTCGGCAACGTCCGACTTTTCAATCATAACAATGCCGTCCGCGCCTATCGCGTAATGCCTGTCCGAAAAGTTAATTGCAAGGCTCTCGGGGCAGGTAATTTCGCCGTTCATGTTGTTGAAAATTATGTAATCGTTGCCGCAACTGTGCATTTTGCAGAAGTCGAGCTTCATTTTTTCGGTTCTGAGCTTATTGATATCGACAAGTTCGGTGTTGAACTGGTTGTATCTGCCCGCGATAACGTCGGCAAGCGCGTTCGTCGTATCGAGCGACGTGAGCACGGTTATTCCGAGCAATATCGCGTGGTGATGCAACGACATATAGTTGGTTATCGACTCGATGTCCGTCTTTCCGGTGTAGACGATGTAGTCTATCTTGCCGTCGTCCATAAGCTTGAAAATCTCGTCGTTGGTTGAAAGCCTTGCAACGTCCGTACAGTCAAGCCCCAAACTCCTTATAACGTCCGCCGTTCCCTTGGTTGCGTACAGCGTCAAGCCGAGGTCGGCAAACTTTTTGACTATGTTTATAATTTCGAACTTATCCTGGTCGTTGATAGTGAAATAAATGCCGGAGGGACGCTGCTTTGTGGGGTGCTTCATATTGAAGCCCGCCGAAACCAAGCCCTTAAAGAGAGCTTCCTCGATAGTTTTGCCTATGCCTAAAACCTCGCCCGTCGATTTCATTTCGGGTCCGAGCTGAGAGTTCACGTCGTTGAGCTTTTCGAACGAGAACACAGGCACCTTGACGGCAACGTAGGGCGAATTTTTGTACAGCCCCGTACCGTATCCGAGCTTTTTAAGCTTTGCACCCACCATAATTTTGGTTGCCAAATCAACCATGGGCACGCCGGTTACCTTCGAAATGTAAGGCACGGTACGCGAAGCCCTCGGGTTTACCTCGATAACGTACAGTTCATTATGGTAAATTAAGTACTGAATATTGATTAAGCCCTTTGTTTTGAGCGAAATCGCAAGGTCGGTGGAGACGTCGACAATCTTTTTGAGCATTGCATCGGAGAGGTTGTACGGGGGATATACGGCAATCGAGTCGCCGCTGTGCACGCCCGCCCTTTCGATATGCTGCATAATGCCGGGGATGAGTACGTCCACGCCGTCGGAAATGGCGTCCACTTCAAGCTCCGTACCCATTAAGTACTTGTCGCAAAGCACGGGGTTTTCAATCTTCTGCGCCAAAATAACGTCCATATACCTTTCGATATCGTTCTGCGTGAAGGCGATGGTCATATTCTGACCGCCTATAACGTACGAGGGTCGAAGAAGCACGGGATAGCCGAGCTGCTCGGCGGCGCTTATCGCCTCCTCCTTGGTCATAACGGTAAGTCCCTTCGGGCGGGCGATATTAAACTGCTCCAAAAGCGCGTCGAACCTCTCTCTGTCCTCCGCAAGGTCAACGCTGTCGGCGGGAGTGCCGAGTATACGCACGCCTTTCTTATCGAGATAGGCGCAAAGCTTAATCGCCGTCTGCCCGCCGAACGTAATTACTACGCCGTAGGGTTTTTCTATATCAATAACGTTCTGAACGTCTTCGGGAGTAAGGCTCTCGAAATACAGTCTGTCGGCGGTGTCGAAGTCGGTCGAAACCGTTTCGGGGTTGTTATTGATGATGATGACCTCGTACCCCAGCCTTTTAAGCGCCCACACGCAGTGAACGGACGAATAGTCGAATTCTATGCCCTGACCGATTCTTATAGGACCGGAGCCTATAACTATAATTCTCTTCTTCTTATTTGCCCTGCTCTTAACCACGTAGGGCACGGCTTCGTCGTGTTCCTTTTCATCGTAGGTCGAATAGAAATAGGGCGTCTGCGCGGCAAATTCCGCGCCGCAGGTATCAACCATTTTGAACGCGCAGTTGATATGGGCGGGCAGAGCAAAACCTGAAATCTTTTCAAGCTCCTTGTCGGGATAACCGAGCTTCTTGCCTGTTACATACTGCGCCTTTGTAAGTTTAACTCCCCTTATCGAATTTTCGTAATTGATAAGGTTGAGAAGCTTGTTCGTAAACCACCTGTCAATCTTGGTAATTTCAAATATTTCATCGGGAGTAATTCCGCGTTTTAACGCTTCGTAAACGACGAACAGTCTCTCGTCCGTCAGTTCGTGTAATTTTGCACGTATTTCGTCGTCGGAAAAAGCCGCCATTTTAGGCATATTCAAAGTGCCGAGAGAAATTTCCGCACCTCTCACTGCCTTCATTATAGCCATCTCGAAGCTGGTACCTATAGCCATAACCTCACCCGTCGCCTTCATGCGCGTGCCGAGGTTTCTCTTTGCGTAGAGGAACTTATCGAAGGGCCATTTGGGGAATTTGATTACTATGTAATCAATCGTAGGCTCGAACGCAGCGTAAGTTTTGCCGGTGACGTCGTTTCTTATCTCGTCGAGCGTATAGCCGAGCGCGATTTTTGTCGCAACCTTTGCAATGGGGAAGCCGGTTGCTTTGGACGCGAGCGCGGACGAACGCGAAACTCTCGGGTTGACCTCGATTACCGCATATTCGAAGCTATCGGGGTTGAGCGCAAACTGACAGTTACAGCCGCCCTCTATGCCGAGCTCTGAAATTATGTTTAAAGATGCGGAACGAAGCATCTGATATTCTTTGTCGGACAGAGTAACCGCAGGCGCAATAACTATGGAGTCGCCCGTATGCACGCCGACGGGGTCGACATTTTCCATTGAACAAACTGTTATTACGTTGCCCTCGCCGTCGCGGATAACTTCGAATTCGATTTCTTTCCAACCGCCGATGTATTTTTCAATTAAAACCTGCGTTATGGGCGAAAGCATGAGCCCGTTATGGGAAATAAGCCGAAGCTCCGCCTCGTTGTACGCAACGCCGCCGCCCGCGCCGCCGAGCGTGTATGCGGGGCGGACGATTACGGGGTAGCCGCCTATTTTTTCGGCTACGGCTACGCACTCGTCCACCGTGTATGCGATATCCGAAGGAACGACGGGTTGATTAATCTTCTGCATCGTTTCCTTGAACAGCTCTCTGTCCTCCGCTCTGTCAATCGAATCGAGCTTGACGCCGATAAGCTTGACGCCGTATTCATCTAAAAAGCCCTCTTTCGCAAGCTGACAGCCCAAAGTAAGACCCGTCTGACCGCCGAGCGAGGCGAGCAAACTGTCGGGACGCTCTTTTATTATAATTCTCTTCAATGTATCCGTGGTGAGAGGCTCGAGATAAATTTCGTCGGCAAGCGCGCTATCCGTCATTATCGTTGCGGGGTTAGAGTTGCAAAGGACGACGTTTATGCCCTCGTTCTTTAAAATTCTGCAAGCCTGCGTTCCCGCATAGTCGAACTCCGCAGCCTGTCCTATAACTATGGGACCGGAGCCTATAACCAGTACCTTTTTAATGTCAGCTCTCTTAGGCATTGAATTTTCCCTCCGTAATGTTCTTCATAAATTTATCAAACAGGAAACCCGCGTCGTGAGGACCGCCGCAAGCTTCGGGGTGGAACTGCACGGTAAACGCGTTTATGTCGGGATAGTCAAACCCCTCGCACGTGCCGTCGTTTACATTGTAGAAACTGAGCTTACCTACGCCGTCAACGCTTGACGAAATTACCTCGTAGCCGTGGTTTTGGCTGGAAATGTACACCCTTCCGGTAGAGACACACTTCACCGGTTGGTTAGCGCCTCTGTGACCGTATTTCATTTTCTTGGTTTTTCCGCCCATAGCGAGAGCGAAAAGCTGATGACCTAAGCAAATGCCGAATATGGGAAGCTTGCCCGCAAGCTTTTTGAGATTTTCAATTATCCTTACGTTTTCGGCAGGGTCGCCGGGACCGTTGCACAGCATAAGTCCCGCAGGGTTTAACGCCAAAATCTGCTCCGCCGTATATGTGCTCGGCACCTTTATGCAATAGCAGCCTCTGTTTGTGAGCGAACGGATTATATTTTTCTTCGTGCCGAAGTCGTATACGGCAATTCTTCTGCCCTTAGGGTCGCCGAAATACTCGACCTCGTCCGAGCTTACGGTATCGACGGCGTTTACGATTTTATATTTGGCAATCTCCGACAAGTCCTTCAAAGGTTTCGAAGTTATTGCGGCGTTCATAACACCCGTCTCTCTTACTATTTTTGTAAGCTCCCTTGTGTCGATTCCGTAAATGCCAACCACGTTATTCTCTTCAAGATACTGCTCAATAGTCTTTTCGCTTCTGAAATTAGAGGGCGTATCGCACTTTTCTCTTACAATGTAAGCCGAAACCCACGGCTTCTTACTTTCCATATCGGGCGTGACGCCGTAATTCCCTATGAGCGGGAAGGTCTGAATAACAATCTGCCCGTAGTAGCTCGGGTCCGTCAGCGTCTCGACGTAACCCGTCATGCCCGTAGTGAATACGAGTTCGCCGACAACGTCGCCGTCGGCGCCGAATCTGTATCCCGTAAACTGCTTACCGTTTTGCAACGTTAAATATACTTTGCTGTTTTTCATAACTTTTTCTATCCCTGCCGTAAATTTTTTTCTTACTTTAAAAGCTTTACCATAACCGCTTTCTGCGCGTGCAGTCTGTTTTCCGCCTCGTCGAAAATTTCCTTTGCGTGCTCTTCGAACACCTCTTCGGTAATCTCTTCGCCGCGGTGCGCGGGCAGACAGTGCAGACACATTACGTCGGGTTTTGCCACCGACAGATTTTCCTTATTGACCTGATAGGGCGCGAAAACTTTTTCCCTCTCTTTCTTCTCGCCTTCCTGACCCATCGAAGCCCACACGTCGGTATATACGACGTCGGCGTCCTTCAACGCTTCCTTAACGTCGGTCGTGATTGTGAAATCGCCGTTTTCCTTAGCCCATTTCATCAGTTCGGCGTCGGGCTCGTACCCCTTGGGGCAAGCTATCGCGAACGACATACCCGTTTTGACCGCGCCCGCCATAAGACTGTTTGCCATATTGTTGCCGTCGCCGACGAACGCCATTTTCAAGCCCTTGAAACTGCCCTTGTACTCCCTTATCGTCATTAAATCGGCGAGTACCTGACAGGGGTGCGCGTAGTCGGTGAGCCCGTTAATTACGGGAATCGAGCCGTATTTCGCCAAATCTTCGACCTCTTTTTGCTCGAAGGTTCTTATCATAATGCCGTCGAGATAGCGGGAAAGCACTCTTGCCGTGTCCTGCACGGGCTCGCCCCTGCCTATCTGCAAATCGTGGCTCGACAAAAACAGTCCGTAGCCGCCGAGCTCGTAGATACCCACCTCGAAGGAAACTCTCGTACGGGTGGAAGCCTTTTGGAATATAAGCCCCATCTTTTTTCCTTTCAGATAGTCCTTCTGAATTCCGTTGTTTCTTTCGAACTTCAACTGGTCGGCAAGATTTAATATAGAAAGAATATCTTCCCTCGTCAGGTCCTGTAACTTTAATAAATGTCTCATTGCGAAATTACCTCGTCTAAAATTTTCAAAGCTGAATTAATCTGTTCTTTACTTATAATAAGCGGCGGCAAAAGCCTTACTTTATCGTGAGCGGTAAGCACCACGAGCCCCTTTTCAAGGCACTTTTGCGCCACTTCCCTTGCGTTTTTGGTTGTGGAAATGCCAATCATAAGCCCCATACCGCTAACATTCGTCACGTTTTTTATGTGTTCGAGGTGCGATTTTAAATACGCGCCTTTACCCTGTACTTCCAGTAAAAGCTCGGGCGTGAGCCTTTCTACAATGTTTGCCGCGCCCGCGCAGACAACGGGATTGCCACCGAAAGTCGTGCCGTGGTCGCCGTAACCGAACACGTTTTCGCACTTATCGAAAAGCATGCACACGCCTATGGGGAGTCCGCCGCCCAAGCCCTTTGCCGTGGTTACGATATCGGGGTGAATTCCCGCCGCCTCGTACGCGTACAGATAGCCCGTTCTGCCGTTGCCGCACTGCACCTCGTCGCAGATTAACAGAATGTCGCGCTCCTTGCAGAACCTTTCAAGCTCCTTCAAAAAGCCGAAATCTATTACATTTACGCCGCTTTCGCCCTGAATGACTTCCACCATAACGGCGCAGGTTTTGTCGGTATAGCACTTGAAAATGCCGTCCATTGTGGGCTCCGCGTACTTAAAACCTTCCAAAAAGGGGCTGAAAAATTTATGAAAACCGTCCTGCCCCGTCGCTGTAAGCGTCGCTATCGTTCTGCCGTGGAAAGAATCTCTAAGCGTGATTATTTCGTTTCTGCCGTAACGCTCGTTGCCGTACTTGCGCGCGACTTTAATCGCGCACTCGTTGGCTTCCGCGCCGCTGTTGCCGAAAAACACCTTTTTTGCGCCCGTCTTTTTGCATAAAAGCTTTGCAAGCTCGGTCTGCGGCAGGGAATAGTACAGATTGCAGACGTGCTGTACGCTGTCGAGCTGCGCCTTTACCGCGCTCTTCCACTCTTCGTCGTTAATGCCGAAGATATTTACGCCTATGCCCGTGGCGCAGTCTATGTATTCCTTGCCGTCGAAATCGTATAAAAGTGCACCCTTACCGCTTTTAAACGCCACTTTGTAGCGCGCGTAGGTGTTCGCTATGTACTCGCCGTCGTCGGCGAAAATACCGTTATTTTCCATATTTTTACGCCCTCACTAAAAGAAAGACTGATTTAAAAAATAAATCAGCCGTTACAAAAACATTGTTCCACTGCCCTCGTCGGACAATAATTCTATTAAAATGGAATGACTAACCCGTCCGTCTATAATAACGGCTTTTTTTACGCCGCGACGGATTGCGTCTTTACAGCACTCGATTTTGGGAATCATTCCTCCCGATATTATGCCTTGCTTGATATAGGCGGGGATATCGGATACATATACTTTGTGAATTAAACTTTCGGGGTCGTCCTTGTTTTCCAAAAGCCCGCGGATATCGGTCATTAAAATAAGGCTTTCGGCGTTGAGCGCGCCCGCGATTGCCGCCGCGGCGGTGTCCGCGTTTACGTTATACACGTTGCCCTCGTCGTCGTAACCTACCGTCGATATTACGGGAACGTAGCCTAAGCCCAACAAATCGGTTATAACCTGCGTGTTAATTTCGGTAATTTTCCCGACATAGCCCAACTTTTCGTCCTGCATTTCGCATTTGAGCATGTGATTGTCCTGCCCGCAGATGCCGACGGCTTTGCCGCCGTGCTTGCAAAGAAGGTCTACAAGCGATTTGTTTACCTTGCCTGCCAAAACCATGCGGACGACCTCGCCCGTCTCGCTGTCGGTATAGCGCAGTCCGTCGACAAACCTCGTCTCCATTCCCATCTTTTTAACCGTTTCGGAGATTTCGGGACCGCCGCCGTGCACAAGAACGACTTTAATTCCCAGTAAATTGAGAACGACAAGGTCGCGCATAACCGAAGACTTTAAATTCTCGTCAATCATCGCGTTTCCGCCGTACTTTACGACAAGTACCTTATTAAAATATTTCTTAATATAAGGCATCGCCTCGATTAAGAATTCGGCTTGTTCCTGTTTATCCATATCAAGTCCTGTAATCGCCGTTAATTTTTACGTAATCGTACGTTAAATCGCAACCCCACGCCGTAGCTTTATACGCGCCCGAATTGAGATTGACGCTAATTATAACTTCGTCCTCGGAAAGAATTTCCTTTGCTTTATCCTCCGAAAATTCTATGCCGTATCCACCATTGCAGACGGGCAAATCGCCCTTTTTCGACGAAAAAGTCACGTCGATGGCGTTCACGTTTACGGGAACGCCCGCATAGCCTATCGCGCAGAGCACCCTGCCCCAGTTCGCGTCGGCGCCGAACATTGCCGCCTTTACAAGCGAAGATTTAATAACCGACCTTGCCACGGCTTTCGCGGTATTTTTCTTATCCGCACCGACGACGCGGCACTCGATAAGCTTGGTCGCGCCCTCGCCGTCCTTTGCAATCATGCGCGAAAGCTTTACGGTAACGTAATTCAAAGCCTTGCAGAATGTCTTGAAATCGGTGCTTTTATCGTCGATAAACTCGTTTTCGGCAAGACCGTTTGCAAGTATGCAGCAAGTGTCGTTTGTTGACTGGTCACCGTCCACGCTGACCATATTGAACGAAGTTTTTACGTCCTCTGAAAGGGCAAGTTGCAGCATTTCGGGCGAAATAGCCACGTCGGTAGTTATAAATATAAGGTTAGTCGCCATATTGGGGCAGACCATGCCCACGCCCTTTGCAATCGCGCCTATGCGGCACATCTTTAAGCCGAGTCTGAACTCTACGGCAACCGATTTTTTGACCGTATCGGTCGTCATAATCGCTTCCGCGGCGCAGTCGCTGTTGTCGCCGAGCGAATTATAGAGCTCGGAAATGCCCTCTTCGATAGGCGTCATGTCAAGTTTTTGACCGATTACACCCGTCGACGCGACGATTACGTCCTTTTCGGATATTCCCGCTACGCCTTTTACGAGCGCACACATTTTTTCGGCAATCTCAATACCTCCCAAGTTGCACGTATTCGCGTTGCCGCTGTTGCAGATTATCGCCTGCGCGTAACCGTCGGACAGATTTGCCTTTGTTACAGTTACGGGCGCGCCCTTTACAAGGTTAGTCGTATATACGCCCGCGGCGGAAGCGCGCACCTCACTGACAATCAAAGCCAAATCTTTTTTAGTTTTGTTTTTCCTTATTCCGCAGTGTATGCCGCCCGCCTTAAAACCTTCGGGAGCGCATACGCCGCCTTTTATTTCTTTTATCCTCATATCTCTACATTAGCGAAGTGCGCTCGTCAAGACCGCACATTATGTTCATATTCTGTACCGCTGCGCCCGAAGCCCCTTTCCCGAGGTTGTCGAACACGCCCGAAAGTAAAATCTGCCCGTCGTTACCCGTCACGTAAATCTTAAGATAGTTTGTATCCGCCAACTCGTTTGCAGGTAAAAACGCAGGAATTTCGTCACTATTTACAATTTTTATGAAGTTCTGTCTGGCATAGTACTCTGCAAAAAACTCTCTAACGTCGTTTACCGAGCACTTTTTATTCATAAGCCGCGAAAATATCGGGACGTTCACGCACATACCGCAATAGTAATCGCAGATATACGGATTGAATATCGGCTTTTCCGATAGCCCGCACTCCCGCACCATTTCGGGCAAATGTTTGTGCGAAAGACCGAGAGCGTACTCGCGGGGCGACGACAGAGCGATATCTCTTCCCTCGCTTTCGTACTGCGCAATCGCCTTTTTACCCGCGCCGGAATAGCCGGAAACCGCGTGGCATACGAACGGATAGTCGGCTGAAACCAATCCCGCCTTTACAAGCGGCGCAACCAAAGTGATGAAACCGGTCGCGTAACAGCCGGGGTTGGCTACCCTTTTGGCATTTTTTATCTCTTCCCTTCGCTCTTTGGAAAGTTCGGGCAAACCGTAAACCCAGTCGGGGTTGGTTCTGTGCGCCGTAGACGCGTCGATAATTCTCGTTTTCGGGTTGGTTACAAGCCCAGCGGCTTCAATCGCCGCCGCGTCGGGCAGGCACAAAAAGCAAATATCCGCGCTGTTTAAGCACTCGCGGCGGGCGTTCACGTCCTTTCTGAGCTCCTCGGGAAGGGTTATAAGCTGAATATCGCTCCTCTTTCCCAGTCTGTCGTAAATCTGAAGCCCCGTCGTGCCCTCTTTGCCGTCGATAAAAACTTTAATCATTATTTAAGCTTCTTTTGGTCCAAAAGCGCCTTAACCTTTATAGGCAGTCCGAAAAGGTTGATAAAGCCCTGCGAATCGAGCTGGTCATAGCAATCGTCCTCGCCAAAGGTCGCGATGTCTTCGCTGTACAGCGAGTGCGGCGAAGTGATTCCCGCGCACATTACGTTGCCCTTGTAAATTCTGAGTTTAACCTCGCCCGTAACGGTTTCCTGCGTCTTTGCGACAAACGCGTCGAGAGCTTCCCTAAGCGGCGTAAACCACTGCCCGTCGTACACCATTTCGCCGTATTTTATGCCGATAAGCTGCTTGTAGTGCTGGGTTGCCTTGTCGAGGCAGATTGACTCGAGCATTTCATGCGCGGCGTACAAAATCGTGCCGCCGGGGGTTTCGTAAACGCCCCTCGACTTCATGCCGACAAGTCTGTTTTCAACCATATCGACAAGTCCGACGCCGTTTTCGCCGCCGATTTTATTGAGCGTTTCGATTAATTCTACCGCACCTACTTTCTTGCCGTCGATTGCGGTGGGCACACCCTCTTCGAAATGTATAGTAAGATAAGTCGACTTATCGGGAGCCGCCCAGGGCGAAACGCCGAGTTCGCAGATTTTGTCGTAGTCGGGCTCGTTTGCGGGATTTTCCAAATCCAACCCCTCGTGCGATAAATGCCAAAGGTTTTTGTCCTTCGAATAGTTGGTTTCCCTGTTAATTTTCAAGGGAATATTGTGCGCTTCCGCGTAGTCGATTTCCTCGTCGCGGCTCTTGATATCCCAAATTCTCCAAGGCGCGATAATCTTCATTTCGGGGGCGAATGCCTTAATCGAAAGTTCGAAGCGAACCTGGTCGTTGCCCTTGCCCGTACAGCCGTGGCAAATCGCGTCGGCACCCTCTTTCTTTGCGATTTCGACAATTCTCTTCGCGATTATGGGGCGCGCAAACGACGTGCCGAGCAAATACTTGTTTTCGTATACCGCTCCCGCCTGCATCGTGGGATAGATATAATCTTCGATAAATTCCTTTCTCAAATCCTCGATATAGAGCTTAGACGCGCCCGTCTTTAACGCCTTTTCTTCCAGTCCCTCAAGCTCGGTCGTCTGACCGACGTCGCCCGAAACGGCAACAACTTCGCAGTTGTCGTAATTTTCTTTAAGCCAGGGGATAATTATCGACGTGTCGAGACCGCCCGAATACGCAAGAACTACTTTTTTGATTTTCTTTTCCATTTCCGTCACTTCTTCTATGAAAATTTAGGCTACCTTTCGGCAACCTTTGGTATTATACAATATTTATAATATACAAGTCAAGCAAATTACAAGGATAAATGCAAAAAATCACATTTAATAAATGTATAAAATTGCGTAAATTTTGCAATATAATTTATAAATATTCAAAATATATGCAAAATGTGAATATTTAAAAGACAGTCAAAATCAGTAAAGGCGCGTTATGCGCGAATAGCTTTTAAGCTGTTTCCTCTCGCTTTTATACGTAGGCAAAACCCGTTCGAGCAAGCTGTAAAACGATTTCGAATGGTCCATATACACGGTGTGGCACAGCTCGTGCGCGATGACGTACCGCCAAAGATTTTGCGGCAGCATAAGTAGTTTGTAGTTAAAAGTAATGTTACCCGCCCTGTCGCAGCAGCCCCATTTAGCCTTGTAATCTTTAAAAGATATCTCGCCGCACTTAAAACAATTTTGGCGGCGAACCTCTTCGAAAATACTTAAAAACTGCCCGCCGAGATTGTCGCAAAACAGCTTTTTCAGATTTTTAAAGGACTTAACGCACACGCCGTCGGGCATAAACGCGTTGTTTTCGCCCACCGCAAATTTTACGGGAATTCCCGCAACCAAAATTTTCTTATAGTCGATTATGTCTGCAAGTTCGGAATTTTTAGCCGCGTTTTGATTGAGATGCGCGTCTATACACTTAGATTTAGAGAGCAAAAACCGCTCGATTTCGCCGACGATCATTTTCTTCGACGCGTGCACGATGAGCGTGTTGTCTTCCTTTATTGTGACGCTCACGGAACGCCGCGCCGACCTTATCAAGGTGTACTCGTACTTAATCATATAAAGTAATCTGCATTAAAACGCGCTTGTCGTCGGCGACTTTTCCCTCAACGACCCAACTGCCGTCGTCGAGCTTTGCTCTATAAAAATCAAGAACTTCACCTTCCTTGCTCTGCTTAACGTAGGTAATTTTTACGTTTGAATAGTTCTTGCCCCGCATCTCGTCCACGGTGAACGCGTCGAGCAGAAAATCGGCATACTTAGTATTATTTACGTGATTGTAGTGGTCATAGTCCGAATAACTGACAACCTTCGAATAGCACAGCTTGCCCGCCTCGCAGTCGGGCACCTTTATGTTGGCAACGTCGACCGAACGCATATCGTTGTATTGAAGGTTTTCGTCCAAAGCCGCCGAGCTCGGCAACATTCTGAATGCGGCAAGGTCGACTACGCACCAGCGCGAAGTTGCAACGCCCACCTTTTCGGAGCCGACGTATAGTTCGAAATCTCTTAAAACTATCAAGCGTTTGGGCTTTATGGGCCAAGTATTGACCGTAAGCAAGTCTCCGAGTTTTACCGCGCGGTTCATTTCGATATACCAGTTAACCATTATAAAGCCGATATTTTTCGGCTGTAAAACCGAGTACCCGAAGCCCAGCTCCTCCGCGGAAAGACACGCGGATTCTTCCATAAGAGATAGAAGAGAGGAAAGTTTTAAATTGTCCGACAAGTCCACGTCGGTATATCTTATTTCGTAATTTTTGCTGTGGCAGTACACTTTATAAATAACCTCTGAATTTATTTTGCTATTATATTATCACTTTGCGTCAAATTTGTCCAATAAAATGAGTAAAAAGGCGCGATTATGTGTGACATAGTACTTTTTATTTCGTCAAATCATTGACATTTATAGTATAATATGGTAAAATCTATACAATATATGGAGTAAAGCTATGCAAGAAGATAATTTTGACAATTCCGAGCGTAACGACCCGTACGAGATTAATGAGGATGATAATCACCCCGCTGCAAACGACGAAGCGAACTCCTCTTCTTTGAGTGACACGGCGGATAGCGAAGAGCCCGCCGCGGAAAGCACGGAAAGTGCGAAAAGCGAAGAGACAAGTTCGATAAGTTCGGATTTAATCCGCGGGCACATAAACACTATTATTCTGCGTGCTCTGTACGAACGCGACAAGTACGGCTACGAAATAATGAACGATATCGAGGAAAAGAGCCACGGTCAGTATTCGCTTAAACAGCCTACCCTTTACAGCGCGTTAAAGCGCCTTGAAAATCAAGGGTATCTTAAAGCATACTGGAAAACGGACGAGGTTTCGAACGGCGGCAGAAGAAAGTACTTTTCGCTCACCGAAAGCGGCAAGGAAATCACCGAAAAGAATCTTGCCGAATGGGAATATTCGCGAACAATAATCGACAGCCTTATTTCCGACAGGTCGTTCGACTTTTCGCAACCTGCTCCCACTCCCGTCGACTTTACGATTTTAAGAAATTCCGTTTCGCGTGTGCCGGTAGTCAAAAACGGCGAAGCCGAAAAGGACGACGGGAAAGAGGACGAAAAGAGCGAGCGCGTAAGCGAGGAATACCGCGCGACAATCGAAGGCGCCGCCATCCCGGAACAATCGGCGGCAGCCGAGCAAACGACAACGCAGACCGTCGTAGAGCAGACAGAACGCACGGTTACCGAAACACAGACCGAAACTACGGTCACGGAGCAGGTTCAAGCCGAACAAGTTGTAAACGAAGCTCCCCCCGCACCTGCGCCTGTGCCCGCGGAAACTGTTCAACAGCCCGCACAGATAATCGACAGTGAAGCCACTGCCCGCGAGGAGGCGCGCAGAATTGCTCACGAAAACTATTTGCGGCTCATTTCCGCGCCCGTAAGAGAGCCCGAGCCGCAGGTCGAAAATATTGTTCCGAACTCGGAAAACGTGGACACGGACAGACTTATTTATAACAACCGCCCCGAAACCGAGCGCGACTACAAAAATCTCATTGACGGAATTTTCGGAAGAGCGATTTCCAACGGTTCGGTGCAGACCTATTACGCACCGCCCAAACCGCAGCCCGCTCCCGCTCCCGTCGAAGAGCCGAAACGCGTCCGCCTTGTGGACCGCGGAAGAGCCGACGGAGTAAACGTTGCGGCGTCCAACGTCGACGTAAGCTCCACCTACGCCACAAAGACGACATACAACAAAGGTTTAACCCTTTTAAAATGCTCGTCAATTGTGCTTGCGATAACTGTTATCGAGTTTATATTCAGCTTTATCTTTTTAAATCAACTGAATACGACTTGGATTTACCCCGTTACGATACTTCTATTGGGGCTTGCACAGTTTGCGGTGTTCGGCATAATGACCTTGCAAGGCTACGGCAAAAGTTGCGTGCGACCGACAACCAACAGCTACATAAGCTCTTGCATAATATTGACTATTATCGCAATACTGATAATTTCCGCGCTATCGTTTTTATTAAACGTCAACCCAAATTCTGCATGCGATATAATGAAAATGATAGTTATCCCCTCGATAACCGCATTGAATATAACGGTGTTTGCCGTAAGTTTTAAATTGTTTTTAAGATAATATTTTTAATATAAAAAGGTAATAAAAAATCGCCGAGCTTTTCAAGCTCGGCGATTTTTTTTAACAGTTTTATTTTGCGTATTCAACGGCGCGGGATTCGCGGATAACGTTGACTTTAATCTGACCGGGATATTCGAGCTCGGCTTCGATTTTCTTTGCGATATCCTTTGCAAGGAACATTGCCTGCGCGTCGTCAACCTGTTCGGGTTTAACCATAACGCGCACCTCTCTGCCCGCCTGAATTGCGTAGCACTTGTCAACCCCGTTAAAGCTTGCGGCAATACCTTCGAGTTTTTCGAGCCTTTTAACGTAATTTGTGCCCGTCTCTCTTCTTGCACCGGGGCGCGCACCCGAAATTGCGTCCGCCGCCGCGACAAGCACTGCCTCCATAGTTTTGGGCTCGCAGTCGCCGTGGTGCGCGGCAATAGCGTTTATTACGTTTGCCTTTTCGCCGTACTTTTTGGCAAGGTCCGCACCGAGTTGAACGTGAGTTCCCTCCTGCTCCTTGTCAACTGCCTTGCCGATATCGTGCAGTAAGCCCGCGCGCTTGGCAAGTGTTACGTCGAGCCCGAGCTCGGAAGCCATCAAGCCCGCAAGCTGCGAAACCTCGACGCTGTGTTTATAGACGTTCTGACCGTAACTCGTTCTGTATTTCAATCTGCCGATAAGCTTTATAAGCTCGGGGTGAAGCCCGTAGATACCTACGTCGAACATTGCGCTCTCGCCAGCCGCCTTTATCTCCTGGTCGAGCTCCTTTCTCACCTTGGCAACCGTTTCCTCGATTCTCGCGGGGTGAATTCTGCCGTCGGCTATGAGCTTTTCCAAAGTAAGGCGGGCAACCTCGCGTCTTACGGGGTCGAAGCCCGATAAAATTACAACCTCGGGCGTATCGTCGACAATCAGCTCTATGCCCGTCGCGTTTTCGAGCGCACGGATATTCCTACCCTCTCTTCCGATAATTCTCGCCTTCATATCGTCGCTGGGAATGGGCACGACCGAAACGGTTATTTCGGAAGCGTGGTCCGCCGCGCAACGCTGTACAGCAAGCGAAATGATTTTCTTCGCCTCGTTCTGCGCCTCGTCCTTTGCCGTCTGCTCGATATTTCTGACCTGCAACGCCACGTCGTGACGCGCTTCGTCCAAAATCTCTTCCGAAAGAAGCTTTTTCGCTTCTTCCTTTGTAAGCTGGGCAACCTTTTCAAGCTCCTGCACCATCAGCTCGTGCTGGTGATTTACCTTTTCCTGAGTGCGCTTGACTTCCTGCTCCTTGCTCTGCAAGTCCTTCTTCTGTCTGTCGAGTTCTTCGTTCTTTCTGTCGAGCGCCGACTCCTTTTTATCGAGGTTGTCCTCTTTTTGCATGAGCCGCTGTTCAAGCTTGTTCAGCTCGGTCTTCTTGTCTCTCGTTTCCCTCTCGAACTCGTTCTTTAATTTAAGCTCCTGTTCCTTAATCTCAAAAATCGCTTCTTTTTTAAGTGCTTTACATTCAGCCGTCGCGTCCTCAATCATCTTTTCGGAACGCGCCTTAGCATCGCCAAGCTGCTTTTCGACGTCGCTTTTATACTTTTTTCTGCCGAAAAACCAACCTAAAACTCCCGCCGCTACCGCAAGTAACGCGATAACGACTAACGCCACGATAAGCCCGACTTCTGTAGCGGACAAAAGAAACAGGGTGCTTATGCCTGTGTTTAACATTATAAGCCTCCTGATTTAATTTTATATATATTAAAGCTTTTTAAAGCCTTCTTATATACCATAATTTATTTTACACCTTGAAGGCGCGATTGTCAATTTATTTGGTGAGATAACCCGTCACTATTGCAAAAAAACAGCAACCGCAAAAACCTGCTTTACGGTCGCCGAAATAATTATTTGAGATAATCGAGCCACAGCTTGCAAACTGCGTCGGAAGGCATGCGCCAGTCGCCGCGGGGAGAGAGCGCAACGCTCCCCACCTTTACGCCGTCGGGCGAGCACGAACGCTTGAACTGCTGTGCAAAAAAGCATTTTATAAAGATTTTAAGCCACTTTTTTACCGTTTCGTTATCGTATACGCCCTCGAACGTTTTGGTTGCGAGATACAGAATTTTATCAGGCGTGAAACCGCAGCGCACGAAATAGTACAAAAAGAAATCGTGCAATTCGTAAGGTCCTACCAAATCCTCGGTTTTCTGCGCTATGTTGCCGTCTTTATCGGGCGGCAGAAGTTCGGGACTTATCGCGGTGTTCAGAATGCTTTCTAAAACCTCTTCCGCCTCGCCGCCGAGAACGCCCGCTTCGTACGTCACAAGGTGACGGACAAGCGTCTTGGGCACCGAAGAATTTAAGCCGTACATGGACATATGGTCGCCGTTGTAGGTCGCCCAGCCGAGCGCGAGTTCGCTCAAATCGCCCGTGCCGATAACCAAACCGTTACAATCGTTTGCGATATCCATTAAAACCATGGTACGCATGCGCGCCTGCGCGTTTTCGTAAGTGACGTTTTTATCGTCGGGGTCGTGCCCGATATCTTTGAAATGGCTTTCAACGGTATTGCCGACGGGCACAGTTTTTACGGTAACACCCAGCGCTTCCATAAGCTTTACGGCGTTGTTTTTTGTCTTATCCGTAGTTCCGAACGCGGGCATTGTCACGCCGACAATATCCTTTAAATCCTTACCGAGAGACTTGAACGCGCGCACGGTGACAAGAAGCGCGAGAGCCGAGTCCAGCCCGCCCGAAACGCCTATTACCGCCGTTTTGGAATTTGTGTGCGCAAGCCGCTTTTCAAGCCCTTTGGACTGAATATTTAAGATAAGCTCGCTTCTCTCCGCAAGTTTGCCGTTGTCCTCGGGAACAAACGGATTTTTGGGGTAAACGCGGGTAATGTCGCAATCGTTTTCAGAGGTTTGAAAATACTCGTAATAATATTCGCGGGCATTCTCGTCTTCGGTATATTTTTCCTTGGGATAGTAGCTGCTCGCCATACGCCTACGCTCATTCTCAATCGCTTCAACGTCAATTTCACCGTAAATAAGCCCGTTATCAAACAGCTTGCTTTCGGCAAGGACTTTGCCGTTTTCGAAAATTAAATTGTGCCCCGCAAACACCAAATCGGTAGTGCTTTCGCCGTTACCCGCATCGCTGTAAACGTAGCCTGAAATAAGCTTTGCCGACTGCATTTTAACGAGGTTGCGTCTGTACTCAGCCTTGCCTACCGTCTCGTTGCTTGCCGACAGATTGACGATAATATTCGCACCGTAAATCGCGTGCCGTATCGAAGGCGAGCACGGCGACCATAAATCTTCGCAAATTTCACAAGCAACCGTAAAATTCGGATAATTTTCGGCTCTGAAAATACAGTCCGCGCGGAAAAGAATACCCTCCTGCCCCGCATAATCAATATAGAACCACTGATTGGGTGCGGAAGCAAAATGACGTTTTTCGTAAAACTCGCCGTAATTGGGCAAATACGTTTTGGGAACAATGCCTAAAATTTTGCCGCCGCAAACAGCAACCGCACAGTTGTATAACTCTCCGTCCGAAGCAATCGGCACACCCACAAACACCAGTGTTTTTATGCCCTCGGTTGCCTTTGCTATTTCCGCAACCGCATTTTCGCACGCCGAAATTAACGCGGGTTGATTGAACAGGTCGCCGCACGTATAACCGCAGACGCAGAGTTCGGGGAAAACAGTGAGCTGACTGCCGTTTGCCGCGCTCTCTTTTATCGCTTCGATAATTTTATTTGTGTTGTATTCAACGTCGGCGACGCGTATATCGGGCGTCGCCGCGCAGACCTTTACAAAGCCGTATTTCATTTAGTCAACCTTTTTTAAAGAAGCCTTGTGCGCCTCTCTTATCTTCGCGTCGAGTTCCTCTTTGAGCGCGGGATTAGCCTTTAAGTGCTCACGCATCTTCTCTCTGCCGTTGGCGATTTTTTCGTCGTTATAGCTGAACCATGCGCCGCTCTTTGTCAAAATGCCGTACTCCAAACCCAAATCTATAAGGCAACCCTCTTCGGAAATGCCCTCGCCGTAAATAATGTCGAACTCCGCAACCTTGAACGGGGGCGCAACCTTGTTTTTAACCACCTTTGCCTTGGCTCTGTTGCCGACTATGTCGCCGTCGCTTTTAAGCGTATCCGCCTTTCTGATATCGAGGCGGAGAGACGCAAAGTATTTTAATGCCTTGCCGCCGGGGGTCGTCTCGGGATTGCCGAACATAACGCCCACCTTTTCGCGCAACTGGTTAATGAAGATTACGCAGGTTTTGGAACGGTTGGTTATGGCGGTAAGCTTTCTTAAAGCCTGCGACATAAGCCTTGCCAAAAGACCTACGTGCGTGTCGCCCATATCGCCTTCTATCTCCGCCTTGGGCGTTAAAGCCGCAACCGAGTCTACGACGATTACGTCGACCGCGCTCGAACGCACGAGCGACTCGCAGATATCGAGCGCCTGTTCGCCCGTGTCGGGCTGGGAAATGTACAGCTCGTCCGTCTTTACGCCGAGTGCGTGCGCATACACAGCATCAAGAGCGTGCTCCGCGTCGATAAACGCTGCGACGCCGCCCGCCTTTTGCGCCTGCGCGATTATGTGCAGAGCGACCGTCGTCTTGCCCGAAGATTCCGGTCCGTATATCTCCATAATTCTGCCCCTCGGCACGCCGCCCACGCCGAGAGCAAGGTCGAGCGAAAGACAGCCCGTGGAAATAACTTCGAGTTCGGACGAAACCTTTTCGTCGCCGAGCTTCATAATTGCGCCCTTGCCGTACTGCTTTTCAATCATTGCGATAGTCGAGTTGAGTGCTTTGAGTTTTTCTTCGTTCATTTATGTTTACCTCTAAATTATTTTAACCTTTTATATGCAAGGAACAGCGCATGGTTTATAGCCTTTTCGGTTACCGCTTCTCTGTCGCCCGCAAAATTGAATTTGTAAACGGCTATGTCGCCTTCGACGCCCACGCCTATAAACGCAAGCCCCACGGGCTTTAACGTGTTGTCCGATTTAGGACCGGCTATGCCCGTTGTGGATACCGCAACCTCGCAATTACCCGCATTTAACAAGCCTTCCGCCATTTGGTACGCCGTTTCCGCCGACACCGCGCCGTGGCTGTTCAGCGTAAGTTCGCCGACGCCAAGCCTTTGCATTTTCGATTGGTTGGAATAGGTGTTCAAGCCTTCGAAGTACACCTCCGAAACGCCCGAAATTTCCACAAGCCTTTTGCCTACGCCGCCGCCCGTAAAACTTTCCGCCGTCGCGATTTTCATTCGCCGTAACTTTAACAGGCGGAAAAGCTGTTCGGCAAGCGATATATCTTCGAGCGCGTAAATGTAGTCGTTGAGCTGAAAGATTATGTTGCGAAGAGCCTCGTCGAGCCGCATTTTGGGCGTTTCGGACGAGTACGCAATCTCTATTTTGCAATCGTCGTAAACTTCCTTGACGTTAAACGTAACGCCGCCGTCGGGGAAACATTCCGCCGCTTTCGAAACCGCTTCGCAAATGAGCTTTTGCGGCGCGCCTACCGCCTTTATTACCGCTGCTTCATACTTTACGCCGTACTTTTTATCCAAAACTTTTTTTATATCTTCGAACAAAAGTCTGTTTTGCGCGTCGGAATAAATTATAAATACGCTTTTTTCGCCGCTGTTTAAAATGCCCAGTCCGTCGAACTGCCCGCCCGTAAGCTGTGCGGTAAAGTCGGTTAGCGTTTTGCCCATCTTTTCGGGGCAAAGCAAGAGGATATTGTCGTAATTTTCCACGCCGTCTTTGAGCGCGCGCACAATTTCCGACTGACTGTCGTACGCCACGCGGCTTATCTTATCGCAATAATAGCCGTAAGTTGCAAGGCGCTCCGCCGTTTTTTCGATTTTATTAAGCTCAATCTGCCGTCTGTTTTCGAACGCGAGCAGAATTGTTTTTCCGTTTTTAACCGTTGTGCTCATACCTTTAAAACCTGAATATTTTTAACCACGTAGTTTATGCCCGATATCACGGTGAGAAGGGTTGCCAAGGCAAAGAAACCGAGCCCGATATAGTTTATTATCAGCACGGCGAGATGCCCGCCCAAAAACTCGGAAAGCCCCGCCGAGACTAAAAGCAAAATTAAGCTTACCATCTGCGTGACCGTCTTGTATTTGCCGATAATATCCGCGGCGATGACTATGCCCGCGTCGGCGGCTACCATTCTGAACCCGCTGACAATGAGCTCCCTCGCCAAAATAATCGCAACGCAGCACCCGCCCGCAATCAGCGACCAGCCGCCGAGCCCCAAAGTAAAGAATGCGTTCGGCGCGGTCAGAAAAACAATCATTGCGGCGGCAACTAAAATTTTGTCGGCAACGGGGTCTAAAAACTTGCCGAGGTTGGTAATCAGATGATATTTGCGCGCAAAGTAGCCGTCCAAAAAGTCGGTGAAGCTCGCCAAAGCAAACACCGCGAGAGCCGCGAAATAGTGCCCCTTAAACGGCACGTAGAAGAGCGCCAAAAACAGCGGTATCATTACAACCCTTGCAATGGTAAGCTTGTTGGGTAGATTCATTACCCCCTTACCCTTGGCAAATTTATAAAATTTACTCTCGTTATTTTCTTCACTCACCGTCGAAGTCCTCCGTCTTACCGTACAAATCATAGCTGTCGCAAGACAAAATTTTTACGTCGTAATACTCGCCCTGCACCGCTCTTTCGGCGTTAAAATAAATTTTTCCGTCAATTTCGGGTGCGCTGAAATATGCGCGTCCGACAAAGCAACCTTTTTCGTAATCTATCCCGTCGCACAGTGCTTTCACCGTCTTGCCGATAAAGGATTTGAGATATTCTTCCGAAATCTCCCTCTGCACGGCGTACAGCTTTTTTACACGCCGCTTTTTAACCGCGTACGGCACCTGCCCCTGCATTTTGTATGCGGGCGTGTCCGGCTCGCGCGAGTAGGCGAAAAACCCGCAGTTTACAAGTTTTGCCCGCCGTAAAAAGTCGCACATAGCCTCGAACTCCTCTTCCGTTTCGGTAGGAAAGCCGCTTATAAACGTGGAGCGGATTGCAATATCGGGGATTTCCCGCTTCAATCTGTCGATTAAATTTAAGTACTCTTCCCGCGTGCCGCGCCTGTTCATAAGTTTAAGTACGCGCGTCTCGCTGTGTTGCAAGGGAATATCAAGATATTTTATTATCTTCGGGTTGTCCCTAATCTCGGAAATTAACCCGTCGTCTATCATATCGGGATAACAGTAAAGTAATCTTACACTGTTAATGTTGCCAAGTGTTGTCAGCTTTTGTAAAAAATTTACTAAAAAATTTTTTCCGTAGAGGTCAATGCCGTACCGCGAAACGTCCTGCGCAACCAAAATAAGCTCGGAAACGTCGCCCAAACCCTCTGCTTCGCGCAATAGCTCCTCCATGGGGTAACTACGGTATCTGCCGCGGATTTTGGGGATAAGGCAGTACGTGCAGAAGTTGTTACAGCCGTCGGCAATCTTTAAATACGCATAATGGCACGGCGTGGTTACCACCCTTTGTTCGCAGTATTTATTATCGCCCAGCCCGACGAAATTAACTCTTTCGTCCAAGTACGATTTTTCGAGCGCGTCGAAAAAGCTTCCGTAATCGTCAATACCCAAAAACACGTCCGCCTCTGTAAGTGCGCCGTACAGCTCCCCCACGTATTTTTGCGGGAGACAGCCGCTTACGACAAGTTTTTCGAGGTTGCCGCTCTTGCGACGTGCGCAGTCGAGCACCGTTTCGATAGATTCTTTCCGCGCCTCGTTCAAAAACGCGCACGTGTTTACGATTATTACGTTCGCCTCTTCGATATCGTCGGTAATATACAATCCGCGGGCGCGTATCTCTGATAACAGCTTTTCAGTATCGACGCGGTTTTTATCGCACCCGAGCGAAATCACGCCGAATTTTTTGCGCGTAAAATCAATCATCTACGTCACCGTAACGCTGAATAAACTCCTCGCGCGAGAGCAACACCTTTCTCGGCTTCGAGCCCTCGGACTGGGTTATGTAATTCATATTTTCCATCCAGTCGATTATCTTGCACGCCTTCATATAGCCTATGGGGAAGCGACGCTGAATCATGGAAACCGACGCCTGATTGGACGTTACGCAGAATTTGAGAGCCTTTATAAAGGTGTCGTCCACCTTCGAGACGTCGCCGCTCATATCGCCCCCTTCGGGCGCGGCGTCGGACGGCTCTTCCTCTACCGTGTTGATAAAGTCGCTGACGCTCTGGTCGAAATACGTTTCGTTGTTCTGTTTAACGAAATCGGTGACCTTCTGCACCTCGTGCGTGTCGACGAAGCAGCCCTGAATTCTTGCAAGTTCGGGATTTTCAGCCGAGCGGAAATATAAATCGCCCTTGCCGAGCAGTTTTTCCGCGCCGCCTATATCGAAAATGCACCTTGCGTCGTCGAATGAGTTGACCTTAAAGCCTATACGCGTGGGCAGGTTGGACTTAATCAAGCCCGTGATGCAGTCGACCGAGGGACGCTGCGTTGCGAGTATGAGGTGAATACCGCACGCTCTCGACTTCTGCACAAGCCTTATAATCCGGCTTTCGATATCCTTTTTGGCTTGCAGCATCAAGTCGCCGAACTCGTCGAGAATTACGACGATTTTGGGCAGTTTTTCCTCGCCCTCGGGCAAATGCGCGTTGTATTCTGTAAGGTTCTTGGTTGCAACGCCCTTTTCGGTCATCTCCTTAAAGAGCTGATAGCGCCTTTCCATTTCCTTGATTGCCCAGTTGAGCGCCTTTATCGCCTTATCCACGTCGTAGATAATTTCGTTTATCATAAGGTGGGGCAGTTTGTCGTAGGAAATGAACTCGACCTGTTTGGGGTCGACGAGAATAAAGCGCAGCTCTTCCGGTCCGTATTTATACAGCAAGCTTATAATAAGCGTGCTCAAACAGATACTCTTACCGCTGCCCGTGGTGCCCGCAACAAGAAGGTGTGGCATTTTGGTAATGTCGGGACAGACGACCTGCCCTTCCACGTTTTTGCCGAGAGTGAAAGTCAGACTATTGGGTTTGGAGTTCAGGAAAACACTGCTGGCAAGCATGGTCTTTAATCC
The DNA here is from genome assembly GCA_023667345.1 of Clostridiales bacterium. Lineage (GTDB taxonomy): Bacteria > Bacillota > Clostridia > Christensenellales > Borkfalkiaceae > Coproplasma. The sequence continues at coordinate 96,277 of JAMPAF010000002.1, forward strand.
GACTACGCAACGCGACGAGTTGGGCACCTCGATAGATATTGCGCCTTTTGAATAGTTGAGGTAGGCGTTTACGTTCTCTTTCATGAGAGCCATTGCTATCGCTTCCCTGTATTTGAGCGCGTTTTTGATGTTTGTTCTGTCCTCGATAATTACGTCGTAGCGCGTTATTGCGGGACCGACGACTACGTTTGAAATTCTGCTTTCTATGCGGTAGTCGGCGAGCGTTTCGCAAATTATCTGCTTGCTCTCCTCAATCTCCGCCGTGTTTACGTTGGTATTTTCGGGATAATCGTCCAAAAGGTCGAGCGACGGACGCACGTATTTCTTCCACACGTGCTTGGGCTTTTCCTCGGGAACGGGCTCGGGCTCAGGCTTGGGTGCGGGCTCCTTGCGGACGCTCTCGCGGACGGGCGGCGTAAACTGGGTACGCTCGGGGGGATTTACAGCGGCGCGGTCCCTTGCGGGAGGGTCGGCGGACTTTGTCTCGCGGCTTTCCGCACTGCGGTCTGAAAGCGGCGTCTGGTCGCCGAAAAGATTGTCGTTGCCTTCCGAGTCGTCGAAAAGGTTCTCTCTGCTCCTCTCCCTTCTGTCAGACTGCAACGCCGACACGTCGGGTTCTATCCGTCTCTCGCTGCTTAAACGGGGATTGGACGAGCTGAACAAGTCGAAAAGACTGCTCCTTTCGCGGGGTTTTTCCTCGGGCTTAGCGGGTTCCTCGGGCGCGGGTTCGGGCTCTTCGGGCTCTTCCGTCACGCCACCGATAAAGCTATCTGTTTCGGGCTCATCGTGCTCGGGTTCGGGAAGCGTCGGCTCGTCGTCCGAACGCAGGCTGTACGGATTATTGTCCGCGCGGGGAACGAGCGGTTCGGAATAGTCGCGGATAATCTGCGGCTCCGTTCTTTCGTCCTCTTCAAAGTCCGCCGACGCGCTCTCGTCAACCGTGTAAGAGCTGAAATCTTCTTCCGCGTCGGGCTTTTCCTCGTACAGCGGTCTGTCGCCGAGGTTCTGTACGGGCTCGTCGCCGTAAAGGTACGACGGCGTACTCTCGCTCTCTCCGTAATTTTCCACGTCCGCCGCATAGTCGTCGGTATACGACGTTCCTTCCGCGGGCGTAACGCTCTGCGCACTTGTCGGCGCGGCGGGATTGCTCGAAAAACTCTTCATATAGTCGCCCTCGTTCTGCACGGGGTGATTGAAGTACGAGTCCTCGTTGTAAATCATATTTCTGCGATAGCTTTCCGCGGCAAATTCGCCGTTCTGAAAGAGTATTCTTCTGCCGAGATTTTCGGGCGAGAATCTGTCGGCGCTCGGCTTCTGCTCCGCGGGTTGCGCAGCCTGCGCGGGTTTTTTAACCGTCTGCGGGCGCACGGTCTCACCCTGCTTAACGTTTGTTACAATCTCGTGATTTTCGTTTACCGAATAGAGTTTATCGGGCGTGTCGGCGCGGCTTTCGGTCGGCTGGGGCTGTTCCTCTTCCTTTGCCGCAACCTCTTTCGCCGAGGAATGTGCGCGGGCGACCATTTTGCCGAGTACGAGACTTCTTACCGCCAAAAATGCGAACGCTCCGCACGCAACCGTGAGCAACGAGAAAATTACGTATGCGCCAACATACGTTGTGCCCTTTGCGACGGGGAAAACGAGAAGCCCGCTTATAACGCCGCCGAACGTGTAGCCGCTGTACCCCTTTGCAGCGTTATTGAAGCACTGCGCAAGGTAGCCGCCGTAGCTTGCCATCGAATAATTTCTTGTGGTAACCGCGTGAAAAAGCAGAAACAGCATAAAGACGGTGAGCGCCGAAAGGATAAGGCAACGCACGTTGATTTTAAGCTTTTTTTCAAAGACGAGCCACTCGCCGAGATAAGCCAAAAGCGCGACGATAAAATAGGACGCGTAACCGAACGTTCCGTACATAAAGGTGCATATCGCACCGCCGAAGTCCATAAAGATGACTTTATTTGTTAAAAGAATTACAGTAAGAATAAAGCAGAACAACAAAATTGTCATTCCGAGCGTTTCTCTTGTAAGTATATACGAGCGTTTATCGTTGTTTTTCTTCTTGTTCACCGCAAATTCTCCGATTGCATTTTTCTGCATTTTTTATTATAACATTTACAACTTAAAAAGACAACAAAATGCGGGTTAAAAAAATAAAAATCGCGCCCGCAAAATGCAAGCGCGACCAATATTTTAATTTACAATTAAAGTTTCGATTTTCCCTCTTCCGCCGCCTCGATATTGTCGTTGTTCCAAGAGTACATTCCGCGGATTTCCTTGCCCACTTTTTCAAGCTCGTGCGAGGCTTCCAAAGCCCTCTTTGCGTTGAAGTGCGCTCTGCCGTTGTTGTTTTCGGCAATCCATTTCGAAGCGAAAGTTCCGTCCTGAATCTCTTCGAGCACCTTCTTCATTTCCTTCTTTGTTTCGTCGGTTATAAGGCGTTTACCCGTCTCGTAATCGCCGTATTCGGCGGTGTCGGAAACGGAATATCTCATGAGCGAGAAGCCGCCCTTATAAATCAAATCGACAATAAGTTTCATTTCGTGAATGCACTCGAAATATGCGTTTTTGGGGTCGTAACCCGCCTCGACAAGCGTCTCGAAGCCCGCCTTCATAAGCGCGGTAACGCCGCCGCAGAGTACCGCCTGTTCGCCGAAGAGGTCGGTTTCGGTTTCGCACTTGAACGTGGTTTCTAAAACGCCCGCTCTCGCGCCGCCGATACCCGCCGCATACGCGAGCGCGACATCGAGCGCTTTGCCCGTATAGTCCTGCTCTATCGCGACAAGGCAGGGTACGCCCTTGCCGTCCTGATACTCGCTGCGAACGGTATGACCGGGACCTTTGGGCGCAATCATGAACACGTCCACGTTTGCGGGAGGCACAATCTGCTTGAAATGAATGTTGAAGCCGTGCGCGAACGCGAGCGCAGCGCCCTCTTTAAGGTTCTTTTCGATACTCTCTTTATACACCTGCGCCTGTCTTTCATCGTTAATTAAAATCATAACGACGTCGGCGCGCTTTGTCGCTTCGGCAACCGTGTAAACCTCAAAGCCCGCGGCAACCGCCTTGCCCCAGCTCTTTCCGCCCTCGCGCAAGCCTATAATTACCTTTACGCCGCTTTCGCGCAGGTTGAGCGCATGCGCGTGACCCTGACTGCCGTAGCCTATTACGGCAACCGTTTTATTCTTTAATACCTTTATATCGCAATCGGACTGATAATAGATTTTTGACATAAATTCTTTCTCCTTTCCCAAAAATTTCTATTTGTTAAAATTATATTTATTTGCCGCAATAAAGTCAAGCGATATAATATTTTATTTAATAATCCGTTTCAAAAAAATTGCATATTTTTTGTATTCGATGTATAATAAATCAAAAATTAACTGATAAAAGCGAATATTTATGAATACACTCATTAACTCACTCACGGTACTCCGCAGTTTGGAAAACAGTGCGCTGATACGCTCGATACTCGAATACGCCCGCCAAAACACAGCTTTTTCCTATAACGATATGTTGCGCGAAATATACGCGGCGGACGCGGAAGAGGGCGTGCTTTGCGCCGTACAAAATGTTATTCTTCGAGACGTGAACGCGTACTCGAAAGCTTGCGCAAAGGGCGAAACGCCATCCGCCTTTCTCGAAAAAGCGTACTTAGCCGACCTGCGCACAATTTTTACCGCGGTTAAAGGGCTTTCCGCCCACGACGATTTTGCCGTCGGGAGACCCTTGCGCATTTTCGACTGTGACAACGAAAGTCTGCTTTGCGCCCGTCTCGAAAATTTTTACCGCGAAAACGGTTACGGCGTGTTTATCGACGGCAAGGCTTTCGGCTATTGCGACGGCGGGTTTATACCCCTCGGCGGCACGGACGGCGTTACCTTATCGCAACTTAAAAACTACGAAAGCGAGAAGGCGCTGATTGATACCAACATTAATAATTTTATCGAAAATCTGCCCTTTTCGCACATGCTTTTATACGGCGACAGAGGCACGGGCAAGTCCTCCACCGTTCATGCAATGTTAAACGCTTACGGCGATAAGGGACTGCGGCTTATTGAGCTTGACGCAAAGGACTTGCCGCAGATTAAAAAAATAAAGGGGCAACTTGCACAGTTGCCGCTGAAATTTATTCTGTTTATCGACGATTTGACTCTCGACGGACAGGACGAAAGGACCTCCGCGCTCAAAACCGCCGTCGAGGGCACCGTCGTTTGCGGCAACAACGTTATGATTGTAGCCACATCAAACCGCAGACACGTCGTAAAGGAAAACTTTACCGACCGCGAAAATTCGGTTCACCCCGCCGACAGCATAGAAGAACAGCTTTCCCTCTCCGACAGGTTCGGGCTCACCGTAATGTTTTCGTCCACGGACATGGCGGGCTACCTTTCGATTGTAAGACAGCTTGCCGCAGACGCCGACCTCAGCTCCGCCGCCGAAGAGCTCGAAACGCTTGCCGAGCGCTGGGCGATTTTAAACGGCGGACGGTCGCCCCGCCGCGCTAAACAGTTTATCGACTTTGTTTACGCGTGCGAAAAGTCGGGTCGCAAAATAGATTTTTAATTTTCAACCACCGTCTTTGCGATTTCGTATATGTCGCCCGCACCGAGGAAGAGCACCGTATCCCCGCTCTTTGCACCCGCAAGGAAATTTTCGATATCCGTTTCGCAGTCGCCGTACACCGAACGCTTTACCGCGTTTGACAGCGTGAGCGCACTGCCCGCGTCGTCGTAGTATTCCCTTGCGGCAAAGGTCTTGTAAATAAGCAGCCTTTTAAGCGCGGATAAAGTTAAAACGAACTCTTTAAAAAGGTCCTTCGTTCTGCTGTATGTATGCGGCTGAAAGACGACGAAAAGTTCGCCTTCGGTTATCGTTCTTGCCGTCTTTAAGGCGGCTTTTATTTCGTTCGGGTGGTGCGCGTAGTCGGCGACGCATACCGCGCCGTTAAATCTTCCTATCTCTTCGAACCGCCGCTTTACCCCTTTAAATTTAGCTAATCCCGCCGCAATTTCGGCAAAATCTATCCCGCAAATATCCGCAACGGCTATCGCGGCGAGCGCGTTCAAAACGTTGTGTTTGCCGTAAACGGACAGTTTGACTTTCCCTAATTCGTTTCCGCCTTTAAACGCGCGGAAAGTAAATTTACCTCTCTCGTTTCTTATGTTTTTTGCATAGTAATCCGCTCTGTCGTCAAACCCGAAAGTTATGCCGCAAGCCTCTGGCAAATCGCCGTATAACTTAATTGTTTTTGCCGCCGAGCCCGCAAATTGCAGATACGCTTTTTGCAGATTTTCCACACTTCCGTAGCAGTCCAAATGGTCGGCGTCGCTGTTTAAAATCACCGCGACGGACGGTTTTAAATACAAAAAATTTTTCTTGTACTCGCACGCTTCGGTTATAAAATAATCGTTGCCCCGCGCGTAGCCGTTTGAAAACTCTAAATCGTCGCCGCCGATATGCGCCGTAAAATTTTCACCCGCTAAGGAAAAGACGTGCGCAATCATAGCGGTGCAAGTGGTCTTGCCGTGACATCCCGCAACCGCGACACTATTTTTGAAATTTTTGCAAAGCCCGCTCAAAAGCTTTCCGCGGGATATGAGCGTCTTTTTCTGCCGCCGCGCCGCGATTATCGAGGGGTTGCCGTCCGAAAGCGCGTCGGTGTAGACGACCGCATCGTAGCCGTCGAACGAAGTAGTGTTGCCTATTGTAACCTCTATCCCCGTATCTTTAAGCGCGCGCGTATATTCCCCCTCGCAACGGTCGCACCCCGCCACTCTTTTGCCAAATGAGCGCAGAATTTTGGCGAGAGCGCTCATGCTCACGCCGCCTATCCCGAGAAAGAAAAAACTGTCAAATTCCGTCAAAATATTTTCAGTCATAATAAATATTATGACCGCGGTGCGAAAATTATCACGTTTTACACCTTTTCGGCGAAAAATGCAACGCGGCGACCGCACTTATCTGCGGTCGCCGCGTTTAAAAAATTTAATTTTATTCGTCGTTGTCCTTTCTGCTGAAACGGTGCAAAAGCTGTGCAAACTTGGGCACTTGCTTGTCCGAAGGGCGTTCAACCTGCGGTTCCTGCGCCGCGGGCTTAACCGTCGGCTGTTCGACGGGCTGTACCGGCTGCGCGGGCTGCACATACTGTGCAGGTTGGGTCGGCTGTACGGTGCGCACGGTCGGTTGGGGCTGAGGCTGCATGGGAGGCTGAGGCGCAACCCTTTGCTGGGGGTAGTACGGCTCGTTTACCGACATTCTGCCCTGACCTTGATTATAGGACTGCGAAGTGTAGAGCTGACCGCTCGTATAAGCCCTCTGCTGTTCCTCGTTCTGCGTATTTGCGTAACCGGGGAAACCGGTTGCTATAACGGTAATTTCAACCTCGTCCTGCACATTGGGGTCGATACGCGCGCCGAAGATAATGTTAGCCGACGCGTCTACAACGCTGCGCACGAGTTCCGCGGCGTCCGCAACCTCGGCAAAGGTCAAATCGTTGCCGCCGACCACGTTCAGAATTACGCCCTGCGCGCCCTCGATAGTCGTTTCCAAAAGCGGGCAGTTTACAGCAACGCGCACCGCCTCGATAATTCTGTTGTCGCCCTTGGCAACGCCCACGCCGAGGTGAGCTATGCCCCTGTCCTTTAAAATGGTCTTGACGTCGGCAAAGTCGAGGTTAATGAGCGCGGGGTTGACGATAAGTTCGGCAAGCCCCTTTATGCCTTGCTTTAAAATTTCGTCGGCGACGCGGAGAGCCTCCACCATGGTGGTGTTCTTGTCGACGACCGTTCTTATTTTGTCGTTGGGAATTACGATTAAAGTATCGACGTATTTTTTGAGATTGTCCAACCCTTTAACGGTGTTTTCCATCCTCTTTTTGCCTTCGAACGCAAAGGGCTCGGTAACTACGGCTACCGTTAAAATTTTCATATCCCTTGCAATCTTTGCAATTACGGGAGCCGCACCCGTACCCGTGCCGCCGCCCATACCCGCGGTTATGAACAGAAGGTCGGTGCCCCTTATGACCTCGGTGAGAATATCCTTGCTCTCTTCCGCCGCCGCTCTGCCCACGTCGGGGTCGGCGCCCGCGCCCAAACCCTTTGTGAGCTGAGTGCCTATCTGTATCTTATTTTCGCACGGCGAAAGGGCTAAAATCTGCGAGTCGGTATTAACGACGACGTATTCCGCGCAGTTTATGCGCGCCTCTATCATGCGGTTGATGGCGTTGTTGCCCGCGCCGCCGACGCCGATAACTTTTATCTTAGCCTTGCCGGATATGTCTGTATTTATAGCTGAATCGTTAAACATAAAATCTCCTTCCTAATCGTAAAAATATTACACAAAATCGCCGCCGAGCGCCGCATGAAGCAGGCTGAACAGCGAAGAAAACTGCGGTTTATCGTAGTAGGGAAGCGCGGGCGCGATTACCTCTACGGGCGAAACGAGCCGCGAAGAAAAATGCTCTATCGTTCCCCTTATCACGCCGACGCCCTCGCCCGTGATATTTACGGGCGCACCCGTTAAATCCTTGGGCGTAAACGCCTGCAAACACGTTTCGAGCATTTCGCAGATACCGTCGAGCCCTTCCCTTATAAGCGAACGGAGCTCGTTCGACGAAAATCTGTAAATCTTTCCGTCCTCCGAATACTCAAGCTCGCCAGAATATGTTTCCTTCGCGTTAAGATTGACCTTTTTTATAAGTTCCGACGCCACCGTATAGGGCACATCGAGAGCTTCCATAAGCAGTACGGCGATGTGACCCGTACCTATCGAGAAAGCCTCGCTGAAAGCGACGCCGCCCCCGCACACCACGCTGAAAGCGGACGATATCGCGCCGAAATCGAACAGCACCGAATAGCCGTCGCGCTGTTCGGGGGCGAAAAGGTACAGCCCCTCGGCGTAATTCTGCGGCAGAAAACGTATATCTTTAACCGTTTCGAACGCTTTAAGCGCGCGCGTCACGGTATCGGTGAACACGGTTTTGCATTTGAAAAAGCTGAGCCTTGCGCGCAGACTGTCGCTGACCATGCCCAACGGATTTACAAGCCTGCGCTTGTCCGAGAGCACGTAATACAGCGCGCCGCACTTAATAATCGTTTCGCCCTCGCATGTCTTCGGCTTCGAAGCGTCGATAAGCGACTGAATATGTCGGGGCGATATGCGCTGGGACGACTGGAACGAGATAACCTTGTCCGTCTGAACCGTCCTTATAAACTCGCAGGGAACGCTCACGTAAACGCATTTTACGGGGGAATCCACCGAAGAGATTATATTGCCGAGCGCCTCGCGCACCGCCGATATAAAATCGTCGATATCCAGAAGCTCGCCCTCGGCATAACCTTCGTAGGGTTTCGAATATTTGCTTTTTATGATAAAAGTGTTGTTTACGCCCTTTTCGGCAATCGCCGCGCATATTTCGGACGAGCGTATGTCAAGCACCGTTACGCTTTTGTTCCGCACCCTCTTCTTCCCGCACCGTGATAGTATAGTTTTTCAACCATTTACTATTATATAATAGTAAATAGCATTTGTCAACTGATAGATATAAAAATGCGGCCCGAAAATGAAAATCGGACCGCATATACGGTATTATTAATTTATTTCGGCTTTTACCCCGCATACGACGCCTGAAAACCCGCGCTTCCCTTGCTGTTTACGTCTATCGCGCCGCCGGTTTTCTGATACTCGTCGAGCTGTGAGTACAGCTCAAACGCCTTTCTTATTTTCTGCGCGCCCGAAGTTTTCCAGTCGTGCACGGTTATTTTAAGCCCGCTGTAAAGGTTTATATCCGCAAGTTGCAGTCCGGGGAATTTGGACGTTTCCACGCTCTTTACCATTCTGCGCAGAGCCCCGAAATTTTCGTTGAATTCAGCGCAAAGCGCCGCCAGTCCCTCGATATCGCCCTCGGCGCACCGCAAAAGCACGTTGGGGCACTTATCGACGGTATTTGTCGGCTCGCCTTCTATGCCGCCCCTTATGAGCTTGCCCCGCTCGTCGTAGACCGAATAGCCCGCGTCGGCAGAATAATTGAAGGTTTCGATTCTCTCGCGCAAAACGATATTTACGGTACAGGGAAACTTCTTTTCGTAGCTTTCGACGGCGAGCACGTCGGTAGCCGTAACTTTGCCGTAAACGTCGGCATCGTCGATAAACAGCAGTCCCGAACCCTTTAACTTATCAAAGTTTTTGCGGGTAGCCGCATACTCTTCTTTGTATTCGCCCGTGTACTCGATAAACGAGACGTTTACGTTGCGCACGGAAAGAATTACGCCCGTGCCTATCACAAGCGCGATTAAAAAGATTATTGCCAAGCCTACCGCCATAACTTTTCTTATGTGTTTCATACCGCATTTATACGGCGACACGGACGATATCCCCTCCGAGCGCCCTCAATTTATATTCGAAATCGGAATACCCTCTGTCGATGTGGGATATATCGAAAATCTCGCTTCTGCCCTCCGCCGCGAGCGCCGCAATCACCAACGCCGCGCCGCCGCGCAAATCGTGCGCAATTACCTCCGCACCCCTCAGCTTTTCGACGCCGCGGACGAACGCGTTTCTGTCGATGACCGTTATGTCCGCCCCCATTTTTTTGAGCTCGGGCACGTACTTATACCGCGTTTCGAAAAGGTTTTCGGTTACGATAGAGTGCCCGCGGCAGATACAGCACAGCGCCGTCATCTGCGCCTGCAAGTCGGTGGGAAACCCCGGATACGGCTGAGTTTCGATACTCTTGACCGAACACGGACGCTTGTCGCACTTCAAAAATATTTTATCATCTTTTACCCTGATTTTGCAACCGTTTTCGCGAAGTTTATGCAAAAGCGAACTTATAAGTTCGGCATTTACGCCGTTGAGCTGAATTTCTCCTCCGCACATTGCCGCGCCTATCAGAAAAGTGCCCGCCTCTATTCTGTCGCAGACGGGCAGATACGACCCGCCGCCCAACTTTTCAACTCCTTCTATTACGATAGTTCCGCTGCCCGCGCCCGCAACGAGCGCACCGATAGAGTTAAGAAACCTCTGCAAGTCCTCTATCTCGGGTTCGCGCGCAGCGTTCTTTATTACCGTCGTGCCCTCTGCCTTAACCGCCGCAAGCATAATGTTTTCGGTTGCGCCCACGCTCGGGCAGTCGAGCATAATTTCGTTCCCCGTGAGCTTGTCGCACTCGCAGGATATGTATCCGTTAGCTTCGGTAATTCTCACCCCCAGCCGCTTTAAGCCGTTTAAATGCAAATCGACGGGGCGCAATCCTATATCGCACCCGCCGGGGTATGCGATTTTAGCCTTGCGGAAGCGGGATATTACCGAGCCGAGCAGAAATACGGACGAGCGCAGCTCCCTTGCGAGCACGCTCGGAATTTTATAGCAGTCGGCGTGCGAAGAGTCTATTTCCACGTCGTTGCCTATAAATGCCGTACGGCAACCCAGACAGCCCAAAATTTTAATCATGTTGTTCACATCGGTGATTGCGGGGACGTTCCGTATTGTTATCTTTTCGTCCGTCAATACGCTTGCCGCAAGTATGGGCAATACCGAATTTTTCGCCGTCTGAATATCTATCGAGCCGTACAGCGGGTTTCCGCCGTTGATAATGTACTTATCCATAACAACTCCCTGTATGTAAATAATAAAGCAGCACGCAAACCTGAACGGACGTAGTCTGCCGTTGTCGGACTTGCGCGCCGAAAAAGACGTTCGGCGGCTGTAAAAGCCGCCTTTTAAGCCTACTTTATTATATGGAATTTTACACCGCCTTGTTAATTGCGGCGGGATACGGAGTACAGCACCCCGAAGGAAGCCATAGTAATAATGAGCGACGTGTTGCCGCTGGATATGAGCGGCAACGGCAACCCCGTAGGCGGAATTGTGCCGCTCACCACAAGCGCGTTTATTATCACCTGTATGCCGTATACGAGCGTTATGCCCGCGGAGAGCAGAAAACCGAATCTGTCTTTGCAGTACGCGGCGATTTTAAACCCGCGATATACGATAAATCCGCTTACCGCAAAGAACGCCGCAAGCCCGAAAAAGCCCAATTCCTCGCCCATTACCGACATTATAAAGTCGCTTTCGGCAAAGGGCAGAAACCTGTACTTTTGCGTGGAATTGAAGAGCCCCACCCCGAAAAGTCCGCCGTTGCCGAGCGCGTACAGCGACTGAATGAGCTGATAGCCGTCCCCCTTCGGCGAAGCCCACGGGTCGATAAACGCGCTGAGCCGCTGCAATCTGTACGGTTCGAGTAATATAAGCACGGGCACCGCAATCAAAAACGGTATCATGATTATTGCGAAAGTCTTTAAGTTCGTGCCGCTCAGAAATATCATGGCGAGCATTAAAAGCCCCACACACATGGTTATCGACATGTTCGGCTCGGCGATAATTAAAAGGCAGAACAAAATTCCGACGGCGAGCACGGGCAGAACGCCGACGAAGGTCTTTACCTTTTCGTAATTTTTCGAAAAGTAAGCGGCGGCGAACAGCACGAAGGCATACTTTGCGATTTCGGACGGCTGCAAAGTAAACGAGCCGAAGCCCACCCAGCGGGTTGCGCCGTAGTTGGTTACACCCACCCCCGGCACGAATACGAGCGCGAGTAAAATCACGGCAATTGCCACGGCGGGAATTTTCAGTTTGGCAAGCTTCTGATAGGGCAAAAACTGCAAGCCGACAAAGGCGACCGTGCCGAAAACAACGCCGATAAGCTGTTTTTTTACGAAAAAGAGTTTGTCGCCGTACTGCACCTCGCCCACGTACGAGCTTGCGGAATATATCATTACGCACCCGAACGCGACCATTAAAAAAACGCAAATTAAAAGCGGGATATCTCCCGCCTTTTTTTCTTTGCCGTCAGATTTAATTTTAACGCGCTTTAAAAGTTCAGCCTTCATTGTTAAGCCCTTCCACAAGCGCGGTGAACTTATCGCCCCGCTCCTCGTAGCTCGCAAATTCGTCGAAGCTTGCGCTCGCGGGGCTTAAAAGCACGCTCTGTCCGGACTTTGCTATGTAGGTTGCAAGGCGGACGGCGGTTTCGAAGCCCGCGCACGAGGAATAGGAATAAAAGCCCGCCTTCGCGGCGCAGTCCATCATTTTGAATCTGTTTTCGCCGTAGATTATCGCGTGCACCACCCTGCTTTTGCCGAGAGCGTCGAACAAAGGCACGTAGTCGTAGCCCTTATCCTTGCCGCCCAAAAGCAACACCGTGGGGCGGGTCGCGCTGTCCACCGCTTTAATAGTTGCGTCGACGTTGGTGCCCTTGCTGTCGTTTATGAAAGTTACGCCGTCATATTCGCCTATGAGCTGAACGCGGTGTTTGACGCCCTTGAATTTACAGATTGCGTTTGCGCTCGCCTCTTTATTGAGCCCCAAAATAGCCGAGACGGCTATGCACGCAAGCGCGTTGTATATGTTGTGCGTGCCGCCGAGCGTCATATTTTCGAGCCCGAAATACTTTTCGCCGTTAAAATACGCCGAGCCGCCCTCTGCGTACGCGCCGTCCACCTGTTGGAGGGCGGAGAACCACACCACTTTGCCGCGCGTGAGTTTGGCAAGCGCGCGCACCCTCTCGTCGTCGTAATTCAAGACGGCGTACTCGCTTTCGCGCAGGTTGCGGACAAGCTTGCTCTTTAAAAAGACATAGTTGTCCATATTGTAATGGCGGTTCAAGTGGTCCTCGGTTATGTTGGTAATTACCGCAATATGCGGACGCAGACTGTAAAGCGTTTCGAGCTGAAAGGAAGATATTTCGATGAGCGCGATATCCTCGAAGCCTAAATTTTCCACCTCGTTTACGAGCGGGTTGCCGAAGTTGCCGCACGGAACGCCCCTTTTGCCGCAAGATTTTACGACCTGTTCGAGCATGGAGACGGTCGTCGTCTTGCCGTTGGTGCCCGTCACCGCAACCGCCGTAGCGCGAAGATAGAGGGCGGCGAGCTCCTCCTCGCCTATAATCGCCTTTCCGAGCTTGCGGAAAGCGACGGGTAAAGGATTGTCGATGGGAATACCCGGACTGAGCACCAAAATATCGCACAGCGAAACCGCGTCGTTCAGCGTTTCGGACGTGACAGCCGTCGCGCCCTTTGCCTGCAACTCCTTTATCTTCTCCGCAATCTTGTCCGTCACCATGTCGTCGTAAATGTAGACGCCCGCGCCCCTCTTTAACAGAAACTCCGCACTGCCTTCGCCCGAGCGGGAAAGCCCCGCCACCAAAAACCTCTGATTTCCGAAATACACTTTGACCTCACATAAAAATTATACAGATTATTCCCATCAACGCCGTCAAGAGCGCATAGGCGTAAGAAATCTTACACTCCGTGTACCCTTTCATCTGGAAATGGTGGTGAAGGGGCGCCATTAAAAATACCCGACGGCGTGTCCGTTTATAATATATTACCTGTACTATCACGGATATTCCCGAAAATACGAAAGTTATTCCGATTACGGGAAGATAGAGCGCGTAGCCCGAAAACACGGTGACGCACGCAATCAGCCCGCCGAGCGCGAGCGAACCCGTATCGCCCATAAATATGCCCGCCTTGTTTACGTTGAAAAGCAAAAACGCGGCGAGCGCGCCCACCCCGATAAAGCAGATATATGCCGAGGAATTGCCGCCGAGAGCTAAAATTACGCCTATCGAGGCAAGATAGGCAAGGCTTGTCCCTCCCGCGAGCCCGTCGAGCCCGTCGGTTAAATTCACGCAGTTTACGCTCGCAAGAAACACAAACAGAACGAGCGGGATAATTCCCCAGTAAATATCGAACGAAAACCCGCCGCCGAAGGGCACGAAAAGGCGGGTTATATGGTTTACGTAGCAATAGACCGCCGCAATTACTGCGATTGCGAGTTGGAAAATGATTTTCTGATATGGCTTTAATCCCTCGTTTTCCTTGCGGTAAATCTTTAAAAAGTCGTCCAAAAAGCCGACAAGCATAAAGCCCGCAACCGTAATCAGCGTAAGATTGACCGTCTGATTTCCGAAGCGGAAAAACACTATCGCGACGATTATAGTCGCGGTAATAAAAGCCAGCCCGCCCATCGTGGGCGTGCCGCTCTTACCTTTATGCTCTTTTACGTAGCCGAGGATATACTGCCCCGCTTTCAGCCGCCTTAAAAGGGGCGTTAAAAGCGCCGTTAAAATTAAAGCTAACGCGAAAGCGGACAGTAACGCTATAAAGTAACTTTTCATCTATATTCAACCGATAAGTTTTTTTATTACCGTATTGTCATTATAGCTGTGTTTAATACCCATAATCTCCTGATAATTTTCGCCGCCCTTGCCCGCAACGAGAAGAACGTCGTCGGCGTTTACGAGGTTGAGCGCGTACTCCGTTGCCACCTCTCTGTCGGTGACGGTAACGTACTTTTTGCCGCTCTTTTTAACCCCTTCTTCTATCTGCGAAATAATTTCGTACGGGTCCTCGTAGCGGGGATTATCCGAGGTTATGATTATAAAATCGGCGTATTTTGCCGCAACCTCGCCCATAAGCGGGCGTTTTAGCGCGTCGCGGTTGCCGCCGCAGCCGAAAAGGCAATACAGATTTCCTTTACACAGTTTTTTAAGCGCGGAGAGCGACTTTTCGAGCCCGTCGGGCGTGTGTGCAAAGTCGACGAACACCTCGCCGCCGTTGTACGCCGCAACCCTTTCCAATCTGCCCGACACTCTTTCCAAAGTCTCCAAGCCGTTTGCAATCACGTCTATGCTTACGCCGAGCAGACTTGCGCACGTCGCCGCCGCCAAGGCGTTGTAAACATTGTGCAGAGCGGGAAGTTTTAAATTTATCTCGTAAATCTCGTCGGAAAGGTTTATGACGAACGACGTGCCGTCTATCTTTTCGGTGATATTCACGGCAAAGGTATCCGCGGGGTTTTCGAGCCCGTAGCTTACGCCGCCCAACGTTTCGGTAAGTTCCGCGCCGAGAGGGTCGTCGGAATTTAGCACCGCGCGCGAGCATCTGCCCTTTTCGAACAGCTTACACTTGCACTCGGCATAGGTCTGCATATCCTTGAAAAAGTCGAGATGGTCCTGCGTGCAGTTGGTAAAGACGCCCGCCTCGAAATGCAGACCCTTTATCTTGTCGAACCAGAGCGCGTGCGCCGATACCTCCATAAACACGTATTCGACCCCGCGCTTTGCCATGTCGGCAAACACGCTGTGCAAAAAGAGCGGGTCAGGCGTGGTCAGCTCGGGTGATATAAATATATCGCCGTATGATATGCCCAAAGTGCCGATTATGCCCGTTTTTGAATTATTTTTGTCGAATATGCTTTTGAGCATATACGTTGTGGTCGTTTTGCCGTTGGTGCCCGTCACAGCGACGAGTTTTAACTTTCTGTCGGCATAGCCGTAAAAGGTGCGGGCTACCGTCGCCATAGCCCCTCTGCCGTCCTCAACTATAATCTGCGGGATTTTTATATCGAGTTCCATCTCGCATATTACGGCAACCGCGCCGTTTTTTACCGCCTTTGCGGCATATGCGTGACCGTCGGTATTCGTCCCCTTATAGCAGAAAAACAAGTCGCCCGCCGCCGCGGCGTCGGCAACCGCGCTAAGCCCCGTAATCTCCGTATCTGCGCCGCCCGTAATCTTTTCGTAACGTAAGTCCCTTAAAAGTTCGCCAAGTTTCATATTTTCACCTCACTCGAAACGCGGTATGTTTTTGATTTTGATAATGTCCTCGAAAATTTCCTTAGCAACGGGCGCGGCAACCGCACTGCCGTAATACGTGCCGACGGGCTCGTCGACTATGACGAGCGCAAGGTACTGCGGATTGTCCGCAGGGAAAAACCCGACGAACGACGACACGTATTTGCCCGACGCGATGTGACCGTCCTCGTACTTTTGCGCCGTGCCCGTCTTGCCGCCCACCTTGTAGCCCTCGATATAAGCCTTTTTGCCGCTGCCTTCCTTTACAACACCTTCGAGCATTTCGGCAAGCGTGCGCGAAGCCTGACCGCTTATAGGTTTTTGCTTTAATACGGGCGCGTATTCCTCGACCTTTTTGCCGTCCGCCGACACTATGCCCTTTAAAAGGTGCGGCACGTAGTAATTTCCGCCGTTGACCGCCGCGGCGGTAGCGCACGCAAGTTGCAGACCGCTCACCGCCACCGTCTGCCCAAAGCCTATTCTCGCAAGGTCGCAATCTCTTACGAGCGACTGCGGCACGAGCATGCCGAGAGCTTCGCCGTTGAAATCGAGCCCCGTAACGTTGCCGAGCCCGAACGCCGTGAGATATTCGTAGAATTTTTCCTTGCCGAGCGCGAGCGCGATATCCGTAAAGCACGGGTTGCAACTGTTGTTGAGCGCGGTTGCGAGCGTCTGGTTGGAGTGTTTGCCGTTGGAATGGTCTGACCAGCACTTGATTTTTGTGCTGTCGACCGTGCGTGTGCGACTGCCGTTGAACACGTACGACGGCGAGAAGGCTTTTTTGTTGCCGCGAAGGTGTTCCTCGATATTCGCCGCCGCGGTAACCACTTTAAAGGTCGACCCCGGCTCGTATATATCGCTGACCAAGCTGTTGCGGGAGAGCGCGTTCAGCGTTTCCGTATCGTCGCGCGGGACGTCGTTTAAATCGTACGACGGGTAATTCACCATTGCCAGAACGCCGAAATCGTTGGGGTCGAGCACTATGCACGACACCTTTTTCGCGCCCGAGGAAAGATAGACCGAGCGCATAGCCTGTTCGGCGGCGAGCTGAATATCCATATCAATTGTCAGCCTTACGCCGTCGCCCGCAACCGCCTCGCGGTAAACTATGGTGGAATTTTCCGTCTGCACGCCGACTATGTCGGTCGTATAGGCAATCTCGCCGTCAATGCCGCCGAGCACGCTGTCGTAATACTTTTCGATACCCGAAAGACCCGTGCCGTCGGTTGCCGTAAAGCCGAGCACCTGACAGAGCGCGTCGCCGTAGGTATACGTGCGGGTGTTGTCGCGGGCGTAGTACACCCCCGCGAGCGCAAGCTCAGTGAGTTCCTCGACCTTTTCCTTTTCAATCTGCCGCGAAACCGTAATCTCGGAAACCTTCGTCGAGGAAAGTCTTTTTGCAAGCTCCGCCCCGTCCAATCCGAGCGTCTCCGCGAGCTGCTGTGCGCACGCAAGCGGGTCGACAACCGCGTTGGGGCGGACGAACACGCTGTAAGTCGTGCGGTTACCCGCAATCAGTTGACCGTTGCGGTCGGTTATCTGCCCGCGGGCGGCGATTACGGGAATCTCTCTGTTCCACTGGTCGGTGGCGCGGTAGACAAGCTCGCTGCCCCACACCGCCTGTATGTAAAAGAACCGTGCGAAAATTATGCAAAAAATAAAGGCTATTGCCAGAATTACCGACAATAACCTCTTTTGTAAAACAGTTACGGAAAAACCTTGATTTTTGATTGTTTTAATCTCCGATTGAGTTTTATTTTGTATTAAGTTACGCTTGATTAATGATTTACGCCGTTAGCCACTATTTCCTCGACAATGCCGCCGACGGAAGAATTAACTCCCGCAATCGCGCCCCTCACCGTTATGATGCTGTCCTGCACGTGGGCGATTTCCGCGTTGATGTTGGAGATAATCGTCGCGTTCACGATAACAAGCGTTAAAAGCGCGATTACCACCGCAACGAAAACGGCAACGATAATCTTTTCCCTCTTGCCGAAAACAAACCCCTTCTTTTGGTTCTGCGCCGCCTTTTTAACGCCCGTCATACCGATTGTCTGGTACTGTATGGTCGTGGGCGTGGGACGAAGGTCCTCATTTTCCTCTTCTGCGGGAGCCGCAACAGCCGTTTCAACCGTCTTTATGGGGGTAACCTGCGCGCGCTGTGCGTTTACCGCGCTGTCGGCGCGGAATACCGCGGCGTTCGTCCTTGCGCTTTCGACAACGTAGGGGTGATTGCCCGTTATGGAACGGCGTACGGGAGTCGTCGCGGGCGCGGACTGAGCTGCGGGTTGAGCCGTAGCCGCGGGTGCCTTCTCTTCGGTACGCTTAAAGACGTCCTCGATTTTGTTATCGGGATTTATAAGTCTTGCATATGTATCTCTGATGCGGGCGTTGTGCTCTTCTTCCGCCATGACGTCCATGCGCGAGGGCACGGAGCACTTCTTTTCCGCGTCTTGTGTGATTCTTTCTAAAACGGGTGTATCGACTGCCATTGTCTTTCTCCTTATCGATTTATCATATAATTCTTTCGGCAATCCTGAGTTTGGCGCATTTTGAACGGGAATTTACCGCCATCTCTTTTACGGTTGCCACTGTAGGCTTTTTGGTTATTATCTCTATCTCTTTCTTCTTGCCGCATACGCAGACGGGTAAACTTTTGTCGCATATGCAGTCGAGCTCCAACTCTTTGAAAGCTCTTTTAACTATTCTGTCTTCGAGCGAGTGAAAGGTGAGTATCGCTATCCTTCCGCCCTTTTTTAATTTGCGGGTGAGCCCCGTGACGCATTCGTACAGACCGTCGAGTTCTCCGTTTACCGCAATTCTTATCGCCTGAAAGCTCTTTCTTGCCGCGGGTCCGTTTTGCTGAAATTTGCGGGGTATGCTCTTTTCGATTATCCCGACGAACTCTCCGCAGGTTTTAAGCGGTTTTTCCGCCCTCGCCTTTACGACGTTTGCGGCTATTGAATTTGCGAACCGCTCTTCGCCGTACTCTTTTAATATTGTCGCGATTTGCCTATCGTCGTATTCGTTTAAAATTATCTCCGCCGTCAGCGGCGAACTCGTGTCCATTCTCATATCGAGCGGCGCATTTGGCTTCATATACGAAAACCCGCGCTCCTGACAGTCGAGCTGATAGCTGGATACCCCGAAATCGAGGAGTACGCCGTCTACCTTGTCTACGCTCGCGGCGTCGAACGCCGTCTGGTAATCCTTGTAATTGGCTTTGAAGATTTCAAATCTGCCGTCAAACTCTTTCAATCTTTCGCCCGCCGCCGCTATCGCGTCGTCGTCGAGGTCGGTTGCAATCAGTCTGCCGCTCGGGGAACTCCTCTTTAAAATTTCATAGGAATGTCCGCCGCCGCCCACCGTACCGTCGAAGTAAATTCCGCCGTCTCTTACTTTCAGCCCTTCGATACACTCTTCGAGCATTACGGGCAAATGGGAAAAAGCCATATCAGATGCCTAAGTTCTTGACGAGTGTGTCGTAGTCCAAATCGTCCTCGCCGAAGTAATTATCGAAGTTCTTCTTCGACCAAATCTCCACTCTCGTGCCGGCGCCGCAGACAACCAAATCTTTGTCGTCCTTTTCAAGTCCGATATGCTCGCGCATCTCGGGACTTAAAAGCAATCTGCCGTGGTCGTCTTCCTTTACGGCAAGAATAGTTTTTAAGAACGCGCGCACGTTGCGTTGACGGGGGTCGCCGAGGGTTATGTCCTTTAACTTCTCTAAAATGACCTCAACCTCTGCCTTGGGATATACGAACAAACAGCCGTCGGTGCCTTTCGCGAAAAAGAATTCGTCGCCAAGCTCCTTTCTGAGCTTAGCGGGTATTCTCATTCTGTTTTTAGCATCGAGTTGGTGATTGTACTCACCCGTCAGCATAGGCATAGAATTTGTTTCCTCAGCAGTTGGTGATATTATGATAACATACGTTTTGCCCACTGTCAACCACCGAACACAAAAAAATAGGAAAATTTTTTAATTTTTTTTATTCGTCACGCCGTAATTTCTGAACAAACATTTCATAATTTGTTTATAACGCTCAATATTTTCACATTTGTATGTTATTTTTAACCTTTTTTCGGAAAGTGGTCGAAAATCCCCGTTTTTGCGGCAAAAGTGGTCACCCGTCCCCAATATTTCCGAAAATCGGCTTGCCGTGCCCTCAATACCGTCGTAAACGGGGCAGCCGTAGTGCCTCTCTATCTGCCCCTTTATAAAGGCGTAATGGGTACAGCCGAGCACCACGCTGTCGGCGGAAATTTCGGGCAGTAAGCCGCGCGGCAGAACGTCGGGCAACGCGAGCACGTTTTCCTCGACGTATGCGGCAAGATTTTCGCAACCTGCCACCTCGGTATCCTTCGGTGCATAACTTTTTACAAGGTTTAAAAACGACGCACTTTTAACCGTGGCGTTGGTTGCGAGCACGAGGCACTTTCCGCCCCTTACCGCCGCCTGCTTTACCGCAGGCTGTATGCCCACCACGGGGAAGGAAAATCTTCGGCGCAGCTCGGCTATGCACGTTGCCGTCACGGTGTTGCAGGCAACCACCAGCGCGGCGGGGCCAAGCTTCTCTATTCCGCTTAGCGCGGAAAGGGTCAGCCGCATAATTTCTTCGGGCGGGCGGTTGCCGTAGGGCACGTTGCCGCTATCCGAAATATAATAATAGCGCGCATAGGGCGCGCGCGCCGCGCACGCGCACAGCAAATTCAGCCCGCCTATGCCGCTGTCGAAAACCACAACCGAAGTTGACCGCCTTTCCATATAATATAAATATTAAAGAGGTTAAAATAATATTAAAAAAATTGTAAAAGACGATTAAAAACAGTTTACAAGCCCTTTTTTTTATGATAAAATTACACAAGATTTAAAGTTGAATATATCCAAAGGAGATAATATCGTGCCCAATATAAAATCAGCGAAAAAGCGTACGTTAGTTGCGGAAAAGAAGACGGAGCAGAACAAAGTCGTTAAAACTCAGGTAAAGAACCAGATTAAGAAGTTCCTTGCAGTGGTTGCGGAAGGCGACAAATCTAAGGCTACCGCCCTCTTCCCCTCGGTTTGCTCCACTATCGACGGCGCAGTAACAAAGGGCGTGTTGAAGAAGAACACCGCCGCTAACAAAAAATCGGGACTTGCAAAAAAGCTCAACGCTATGGCGTAAACTGAAAATTAAAAAACATACGCACGGACGAAAATTCGTCCGTGCGTTTTCCATTTCTCAGGCGGAACCGAACACTCCGCCTTTTTTAATGCAATTTTTTATTTCAATATATAAAATTATTTGACATAATACGCGCGGATATATATAATTTGTTCCGTCGTTTATTTTTACTAAACTTTTGGTTTATTTTTAATAACCGTTTAGCAAAAGTAAACGCAAAGTTCACTGTGGAGATACGCTATGGAAATAGGTTCAAAAATCAAAAGACTGCGACAGCAACTGAATTTGTCGCAAGCAGAGCTTGCCGACAGGTGCGAGCTGACAAAGGGGTATATATCGCAACTCGAAAACGACTTGACCTCGCCCTCTATCGCAACGCTTATGGACATTTTATCCGCGCTGGGCACCAACCCTTCGGAATTTTTCAAGAAAGAGAGCGACGAGCGCGTGACCTTTTCGGAAAACGACTTTATCGAAAAGCACGAGGACGGAATGGTTTTAAAGTGGATTATCCCCAACGCGCAGAAGAACGAGATGGAGCCCGTTTTGGTGGAACTTTTATCCGGTGCGTCTACCTCCGTCGACTTCCCGCACGAGGGCGAAGAATTCGGCTATGTTTTAGACGGCAAGATATGTATAACTCTCGGCGAAAGCAAGTACGTATGCAAAAAGGGCGAAACCTTTTATTACGCCGCAAACAAATCACATTCGATTAAAAACGTGGGCAAGACGCTCGCGAGACTGCTTTGGGTTTCGACCCCGCCCAACTTTTAAGGAGTGCAAAAGATGAACGAAAACAATAACATAATAGAACTTATTAACGTAAGGAAAGAATTCGACGACGAAACGGTTGCCGTAGATAACTTTAATTTAGAGGTTAAAAAGGGCGAATTCGTCACCTTTTTGGGACCTTCGGGTTGCGGCAAAACGACCACGCTCCGCATGATTGCGGGCTTCGAACTGCCGACCTCGGGCAAGATTTTGTTGAACGGCGAGGACATAAGCAAGCTTCCGCCCAACCGCCGCCCCGTAAACACGGTATTCCAAAAGTACGCCCTCTTCCCCCATATGAATGTTTACGACAACATTGCATTCGGGCTCAGACTTAAAAGAAACGAGACGACCGTCACCGACAAAAAGGGCAACCAAAAGGTTAAAAAAGTCAAGCTTTCGAAGGTCGAAATAGACAAAAAGGTGAAAAAAGCGCTCGAAATAGTCGATTTGGAAGGCTTCGAAAAGCGTTCGATTGCCACCCTTTCGGGCGGTCAGCAGCAGCGTATCGCGATTGCGCGCGCCATCGTCAATCAACCCGAAATACTGCTTTTGGACGAGCCTTTGGGCGCGCTCGACTTAAAGATGCGAAAAGAGATGCAAATCGAGCTTAAAAACATGCACAAAAAGCTCGGCATAACCTTTATTTACGTTACGCACGACCAGGAAGAGGCGCTTACGATGTCGGATAAAATCGTCGTTATAAACGACGGCGAAATTCAGCAGACGGGCACCCCCACCGAAATTTACAACGAGCCAATCAACACCTTCGTCGCCGACTTTATAGGCGAGAGCAACATTTTCAACGGCACGGTCGTAGGCAAGCTTAAAGTTAAGTTCTGCGGCGCGACGTTCGACTGCCTCGACGACTACGAGATTAACGATATGGTCGACGTGGTTGTGCGCCCCGAGGACATTAAAATCTGCGCACCGACCGAGGGACAACTTAAAGGAAAGGTAATTTCCACCGTCTTTAAGGGCGTGCACTACGAGATAACGGTTGAAGTCGGCAAATTCGAAATCGTAATCCAGAGCACGGCATGCGCGGAGGTCGGCGCGACGATAGGCATGCGCATCGAGCCCGACGGCATACACCTCATGCGCAAGGTTTACACCGTAAACAAGTATGACGGTGTGATAACCAAAAACAACACCGTGGAGTTCGGCGACGGCGAGTTCGAGTGCGACGTAACGACGCTCTACCCCGCCTCGCACCTCGACGAAGAGGGTTACCTCATTACGGCGGCGGGCGAAAAGATTGACCTTACGGGCGTTGAAGTCGAGGTCGAGGTTGACACGCACGATATCGAGATGAGCGACGACAAGACGGCGGGCGGCGTTGTCGGCAACATTATTTCTATGATTTACAAGGGCGACCACTACCGCTACATTGTGCGCACCGACGAAAACGAGGAAGACTACGTTTTATCCTGCCCCGATTTATGGAACACGGGCGACCTTGTAAGCCTTATTATCCCCAAGGATAAAATTAAACTGAAACTGAAAGTTGCGGAGGAAGACAAATAAAATGAAAAAACTGCATTTGCGCTTTTCCCGCAGTCAGCTCTGCCTGCCCTACGCTGTGTTTCTGATACTGTTCGTAATCGCGCCGCTGCTCGTTATAGTTTACTACGCGTTTACGAACGGGCAAGGCAAATTCACCTTTGCTAATTTTGCAGGCTTTTTCTCTAACGGCAACACCATAGGCACGCTTTTGTACAGTCTGTTTTTGTCGATAACGACGACTTTAATCTGCCTTTTAATTGCCTACCCCACCGCATACATTTTGGCGCGCAGCGGCTTTAAGAAGCAGTATGTGCTCTTAATGCTGTTCATAATGCCCATGTGGATAAACTTTACGCTGAGAATTACCGCTTTAAAAGAGGTGTTGTCCGTTTTGGAGGGCAATATATCAAAATACCCCTTCCTAAACTCGGTTATCGGCATGACTTACGACTTTCTGCCGTTTATGATACTGCCGCTGTACACATCCTTTTTAAAGCTCGACAAAAACCTTTTAGAGGCGGCGTCTGACCTCGGTGCAAACAAGTTCAACGTATTTTTGCAGGTGACTTTGCCACTCTCGGTGCCGGGGATAGTTTCCGGCATTACAATGGTACTGCTCCCTTCGATGACGAACTACGTCGTTTTGGATATGCTGTACAACAAGACGTTTATTATGGGAAGCCTGATAGGCAGCTATTTTTCTGCCTACGACTGGCACAACGGCTCTATGATTTCGCTCGTACTGTTGGTTATTATTTTTATCGTAACCTTAATAACCAACCGTTTCAGCGATAAGGACGACAATTCGGGGAGGACAGTACTGTGAGACTCACCAAAAAAGCGTTCGGTTGCGTGTGGCTTGCGCTCGTGCTCATACTTACATATCTTCCCATTTTAATTATTGCCGTGTATTCCTTTACCGACGCTAAAATGGTCGGCGGAAGCATAAGCGGCGGCTCGCTCGATAACTACGCAAACCTCTTTAAAAACGAGGAACTGCGCGATATGATTGTCGGAACGGTGCTTCTTGCGCTCGGCTCCGCGCTTATTGCCACACTTTTGGCAACCTTCGGCGCGATAGGCTCGCACTACTCAAAGCGCATACCCAAGGCTATTTTGAACGCCGCAAACGAGGTGCCCGTCGTAAACGCCGACGTCGTTACCGGCTTTTCGGTATGCGTATTGCTCATAATTCTTTTGGGGATAGGCAAGGACACGTATGTGCCGCTCGTTATAGGGCATGTGGTGCTGTGCGCGCCGTTTGTTTACCTTTCGATAATACCCAAATTAAAGCAACTCGACAACAACTTATACGAGGCAGCTCTCGACTTGGGCGCAACGCCCGCGCAGGCTCTTTTCAAGGTTGTGTTGCCCCAGCTTGTCCCCGGCATACTTTCGGGCTTTATGCTCGCGGTTACGCTGTCGCTCGACGACTATTTTATAACCACGTACACAAAGCCCTCCACGTTCAACACGATAAGCACCTACGTAGTCAACGCGACGAAGGGCAGTCAGACGGAAGTTAAAACCGCGCTGTGGGCTTTGAGCACGCTTATCTTTTTGCTCGTACTGGTTATCGTCGTCGTTATGAACGTGCTCTCGGTCAAGCGCAAGGAGAAGAAC
The DNA here is from genome assembly GCA_023667345.1 of Clostridiales bacterium. Taxonomy (GTDB): domain Bacteria; phylum Bacillota; class Clostridia; order Christensenellales; family Borkfalkiaceae; genus Coproplasma. The sequence continues at coordinate 120,979 of JAMPAF010000002.1, forward strand.
AAAAAATGAAAAAATCAGCTAAATTTATTTGTTCCGTTGCCGCCGCGGCTTTGATTGCGGCTTCCGCGCTCCCCCTTTCCGCCTGTTCAAATAAGGGCGACGAACTCGTCTTGCGCGTTTCGAGTTGGGAAGAATATATAGATTTAGGCGACTGGGACGAGGACGAACTTATTAATATCGAAAACCCTTACGACCCCGAAGCGGGCGGCGTTATAGGCGTAAACAGTATGGTCGACGACTTTACCGAATGGTTTAATTCTACCCACGACTACAAGGTGCGCGTGGAGTACTCCACCTTCGGCACGAACGAGGACTTGTACAACCGCATGAATTTGGGCGACGTGTACGACCTTGTCTGCCCCTCCGACTATATGATAATGCAGCTTATGCGCGAGGGCAGACTGAAAGAATATTCGGACGGCTTTAAAGATGCGAACAACCCCGACAACTTTTATATAAATAACGTTTCGGGCTTTATCACAGATAACTTCGCAAGTATCCCTGACGTCGGCGACCTGAACGAGTACGCGGCATGCTACATGTGGGGCACAACGGGGCTTGTATACAACCCCGAAAAGGTTGACGCCGAGGACGTGAAGAGCTGGAACATTCTGAGGAACAAAAAGTACGCGCGGCAAGTTACCATTAAGGACAACGTGCGCGATTCCTACTTCCCCGCCCTCGGAATTTTGAACGCCGACACGCTTTTGGCGGGCGAGGGCGACCCCTTCGAGCTTTTAAACGAAACGAAAGACGAGACCATCGAAGCCGCTTTGCAGATTTTAAAGGAAATCAAGGACAACGTTTACTCCTTCGAAACAGACAGCGGCAAGGCGGATATGATTACGGGCAAGGTGCTTGCAAACTACCAGTGGTCGGGCGACGCGGTGTTCATAATGGACGAGGCGGACGAGGACGAAACGGAGCTTTGGTATTCAGTGCCCGACGAGTGCACCAACCTTTGGTTCGACGGCTGGGTTATGATGAAAAACGGCATCGCGGACGACGAGCGCAAGCAGGAAGCCGCGGAAGCGTTCGTAAACTTTTTATCCCGCCCCGACAACGCTATCCGCAATATGTACTACATAGGTTACACCTCCGCCATTGCGGGCGAAACGGTTTATAAGTACCTCGAAAAGGTTTACGACGTTGAAAAGGGCGACGCAGGCGACGTAGACGAAACTTACGATTACGACGTATCAAACTTTTTCGGGGAAGGCTTCGAGCCGTTGGTCGTAGACAAAGCTACTCTCGAATTTGAAGAGGACGGAGTAATAAACCGCGGAAGGCAACTGTTTGCCCAATACCCGCCAAAAAACATCACCGACAGAAGCACGATAATGCGCGATTTCGGCGACAGACTTGCCGATATCAACCAAATGTGGATTGACGTTCGATGTCTGGCGGTCAAGGACTTCAATCCCGCTGTCGTGTGGACGGTCGTCGCGCTTGTCGTTGCGGGCGCGGCTGCAATCGTTTTATACAAATTCAGATATCAAATCTTTTACAGACGACCCAAAGAATTGAACGAAACTGACGAAAAATAACTCAACAATTATACGCCCCCGCGCCACCGGCGCGGGGGTAAAATTATTCGTCTATCATATATCTATTTTTATTGTTTTTGCAGACGCGGAGTTTAATGCAGTCACCCGCATTGTACGGAACGCGTGAAAACACGGTAAATTTTTTCGCGCGTCCTTCGCCCTTTTCCACTCTCTCTAAACTTACAGCCACGCGCAATTTATAAACCGTGTAGACAATGCGTGTTTTCTGCGTGGATTGATAAGCGTTATTCACACCCGAGCTTTCGGATATTTCGGCAAAATTTATGCAGGAAACAACTTCCCCCTCGACGGGTTCCACCGCTTCGTCAATTTCGCCGCGCAAGCGCGATTTTGCATAGAGAAGCGAGCAAAAAATAAAGCCGCCCACAACAGCGATAACACCGCAAGCCGTACAAACCGCGGCCATATTGTAGGAAAACACAATAAGAGTTATTACTGCCGCCAACCCGCCTGAAATTAAAACTGCCAAAAACGCAACGGTTATTTTATCAATCGCACCCATATGGCGAACAGAATGCGCCGCCGTTGCAAGCTGTCTTTCGTGCACAGCCGCTTCGTTACTGATACCGACGGAAGAATTTATTTCGCGCACCGACTCCTCTTCAACGAGTTTTTCATTTCCGTTATTCTTTTCCCCTCTTCTTTTAATACTGTCGGTCAGAGCCAAAATATAAGACAGGCACGCTAAAATGACGTACGCGCCGATAAAGCAACCGCCGATAATTGTCAGAGCAAGAATTTCGGTTATAATACCCGCAACGAGCAAAACCGCGCCAATAAAAACGGCTAACAATCCGAACTTTAACAAAACGATAATCTTTTTCATAACAATTATATTTTATCAAGATTTTAAACTTGCGGCAATGCCGTTTTCGTGCATATTCTGCACAAAAACTGCAAAATTTAAAACCCTTTTTCTTTTAATATCTCCGCAATTTCCGCGTAAACTTCCAAAATATCGCTCACGTTTTCACCCGACTTTTTGGTAAATCTGCGTCTGCGCATATCCACCTCGTCGCAGTGAGATATTCCCCTTTTCGAATTGCTCCTCTTTATCCCTCTGAACTCGCCCCACATTGCAGACCCAACCGAAACAAGTCCGTCGTTTTCGCCCTCGGCTCTGTTTAAAACCGCGTGAGTGAACCACAGGAAAATATCGCGGCGCATAGAAAAGGCGTAGCTTTGGTAGTAAACGTTCGGACTGTCGGGGGTTTCCTCATTGAACTTCTCCGCGCTGTCCGCACGGAAAGAAAGATACGCGCGGTATGCGTCGGGGTGTTTATCGCCAAGTAAGCGCATCCAGATATTCATAAAAAATCCCGCCGCCTTTAACGCAAATTTCGGAATTTTTTCGATTGCGGTCGAGCCGCGGTGGGGCGTACCGACGGTTGTAAGCGAAGCGACCTTTTCACTCATATTCAAAGATGATATCAAATAGCGCGCCTCTAACCCGCCCTTCGAGTGGGCTATGATATTTACCTTTTGAGCGCCCGTTTCGTCTAAAATCTGCTCTACCCTGCTCATTAAAAAGCGCGCGTTTTCTTCGATTGTTGCGCAGCTATCCTGACCGCCGTAAAAAACCTTGCAACCGAGATTTTCAAGCATTTTGGGAATTCTCCCCCAATAGCAGAGTTTTTTGCCGTCTCTGAAACCGAACCCGTGAACAAGCACAATCGGATATTTAAGATAATTTTCAATGCTCGTTGCACTTTCTTCCATAGTCACTCCAAACCTAAAACCGAATAAGCTTTACTTTATCTTATCACAAAAACAGACGTAAAAATAGCTTTTAAATATATTTTTCTAAATTTTTTATAGAACGCCTTAATATATGTATACAGCATAAAATTAGCCAATTTAAACAAATATTACACCGATTATATCACGCATAGTACTTGACAAACTGTTAAATTTGCGTTATTTCTGTCATAATCGCTATTTTTAAGTACAATTTGCGCAAATTTGCTTTGCTTTTTTAATATAATGTGGTATATTGTTAATGTAGTTAAATTTGCAGGCGTCGCCTATCGGTATGGCGTCAGCTTCCCAAGCTGATTACGGCGGGTCCGTAGCTGAAAGCCACCGAAGGTACTGCCGTCGCCCGACGGGATACAACTTTATATTTTGCAGGCGTCGCCTAGCGGTATGGCGTCAGCTTCCCAAGCTGATTACGGCGGGTCCGACTCCCGTCGCCTGCTCCACAAGAAAGAACGGTTAATTCGCCGTTCTTTTTTATTTTTCAGTTTAAAAAGCTTTGCACAGGGCAAAAACCTATGCGGAGGACAAAATTATGAACCCTATAAACGAAAAATGCAAAAGCTTACAGAATAACTTTTTACCGCTTAGAAAAATGTACCCCAAAAGCTACAATAAAGACAAGGTTTCCCCCTACACCAAAACCCGCGTTATACTTATGAACGGCACGGAGTTCGAGTCGCAATGGTTTATGCACCAGTTCGCCCGCCACTGCGACGAGCCCGAAATTCTGCAAACCCTCGCTATCGTGCGCAGACAGGAACAGCAACAGCAAAAGCGCATAAGCTGTTTAAAGCCCATTAACGAGAGCATTTTGGAAACGACTATCGCCTACGAGCAACTTGCCGTCGATTTGACCGCAACCCTCGCCCGCAACGAAAAGGACGAAAACAATATAAAGGCACTGAACTTTGCGCTTTTGGAGGACTTCGACCACCTCTACCGCTACGCAAACCTTTTGAAAATGGATAAGGGTATTGAGTCCGACGTGCTGGTCGGCAAAATGACCGAGATTATGCCCGGTCGCCCCACCGTCGCCGAGCACCGCTACCCTTCCGACGACTTGAAGCCGCACATGAACGCCGACAGCGCCGACCTTTACACCAAGCTCGTAGCATCCACCATCACCGCCGCCGAACAGCAGACTATGAACTACTATATGAACATCGCGCAGTGGTATAAAAACGACCTCGGCAGAAAGCTGTACGCCGAGATTGCCATGATTGAAGAGGCGCACGTGACGCAGTACGAGAGCTTAAAAGACCCCACGATGACCTGGCTTGAACAGTGGGTTATGCACGAATACACCGAGTGCTGGCTGTATTACTCGGCTATGCACGATGAAACGGACGAGAGCATAAAAAAGATTTGGGAAGAGCACTACAAAATGGAGGTTGCGCACCTCAAAGCGGCGGCAAAGCTTTTAAAGAAGTACGAAAACAAGACCTTCGAACAGCTTTGCAACGGCGGCGAATTCCCCAAGCTTTTAAAGCACGGCGAAAACAAGGACTATATAAGGCGGGTTTTGGGCAGTACCGTAACCCTTACCGCCGAAAATATGGACTACTGCGACATTAAAAAGGTGCCCGACGACCACCAGTATTTTGACTACCAGAAATATATGTCGGGCGACCCGCAGAAGAACCCCTCGCACCTCGTTATCGAAAAGGCGATAAAAAAGTGGGGCAAGGACTACCGCTATCAAGACAGCGACCACCCCGTAAAATCTTTGCGTGACCGCAAAAAGGACAACGTAGACTTAGCAAGAACGAAGTAAATTGCAGTGCGGCGCGGGCTTAAAAAGCCCGCGCCGCTAAATTCTTATTCTGACGGAAGCTCGCTTTTATCCTTTAAGATTATGCTGTCGGCGCAAATTATTTTGCAATCTTGGGGCATCTCTCGATAAAACTCCTCCGACACGTTAAGCAATTTCCACTCCTCCACGGTACCGGCATAGCGAATTGCTTTTAAGTTAACGCAACCACGAATAATTGAACCGCCAATATACTTTTCGGGTGAAAAACTTTTCGGCAAAACAATCTCTTCAAGCGCGGTGCAAACGTAAAACATGCTAAGCCCCAATTCCTGAACGCCCTCTTCCAAAATTACTTTTTTAAGCGCCGTGCAACATGTAAAAATAGAAATGCCCATTTCAGTAACGCTTCCCGGCACCGTTATACTTTCAAGGCTTTCACATCCGAAAAAAGCTGCACCCCCGATAAAAGTTACGCTTGAGGGTATGTTAATTGTTTTTAAGTTGATACATTGCCTGAATGCGCCACTCGATATCGACGTAATATTATCGCCGAGCGTTACGCTTTCAAGATTTTGACAATACGCAAACATAGAGCCCGCAATCTCAGACAACCCCTTAGGGATACTGACGGACACAAGCCCGTCGCAATGGTAAAACGCGTACGTGCCTACCGATGTCACATAATCGGTTAACGGCAGGGTTTGCAGGTTTGCACAGTAGTAAAAAGCGTATCCCCCAATCTCGGTAACGCATTCGGGCATAGGCAGTTTGGCGAAACTGCAACGCAAAAAGGCGTAATCGCCTATCTTGGTTACACTGCCGTTATCAGGTATAACGCTGGCATCGCACCCCACGGTTAAAGTTTTCGCCGCCGTTTCTATAATGCAGTTGCCCGCGCTGTGATATTTTTGATTTCCGCTATCCACGGTTAACCTTGTTAATTGCGTGCAGCCCGCTACAATTTCAGAATCAATTGTCGTTGCGCTTGCGGGTATATTCAATTCCGTAATTACCGTATAAGAAAAAGCGTTGTTATGAATGTAAATTACGCCTTCGTTCAACTTAACGCTACTTAAACTTGTACAGCTATCGAAAGCGTAGTTTGAAATAGTTGTTACGCTTGAAGGAATTTTCACTTCATTCAACGCCGTACAGCCGCGGAACGCGTAACCGCCTATTTTTTCTATGCCGTACATACATACGGATTTAAGTTCTCTTTCGTTATAAAACGCTTCATTGCCGATTTCCGTTACCGGCAAGCCGTTATATTCGGAAAATATTACGATATCTGCGTCAGTTGCCGTGCCCATTCCCGTTACGGAATAACTTGCGCCGTCAGCGTTAAGCTCGTATTCCAAACCCTGAGTCGGGTGAACTTCATAGGCGCAGGCGGTGCAAACCGTGCCGTCGAAATCGTGCCTGCCGTCAACCTCATTTTTACAGCGAGCACATACGCCGCTGTGGTAATACTCGTCGGTTTCGTATACTATATCGTGCCCGAGCGGGACGGAATACTGCGTTTCGTGCCCGCCGCAAATTGAACATGTGCGCGTTTTTTTGCCGCCTTCCGTGCAGGTTCTTTCATTATCTATACTCCACTCGCCATACGTGTGCCCGTTTGCCTTTATTACCGTTACCTCCGCTTTGCTTTCGCAGCGCGAGCAATGCTTAGACTTACTGCCGGCGTTTGTGCAGTCGGGCTGCAAATCTACCGTAAATTCTTCCGCATAGTCGTGCCCGAGCGGGTCCACAAAGTCGCTTTTGTAGCTGTAACCGCAATCGCAGGAGTTGAGCGTGTAGCCGTCCGCGGTGCAGGTCGGGTCAATTACGGCAGTAACCGAAAATGTATGCTTGTGCAAATTCTCTTCGTAAACGGACACGGCAATAACAGCCGCCACTGCAAATACCGTGGCAAGCACGAATATTATAAATATTACCGCCTTTCTCCGTTCACTTTTCATTTGCTTTTCTTTTTGCTGTCCTTGACGTATTGTTTAAGCTCTTTAAACATTTGCTTTTCGCCATTCTCCGAAAGAAGCTTTAAAAAATATTCTAATTTTTCGCTCGTTTTTGGGTGCATAACCGCCATATCCTTGCGGCTTAAAAAGTATTCGAGGGGGCAGCCGTCGTTGTAGTTCTTGCCGTTATACACCTTGCTCGCGGCAATTCTGTCGCAGACCATTTCGGCAAGATATTTAGGCGGCATTTCCACGGGGACGGGCACGCCGTCCTTGCCGACATCCGTCCAATACTCGAAGTGGTGTTTGTTTCTGCCCTTGTGGTGAAGCCACGCCGCGGAATAGCCGAAAAGTTCCCTCTCCCTTGCCTGTGGACTGCGGTTGCCCTGAAAGTATTTAGCCCCGCGCCAGAACTCCTTTGGCGAAAATTTGGATAAATCATGCGTCAAGCCTTGCCAGATGAGCCCCGCCTTAAAGCAGTGCTTTCGCACAAGGCGGCGGTGCTTGCACACCGTGTGTAAATGTTTGAAAAAGTGCATATTCTAAATTTCCAAAGTCAGTCCGTCGTAGGCGGCGATTACGGGATATTGCCGTTCAATCTCCGAAAGCTTTTCCCGCGAGGGCTGTGCGTTGTGCGAAAAATGCGTTATCACGCATTTTGTTGTTTTATCCGTCACTCCCGCCCTATCGAGCCGCGATTTTATCGCCAAATTATCGGCAATGCACATATGGCGCGTGCCCGATTTGGGCGGAGCGTCTAAAAATGTGCAGTCGAAAGTTATCAAGTTTGCGCGCGCACCGCATTTTGCAAGAAAGTCTATCGCTTCGTCACTGAGCGCGCCCGTGTCGCAAAGGTGCAGATATCCCTTGCCGCACTTTTCAACGTAATACAAAATCGCCTCTTCCGCCGTGCCGTGCTCGGCGGGCAAAGTTAAAACGCGGTAGCCACCGAAGTTAAACTGTTGATATGCGCCCGTTTTCTTAAACGCAATATTTGCCGCAACCTCGTCCTTCATCTCGCGGCGGGTGCACTCGGCAAACACCTTGTTCACCTCTTCGTTGCCGAAAATTGTGAGAACACCGTCCGTCGCCGCATACTTATATCCGCGCAAAATGAAATCGTGCGCGTAAAAATGGTCCATATGCGAGTGCGTGACAAGCAAGTATTTGAGTGCGGACAAATCTACGCCGAATCTGAGCGAATGAGAATACGCTTCGGGCGGAAAATCCACGGATAAATCTCCGTCTATTAAAACCTGCGAACGCGTGCGGAACTCGCTTTCCCCGAGCCCGCGTATTTTTTTACAAAACCGACATGAGCAGAACATTGCGGGAACGCCCTCTGCCGCCCCTGTTCCGAGATACGTTATTTTCATAAAGCAATACAGGGCGATTGCCTCGCCCTGCCTTTTTTCTATATTTCTAAAATTATCGAAACCGGACCGTCGTTGAACTGCGATATCTTCATATCCGCCCCAAACACGCCCTGTTTAACAGTTAAACCGTGCCCGCGAAGCTTTTCGGCGCACAGCTCGTAGAGCTCTTTTGCGCGCTCGGGCTGTTCCGCGTTCGAAAAACTGGGGCGGTTGCCGTGCGAACAGTCGCCGTACAGCGTAAACTGCGATACGAGCAAAACCTCGCCGCCCACATCCTTTACCGACAAATTCATTTTGCCCGCGCTATCCTCGAATATGCGGAGATTGGCGATTTTGTAAGCTAAACGCTCGGACTGCCCCTCGCAATCACCCTGCTTAACGCCCAAAAACACGACCAAACCGAAGCTTATGGACGATATGAGTTTTCCGTCAACGGACAGCGACGTTTGTCCAACGCGTTGTACGACCGCTTTCATTTTAAAATTATTTGCCGACTCTCGACATATACTCGCCGCTGCGCGTGTCGATACGGATAATTTCGCCCTCTTCGACGAACATGGGCACCTGTACGGTTGCTCCCGTTTCGACGGTTGCGTTCTTCATTGCGTTGGTCGCGGTGTTGCCCTTAACGCCCGGTTCACACTCGGTTACTTTGAGCTCGACGAAGTTTTCGGGTTCAACCGAGAACGCCGTGCCGTGCAAGAATTTGATGGTAACGACGTCGTTTTCCTTGATATATTTGAGCGCGTCCTCTACCTGGTCGTAGTTTAACGTAATCATTTCGAAGCTGTCCGGGTCCATAAAGTAGTAGAACTCGCCGTCGGTGTAGGAATAGCTCATCTTTCTCGTTTCAACCTGCGCGGTTTCGAGCTTTGCGGTAGGGTTGAACGTGATATCGGAAAGCACCTGCCCCGTAACTACGTTTTTCAAGGTCGTTCTTACGAACGCCGCGCCCTTGCCGGGTTTTACGTGCTGGAACTCGGTTACGGTGTAAACGCCCTTGCCGTTATATTCGAAAGTCGTGCCCTTTCTGATGTCGCCTGCTAAAATGGATGCCATATATATTTTCTCCTTATAATTTGCAAAATTTAAAACCGTTTATAAAACGATAAGTTTTTTATCGGAATCGGTTAAGCTTACGACCTTGCCGCCGCTAAGCGTAACCGTGTCCTCTATTCTTATTCCCAATTTGCCCGCGATATATATGCCGGGCTCGTCCGAAAAGACCATACCGTTTAAAAATACGCTTTCGTCCGTGGGAGTAAGATTGGGACTTTCGTGTATGTTTATGCCGAGGCCGTGCCCGAGCGAGTGCGAAAAATACTTCGATAAATCGTATTTTTTGAGATAGTCCCTTGCAATCGCGTCGCCCTGCCTGCCCGTCATTCCGGCGGTAAACTGCTCTTTTACGAGCATATGCGCGGTTAAAACTTTTTCGTAAAGCTCTTTAAATTCCCCGTGCTTTTTATCGTCGCCGAAAAGGAAGGTGCGCGTGCAGTCGGAACAATATCCGTTGACTTTACAGCCGAAATCAATTAGTATTGCGTCGCCGAACTTCAATTTAGCGCTGCCCGTTTCGTGGTGAGGCACGCTGCCGTTTGCGCCGAACGCGCAGATAGTTTCGAAGCTCGTGCCGCTCGCGCCGTGACGACGCATTAAATATTCCAAAAGCGCCGCGACGTCGTTTTCGCTCATACCCTCTTTTATCTGGGGCAAAAGCTCGATAAACGCTTCGTCCGTCGCCTTGCACGCAATCGCGATATCTGCGATTTCCTCTTCGGTTTTTACCGCCATCACCGACTTAAACGCCGCCGCGCTGTCCAAAAGCCTATAGCCCGCGGAAACGAACGAGTTGTAGTCGTTTGCCGTAATTCTGTCGAAAGGCACGGCTAAGCTTTTATACCCTTTCAAAAGGTCGCAAAGCTTCGTGCCGCGCGGATATTCAGCAACGGTAATTCCACTGTTTTTAAGCGATTTTTGCGCCGCCTCTAAATATCTGCTGTCGGTATAAAATGTTGCGCCGCTCCCGTCGGCAACCACGACGCCGAACGAACTTTGAAAACCCGTAAGATAAAATCTTAAATCGTCCTGCACGGTTACGAGAGCTTCCGCCCCCGCCGCTTTAAAGACGGTATTTATAGCATTATTTACCATATTATTTTACCAAAATTATTTTTGCGTGTCAATACTATTGTATATTTCTTTCATTTTTGCGGCGTCCTCTGCCTGCGTGCCGTCCGATTCGCAGACGATGTACGGCTCTAATTTAAGTTGCCGCAGAGCGACCGCCAAAGGCGCAAATTCCGGTCCGAATACATTGTCGGCAAACGTTAAATGCTTCACCTCGCCCTTCGCGCTGTACATAATCTTCGAAAAGTGTACGTGAAAGTGCTTGACCCTTTCGTAACCGAGCTCGTCAATCATAAATTCAAGGCGCAGTTTATAGTCAGCCACGGTCTGCAAACTGCCCTGTTCGCGGGCGTTTAAGTGCCCGAAATCGACTGCGGGCAGATAAATTTTATCTATTTTGCAGAATTCAACGACCTCTTCAAGGGTGCCTATCTGGGCGAGCTTGCCCATCGTTTCGGGGCAAAAATACAAATCTTCGTAGCCGTTCAAATAAATATAGTCGCGCAGAATTTTCAGCCTTTCGCACGTGAGCGCGACCGCCTGCTCCCTTGTAGCCTTGCCTTGCGCCGCGGGGTGAAAGACCAGCCGTTTGCCGCCGAAAAGCTTTAAGAATTTCGCGCTGTCCAAAACGTAGTTGTACGATTTCTGCGCCGCCTCGTCGGACGGATTGGCAAAATTGATAAAGTAGGGCGCGTGAACGCTTATTTCCTTGCCGCTTGCGGCAAAAGCCTCGCCTATTTCAACCGCCTTGCCCTCGGAGACGGTAACCCCGCGCCCGAAGGAATATTCGAAACAATCGAGATTGAATTTGTCGAGGTATTGCGGCGCCTGCACGGTGTGTTTGTAGCCCATCGCATAAAAACTCTGGCTGTTTCCGCTCGGTCCGAATTTAATCAATTTTCCTCTCCGTTGTCAGTATCTTCACCGTCGGCTTCGGTCGTGTCGTCGGTTTCTGTCGTCACGTCCGCCTCGACTATTTCATCCGCTTCTGTCGTTTCCGCTGTTTCGGTTACCTCCGCCGTTTCTTCGCCCTCAGTGTACTGCATTTCTTCCGCAACCGCGGGTTCCTCTTCGACAACCTCGTCAACAGTTTCGGCGGGTTCTTCTTCGACAACCTCGTCGACGACAGCATATTCCTCTTCGGCAACCTCCTCGGTTGCGGCGGGTTCTTCGATTATTTCCTCGTCAACCGCTTCAACCGTTTCTTCAACAGTTGTTTCCGTCGGTTCTTCGATAACCTCTTCAATCACATCATCAATGGTTTCAACAGGTTCTTCCTCAACCTCTTCCGCGGGCTGCTCGGGCTCGGGTTCGGGCTCTTCATAAGATATTTCTTCGACCTCGGGCTCTATAACCTCGTCCAGACCGTCGTCGAAATCTTCGGTAACTTCCCCAGCAATATCTTCGCTAATCTCTTCAACTGCCGTTTCGGTATCGTTTTCTTCCGTTACTGTCGGCTCGGTTTCTTCGGCAATCTCTTCTTCGGGTTGCTCTTCGATGACCTCTTCGGGCTCAACGACGACCTCGTCCGCAACCGTTTCAGCTTCTTCCGCCGTCTCTTCGGGCTGTTCTTCAACAATCGTTTCAACGACCTCTTCCGCCGGTTCCTCTACCGACTCTTCCGCGGGCTCCTCGGCGGCGGGTTCTTCAACTACCGTCTCCGCAATCTCTTCCGCGGGTTGACTTTCAACCTCGACCGCTTCTGTTACTGTATCTTCAACCGCTTCTGTAACGGTTTCTTCAACGGGTTCGGTTACAGTTTCCGCTACCGCTTCGGTAACCGGTTCTTCCTCGGTGGCGGCAAGCTCGTCGGAAACGGTGAGTAAATCGTTTTGCAACTGCCCTGAAAGCTCCTCCGCCGACGCGAACTCCTCGATATCGCGGATATAGTCGACAAATCTAACCGTTAAAATCTGCCCGTACAAATCGCCGCTGTAACCTTCGAGATAGACTTCCAAAGCTACACGCTCGTCCGCGAACGTGGGGCAGGTGCCGAAATTGGCGATGCCCTGATAGTCGGTTTCGCCGACCGTACACTTAACGCTGTACACGCCGTGTTTTATCGGGTGCTTCCACTCGGGATAAACTATGTTCACGGTAGGAAAGCCGACGACTGTCGTTCCTCTGCCCTCGCCCTTAACCACTTCGCCGCTGACCGAAAATTCGCCGCCCAACAGCTCGTTCGCCTTTTTTATATTACCCCCGTCGAGGCAGGATTTTATGAGCGTCGTGCTTATCTTTTCGCCGTTTAAGTCGATATCCTTGACGGACATATACCACACGCCGTTTTCCTCGTCCTCGGCGTAGTTTTTAAGCGTGGACGATTTGCCCTTCGCCTGTGCGCCGAAACGGAAATCTTTGCCGCTCATATACGCCTTTACGTTGATTTTATCTTCAAGCTCGTGAAGAAAATCGAGCGGCGCAATCGCCTTGAATTCATCGTTGAAATCGACGGCAACGACAAATTTTACGTTATACTGTTCCAAAAACGCGCATCTTTCCTCAAAGGAATATACAAGTTTGCCGCTTTTGCCCTCTTTAAACATCATAACGCCCAAATCGAGCCCGTTGATTTTAGCCTGCAATTTGGCTTTTTTCAACAGCTCTCTGTGACCTGCATGAATCGCGTCGAAACAACCCAGCACAATGAGCGCGGGGAATTCGTATCCGTCTTTGCCGTATTCGATTATATTCAACATAATTTTGTCCTCACCTTTAAGACGCCGCCGCAAACGGTGGCAATTCCGTAAAAGTTACAATCTTCGTTATATAATTTGTAGTCGCCGTCGCCGTAATCGCACGGCAAGGGCACACCGTTAAACACCTTTTTTGCGTCCCGACCGCTGACGTATACGCTTTCGTATGGCAGTACACTGTCGCACGGGATAATATAGTCTTGCACGTTGTCGGCGGTAAGAGCCGCCGTTGAAACGCTGTTTTCGATTGTAAAAATGCCGCTCTTCGTCCGCGTGAGCGCGCTCATTGCGGCGTACGTTCCAAGACTTTTTGCCATATCGCGGGCAATCGAGCGGATATACGTTCCGCCGCCGCACTCTATCTCAAACACAAACTCGTTGCCGTTTTGCTCTCTTAAAAGCTTTATGCTTTCAATCAGTACCTTTTTCGGCGGCAACTCGAACTGCACGCCGCTGCGCGCCAACTCGTAACCGCGCTTGCCGTTTACGTTCTTTGCGCTGTATATCGGCGGCACCTGCAAAACCTCGCCCGAAAGATTGGGGATAACCGCAAGTATTTCCTCCGCCGAAGGCACTCTGCCACCGCCGTTTATTACGGTGCCCGTGGTATCGAGAGTGTCGAACTCCTCGCCGAAACGAAAGGTTGCAACGTAAGTCTTTTTCTTTTTTAAAAAGTAGTCGAACAGCCTTGCCGCGTTGCCTATCGCCACGGGCAGAACGCCGTCCGCCATCGGGTCGAGCGTGCCCATATGCCCGCAGGGCGTATGCGTGAGCCTTTTTATTACCGCAACCTCTTTGGCGGAGCTTGCGCCCGCCGCCTTGTTTACGTTTATAAAGCCGGTCATAACTGCAAATACACGGCGCGGGAAAGCCTTTCGATAACCTCTTCGTACTCGCCGTTCAGCATACAGCCGCTTGCAAGCACGTGCCCGCCGCCGCCGAATTTTTCGGCTACCGCGTTTACGTTTACGCTGCGGCTTCTCAGCGACGCTTTGTACTGGTTTTTCTTAACTTCCATAAGCGCGACCGAAACCTCTACGCCGTCTATTGAGAGCGCAAAGTCTACAAAGCCCTCGGTGTGGCTCTTGTCCGTGCCCGTATCCGCAAAATCTTTCTGCGTTACGGTTATAAAGGCGAGACGACCGTCGAGCTCAAAGCGCAAGCCGCTCAACACCTTTACATATAAAAGGGCGCGCGCCTTCGTCTGGCGGGTGAACATTTCGTAGCCAATATTGCAGATATCCGCCCCGCACTCTTTAAGCTTAGCCGCAACCGAAAAGGTTTTCGCGCTTACGTCGCGGTGAGAAAAATTGCCGCTGTCGGTAAGCAGTCCGAGAGCCAAAAGGTCGGCTATTTCCTTTGTGATTTCAAAGCCCGCCGCCTCGAGAATTTCGGGCAGAATTTCGCACGTTGCCGTGCTGTCGGGCACAACGTAGTTGCATTTTGCAAAACGCGGGTTGGATACGTGGTGGTCGATATTTAAAGTTTTGCCCTTAAACGCCGTGAACTGCGCCGAAAAGTTGCCTATGCGCGTAACGTCTGCGCTGTCGACCACGATAAAGAGGTCGAGTTCCTTTAAATTCACGGGCAAGCTTTGATACGTGCGCCCCATTGCGGGGAACAGACAGAGCCTTTCGGGGGGCTGTTCTTCGCACAGCATAAATGCCTTCTTGCCCGCGTTTGTAAGCGCGGCGGAAAGCGCGAGCCCGCTGCCCAACGCGTCGCCGTCGGGGCGTACGTGACAGCAAATCGCCGCCGTTTTGCAGTTTTTAAGTAATGCGGCAACTTCCGCAAGGCTGTTATTCGTCATTGCCGCCCCCGTCCTCTATCTTCTTTAAAAGTCTGTCGATTTTGTTGCCGTACTCCATACTGTCGTCGAGAATAAATTTAAGTTCGGGAACCGTCCTTATTCTTAAAACCTTCGAAAGTTCGTGCCGTATATGCCCAGCGTTCTCCGAAATGATTGCAAAGCTTTCGCGCCTTCTTTCGGCGTCGGTGTCGTAAATGCTGATATACACCTTGCAGTTCTTCAAATCGGGCGCAACATCGGCGTTTATTACGCTTATAATCGCGCTGAGTTGCGGGTATTTGTTTTTTAAATCAGTCGCTATAACGTTGTAAATCTCTTCACGGAACTGGCTGGACAGCCGCTCCCCTCTCAAACCTTTCATTTAACCTCTTTACTTTGCCTCGACCTCTTCTATGGTGTAGCACTCGATTATATCGCCGACCTTGATATCGTTAAAGCCGTCTATCGCGCAACCGCATTCGTAGTTGTACGCAACCTCTTTAACGTCGTCTTTAAACCTCTTCAACTGCTTTACGTTGCCTTCGACGACCAAAACGTCGTCGCGGTAAATTCTCAGCTTGCCGCCGCGGATAATCTTGCCCTCGGTGACGTAGCAACCGGCAACCGTGCCCACACCCGTGATTTTAAACGTCTGGCGCACCTCGCACTTGCCGAGATATACGTCCTGATATTTGGGCGTATACATACCTTTGAGCGCGGCTTTGATGTCGTCTAAAAGGTCGTAAATAATTCTGTAACTTCTTACGTCAACCTTACTGCGCTCGGCGGTGACTCTCGCCTTTGCGTCGGGGCGCACGTTGAAGCCTAAAATGATTGCGTTGGACGATTCCGCGAGCATAACATCCGTTTCGGTAATCGCGCCCGCACCGCTGTGGATAACCTTGACCTCGACCTCTTCGTCGGAAAGTTCCAAAACCGACTGCTTTATAGCCTCTACCGAGCCCTGCACGTCGCCCTTTATAATAAGGTTCAAAATCTTTTTGTTGCCCGCCGCAAGCCCGCCGAACATATCGTCGAACGAAACTTTCGAGGTGACTTTGCCCCTCTCGTCGCTCTCTTTTCTCTTTCTCTCTTCGATGACCGATTTCATGAGTTCCTGCGTTACGGCGAAAATCGAATCGCCCGCGTTGGGAACTTCCTCGAAGCCTAAAACGTATACGGCTTTTGAAGGACCGGCTTCCTTGACCGTCCTGCCCTTGTCGTCTATCATGGCGCGCACGCGACCGGTTATCGTGCCCGAAATTATGTTGTCGCCCGTGTGCAGAGTGCCGTTTTGCACGAGCACGGTTGCAAGGGGACCCTTGCCCTTGTCGAGCTGGGCTTCGATAATAACGCCGCGCGCCTGCCTTTCGGGATTGGCTAACAGCTCCTTCATTTCGGCGACAAGTAACACGTTTTCCAAAAGCGCGTCGATGCCCTCGCCCGTCTTGCACGAGATGGGGCATATAGGCGTCGTGCCGCCCCACTCTTCGGGAACGAGCCCGTGCGAGGTGAGCTCCTGCTTTACCTTTTCGGGGTTCGCGCCGACTTTATCCATCTTGTTTACCGCAACGACTATCGAAACGCCCGCCGCGGTTGCGTGGTTGATTGCCTCTATGGTCTGGGGCATAACGCCGTCGTCCGCCGCAACAACGAGGATAACGATATCGGTTACCATCGCGCCGCGCGCACGCATTGCCGTGAACGCTTCGTGACCGGGGGTATCTATAAAGGTTATGCTCTTGCCCTTAACGCTGACCGAATACGCGCCTATGTGCTGGGTTATGCCGCCCGCTTCGCCGCCCGTTACGTTTGACTTTCTTATATAGTCCAAAAGCGAAGTCTTTCCGTGGTCGACGTGACCCATTACGGTTACGACGGGAGCGCGGGGCACGAGACTTTCTATCTCTTCGACCGTATCCGCCTGCTTTTCGCTCAGAATTTCTTCCGCCGTCTTTTCGGGCTTGTATTCGAGGTCGATATCCATGCTCGCCGCAAGCAACGCCGCGGTTTCGTAGTCAATCGACTCGTTGACCGTCTTCATTATGCCCTCTTTGAACAGCCATTTGGTTATCTCGACTGCGGACATACCTATCTTTTCGGACAGCACCTTTAAGGGAATATCGTTGGTGGTTACTATCGCGTGGTCGATTTTAACCGCCTGCGAGTTCTGGCTCGACTTGGCTTTTTTAACCCTTAACTTTCTGTAACCGCTCTTGTCCTCGTCGAAGTCCGCCACGGTAGCGCCTTGCTGTTTTATGAGCGCGCGCTTGGATATGGCGTGTCTGTCCTTTTCGACGTAGGTCTTTTCGAAGCCCTTCTTCTTGTCCGCGCCGAAGTTTTTGCCCGCGCCCTTTGCGGGGGCGGGAGCCGCAGGAGCCACGTATTTTGCGCCGCCCCTTGCTGCGCCTGCGGGTGCGCCCGTGCGGGGCTGCTGTCCGTATGCGGGGCGGGAAGGTCTGCCCGCGTCTCTGTTTACGTAGGTTTTTGCGGGGGCGGGAGCCGCCTTTGCGACTATATATGAAGGTCTTGCCGGTTTTGCGGGTTGCGGCGCGGGTGCGGGTTCTTCCTTAACCTGCGGCTTTTCGGGCTCGGCGGGTTTTTCCGCCGCCTTTTCGGCAGCCGCCGCCTTCTTTTCTTCGACGGGCGCGGGTTCCTTTACTTGCGGCTCCGCGGTCTTGATTTCCGCGGGCTTTGCTTCCGCTTCCGCTGCGGCTTTTGCCGCGGCTTCTTCCGCAGCCGCCGCTTCGCGCGCGAGTCTCTCTTCCTCGGCGCGCATGGCTTTACGCGCATTTTCCAGCTCGTTAAAGCGCTTTAAAATGTCCGCCGCCGTTCTCTCTGCGGACGATACTTTTTTAGAGAGCTCGTTAATAGTTCCCTCTTTTAAAATCTTGTCAATGGTCAGAATATTTTCGTATTTAGCCATACAGTTTTTTAATCACCTCTCGGTATATAATTCGTAGTCGCCGCCGATATTGTCCGAAATTGCCTGCGCAAGCGACATATCGCGGATTGCCGCAAGTTTGCAACCCTGTTTATGAACGGCGTTTTCCAGCCCCGATTTGCATATAACAAGCGGACAGGAAAATCTGTTTTTATATTTTATTGCGAGTTTAAAAGTATTTTCCGACGCGGTCGAACAGACCATAATAAGGTACACACCCTTTTTTAAGGTGTCTATCGTGCCGCCGCCGAGCGCAATTTTGCGCGCCCTTAAACAAAAGCCCAGATAGGTTTCAACCTTTCCCGTCAAAATACTCCTCCTCGATTGCCGCATACACCTTTTCGTCGACGCGGCAAGAGAAAACCCTGTCTAAAAGGCGGCTCTTTCTAAGCTTTTTTACGCAGTCGGGATTGTCGCAGATGTACGCGCCGCGCCCGTTGGCTTTGCCCGAAAAGTCGATAAAAATTTCGCCGTCGGAATTTTTGACTATCCTTAGCATCGCCTTTTTCTCTTTAAGCTCGCGGCAGGCTATGCACTGCCGAAGCGGCGTCTTTCTCACCTTGGGCATAAGCTTATTCGCTGTCCCCCGCGTCTTCCTCTTCGGGAATACCTATGCCGAGCTTAGCCGCCGCGGATTCGCTCTTGACGTCTATCTTCCAGCCCGTAAGCCTTACCGCAAGGCGCGCGTTCTGCCCGTCCCTGCCTATGGCAAGCGAAAGTTTGTCGTCGGGAACGACCGCCATAGCCGTGTTTTCGCCATCGAGCTGGGTAACGGATATGACCTTTGCGGGCGAGAGCGCCTTTGCGATAAATTCGAGGGGGTTCTCGCTCCAAGGGATAATGTCTATCTTTTCGCCGTGAAGCTCCTCTACGATTGCGTTCACCCTCGCGCCCTTGTTGCCTACGCACGCGCCGATTGCGTCAACCCTCGGGTCCTCGGAGCAGATTGCGATTTTGGTTCTCGCGCCCGCCTCGCGGCTGACTTCCTTTATAACAACGGTGCCCTGCTTGATTTCGGGAACCTCTTCCTCGAAGAGCTTTCTCACCAAGCCCGCCGATGAACGGCTGACAAGCACCTGCGCACCCTTGAAACCGCTTTTTACGCGCTTTACGAATACCTTAATTACGTCGTTTACCTCGTACTTTTCGCCGGGAACCTGGTCGGAAGGCAACATAAGCCCTTCGACCTGACCCTTGCCGAGTTCCACGTAAACGTTTTTAAGGTCAATCTTTCTTATCTTGCCGACGACGAGTTCGCCTTCCTTGTCCGAGAACTCGTTCATTGCGGCGTCGCGCTCGGTTTCGTGAAGTTTTTGCAAAATTACCTGCTTTGCGGTCTGCGCGGCAATGCGCGTAAAATCTTTCGGCGCAAACTTTTCGGTCACCTTGTCGCCGACTTTATAGCTCTTTTTGATAGCGCGCGCGTCTTCGAGCGAGATTTCCGTATCCGCGTCCCCGACTTCTTCGACGACCGTTCTCGACGTATAGAATTCAATCGAGCCCTTTTCGGGGTTGAGTTTAAGTTCGACGTCGCCCGCCGCGCCCGCGCTCTGCTTTTTGCACGCGGAAACCAACGCGTTTTTAAGCGCGTCGATGAATACTTCCTGAGGTATTCCCTTTTCCTTTTCCAAATCTGCAAGCGCAGCAAAAAAATCCTTGTTTACCATTTTGATTTTCTCCTCATTTATCGTGAGCGCGTGTTTTACGCGCAAAATCTTAATCAAATTTAATAGCTTTGTTTATTTTTGCGATTTTGTTGCGGGGCAACTTGACCTCTTCCTTTTCAAGCTCCACCGTAACGGTATTTTCATCGAACGCGCGTAAAAAGCCTTGCAATAACTTTTTGCCTTTATGCGGCGCGTATAGTTTGAGTTCGACCTCTTTATCAAGATTCCTTTCAAAATCTCTCTGCGTTTTAAATGGACGGTCGAGCCCCGGACTGGACACGTTCAGCGTGTACGCTTCGCCGTAGCTCGGGTCGAGCTCGTCAATCGGGTCGAAGATGGCGTTATGAAATTTTTCGCAGGTGTCGAGGTCGACGCCCGCCTCCGTTTCGATATACACGGTAAGCGTAGCCGCCTTTTCGTTGCACTCCGCGTCGACTATTTCTATCCCCATGGGCGCGGCGATTTTTTCAAGCATTTGCGTTATTTCTTCAACCGGTTTAAACTTCATAATTCCCTGCAATACAAGTATTGAGTGCCTTTGTCAAGGCACTCAATCTTAAATCTAAGTATTAAGCTTAAATTTATTATAGCACGCCCTTTTTGATTTGGCAAGTTTTAACAGAGGTTTGGCAAAGATTTTTTTATTTTTACCAATTCTATAAAGATTTTTGCCGTAACAAGAGCGTCGTCGGCGGCTCTGTGGTGGTTGAAAGTTATTCCGAAATGGTCCGCAACCGTGTTAAGCTTGTAATTTGAAAGGTGCAGAACCGACTGCGAGAAGAACAGCGTATCGAAAATTCTGCGCTCGGGCATATACCCGCACTGCGAGCAGTAGTAATCTATGAACTTATAGTCGAAGTTGGCGGCGTTGTGCCCGACAAGATAACAGCCGCTTATGAACTTGAAAAAGTCGGGCATCACCCTTTCGTAGGTAGGCGCGCCGTCAACCATGCTTTGGTCTATTCCCGTAAGGCTTATAATCTCGCTTGAAAGCTTTCTCTGCGGGTTTACGAACGTGTTGAAGCATTCCTTAATCTCGCCGTTTTCTATCTTGTACGCGCCTATCTCGATTATCCTGTCCATATTGCCCGCGGAAGGCGAGCTGTTAAGCCCCGTGGTTTCGAGGTCGAACACCACGAAAGTGTTGTCGGTAAGGCATTTCGGCAAGCTGTTTTCCACGAAAAGGTTGCTCTGCGTAAAGTCGATAAACGGTTCGGGGAACACCGTTTCGTAGTATTTGGGAACTGGTTTCGACAGCCGCTTTTCGGGCACGAAGCCGTAGGGCACTTTGCCGTAGTCGATAAAGTTCGCCGTAGGTCTTATAGAGCCGTTAAAGCTCTCGGTTTTGCACGTTAAAACTATGCTGTCGCCCACTTTGAGCTTTTTGATTTTTTCGATGCTCTTCTGGCGGGTGAAGTAGCCCACGCGCACCGAAGCCGTCGTGTCGTTCACAGTAAAGTTGTACATAAGTTTTTCTCTGCCGCCCGACATCGTTATGGTCTTTTCGCGGATATCGGTTATTTCGCCGCAGATAACTACGCTTTCGCTTATAAAATTGAGGTCGGCTATGTAGACGGCGCGATTATGCGTAACCCCGCCTTCCAAAAAGGAAAACTCGGCAATCTCGAAGCTCCTCGGCGGAATTTCGTACTGAATGTTTTCGTGCTTTTCCTCGATTACTATATCGTCAAGCTTGCTTTCGACTGTAACGCAACGCCCCGTAAATTCGCCGCAGAACTGCTTTTTAAGCTCCGCACAAATACGCTCCGCCACGTCGGCGGTGAAGGTCGAGGCGCGCACCACCGCCACCTCGAAGTAAAAGCCGTTTTCCGTCTTTTCCACCTTGATATCGTCCGCCGTGACGAACGCCGCAAGCTGACGGTTAATCTCGGGAATGAGCGCAAGTATCCTCTTTGCAACCATTCCGCTATCGGGCGTGAGCTTGCTGATTTTTACAGAGCACGAAAAGAGTTCGGGCACAAACCTGCGCGCGATTTTCCTTGCCGCCGCCTCGTCGTCGGCGGTATACTGCTTATCTGTCACGAGCGCAATCTCCACCCTTCCGTCGGCTTTTATAAGCGAAACGGACGACAATATTGCCGCGCTCAGCGATTTAATTGTTCGTATTTCACCAATAAAGCTTTCAGTCATTTAAAATACCGTTCAATTCTTTGAAAAACTCGCTCTCGGCGTCCCGCACGGGCACGCGCCTTATTATCTCGCCGTTTTTGAAAATCACGCAGTACTCCGCAGAGCCCGCAATGCCTAAATCGCAGTCCTTCGCCTCGCCCGGTCCGTTTACGACGCACCCCATGACGGCAACCTTTAACGGCTTTTTAATATCCCTGACCCGCTCGTTGACCTTATCTGCGAGCGCAACCGTGTCCCATCGGCACCGCCCGCACGTGGGGCAGGAAATTACGTTTACGAAATTTTTGTCAAGCCCGACGGCGCGAAGCAACGTTTTGGCTGCGTACACCTCTTCAACGGGGTCGCCCGTAATCGAAATGCGCACCGTATCGCCTATGCCGTTTAATAAAAGCGCACCGAGCGCCGCCGAAGATTTTACAACCGCCATCTCCCGCGTGCCCGCCTCGGTAACGCCGATATGCAGGGGGTGAGCGCACCTTTTTGCAAGCAACGTGTATGCGTCGTAAGTAAGTTTAGCGTCCGAAGCCTTCACCGCGACGACGATATCGTTTACGCCGCACTTCTCCAAAATTTTCACATTGAAAAGCGCGCTTTCGACCAAAGCCTCCGCGCTTTTTCCGTATTTTTGCAGAAACCCCTTTTCGATACTGCCCGTGTTCGCGCCCACACGCACGGGAATTTTGTGCGCCTTAATGCAGTCGGCGACAATTTTGATTTCGGCTTCGCCGCCGATATTGCCGGGGTTTATGCGCACCTTGTCGCACCCGCTTTCGATTGCCGCAACCGCGAGTTTGTGCGAAAAATGTATGTCGGCAACGACAGGCAGAGAGCTACTGTCCTTTAAAATTTTAATCGCCCGTGCGTCCCCTTCGTCCAAAACGGACACGCGCACGATATCGCACCCCGTGTCTTTCAGGGCGTTTATCTGCGCGGCGCACTCATCAGTATGCGAAGTTTTGACGGTGCACATGGACTGAATTTTCACCCTTTCGCCGCCGCCGACAACCACGCCGCCTATATTTACTTTTTTTGTTTTATAATTTTCCATACAAAATATAAGGCAGTTTTCACTGCCTTAAAGGTTTTTTTACTTTCTGTTTGCCATCATCTTCTGCAATTCCTGCATAAAGCTGTCGATATCCGTGAACGAGCGGTACACGCTTGCGTAGCGCACGTAGGCGACCTCGTCGAGGTTTTTTAAGCCTTCCATTACCATCTCGCCTATCTGCTTTGACGAAATTTCCTGCTCCATCGAATTGTATATACGCTTTGTGATATCATCGACGAGCTTGTCTATCTTTTCCATAGATACAGGACGCTTTTCGCACGATTTAATAATGCCGCTTTTAATCTTTTGCGGGTCGTACGACTGCCGCAAGCCGCTGCTTTTAACGACAAGCACGGGCGTGTCCTCGATGGTTTCGTAAGTGGTGAAACGCTTGCCGCACTGCACGCACTCCCTTCTTCTTCTTATTGTTCTGCCCTCGTCAGCCGAGCGGCTGTCGATTACCTTGCTGTCCTCACAGCCGCAATACATACACTTCATATCTTTACCCCTTGCCGAAGCTTTTTAAAATTATAACACAATATATTGTGTTTGTAAAGCCGCCGCAACAAAATTTATAAAAATGGAGTGAGCCCGCGCATTCCTGCGCGGGCTCACGGAATTCCTTAGCAATCGCGAAAAATATTTTGAAAAAAGATTTTTTGCGAAGAGGAGCGGCAACGGAGCTAAATTGGCGTTTGCGCCCCGCGTGAACGCCTTAAAGCAAAGTTTGCCGTGACGATGGAGTGTGCCCGCGCATTGCTGCGCGGGCACGGTATTTATGAATAAAAGACAAATTGCCTTTTACTGCCTGAATATTAAATTGTTATAGCCTACCACCCCGCCGTCATTCTGCCCCGCGCTTGCGCGGCACGAAGTAGAGGAAAGCGGTACCACCAAACACGTCATTATGAGGTTATTGCGGCACTACGGACTTATTTGAAACGTTTAAGCATTTAGCCGCAAAAACCGTGATAATCTTTTTGCGCGTTCTTTCTCGCGCAAAACTAACCTTGCCGCATTACGACATTATTTAAGGTGAACTTTTGCAAACTCCGTAATTCTGGATTGCCGCGGGCACAAGTGCCCTCGCAATGACGGTATTCGGCGAAGTGCTCCGCCGTCAAATTACTCTTCGACTTTGTCGAGGCGCACGGTCAACTTGTGGTATTCACCGTCAGCTGTCGCCGACATCATAAAGCGGAACCAAGTTGCCGAAGTGCCGTCGCACATCCACTCGATAGAGGTTATGCGCCCGTTATCGTCTTTGTGGAATACAAGGTAGTCATTGTCAGCAACTTCGTCTGCACCGACAACCGTACCCCAACCACTATCATAATCGAACTTAAATTCGTAAGTAAAGTCATAATCGTCGGGATTAATGGTAATCGTGTACTTGCCTACGGCAAGGTCACCGAACGTAAACTCATCTGTGCGTGAATATCTATCTTGTTTATATATCAAAGTTAAAATATCTTTTCCCAATTCGGTTTTTGCCGTATCGAAACCGCCTGTCGTAGTGGTATAAACCGCAGTATCGTATGTATACATAGAAAGCTGTAAGGAAACGTTTTCGCCCTTTGTCGTTGCGGTTACACTGTTATTACACCAATAATTCGTACCGTCTTCACCTATCACGCCGATATAGTATTTTTCATCTATCGGCATGTGAATCGAAACCGTGCCGTCGGCGGCAGTCACACCGCTCGCAGCTGCGGTTTCGGTAACTTTGCCGGTTGACCCTGAATATGTATACAGAGTGACTTTTGCGCCGGACAAGGCATTTCCCTCAATGTCCTTTAAAATAAGGTTTAAGTTTGCGGAATCTACTACACTTATATTAGTTGTTCCGGTACTCTTTAAGGTAGTAATACCTGTGCCGCACACCGTATTTTCAGGCATACCGTCACCCTCGAGAACAACTTCATATTTTGAACGGTTTATGAACTTTAAGGTTGTAGTGCCGTCGGCGGCTGTCGGCGCGCTTGTAAACGCAAGTTCGCCGTCAAGATATATTTTTACAACAACATTCTCCAAAACCTCAGTGCCGTATTTTACGGTAACGCTCTTTGAAACTATTGCACTTAACCAAATCAAACCTTCATCGACGGTATTGTCGCTCTTTAATGTTGTTTTACCGTTTGTTCCGACAGTGGGTACGGTTTTAATTACAGAATCAGCAGTATAATTTTGTGCCAATAAAGCTTCATTGTCAACGATTAACTGATATTCCGCAAACGGGAGCGCCACGCGGTATTTGCCCTCGGCATCGGTTTCTCCCTCGGCTACTACTGTCCCTTCGCTGTTTTTAACTATGAATTTTATACCTGCTAATTGTTCGCTTAACCAGAATATATAAGTCGGGTCTTTTTTGACGAGATTTACCGTCCTTTCGCCCGTTAAAGAATCTGCGTTGGGAATTGACGCGGGAACCTTATAGGTTTCCTCGTATTCGGAACCTTCAAGGTCGATTACGATTTTGTATGAAAGCGTATTATCGAGAGCTTGCTCGGTGGTGAACGCGCCGTTCGTATCGGTCACGCCCTCGGCTATTACCTCGTCTTCGAATTCCTTCGTTTCGGAATTGTAAACCGTGTTCGTGAGCTTAACCTTTACGCCGACCGCCTTGTCTTCGCCCGCCGTAACAATTACGGTGTGCGTCATGGTCTTAGGATAAAGGTGCGCTTCGATATCGTGCGCGGTGCCAACCCTGACGCTATCTAACAGCGTATAGTAATAATTTTCGGTGTCGTAGCCGCTGATTTTTAAAGTTACGCCGTTGGTCGTTACCGAAGCGAAATTATCCGAAACCTCGAAAGTGACCGCGCCGTTTGCGTCGGTTGTGCCCGTTGCTATCGTCAAAGGATTTTTGACAGAGGTCTGCGGAACCAAATCGACCTTAACGCCCTCCGCGGGGTGGTCGGTGCCATCGCCGTAATAAATCGTATAGGTGTGCTCTCTTTTAGAGCCGATATGGATTTCGGCTTGGGGAACAGCGTTTTCATGGTCTTTGTCGGTGAGGAACACAGCCTCTACCGCTTCGTTACATAAGATAGAATGGTCGCCGTTGTCTACGCCGACAAGATAGGTGCCGCGCGGTATTTTAAATAACGCAATGCCGGTAGCCGCGTCGGTATCCGCTTCGGCAACCTTTACGTGCTCGCCGCCCGTATATTCATACAAGGTGACAGTTACTGATTCCTTCGTGTAGGCAACCTGCTTGTTTGCGTCGTCGCCCGTACCCGTCGTTAAAACGCTTATCTTAAAATCGGCAACTTCCGTGCCGCAGTCCTCACAGGTATATACAGTGAAATTATTCACGTCTTCGCTTTCGCCTACATTATGAGGAAGAGTGCCCGATTCTTGCGTTACATTGCAGCCCTCGCGCTTGCATTTTAACGTACCGCCGTGAGTGTGCGTGGGCGCGTCGGGGTCTTCTAAATCCCAGTCGTGACCGAGTTTTTCTTTCGGAGTGCGCTTTTCGTAAGGGCAACCCTCGACGGAACAGGTGATTATTTCCTCGCCGTCGTCCGTGCAGGTTGCCGTTATTTCGGTCTGCTCGTCGTGCCTTTCCGCGCCGCTGACCGACGTGCACCCCTCGTGCTTGCAAGGGTGGGCGTGATATTCGTCGTCCACAGATACCCATTTTGTTAAATCGTAGTCGTGAGTGTGACCGCTGCCGCCGCCGTTGTCGCACGCCGTGAGAGCCGCTAACCCGCTTACCGCGCATATAGTTGCAAGCGCGGCTATTATTACTTTCTTTTTCATAATTTATTTCCTTTACTGTTAATTGTTTTCTTCGTTTCTGCTGTATAATTGTTTTTATTTGCGTTACTTTAGTAACGCAAATAGGGCACGTGCCCTATGAATTTTTATTCACTTTCGTTTATATTATCACATATCCCCTATTTTAGCAACCGTTTTTACTTAATTATTTTTTATATTATCTATAAGTTTTTATTATAGCCTGCGGTTGATTGGCTTATAGCTTGGTGGTTGGGGCAATGCCTTACCCCTTTTAAAGGGGGAAGGCAAGGGATTGGTATGCCGTCATTGCGAGGCAAAGCCGTGGCAATCCAGAATTACGGAGTCTACATATGGTCGCTTCCTACTTGCCGCCGTATTACCACGAGGGGATTCTCTCGACTCGGTCGCCCGCTATCGCGGGTCTTCCTTCGCTACTGCGTGCGCCCGCTACGCGTTCGGGCGAAATGACATACTCCTATGAGCCTTATGATTATGCCCCGCGGCAAAGCCGCGGGGCATAATGATGCTTTCCAATCGCTACTGCGTGCCGTAAAAGCGCGAGTAAGTAAGAAATATCAAGTTACTTGAAATATTTAACGCCGCTTTCGAATATCTTCATGTCGAAATTGCCGTCGTAGTTCTTGTAAAGGTCTTTGCCTATTCTTTCGGCGTGACCCATTTTGCCGTATACCCTGCCGTCGGGCGAGGTTATGCCCTCTATCGCCCACATGCTGCCGTTGGGGTTATAAGGTCCTGCCATCGTGGGCTTGCCGCTCAAATCTACGTACTGCGTGGCAATCTGTCCGCCGACAAGCATTTTTTCAAGCTCCTCTTCGGGCGCGACCACCTTGCCCTCGCCGTGCGATACGGGCACCGCGTACACGTCTCCCACCTTACAGCCCGAAAGCCAAGGGCTTAAATTGCTTGCAACGCGGATATTTGCCATAGTCGAAACATGGCGCGATATGTTGTTGAACGTGAGCGTTGGTGAATTTGCGTTTAAGGGGCTGACCTTGCCGTAGGGCACTAAGCCGAGCTTTATGAGGGCCTGAAAGCCGTTGCAGATGCCGAGCGCCAAGCCGTCGCGGTTATTTAAAAGCTCCATAATGCGCTCCGCAATCGCGGGGTTTTTAAATGTTGTGGCGATAAACTTGCCCGAGCCGTCCGGCTCGTCGCCGCCAGAAAAGCCGCCGGGGAAGGCGATTATGTTCGCGCGGTCGATAGCCTTTATTATCGCTTCGACGCTCTCTTCGATATCTGCCGCCGAGCGGTTTTTGATAACTAAAATTTCGGGTTCAGCGCCCGCCAAGCGGAACGCTCTTGCCGTGTCGAGCTCGCAGTTGGTGCCCGGAAACGCGGGAATGAACACGCGCGGCGTTGCCGTTTTGGTGGAAATATTCGAGTATTTCGTGCCGCCGCGATAGTCGCAGTCGGGAAAGTTTCCCTCCGCCTTTGCGGTTAAGGGGAACACTGAAGCGAGCTTGCCCGTGTAGTAGGCGATAGCCTCGCTGACCGAAACGGCGTCCGCACCGTAAGTAAAGTCGCCTTCGGTGGTTGTGCCGAGCAGCACGCGCACGATATCGCTGTCTATCTCGGACATATCCGCCGCCGACACTATAATATCGCCGTAGTGCTCTGCGAACAAATAGCCGCTGTCGCCCGTGAAATCGAAGCCCAAACCATTGCCCAGACAGCTCTTAATTACCGCGGGTACCGCACCGCCCTTTTCAACGACCGTCGCAAAGTCGATATTGCCGCTTTCGATTCCGAGATTTACCAGAAAATAAAGCTTCTTTAAATACTCGAAATCGGGGAGCGCGCAGCCGTCCTTGCGCATGGGAAGAAGGTACAGCTTTCTGCACTTTTCCTTTACTACATTTGTTATGAGCTTTGATGCCTTGGAAGGCGCGAGAGCAAACGAGATGAGAGTCGGCGGAACGTCAATGTCCTCGAAGGTGCCGCTCATGGAGTCCTTGCCGCCTATCGCGCCAAGCCCTAAATTTATCTGCGCATACAGCGCGCCGAGCAATGCCGACAGGGGAACGCCCCAGCGTTTGGGGTCGTCGCGCAGGCGCATAAAAAATTCCTGCAAAGAAAGGCGGATATCCCTGTAATCGGCGCCCGCCGCCACTACCTTTGCAACCGAGCAGATTATTGCGTACACCGCGCCCGTGAAAGGCGACGACGAGGAAAGTTCGGGGTTGAACCCGTACGCCGAAACCGTGCAGTCGTCCGTTTCGCCGCCCGTTATTTTCGCCGCCATTGCGGTTACGGGCGTGAGCTGATTTTTGCCGCCGAAGGGCATATACACCGACTTTGCGCCGATAGTCGAGTCGAACATTTCGGCAAGCCCCTTTTTAGAGCAGACATTGAGTTGCATTAAGGTTTGCGCGACGGTGTTTCTGAAATCGTAAACCTCGGGTTTATCGAAAAATTTTGTTACGTTGTCGTTAATTTCCGCTTCGATAGCCTGCTTTACGCCGTTAGTGTCGAGGAAATCGCGGGAAATATCGACGATTGCCTTGCCGCGGTGGTACATTTTCATGCGTCTGTCGTCGGTGACGGTAGCCACGGGCGTTGCGGAAAGGTTTTCGGTTGCCGCAAGCTCAATGAATTTTTCTACGTCGTCCGCCGCGACGACCACCGCCATTCTTTCCTGACTTTCGGATATGGCGAGTTCGGTGCCAGAAAGTCCCTCGTACTTTTTGGGAACCTTATCAAGCTCGATTATAAGTCCGTCGGCAAGCTCGCCGATGGCGACAGATACGCCGCCCGCACCGAAATCGTTGCACTTTTTAATCATGCGGGTTGCTTCGCCGTTCAAAAACAGCCTTTGAAGCTTTCTTTCGGTGAGCGCGTTGCCCTTCTGCACTTCCGCGCCGCAGGTCTGAACGGATTTTTGGTTGTGCGCCTTTGAAGAGCCGGTTGCGCCGCCGCAGC
The DNA here is from genome assembly GCA_023667345.1 of Clostridiales bacterium. Taxonomy (GTDB): domain Bacteria; phylum Bacillota; class Clostridia; order Christensenellales; family Borkfalkiaceae; genus Coproplasma. The sequence goes on from JAMPAF010000002.1 coordinate 150,501, forward strand.
CGTCGCGCCCCGTTTCGCCGCCCAAAAGTATGATAACATCGCCCCTGGCGGGTTTTTCGCGGTAAATCATATCCGACTTCGCGCCGCCGACGACGAAGCCCGTCTCTAACCTTTTTGCCTTGTAGCCGGGGTGATAAACCTCCTCTACCTGACCCGTAGCGAGCCCTATCTGGTTGCCGTAGGACGAGAAGCCCGCCGCCGCCGTCTTGGTTATCACGCGCTGGGGGAGCTTGCCTTCGAGCGTGTTTTCGATTGGCTCGGTGGGGTCTGCACAGCCCGTGACACGCATTGACTGCAACACGTAGGTTCTGCCCGAAAGAGGGTCGCGTATCGCGCCGCCGAGGCAAGTCGCCGCGCCGCCGAAAGGTTCGATTTCGGTCGGGTGGTTGTGCGTTTCGTTCTTGAACATTACGGTGTACTTTTCGGGCTTGCCGTCTATCACCGCGTCAATCTTTATCGAGCATGCGTTAATTTCGTCGCTCTCGTCCAAATTGTCCAAAAGCCCCTCTTTTTTGAGCTTTTTGACCGCGATTGTGGCGATGTCCATTAAGCACGGATATTTGTCGTGTCTGCCTTGATATAACTCGGCAAACAGATTTTTGTACGTTTGCAGAGCCTTGTTTATATGCGGGTTGTCGCTGTTTACGGTAACGCCCGTAATTTCGGTGGCGAAGGTCGTGTGGCGGCAGTGGTCCGACCAGTACGTGTCGATAACCTTAATTTCCGTTTCGGTGGGGTTGCGCCCTTCCTTTATAAAGTAGTCGCGCACGAATTTCAAATCTTCCTCGCTCATTGCGAGCCCCGCTTTCGCATAGAAGTCGCCTATCTGCTTATCGGTCATTGCGATAAAGCCTTCGACTTCCTTGACATCGGCAACCTCTAAGGCGACGTGCGCCAAACTTTCGGGTTTTTCGAGCCCCACTTCCTCGCTTTCGACGGGGTTAATTAAATGTTTTTTGATTTTTGCAAGCTGGCTTAAATTTACGCCCTTTACCGCATAGACGGTGGCGCACTTGATAAGCGGGCGTTCCTTTTGCGTTAAAAGCTGGACGCACTGCGCCGCGCTGTCAGCGCGCTGGTCGTACTGCCCCGTGAGGTACGCGATTGCGAAAACCTTGTAGTCCGAGGGGAATTCTACCTCTTCGAGGTAGACGTTGTCTACGGGCGGTTCGGAAAACACGCAGGGAACCGCAGCGTTGAACTCAGATTTCAAGATTTTTTCGACGTCGTAGCGAAGTAGTACACGCACGTCTTTAACGTCGATTTTTAAAAGATTGCGTATATCTTCGGCAACCTTTTTCGCTTGCAGATTATTCTTTTTTTCAACAAAAACTCTGTATATCATAATTTAACCCTCGCGGTATTTTACACCTATGTCGGTGCGGTAAGACATGCCTTCCCAGCTTATGTTTTTAACCGCCGCGTACGCCTTACCTCGCGCCTCTTCTATGTCCTTGCCCTTTGCGACAACGCCTAAAACCCTGCCGCCGTTTGTGACGAGTTTTCCGTCTTTAACAGCCGTGCCCGCATGAATTATCTGACAGTCGCCGATATCGCCGATTGTAATTTCCTTGCCCTTTTGATAGTGCACGGGATAGCCGCCGCTCGCGAGCACGACGCACACGCACGCGCCCTCTTTCCACTCAATCTTTATTTTATCGAGAGTGCCGTCGGTTACAGCCTCGAAAATATCCATTAAATCGGTCTTTAACATGGGAAGCACGACCTGCGTTTCGGGGTCGCCGAAGCGGGAATTGTACTCGACGACTTTCATACCCTTGTCGGTGCGCATGAGCCCGAAATACAGACAGCCCTTGAAGGGTCTGCCCTCGGCGTTCATTGCCTTTACTGTAGGTAAAAGTATGGTGTCGTACACCTCTTTTTCAAGCTCTTTCGTCCAGAAAGGGCAGGGCGAAAACGTGCCCATACCGCCCGTATTCAAACCCTTGTCGTTATCGAACGCACGCTTGTGGTCGCACGACGTTATCATGGGAACTACCGTCTTGCCGTCGGTAAAGCACAGCACCGAAACCTCTTCGCCAGGGGTGTACTTTAAGCCGCGCATGCACTCTTCGATTACGATTTTATTGCCCGCTGCGCCGAACGTTTTGTCGAGCATAATTTCCTTTAAGCCCTCTTCGGCTTGCTTTAACGTTTCGCAAACCAAAACGCCCTTGCCGAGCGCAAGCCCGTCCGCCTTTAAGACGATGGGCGCGCCTTCCTTTCTTATATAGTCCAAAGCGTCGCCGTAATTGTCAAAGGTCTGCGACTTTGCGGTCGGTATGCCGTACTTGTGCATAAGCTCTTTTGCAAAAGCTTTGCTCGCCTCTATCTGCGCCGCCGCTTTGCTCGGACCGAAACAGCGCTTGCCTATGCTTTCGAGCGCGTCTACAAGCCCGACGGCTAAGGGGTCGTCGGGGGTGACTACATAGTAGTCAATCTGCGGATTTTCGAGCGCGAATTTTTTCACCGCCTCGATATCCATATAGTCGACGTTGACGTTTTCCGCGATTTCCGCCGTACCCGCATTACCCTTCATGCAATACAGCTTTTCAACCTTTTTACTCTTTTTAAGCGCGCACAGAACCGCGTGTTCGCGCCCGCCGTTACCGATAACAAGTACGTTCATAAAAAACCTCTCTCGCAAAAATCTCTTTCAAGACGATGAAAGATATTTTCTGCGAATTTAGGGCGTTGCCCTCTTTTTGTGATATTTCAGTGCCCTCAATTATTAGAAATCACAAAAATTCACCTACTGAGGCGAAAGTTTTCGCAAATTGAGGCGCGCAACCAAAAAGCGCGGTTTTTGGTTGCTACGTTTATTATTTCTAAAAATTATTTTTTAGGCTTAGTGTTTAAAATGCCTGTTTCCGACGAACACCATCGCAATGCCCGCCGCGTTGCACGCCTCGACCGAAGCTTTGTCCTGAATGGAGCCGCCCGGCTGAATTATTGCGGTTATGCCCGCCTTTACACACTCTTCCACGCAGTCGGGAAAAGGGAAAAACGCGTCGGACGCCATGACCGAACCCGCAGCTTCCTTACCCGCATGCGCGATTGCCTGCTGCGCCGCCCAAATGCGGTTGGTCTGACCCATGCCTATGCCCGTCGTTCTGCCCTCTTTGCCGATAACTATCGCGTTGGACTTGGTGTGCTTAACCACTTTCCAGTTGAAGAGCATTGCCTCGACCTCTTCCTTTGTGGGTGCGCGGTCGGTAACAACGCCGCACCCGTAAACCGTCTTTTCCTTGCCGCTGGGCAAAGTCGAAACTTCGACGCTCGCCTTTGTCGAAAAGAGCTTCATATCCTCGTCCTTGATAAGGCACTCGTCGTAGCCCTGCACAAGCAAACCGCCGTAAACCTTTTTCATATCCTTTGCCGTCGCTTCTCTGCGCGCCGATATGTCGTCGATTACCAAAAGGCGGATATTCTTTTTCTGCTGTAAAATTTCAAGCGCCTTTTCGGAATAGGACGGCGCCATAACTATCTCGATAAAAATTTTGTTTATCTCGGTTGCCGTAGCTTCGTCGACTTCGCCGTTTATAGCCAAAATGCCGCCGAAAACCGAAACGGGGTCGGAATTGTACGCGCGTAAGTACGCCTCGTGAATATCCTTGCCCGTGCCCACGCCGCAAGGGTTTGCGTGCTTGCAAGCCACCACCGCGGGTGTTGCACCGAATTCCTTTAAAAGTTCCAACGCGCCGTTTGCGTCGTTTATGTTGTTGTATGAAAGCTCCTTGCCCCAAAGCTGTTTTGCGGTTGCAAGACTGCCCTTACGGGGGAACTCTTCCTTATAGAAAACCGCCGACTGCTGGGGGTTTTCGCCGTAGCGCATATCCTGCGCCTTTTCGTAGGCGAAAGTTACGCTGTCGGGGTATTCTATGCCGAGTTGCGACGCAAGATAGTTGGATATAAGGCTGTCGTAAACCGCGGTATGCGCGAAAACTTTGTACTGCAAGTATTTCTTTGTTTCGAGCGTTACGCCGCCGTTTTTGAGTTCGGTTAATACCTTTCCGTAGTCCTTAGGGTCGACGATTACGGCGACGTCCTGATAGTTTTTAGCCGCCGCGCGTATCATTGTGGGACCGCCGATATCTATATTTTCTATGCACTCGGCAAAGTCCGCGCCCTTCTGCAAGGTAGCCTTGAAGGGATATAAATTTACGCAGACAATATCTATGGTGTTGATATTGAGCTTTTCGAGCTGAGCCATATGCTCGGGGTTGGAGCGCATTGCAAGTAGTCCCGCGTGAACGTTGGGGTGCAAAGTCTTAACTCTGCCGTCGAGGCACTCGGGGAAGCCCGTTATTTCGGATATGCCTATAACTTTTAAGCCCGCTTCCTTTAAAACCTTTGCCGTGCCGCCAGTCGAGATTATCTCGAAACCGTTTTCGACTAAGCCCTTGCAAAATTCAACCACGCCCGCCTTGTCAGATACGGACACCAAAGCCCTCTTTTTCATTTCCATAAATCTATATTCTCCAAAAATTTTTTCGTAAATTATTTGCCGCTTTCGATTAACGCCGCATAAGCTTTCGCCATATCAGCCCTTAACGCGTCAATATTCAATTTGTAATGCTTAAATTGCCATAAGGCTTGTACGGCTTTAACCATTTCGCCGTAAATAAGTTGCATTTGCTCTTTTCTTCCTACGCTTTCGAAAACGGTTTTATTTATCGGAATTTCGACGATGGCTTCGTTAAAGACCTTGCTTGAACGGACTTTGATTTCCGCAGACTGCTTTTCGCACGCATAAAGCGTAAAAAAAACGTTACTCCACTCGCCGTATGTATTATCCCTACCGGAAATTCCATCGAAATATTTGTTATACTCCGTCAGCAATTTGCGGATATCTTCCGTCGTAACGCCGCACCCGCCGTCTTTGTTTCGGTTCACCCCGAAACAAAGCGTATTTATTCCGATTACAACTTTTCTTCCGTACTTTCCAATACTGCCTTTGCACAGCTTTTTAACGCAGTAGGGCAAAAGTTCGTGTTCCTTTTCCAAAATACGCGCCTGCAAGCTTTCGGGCGTGTCGTCGTCCTTTACCTCTACCGCCGTCTGGGCGATAATCGCGCCGCCGTCGGGAATTTCGTTTACGAAATGCACCGTACAACCCGAAACCTTCGCGCCGTATTCCAAAACGGCTTTATGCACGTTCAGCCCGTACATACCCGCGCCGCAAAAGGCAGGAATAAGCGAGGGGTGAATGTTTATAATTCTGTCCTCGAACGCCTTTATAAAGCTTTCGGGTATGATTTTAAGCCAGCCCGCAAGCACTATATAGTCGACACGGTTCATATTCAAAAGGCGGGTAAGTTCGGCGTACAGCTTTTGCAAATCGGGATAGTCCTTTTTGGCAAAAACCGCCGTCTTAATGCCGTGCCTTTGCGCCCTTTCTATCGCGCCTATGCCCTCTTTCGAGGCGATTAAATATGCTATTTCGCAGAATTTATCTTTTTCGTTTGCGTCGATAACCGACTGAAAGTCCGTGCCGCCGCCGCTTGCAAATACCGCTATGCGCTTCAAAGTAACGTTACCCCGCTGCCCTTTACGGTTTTGCCTATCACCACGCAGCTTTCGCCCGTGCTTTCAAGCTGTTTGACTGTGGCTTCAACATCCTTTTCGTCGACGCATACTACCATGCCTATACCCATATTGAAGGTATTGTAAATCTGCTTGTCGGTAATGCCCGCCTTTTTCTGCATTATTTTGAAGAGCGCGGGCACCTCGTACGACTTTGTGTCAATTTCGCACCCTACGCCCTCGGGAAAAATGCGGGGGATATTTTCGATAAAGCCGCCGCCCGTGATATGCGCTATGCCCTTTACCTCTACCTTTTCTATAAGCGCGAGGATGGATTTTACGTAAATTTTGGTGGGCGTTAAGAGGACGTCCAAAATCTTGCCGCCCAACCTTTCGTCGTATTTTTCAAGCTCCGTCTTGTCCTCGCCCCAAAGCTTTCTTACAAGCGAATAGCCGTTGGAATGCACGCCGCTCGACTTAATGCCGACGAGCACGTCGCCGGGCTTTATATTCTTGCCGTTTATGACCTTTTTCTTGTCGACTACGCCCACCGCAAAGCCCGCGATGTCGTACTCGCCCGCCGAGTAAAAGCCGGGCATTTCGGCGGTTTCGCCGCCTATCAACGCACAGCCGCTCTGGCGGCAACCCTCCGCCACACCCGAGACAATCGTTGCGACCGTTTCGGGAGAGAGAGCGCCCGTTGCGAAATAATCGAGGAAGAAAAGCGGTTTTGCGCCCTGACAAACTATGTCGTTTACGCACATTGCAACCGCGTCGATACCTATCGTATCGTGCTTGTCCGCAACGAACGCGTATTTTAATTTGGTGCCTACGCCGTCGGTGCCCGCAACCAAAACGGGCTCTTCCATTCCCTTAGGCATAGAAAAGAAACCGCCGAACGAGCCTATATCGCCGAGTACGCCGTCGGTGTAGGTTGATTTTACGTGCTCGCGCATAAGTTTAACCGCCTGATAGCCGCGCTCTACGTCTACGCCGCTGTCCTTGTAAGAAATAGCCATGTTTTACTCCTTCTCGCAAAAATCTTCCGCTTGGGGCGCGAAATATTTTCTGCGAATTTGAAAGGCGCTGCCTTTCTGCCCGCGATAGTTAGGTGCCCTCGTGAT
>JAMPAF010000030.1 GCA_023667345.1 Clostridiales bacterium
TGTATTTAACGTTTCCGTGTTCCAATTTAACAGTAACGTCGCCGTCGGCGGCGTATGCGGATTGAATTGTTTGCGGAATAAAAATCACGGCGGAGATTAACGCAAGAAAAATTGCGACTATTAGAAAAATTTGCGATAGAGTGCGCTTTTTCATACGGAAACCTCCTTCTTCGGTAAAAAAAATAAGGGCAACCGTTAAAGGTTGCCCGCAAACAGTACCCTCAACAGTTGCTTAAAGATTTGATGTTTCCGTATTATAAATTCAGAGCCCATAAGGCAAGTATTTATTATATTGAACAGAAACGAGGATACGTTTTGCCTCTTTTATTCTGTTCAATATAATTTAAAATACTCGCCCCTATCCTCGTTCCCGAAAAAATTTTATGCGAAAAAAACCGCATAAAAAAATACGGACATACAGGAAGAGCTGACACTCTTCCATATTCAAATCTTTAAGCATAACCACTATAACACCCTTTTTTTTATTTGTCAACACACTTTTTAAAGAAAAAGCCGCGCGGCGAAATTTTTCGCCGCGCGGCTTTAAACATTATACACCCCCATCACCGCTTGCGCGGAGCTTCCCCCTCGCAAACGAAGGGGAAGCCTTGGACACGCACCACCTTGCCTTACCCCTTTTTATGGGGGAAGGTGGCTTGCGTAGCAAGACGAATGGGGGGTTGCTTTTAACCTTATTAAAACATAGCCAAAAACTGTTTAAGGGCGTAGGATATTTGCGTGCCCTTAGGAAGAGCTATCCCCACGCCGCGCACGGGCAAAGACGGCACGACGTCTACCTCGAAAAGTTCGCCGCTCTTTAAAAGCTCCGCCGCATACTCGCGCGGGACGCAGCCAATCCCCATACCGTTTTTCGCAAACTTTAACATTAAGTCCCAGTTCTCGACCTCGATATCGGGCGTGAGCTGTAACCCCAGCGTCTGCGTGTACGCCGCGAGCGAACGGCGCGCAACCGTGTTGCTCTCTATCATTAAAAGCGGGTACTCGTGCAGAGTGGACAGCGGCACCTTTTTGCCCTTTAAGTCGTCATATTTTTCGCCCGCGACGAAAATATCCGAAAGCTGCGAGACCATTCCCGTAAAGTTTACGTCCCTGCTATCAATCGGCAGATTGACGAACGCCACGTCGCACTTGTTTTCTTTAAGCTGGTCGAGCGTTTCGGGCGTGGTGCCGCAGACAAGCTCAATTTTAACCGCGGGATATTTGCGGTTGTACGCGACGATTTTGTCCGCCAGAATGTTGGAAAAAATCGCGTCGGTCGCGCCTATTTTTATCGTGCCCGTCGCCGACGTCTGCATTTCGAGCAGCGTGTTTTCCGCCTCTTCCAAAAGCTTTAACGCCTCTTCGACCTTTTTGAAAATGAGTTTGCCGCCCTGCGACGACAGCTCCATTCCCATATGGGTGCGGTTGAAAAGCGACGTGCCGAGTTGCGCTTCAAGCTGTTTTACCGACTGCGACACGGCGGGTTGGGATATGAAAAGCTCCTCCGCCGCCCGCGTAGAACTGCCCGTTTTGGCAACCATATAGAACACCTTGTACAATTCGAGATTTACCATTACGCTTCTCCTTTGAATTATTTGCCGACGCAGAATTTTGAAAAGACAGTGTTTATTATCTCTTCGTCGGCGGTTTCGCCCGTTATCTCGCCCAAAATGCGCCACCCCTCGCGGATATCCAACGACACCAAATCGAGCGGGAATTCCCCGACCCCGTCCGCCGCCGCGGTCAGCTTTTCGAGCGCGCGCTTTATGGCAAGGTAGTGCCGCTCCTCTATAACATACGCGTTTTCGAGCGAGCCCGCGCCCGTGACTTTGCGCGCGGTAAGTTCCTTTAATTTATCGAGCCCCTCGCCCGTAACCGACGAGACGGCGACGTCGTAATCGCCCTGCGGCTCGTTTGTATCCGCCTTCGAAAACACCTTAACAAGGCGGTTTGCGCTAACGCCGTCCGCCGCCGAAAAGTCTCCGCAATCGGAAACGCAGAGCACGATATCGGCGGAAGAGAGAGCGCGTTTTGCCCGCTCTATTCCTATCTTTTCTATTTCGCCCGCGCCCGCGCGTATGCCCGCCGTGTCGGTGAAATTGTACTTGACCCCGCCTATCTGCAAGGCGCCCTCAACCGCGTCGCGCGTGGTGCCCGCAAGCGGCGAAACGATAGCCTTGTCGTAGCCCAAAAGCGCGTTTAAAAGTGACGATTTGCCCACGTTCGGCGCGCCGCAAATTGCCGCCGAAACGCCGCTTTTTATGAATTTGCCCCCCGAATATGCCGCAACTAACGCGTTCAGGCGGGTGCAGAGCTTCCGCAAATCGCCCTCAACCGAGCTAAGCTCCGTCTCCTCTATTCCCTCCTCGGGATAGTCGCAGTCGGCGGCTATCTGAGCGAGCATATCGGTTAAATGTGACTGAATTTCCTTGACCTCGCCCGTCAGTTTTTCGGCGTATAAAAGTCCGCCCGCGCGCACCTCGGCAAGGCTTTCGGCGTTTATCATATCAATCATGCCCTCGGCGGACGAGAGCGAAAGTTTGCCGTTGACAAAGGCGCGCTTTGTAAACTCGCCCCTCTCGGCGGGGCGTGCGCCCGCCTTGAAAGTCGCGCTCAATACCCCGCGCGCTATCTGCGTGCCGCCGTGACAATGGAACTCGATAACGTCCTCACCCGTAAACGATTTGGGCGACTTGAAATACACGCACATGCCGGAGTCCTCGAACCCCTCGCACACGATTTTGCCCGTGTACATTCTGTACGGCTCGAAATTTTCCACCGCCGTTTTGCCGAGCGGCTTGAACATTTTTTTAGCAAGCATAAGCGCGCCGACGCCGCTCACCCTTATCACGGCGACGCCGCCCACGCCCGCCGCGGTGCTTATCGCCGAAATCAAATTTTCGTCATTATTTAACTTAGCTTTTTCCATAACGTTTACTTATACCCATTATAGCACGTCAAAAACCGCTTTGCAATAAAAAAGCGGGATTTTACTCCCGCAATTTTTTCAGTTATTAAAATCGTCGAACGGGTCGGACGGGTTGCCGCCGTTGCCGCTACGACCGCCGCCGCTCTGCCCGCCGTTTGACGAGCCGAGACCGCCGAACGGGTCGTCGGGCGGGGTCGAAGGGCGCTGCTGCGCGTAGGGGTCGCTCTGCCCGCCGAAGTTTGCGCCGTAACCCGAGCCGTAGCCCGAGCCGCCCTGTCCGTTTTGCCCGTTTTGCCCGTTGCCGCGCATATATTCCTGATACATTGCGTACTGTCTCTGCCGCTGTTCCCTTAAAAATTCCAGATAGTTTTTGCCGCGGTTGTTGCGGACGACGAACATGAATATGCTGCCTATGGGGAAAAGTATCGACAGTATCGAAAAGAGCACGTACCGCGCCGACGCGTAGGTGCGGAAGAAGGATATCAGGATAAATACGTTGAGTATCATGTAGGCGAGTTCCAGCCAATCGAGGATATAATCGTACAGATGGCTGTACACCCAGCCCGCCCAGCCCAAACTGTCGGGCAGATTGAGATTGTAGCCCGCGAGCACCTCGATTTGCGTGCCGAAAATCAGAGTTTCGTAAATCGGTTCGTCGTAGCCGCCGTTGAATATGAGAAACTCCGCAACAAAGTATAAAATTGCGGGGGCGAAATGCAACACTTCCAAAATCGCCGCCGCGAGGGACAGGTACTTCGCTTTGGCTTTAAACACGGTGTTCTTTTCGGAAACCACGCCCACGTAATAGGTACTGAAAAAGGGTACGAACGCCATCCACTTGTGTTTGAACCCCTCGCGCGAGGCAATAGTGTACAGTGCAATCGCCTTGAAAACGTACAGCATGCAGAAAATTGCGCCTGCAATCGCCAGATACGCCCAAAGATACCGCTTGTGAACGTCGTTTAAAAACGCTTGCTCGACTATCCTTTCTATTTCGAAAAATTCCATTTTCCCTCTTTAAACCTTGCTTATTATATCTATTTTATACTTTGTATGTATAAAATATAAAACCGTTATGTGAAAATTGTGTAAAAATTACCCCGCGAACGGGTCGGAGCCGTAATCGACGCTAATCAGCGTGAGCCCCTTTGCGGGCATAGTCTTACCTACCTTGTTCCTGTCGCCCCCGCTTAGCGACGCGGCGATATCCTCTTTCGTAAGCTTGCCGAGCGAATACCACAGCGCGGTGCCCGCAAGCGTGCGCACCATATTGTACAAAAAGCCGTTACCGCACACGTCGAAATTTACAAACCCGCCCTCTTCTTCAATGTTGAACGAATAGACTGTGCGGACCGTCGTCTTTACACTCGAACCGCTCGCGCAGTATGCGGCAAAGTCGTGCTCGCCTATAAATTCCCGCGCCGCCTCGCAAAGTCTGGCGATATCGGGCGCGCCCTTAATCCACACCGCGTACCTGTCGAAGAGCGGGTTGCGGCGGGGCGAAAAGTAAATTTTGTAACGATAGGTCTTTCTCTTTGCCGAACGGTTGGCGTCGAACCCTGCGGGCGCGACGGAAGATTTCAGCACCGAAACGTCGTCGGGCAGACGACTATTAAGCGCGTCGGCAAGCTTTTCGCCCGCGATATCCGCGTTTAAATCGACGTGGCAGACTTGCGAAAGAGCGTGCACGCCCGCGTCCGTTCTGCCGCTTGCGGTGACAGTGGCGTTTTCGCCGAACGCCTTAAATATCGCCGCGTTGAGCTCGCCCTGCACCGTTCTTCCGTTGTTCTGCACCTGCCAGCCGCTAAAATGTGTGCCGTCGTAGGCGACCTTTAACGCGTACCTCACATTACCACCATAAAGCTATAAATCTGCGGGCAGATATAATAGCCGTAGATATTAAGAAGAATTACTCCCGCAATCAGAATTGCCGCAAACAGCGCGGCGATTAAATCGCGCCAGCCGAAGCGGAGTTTTTTGTACTTTGTGCGCTTGTGCCCGCTCGAATAACAGCGGACGTCCATCGCGTCGCCCAGCTCCTCCGCGCGGCGGAACGCGCTTATTAAAAGGGGTATGAGCACGGGCACGATTGCCTTTACGCGCTTGAAGATATTGCCGCTGTCGAAGCTGGCTCCCCTCGCCTTCTGCGCCGAAATTATGCGGTTGGTTTCGTCCATAAGCGTGGGGATAAACCGAAGCGCAATCGACATTATGAGAGCGAGCGCGTGAATGGGCAGTTTGATAAGCGCCAAGGGAAACAGCAAGCTCTCCAACCCGTCGGTTAAATTTACGGGCGTGGTTGTAAGCGTGAGTATCGCCGAGCCCATTACCAAAAACAGCAGTCTAAGCGTTAAAAAGGCGGAAAAAATCAAGCCCTCGGTATAAATTTTTATAAATTTCCACCGCCACAAAAGGTGCGTGCCGCCGTGGAAAAATATGTTTAAAACCGACGTGAATATCAGTATGAAAATAACGCCCTTAATCGAGCGCAGTACCGAGCCGACGGGCACGCGCGCGGCGATTACGGCTATTGCGAGTATTAAAAAGCACAGCGCAAGCCCGTAAAAGGATTTTGCCACGAAAAGCATTACTATATATGCGATTAAAAACAGCAGTTTTACGCGCGGGTCGAGGCGGTGCACGAACGATTTTGCGGGGTAATACTGACCGAACGTTACGTCGTTAAGCATTGTCGCCCCCTTTTAGCGCGCGGATAACAGCGTCGGCAAACCCTTGCGAGGTCAAATCGCTGTTTAAGTCCAAACCCAGCGCGGACATTTCGCGCTGAATTTTCGCCGTGGTGGGGATATCAAGCCCGAGCGCTTTCAATTCCTCCGCCCTTTTGAAGAGCTCGGCGGGAACGTCGCACGCAAAAATTTTACCGTCGGAAACGACGCACGCGCGGGTGCAGTTTTCGGCAATCTCGTCCATATCGTGCGAGACGATAATGACCGTCTTGCACCAGTCGCCGTGAAGGGAATGAAGCAGCGCCATTATGTCGCGCTTGCCGAGCGGGTCGAGCCCCGCCGCCGGTTCGTCCAGCACCAGAATTTTGGGTTTGGTGACTATCACGCCCGCGATTGCAACCCGCCTTTTCTGCCCGCCGGATAAGTCGAAGGGCGACTTGTCGTGCACCTCGTCGTAATCAAGCCCGACCGCCGTCAGGCTCTCTTTCACCGCCTGCTCAATCTCCTCTTTCGTCAGCCCTTTTTTAAAATTTCTGAGCCCGAACGCCACGTCTTGCCCGACCGTTTCGGCAAACAACTGGTATTCGGGGTACTGAAAGACCATTCCGACGTCGGCGCGAAGGGAAGTAAAATCGCACTTTTTATCCGACAAATCGTATCCGCCGATTGTGATTTTGCTTTCGGGCGGGGGCGTCTGCCCTTTCTTCACTTTGGGCTTTTTGTAGTGTTTTCCCGCCTTCGGCAGCTTGATTAAGGCGTTTAAATGCTGCACCAAAGTCGACTTGCCGCTGCCAGTGTGACCTATTATTCCGAAGAATTCCCCCTCGGATATGTGCAGATTAACGCCGTTTAACGCCTTTGTTGCAAAGGGCGATTTGGCGGAATACGTGAAATTGAGATTGCATATGTCGATATCCCACGCATTTTTGCCCGATTTTGCGGTTGGTGCGTGAATATCCCCCGACGAACGGGGTTTAAAGCCGAATTTTTCCGCCTGTTTTTTTATCTCGGCGGCAAGCTCTTCGGGTTGCAGACAGTCGGCTAAATCGAAGCCCGCCGCCCTTATGCGGTTACGTATCGCACCTATTTCGGGCAAGCTTAAATTAAAGGTTTCGAGCTCCTCGCCCCTTTCGAAAATTTCTTCGGGCGCACCCTCTAAAACAATCTCGCCCTTGTTCATAACGATAGCTCTGTCCGCAAGCAGAGCCTCGTCCATAAAGTGGGTTATGAGTATGACCGTCATGCCCTCTTCCCTGTTCAGTCGGGCGGCGACCTCGGTCACCTCGCGCCTGCCCCTCGGGTCGAGCATTGCGGTGCTTTCGTCTAAAATCAGAACGTCGGGTTTTATGGCAAGCACGCCCGCAACGGCTATGCGCTGTTTCTGCCCGCCGGATAGGCGCGTGGGCGTTGAGTGACGGAATTTTTCCATACCGACCGCCGAGAGCGCCCAGTCTATGCGCCGCCCTATCTCCTCTCGCGGGATGCCTAAATTTTCCGGTCCGAACGCTACGTCGTCCTCGACTATCGAGGCGACCATCTGGTTGTCGGGGTTCTGAAAGACCACGCCCGCGTGCTCGCGCACTTTGCCCAAACTGCTTCTGTCCGCGGGGTCGTATCCCCACACCGTGACATTGCCCTTATCGGCGGTCAAAAGCCCGCAGACAAGGCGGGCGAGCGTGGACTTACCGCTTCCGTTGTGCCCCAAAACGGCGATAAACTCGCCGCGCTTAACTTTCAGTGAAACGCCGTTTAAAGCGTTGGGCAAACCGTCGGAATAGGTAAAGCTCACATTGTCGAGTTCAACGGCAAAATCGGAGAGGGGCGCCGCCTCGCTCTCCGCAATGATATCTTTATTTAATTTTTTGTCCTTGATTTTCTTTGCCATAATTTACCCGACTTTTAAAATTATAGCAAACGCGGAAATTTTTAACAACGATTTTAATGTGAATTTACCGAGAAATTTTGAAGAGCAGGGTGTCTGCGAACGCAGACGGAAGGTAATTTTAATGTAGAATGTAGAATGCAGAATTAAGAATTGAGGTCGAAATAATCAACCTCTATCCCCTCTTCGAGGTACTCTTCGCACACGCCGTAAGGGAA
>JAMPAF010000031.1 GCA_023667345.1 Clostridiales bacterium
TTACGCACAACTCAATGCTAAACGATTATAGCAAATACAATTTTTTATGTCAACTTATTTTAATCGCTAATTTAGCTTTTCGGAATTATTTTACAGCGCTTTATACGTTACCTTTTGCGTTAAGGTAGGCATTTACGGAATACGCCGCAACATTGCCTTCGCCCACGGCTTTTGCATATTGGTAAGGTCTGCCCGTAATATCGCCAGCGGCGAACACGCCCGCAAGGTTGGTTTCCAAGGCGCGGTTTACGCACACATGCCCGCCTTCCGCCTTTAACCCGTGCACCAACTTGTCGGCGGCAACCGACTGTTTTAACATAAACACGCCGTCTACGGGCAACTCCCTGCCCCCGCTAACCACGGCGCGAACGCGCATGTCGCCCTTAATTTCGTCGATAGTCCCGCTTTCGTTGACGATATTTTCACCGACTGTTCCGCGGCATTTTTTCAGGCGGAAAAGGTGAATGGTGCGGGCATATCCGCCAAGCAATTTAACTTCGCTCTCCTCCTCGTCGCTGTCGATTGCCACGGCGATAACCTTGTTTTTATACAAAAAACCGTCGCAAACGGCGCAGTAACTTACGCCCCTGCCCAAAAATTCCGCCTCGCCCTTTACGGGTTTAACCGCCTCGACGCCGCTTGCCAAAATTATCGTTTGCGCCTCGTAAACGGTGTTGCCGCACATGACGGAATAGCCGCCCTCGGTGGGATAAACGCCGTTTACTTTCCCCTCGGTAATCGCAATTCCTTCCGCCTTAATCTGAGTTAAAAAAGCCGACTGCATCTCCCCGCCCGAAACGGACGGCAGACCCGCGTAATTTTTGATTTTTTCCGCGCCGCGTATTTTAAGCGACAGCTCTTTATTGCCCAGCCAAATAAAATTTTTATTCAGCGCTTTAAGCGTAAGCGCCGCGGAAACGCCCGCCGCACCCGTGCCGATTATTATACAGTCAACCATAAAAACTACCTTTTCCAATTCGCAATGCGCAATGCGCAATTCGCAATTTCGGTCAAATTCTATTACGAATTCCTAATTCCGAATTACGAATTTACCTTTATTTTCTGCAATTACCCCGCGTATATGCGCCGATTAACGAAGCCGCGCCCTGTTTACCGCCGCGCGCCAACCGTTCATGGCGGCAACCCTTTCCTCCTCGCTTACGGAAGGCAGAAACTCTTTATTTGCGGTGCGCTGTTTTTCCAGCTCGGAAACGCCGCTCCAATACCCGCAGGACAAACCGGCAAGGTAAGCCGCGCCGAGCGCCGTAGTTTCGACCACGGCGGGACGCTGTAACTTAACGCCCAGAATATCCGCCTGAAACTGCATTAAAAAGTCGTTCGCGCTCGCGCCGCCGTCTACGCGCAGACCGTTGATATCAATCCCCGCGTCGCGCCGCATGGCGTCAACCAAATCCGCCGACTGATAGGCGATTGATTCGAGAGCCGCCCTTACAATGTGCTCCCTGCGCGTGCCGCGCGTAACGCCGCAAATCAAGCCGCGCGCCGCGCTGTCCCAATAGGGCGCGCCCAGCCCCGTAAACGCGGGCACAAGGTACGCTCCTCCCGTATCATTAACGCTTTTTGCAAGCCTTTCGCTTTCCGCCGCGCTGTTTATAAGCCCCAGCCCGTCGCGTAGCCACTGCACCACCGCGCCGCCCGCGAAAACCGAGCCTTCGAGCACGTACGGCGGTCTTACGCCAACGCCCGCGCCCAAAGTGGTAACCAGCCCGTTATAGCTTTTAACCGCCCTGTCGCCCGTGTTCATTAAAAGGAAACACCCCGTGCCGTACGTGTTTTTAACGTCGCCCTCGTTTACGCAAAGCTGACCGAACAGCGCCGACTGCTGGTCGCCCGCAACGCCGCAGACAGGCACCTCGCCGCCGAGCACGTCCCTGTCCGTATATCCGAACGCCCCGCACGAGGGCAAAACCTGCGGAAGCATGCTTTCGGGTATGCCGAACAGCTTTAAAAGCTCGCCGTCCCACCGCAGGGTATGTATGTTGAAAAGCATGGTACGCGAGGCGTTTGTGGGGTCGGTGGCGAAAATTTTACCGCGCGAAAGCCGCCACATCAGATAGGTATCTACCGTGCCGAATAGCAGTTCGCCCCGCTCCGCGCGCGCCCTTGCGCCCGCAACGTTGTCTAAAATCCACTTGATTTTCGTTGCCGAAAAGTATGCGTCGGGCACAAGCCCCGTTCTGTCGTATATAAACGACGACAGCCCCTCCGATTTCAGCCGCTCGGCAATGTCCGCGGTGCGGCGGCACTGCCAGACGATGGCGTTACACACGGGCGCGCCCGTGTTTTTATCCCACACCACCGTCGTTTCGCGCTGGTTGGTTATGCCGAGCGCGGCAAGGTCGCTTATGCCGATATCGGCGCGGATAAGCGCTTCGGCAATTACGCCCACCGCCGAGCCTACGATATCCGTCGGGTCGTGCTCCACCCAGCCCGCCTTGGGGTAAATCTGACGGAATTCCTGCTGTGCGCTGCCCGCTATTTTGCCGTTTTTGTCAAAGATTATGGCGCGCGTGCTCGTCGTGCCTTGGTCTAACGCTAAAACGTATTTCATGGTTAATATTTTACCATAGCTTTAAATTAGTGTCAATAAAGCGCAAAAGAAACGGCCCGATTATCACGGGCCGCTAAACTTCAATTCTGCATCACTTTATAAGCGCGGTTCTGAGCGAGTTGCACACCGCAACCAGCATTACTCCCACATCGGCGAAAATCGAAACGATAAGCGGGAAGGAGGGTATTGCTATGCTTAACGCCATTATCGCAAACTTGACGACAAGCGAGCCGACTATGTTTTCAACCACTATCCTGCGCGTGCCCTTGGCAATTTTACGCGCTTTGGGAAGCAATTTCAGATTGTCGGACACGAGCACGATATCGCTTGCTTCAATCGCCGCGTCCGAGCCGACCCTGCCCATTGAAACCGCGCAGTCGGCAACCGTCATAACGGGCGCGTCGTTTATGCCGTCGCCCGCGTAGATAAGCCCGCCCCGCGATTTTAACGCCTGCGCCTTATCCAGCTTTTCGTCGGGCAGAAGCCCCGCGTAAACGCCGTCTAAGCCCAATTCCTTTGCCACCTCGCCCGCGCGTTCGGCATTGTCGCCAGTAAGCATGTACGCGCCCGAAATTCCTCCCTTTTTCAGCTCGCAAATAGCCTCTTCCGCGCCCTCTTTAATGCGGTCGTCAATCTCGATAACCCCCATATATGTGCCGTCCAACGCCACGTAAACGTGGGTAGACGCGCTATTTGACTGCGTGAAAGTTACGCCGTTTTCGCTTAAAAGCAGGGCGTTGCCGCAAAGCAGGGTTTTGCCGTTCACCGTACAGATTACGCCCCTGCCCGCAACCTCTTTCGCGCCCTCGCAAACGTATGCGGTTTCCACATCCCCAAACGCCGCGGCAATGGGGTGCGACGAGTATTTTTCGGCGCAGGCGGCAAGTTTCAACGCCTCTTCCGACGAGTACGATTTCACGGCGAAAACTCCTTCCGTAAGCGTGCCCGTCTTGTCGAAAGCGGCAATAGTAGCCTTGGCTATTTCGTCGATACAGGTAGAGCCTTTAACCAAAATTCCGTCCTTTGCGCTTCGCCCTATGCCTCCGAAATAGGCGAGCGGCACGGAGATAACCAGCGCGCACGGGCAGGAAATTACAAGGAAGGAAAGCGCCTTGTATATCCATTCGGAATAGCGCGCCCACACGTACGCGCCCTGCACGGCGCAGACGATTGTAGGCACAATTCCCGCCACCAAAAGCGCGGCGACAACCACCGCGGGCGTATAGTACTTTGCGAATTTGGATATGAATTTTTCCGGCTTTGCCTTTTTTGCCGTGGAATTTTCCACAAGCTCCAATATCTTTGCCACAGCCGAATTTTTATATTCCCTTATTACCTCTGCGGTAACCACGCCCGAAACATTGACCGAGCCTGACAGCGCCTCGTCGCCCGCTTTAACATTACGCGGCATAGCCTCGCCGTTTAAACTTTTCATGTCAAGCGACGTTTCACCCGTAAGTATGCGGCAGTCAACGGGAATTTTTTCGCCCGCCTTTATTAAAATTTTATCGCCGACAGCCAGACTTTCGGGCGAAACAACCACCTGCTCGTCACCCTTTATAAGGGTTGCCGTTTCGCTTTTCAAGTCCATAAGCCTTGTAATGGAACGGCGCGACGAGCCGACCGCAACCGACTGCAACAGCTCGCCTATGCGATACAAAAGCATTACCGCAACGCCTTCGAAAAGCCCGTCGCCCGTGGTTAAGCCTAAAACCACCGCGCCGACCGAGGCAAGCGTCATTAAAAAGTTTTCGTCGAAAATTCTGCCCTTTGCAACGTTGCGGACGGTGTTCCACAAAACGATATAGCCCGCCGCGGCAAAGGCAACTCCGTACAGCGCGTACACGACGTAGGTTACCGCGCCACCTAACTTTAAAAAGTCTAAAACTATTGCGGGTATAAAAAACACGGCGGAAACAATCACCGAAATTATGTCGGCTAAATTTTCCCTGAAAACGCTCTTCCTTTTCCCGCCGTCCTCCACGATTTTAACGTCCTCGAAATGGCTTATGCAATATACCGCCCTTTCATACGCCTCGCGCGAAGCCGCCCTTAAAATTACGGTCATGTTCATAAAATCGACCGTCGCGGTCACGCCGTCCAACTTGTTTAATTCCTCTTCAAGCTCCCGCCCGCAGTTGGCACAGCAAAGATTTGCAATGCGTATTTTCTTGCCTCCCACCACGCTTTCCGTTTCCGCTTGCTCATCGATGATTTTTGCGTCTTCGAAGTGGTTACAGCAATATAGTGCGGGGGCAACTGCGCTTTCCTCGCAGGTTAAAATAAC
Source organism: Clostridiales bacterium (assembly GCA_023667345.1). GTDB lineage: Bacteria > Bacillota > Clostridia > Christensenellales > Borkfalkiaceae > Coproplasma. The sequence goes on from JAMPAF010000031.1 coordinate 4,860, forward strand.
CTTTCCGCCCATAAAATCGACCGTCGCGCTTTCAACGCCGTCGATTTTGTTCAGCTCCTCTTCCAGCTCACGCGCACAGTTTGCGCAGTCGAGCCCCTCGATTTTAAAAGTCTTAGTCATGGCAGTTCAAATGCTCCTTTGCAACCGAAATCATAGTTAAAACGTGACCGTCGGCAATGGAATAAATTACCTGTTTGCCCGCGCGGCGGCACTTTATTATGCGGTGGTCTTTAAGAGTTTTCAGCTGGTGCGACACCGCGCTCTGGTTGCCGCCGACGGCTTGCGTTAAGTGCTCTACACACAGCTCCCCGCAGGATAACGCCAAAAGTATTTTAAGGCGCGAAGGCTCGCTTATCGCTTTAAAACGCGCCGCAAGTTCGGCTAAATCGTCCTCGCTCGGCATACTCTCCAAAGCGCACCGTATGCGTTCCTCGTGTTCGAGTTTTTCCTTTACACTGTCAGTCATATCTTCTCCTCTCCCATATCAGCATATGCTTTCGGGACTTAACTTATGAATTGTTATTCATATGATAATATATGATTTTATATTTGTCAAGCGTTTTTGCACAAAAAAAGAGGGCGCAAAATAAAGCGTCCTCTCTATGTGATTTTGTTTAACTCAGCCTTTCAAGCCGCCGTAAATGCCTGCCGCGCCGCCGACGATACCGAAAATCGAAAGCAGCCAGCAACCCGCCGCGGGTAAGATTTTAGCACCCATGTCTTTAATTTTCTTGCAATATTCGCTTGTGCCGCATACGAAAGTGCAGATAAGGGCGATAAGCGCGCTGAGAGCGAGCAATGCCGCACAGCCGACCGTAACCCATTTAAGAGCCTTGATATCCACAAACTTGCTTACAACGTAAGAACATGCGCAAAGCGCGGCGGAAATTACCGCGATAATACCGAATGCCTGAGCCGCTTCGGCGCCGGGGTAAGGAACTTTTGCCTTCTGATTCATAAGGTTGGCAAACGCTTTTGCGTCCTTATTCGCGTCTATAAGCTCTTTAAGTTTTATCATTTCGGAATCGCCCTTGTACGACATACCTAACCAGTCGATGCAAAGCCCCACGATGCCCATGATGAGCGCCACTCCCAACACGGCAAGTATAACGATACTTACGATGCTGAATTTCTTGTTGTTTTCTGCCATAAATATTCTCCTTATAAAATAAATTCAATATACTTTAACATCATACGCCGCGCCCGAAATTTTATCAACTTTTTTGTATAATTTTGTCGTTTTTTGCTGAGGGTTTTAACCGCCGTGTATTTAACGCGCCGCACCGCGCGCAAAACGATTGACAACCCCGCCCGCATTTTGATAAAATAGCTTTGCTTTTGCGGATAGCTTTACGCTACTCATAAACAATATCACTTGTTTTTTTACGGAAGGATGGCAGAGCGGTTGAATGCGGCGGTCTTGAAAACCGTTGATGTGAAAGCATCCGGGGGTTCAAATCCCTCTCCTTCCGCCAATAAGGACGTAAGTTGAACACTTACGCCCTTATTTATTATGAGCCGGCGGAGCGGTACTGCGTGCCGACAAGTCGGGGCGAACGCGGCGGTCTTGTAAGGAGCGTAGCGACGGAATAGCGATTGTTGCGTAAGCCAATCGCGTCAAACCGTTAATGGGCAACTATCCGGGGGTTCAAATCCCTCTCTCTGCGCCAAGAGCGATTGCGTTTGAACCAAGAAGAAAGAACATTGAAATATGTATTTCTGAATGGGGTTGCAAGCGTGTTTGCGGAAAGACAAGCCAAGCCGAGAGATTACGCGAACAATTACAATGTTCACGGAACGAACGGAAAGTTTGTCAAAAGCTAAAAGGAAAAAGCACAAGGTTAAATGCCTTGTGCTTTTTCTATTGCCCCACCCAAGAGAGAACCCACCCAGCCGCGCTAAAACGGACTATCGCCGTCATCGTCAAGCGGTATTAGAGTTTGTGGTTTGTTTTCTTTCAATTCGCCCGTATGCTTATTTACGGGCTTTTCCTTGCTAATATCGAAATTGTAAACTGCCGTAATACGCCGTAAGAACGCCGACCAAGATTTCGGCTCGGTTTGCTGTATGTTTTTGTATTGCTCCGTAAGCGGTATATTAGATACTATATATACAATTTCATAGCAAGCCACGCGGTTGAACTGCCGCCCGCGTATTCTTATAGGTTGCCCGTCTAAATAATCAAGTATTTCACTTCTCTTGAACGAACTGCGGAACTCGTCCAAAAACAATACTTTTTCGCCGTTGTAATCGTCTATCC
>JAMPAF010000032.1 GCA_023667345.1 Clostridiales bacterium
CGCAACGCCAAAACAGCGCACAGTGCTGTTTTGAGAAATGCGTTGCTCGTCCCTTGAAAAGGGGTAAGCCTTGGGTTGCGGCAGGCAGGGCTCACCCTTCTTTAAAGAGGGGGGAGCTGTCACCAACGGTGACTGAGGGGGGTATACAATAATGAATTACGAATTCTATATTCTGCATTAAAAATTTAAGGTAAAATTTTTATGGATAACAATAACAACACGCCGCTTACCGAAGAGGAAGAGCAGGCGCAACTTATAGAACAGGCGCAAATCCGCCGCGAAAAGCTTGCAAAGCTCACGGCGGAGGGCAATAACCCCTACGAAAAGACTAAGTACGAAACGACAGCCAACTCGCAGTCAATAAAAGACGGTTTCGGCGGGTTGGAGGGAAAGGAAGTTTCCATCGCAGGCAGGCTTATGAGCCGCCGCATTATGGGCAAGGCAAGCTTTTGCCACCTCTCCGACCGCGAGGGCTTAATTCAGATTTACGTGCGCCGCGACGACGTGGGCGAAAACGATTACGCCTCTTTCAAAAAGGACTACGACATAGGCGACATAATCGGCGTTAAGGGCTTTGTTTTCAAGACGCAGACGGGCGAGATTTCCGTGCACTGCACGCATATCGAGATGCTGTCGAAAGCGCTCCTGCCCCTGCCCGAAAAACAGCACGGCTTGACCAACGCGGACATACGTTACCGTCAGCGCGACCTCGATTTGATAGTCAACCCCGAGGTCAAAAAGACGTTTATCGCGCGCTCGAAAATCTTAAAGGAAATACGCGCGTACCTCGATAATCTGGGCTATCTCGAAGTGGATACGCCCGTTCTGACGACGCTCGAAATAGGCGCGGCGGCGCGTCCGTTCAAGACCCGCCACAACGCGCTCGATATAGATATGTACCTGCGCATCGAAACCGAGCTCTACTTAAAGCGTTTAATCGTCGGCGGGCTTGAAAAGGTGTATGAGGTGGGCAGAATTTTCCGCAACGAGGGCATGGACGCCTTCCACAACCCCGAGTTCACCTCGATTGAAATGTATCAGGCTTACACCGACTATTTCGGCATGATGGACTTAATTGAGGACTTGTATAAAACCGTCACGCAAAACGTGTGCGGCACAACCGCGATAAGCTATCAGGGCACGCCCATAGATATGGGCAAAAAGTGGGCGCGGCTCACCATGAAAGAGGCGGTTAAAAATTATTGCGGCGCGGACTTCGATAGCTGGAAGAGCGACGAAGAGGCGAGAGCCGCGGCGAAGGCTTTGAACTGCGAGGCGCCCGAGGGCGAAAAGGCGACGAAAGGGCACGTTTTAATCGCGCTGTTCGAGGCGTTCGTCGAGGACAAGCTCGTACAGCCGACCATAATTTACGACTACCCCGTCGAAAATTCGCCGCTTGCAAAACGCAAGCCGACCGACCCCGCGTTCACCGAAAGGTTCGAGTACTTTATCTGCGCTCACGAGTTCGGCAACGCATTCTCGGAGCTCAACGACCCCATCGACCAAAAGCAACGCTTCGTAAAGCAGGTTACACAAAAGCGTGCGCAGGAGCCGGGGTGCAACGCGCAGGTCGACGACGACTTTATCACGGCTTTGGAGTACGGCTTGCCTCCCACGGGCGGTTTAGGTATGGGCGTCGACCGTTTGGTTATGCTTTTAACCGACAGTTCAACAATTCGCGACGTTATTCTGTTCCCCACAATGAAACCGAAAAAGTGAATAACAATTCGGAATTAAGAATTCGGAATTCGGAATTGTGGTGATATTTATTTTAAATAATTCCCCTTAATTCTTAATTCTGCATTCTGCATTCTGCATTGAATTAAAATCGCTATGGAATATAAATACGAAATATTGGCACAACTTAATAAAATCAAGGGCAAAGACAGAAACCGTCTGCATATGCCGGGGCACAAAAACCTCGGCGACTTCCGCTCGCAGTTCCCCGTCGCGCCCATAGATTTGACCGAACTCAATATCACCGACGATTTGAGCTGTCCCTCGGGCGCGATAAAAAAGGCGCAGCAGGACTTAGCCGAAATAACGGGCGCAAAGCGGGCGTATATAACCACCGACGGTTCGTCGTCGGGCGTTATGGTAATGCTGTTCGTCGCGGCGGCGTACGGCAACAAAATCATCGTGCCGCGCTCCTCGCACAAGAGCGTTTTCAACGCCTGCCGCCTTCTGAATTTAGAGCCGGTTATCGTGCAGGGCGTTGAGGAAAACGGCGTTCTCACGCCCCCGCCCGCCGATTTGATAGAAACGCTTGTCGTAAACGACGTAAATATTGCGGGCATGATTATAACCTCGCCCGACTACTACGGCAATATCGCGCCGCTTGACGCGTATGCCGAAATTTTAAAGAAGTATGGAAGGCTCTTGCTCGTCGACGGCGCGCACGGCTCTCACCTCGTTTTAAACGAGGGGCGCGAGGGCTACGCGGGCGTATACGCCGATATGTGGGTGGACGGCGTTCACAAAAGCCTGCCCGTGCTCACGCAGGGCGCGCTCCTTTGCGTAAACGACGAAAAACTTATAACCCGCGCCGAAGAGGGGCTTTCGATATTCCGCACCACGTCGCCCAGCTTCCCCATAATGGCAAGCGTGGAGTACGGCGTAAAGTACTTTATCAACAACCCCAAATATTTTGCGCGCGCCCTTAACCTTGTAAACGAGTTGAAGGCGGGGTTGGAGGGGATATCCGTATACCCCTCGGGCGACTGGACAAAGTTCGCGGTCGACTTCAAGCCGCTCGGCATTTCGCCCTATCTCGCGGAGGAAATTTTCAAAAAGAAGGGCATATATCCCGAGTTTAACGACGGAAGATACATTCTTTTCTATCTGTCGCCGTCGGTCGAACCCTTCCATATAAACGAGTTTAAAAACACGCTTTTGTGGGTGTGCGCGCAGAAAAAATTGCAGAACACCTACAAGGAATTGCCGCCCGTGCCCGCGGCGGACAGAACGTACAGTTTTCTGTACGCGTACCGCCAGAAAACCGAGTGGGTGCCCTTAAAGCAGGCGGCGGGCAGAATGTGTGCCGACAACGCGGGAATTACGCCCCCGTGCCTTCCCGTGGTTATCGCGGGCGAAATGATTTCGCAGCAGGCGGTCGACGTGCTTTTAAAGGCGCACGCAACTTTCGGCGTGGTGGACGGCAAGATTAAAGTGGTAAAAAAATGAGAGGCAAATTTATCACCTTCGAGGGGTGCGAGGGCTCGGGCAAGAGCACGCAGATACGACTGCTTTCCGAAAAGCTCACCGCGCTCGGCGTAGACTTTATCGTCACGCGCGAGCCGGGCGGCAGCGACGTCGCCGAGCAGATACGCAGGATAATTTTAGACGGCGGCAACGATAAAATGTGCGACGAGTGCGAGGCGCTTCTATATGCGGCGGCGCGTATTCAGCACCTGAAAGAGATAGTCGAACCCGCGCTTGCGGCGGGCAAGCTGGTTGTCTGCGACAGATACGTCGACAGTTCGCTTGCCTATCAGGGCGCGGCGCGCGGGCTGGGCGAGAAGTATGTTGAAGAGATTAATTCCGCCGCGCTCAAACTTTACCCGCCCGACTTGACGGTGTTTTTGAACATTTCGCCCGACAAAGCGTTCGAGAGAAAGCACGGCGCGGACTTGAACGACCGCATGGAAAAGCAGGGGCTTGCGTTTCATTTAAAGGTGTACGAGGGCTATTTGTCGCTCTTGAAAAAGTACCCCCGCATTTGCGCGGTGGAGTGCGGCGGCACTAAGTTCGAAACCTCGGAGAAGGTTTTCGCGCTTTTGAAAGACAAGGGAATTATTTAAATTAAGAATGTAGAATTAAGAATGCAGAATTATTACCTTAGACTTGGCTTCCACCTTTTGTATAAGGGGGAAGGTGGCACGCAGTGACGGATGAGGGATGTGTAATATTACCGCATTATAAATAAGGTAGGATTGCCGAAACCTCTATCCCCTTGACCTTGGCGGTCAAGGTACTTTCCCCTTAAACGTAAGGGGAAAGCAAGTTTAAGGTCGGATTTCATTCTGAATTCTGAATTCTGAATTCTGAATTCTAAATTCTGAATTTGCTAAGCAATATGGAACAGCTACTTCGCGCTACGGCGGCATACAAAATATTTTGCGGCGATAAGCGGGCGGGAAAACTCTCGCATGCGTATATGCTGTACTTTGCCGACGGGCGCAATTTGCGCGCGGCGTTAAAGCTGTTTGCGCTTGAATTTTTCGGCGCGGACAAAGAGGACAGGAACGGCAGACTCATTCTTTCCGAGGGCTTGCCCGACCTGAAAATTTACCCCCGCCCCGACGGCAAGTTAAACGCAGATGCGGCGGCGGCAATCGTCGAGGACGCGGCGTTAAAGCCGTTGGAATACGACAGAAAGCTGTATGTAATTTCCGACTTTCAGACCGCGTCGCCCATATTCCAGAACAAACTGTTAAAGGTTTTGGAAGAGCCGCCCGCGGGCGTACATTTCCTCTTGGGCACAACCTCGCTCGCCCCCGTTTTGGACACGGTAAAATCGCGTGTAAAGCTTTTGGAAACGCCGCTTTTCACCCCCGCGCAAATTTTAGGCGCGCTGGATAGAAACGCGAAAAACGGGTTGAACGCGGCGGTGGCGGAGGCTTGCGGCGGAGTTTTGGGCGCGGCTCAGGATATGCTCGGCGGCGGCTGGTATAAAGAGGTTGCCGACGCGGCAAGGGAAATCTGCGCGGCGGACAGCGTTGCTAAGGCTTGCGCGGCGGCGCTTAAATACGGCGATTTTAAGCACAAAAGCGAGCTTCTTTCCGAGATGCAAAGGTTGTATTTCGGCGAGGTAAAGCGTTACGCGGAAAGCGCGGATTATTGCGGGAAAATTTCGAAAGGTGCGGCAATATATGCCGTTGAAAGCATAAACGGCGCGTTTGCCGACCTCAAATTCAACGCAAATTTTTCCTCGCTTTTATACGATTTTCTGCTGAGAGTTGCGCAGAGAAAGTAATGCGGAATTCGCAATTGCGGTGAATTTTAAAAATTAGCGAGCACATAGGAGCGTGTCATTTCGAGGGATATGAGACCCGCTGAAAGCGGGCGATTGACCGAGAGAATCCCCTCGTGGTAATACGGCGGTAAGTAGGAAGCGATATCCCGCAGACTACGTAATTCTGGATTGCCACGTCGCTAACGCTCCTCGCAATGACGGCGCGGGAACGGGCGCAATGACAATATGCGGCGGGGGATTAGCGTGTTTCTGTATTTAGACAAGGATATATAATGATTAAAGTAGTCAGTGTAAAATTTAAAAACGGCGGGAAGCCTTATTATTTCGCTCCCGCGAATAATGAAACTTACGAAAAGGGTATGGGCGTTGTCGTCGAAACCTCAAAAGGGCTCGAATACGCCACCGTCGTTCAGCCCGAGTGCGAGGTCGAGGACGGCGAGATAGTCGCGCCCTTAAAGTCGGTAGTGCGCATCGCCACCCCGCGCGATGAAGAGCAGGTTAAGCGCAACCTCGAAAAGCGGGGCGAGGCTATGCTTACCGCCAAGGAAAAGATTGCCGCCCGCGGGCTGGAAATGAAGCTTGTCGACTGCGAGTTCGCCTTCGACGGCAGTAAGGTCGTTTTTTACTTCACCGCCGAAAGCCGCGTCGACTTCCGCGAACTTATCAAGGATTTATCGTCCGCGTTCCATCAGCGCATAGAGCTTCGGCAAATAAATATCCGCGACGAAATAAAGCTTACTGGCGGGCTTGCGCCGTGCGGAAGGGAGTGCTGTTGCCTCGGCTGTATGAACGAGCCGAAAAAGGTTTCGGTTAAAATGGCAAAAAATCAGGGGCTTTCGCTCAACCCGTCCAAAATTTCGGGGCTGTGCGGCAGACTTATGTGTTGCCTTGCCTACGAGGACGAGTACTATGCCGAGGCGTGCAAAAAGGTGCCCAAGGTGGGCGGCACGGTCGATACGCCCAACGGCAAGGGCATAGTCGTCAACGTAAATATGCTTAAAATGCTCGTCAAGGTAAAAATCGAGCAGAACGACGCCGTTTCCTATCACGACTTCGGCGTGGACGAAATACGGTTTATGCGCGGCAACGTGGTTTTCGGCAACGAAGATTTGGCGGTCGGCGGCGACGAAAAGTCCGACGCGGAGAAGCCCGCCGCGGACAGACCCGCCGCAAGCGGCGAAAACGTGCGCGAAAACCGCGGCGGCGACAATCGCAAGGGCGACAGGCGCGACCGCGGCGAAAATAATCATAACCGGAACCGCGGCGACCGCGGCGGCTTTAAGCCCCGCGGACAGGAAAAGCCGAACGGCGACAAGCCCCGCGATAAGAACCGCGACAACCGCAATAACAACAACGGCGGCAATGATAACGGCAAAAGCGGCAACAATAGCGGTGCAAACGGCGTGCCCGAAAAGCAGAACAGGGAAAAATTCAACGGCAAAAAGCACCGCGGCGACAAAAAGCGGAACGGTCAGCCCCCGCGCGATAACGGCGGCGCGAACCCGCACACGGGCGGCGATGGCGCCCCGCACGCATAAAACGCGCAAAAAAATTGCTTTTACCCCCTTTACAGAGCAAATTTTGTGTGATATAATAAACGAAATCAAAACGGCAACCCGCCGTTTCAAAATACAATTATGGAGGAGTATCATAATGTCACATGTTGTTACGGACGAGTGTGTAAGCTGCGGCGCATGCGCTGCTACCTGCCCCGTAGGCGCAATTTCGGAAGGTCCCGACAAGTACGTTGTTGACCCCGACGTTTGCATCGATTGCGGTGCTTGCGAAGACGGTTGCCCTACCGGTGCAATCAAACCCGAATAATAAAAAAGGTTTAAGTGGCGGGGCGCGATATATCTATCGCGCCCCGCATACTTTATTAGGAATGTAGAATTAAGAATTAAGAATTAAGAATTAAGAATTAAGAATTAAGAATTAAGAATT
>JAMPAF010000033.1 GCA_023667345.1 Clostridiales bacterium
CTTTTATTCATAAATATCGTGCCCGCGCAGAAATGCGCGGGCACACTCCATTTTTATACCGCATTAAAGCCTTCCCCTCGGTGGGGAAGGTGCCCGAAGGGCGGATGAGGGGAGTATAAAAATCTGTACCGCAATAGAACCTTCCCCTTGAGGGGAAGGTGTCGCCGCGTTTAACGCGGTGACGGATGAGGGGTTGGTTCGTAGTTGTACTGACGCTCATTGCACCGACCAACCCCTCATTCGTCATTTTCTCGTTCCTCGAAAATGCCACCTTCCCCCTAAGGGGAAGGTCATAATAGGGACGAAAAGTATTAGAAAAGATGTTTCGACTGCGCTATCGCTTCGCTCAACATGACGCCCGCAATGCCGTAAAAACCTCATAATGACGGCGGCTGGTAGGTGTCATTTCGCCCCGCCGTTAGGCGGCGCGGAGCATAAGCGCAGTAGAGGAGCGTAAGCGAACCGAGAAATTTTTTCTTAAATGCTCTTTTACCTCAATAAATGCTGCACACTAAGTGAAACTCACAATAAAGAATAAGTTAAGCGCAAGCGGTATGCTTGCGCTTGCTATTTTACTTTGCGTGTGATAGAATGTAACTATGAAATTTGTAGAACTCACCGTACATACCACTTCCGAGGGCAGCGAGCTCATCGCCGACGTCATGTGGCGTTACACCTCATACGGCGTGGCTATATCCGACGTTAAGGACGTTATCGCCCTGCAACGCGACAAGTCCGCATACTGGGACTATATGGACGAAGATTTGGTCGCCAACAGTTCGGGCGACGTTTTGGTTAAGGCGTTTATTGCCGTTGCGGACGCGGACAAGGTAATCCCCGAGATACGAAGGGATATCGAAGATATCGTTTTAAACTGCGCGGGCGCGCTGCCTTTGGGCACATTGGAGACTGCCCGCCGCGAGATTGAGGGCGACGACTGGATAGAGATTTGGCGCACGCATTTCCGTCCCATACATTTGGGTTCGGTCGTGGTGGTGCCCGAGTGGATAGAGTACGAGGCGGCGGACGGCGAAAAAACAGTCAAGCTCGACAACAACATGGCGTTCGGCACGGGCGAGCACGAAACCACATCTATGTGCGTGGAGCTGTTGCAAAAGTACATAACGCCCGACAGTGTATGCATAGACGTCGGGTGCGGAAGCGGAATTCTGGGCATTTCGGCGGTTAAGCTCGGCGCGAAGTTTGCGTATCTTACCGACATAGATATCGTCGCCGTGGAGAGCGCGACGCACAACGCCGAACTCAACGGCGTTTTGGACAGAGTGACGGTTGCCCGCTCTAATCTTTTGGACGACAGCTCGTTAAAGGGCGATATAATGCTCGCCAACATCACGGCGGACATTTTGGAAAATCTCGCGCCGTCTATTCCCAAAAATCTGAAGGCGGGCGGCACGCTTATTCTAAGCGGTATTATAGACTGCAAGAAGGAACGCGTTGTCGAGGTGTACTCTGCGCAGGGCTTGAAGCTTTGCGAGCAAGTTAAAAAAGGGGAGTGGAACGCGTTGGCGTTCAAAGGTTAAATGAGCGCGCCGAAAAGGTTTTTTTGCGACAACTTAAATTACCCCGACGACGCGGAAGCTGTGTTGGACGGCGAGGAGTTCGTCCACGCAAAGCAGGTGTTGCGCGTGTGCGAGGGCACGGAAATTACGCTTTTGGACAATGCGGGTAACGAGTATTCGGCAATCGTTACAAAAGTGGAAAAATCGCGTTTGTCGGCGCATATTACGGGGGGAACGCGCGGCGACCGCGAGGCGGCGACCCCCGTTTATCTGCTCGTCGGCGCATTGAAGGGGGACAAAACCGAACTTGTCGTGCAAAAGGCGACCGAGCTCGGGGTTAAAAAAATAGGCGTGTTTTCCTCGCGCTATTGCTCGGCTTATATGAACGAAAATAAGTTGGAGCGGCTTAATAAAGTTGCGCGCGAGGCGGCTAAACAGTGCTACCGTTCGGTTGCGCCCGAGGTTGTATATTTCGAAGATTTTACCGCCGCATTGCAGTCGGCGGAAGGTTTTGACAACAAGCTTTTTTTCTGCGAGTTCGCAAAGACGAGCGACACGGAATTCAAAGATATTAGCGGTTCCACGGCTTTGGTCGTGGGCAGCGAGGGCGGCTTTTGCGAGGAGGAGTTTGCCGCGGCAAAGGCGCTCGGCTTTGCGGGAATGAGCCTCGGCAAGCGCATTTTGCGTGCGGAAACGGCGGCAATCTCGGTGTGCGCACTTGCGGCGTATTTTTTGGGTGAACTCAAATGAGGGCGGTGGTCTTTACTCTCGGCTGTAAGGTCAACGAGGTGGAGAGCGCCTCAATAATGGCGGAGCTCGACAGGCGCGGCTGGGAGACGGACGATGGGTTGTCGTATGCGGATATCTACGTTTTAAACACCTGCGCGGTGACGAAAGAGGCGGAGAGAAAGAGCCGCCAGCTCGTTTCTCGCGCGCTCAGATTCAACCCCGACGCCCGCGTTTACGTCTGCGGGTGCGCCTCGGAAAAGGACGGCGGGCAGTTTGTGAATAAAAACGTGCGCTTCGTCGGCGGTGCGCGGGATAAGGAAAAGGTTATCGACGCGATTGCAAGAGATTTCGGCGGCGCGGGGTGCGAGCTTCTCGGATACCCCAAACACGTTAAAACCCGCGCGTTTATAAAGATAGAGGACGGGTGCAACAACTTCTGCTCGTACTGCGTTATTCCCTACCTTCGCGGGCGTGTAAAATCGCGTTCAATCGAGGATATTACGGGGGAAATTGCCGCTTGCGCCGCTCCCGAGGCAGTGCTTACGGGCATTAATATCTCCGCGTACGACGGTTGCGCGGAGGGGCTGACCGGTCTTATTAAAGCTTTAAGCTTTACGGAAAAGCGTGTGCGGCTGGGCTCGTTGGAGTGCAACGTTATAGATGACGGGTTTTTGACCGCTTTAAAGGGGCTGAAAGATTTCGCGCCGCAGTTCCACCTTTCGTTGCAGAGCGGTTCGAACGCGGTTTTAAGGGCGATGAACAGGCACTACACGCGCGAGGAATATCTGGAAAAATGCGCGCTTATCCGCGATTATTTCCCGAACGGTGCGATAACGACCGATATAATAGCGGGTTTTTGCGGCGAAACCGAGCAAGATTTCAACGACAGTCTTACTATAATAGAAGAGGCGGGGTTTGCGCGCGTGCACGCTTTCGCCTTTTCCCCGCGCGAGGGAACGAAGGCTTTTACTCTGCCCGACGTTCCCAAAGAGGTCAAATCCGCGCGTTTGCACAGGCTTTTGGAAGCGGGCAGAATTGCCGCGGAAAAGTACGTAAAAAACACGTTGGGGCGGGAATATGCCGTAATTTGCGAGGAATTCGACGGGGAATATACCTGCGGGTACACCGACAATTATATAAAAGCGTACGTTGCGGGCGAGCGCGCGGGCAAGTTTAAGGTAAAGCTTTTGCGCCCCTTCCGCGACGGCGTTTTGGCGGAAATATTGTAATTAAAGTTAGTTATGAAGAACGGAACGGATAAGCCCGCTAAGGGCAAAAACTTAATAACGGAATTTTTCCGTCAGACGTTCAGGCGGCACGGCGGCGGGGAGTACTCCGAGCTTTTGACGCGCGGTATGCACGGCGACAACAAGGGCGTGAACAGAAAATACCCCTGGGCGTACGTGCGCCTCTTTACGCTCATTTTCGTGCTGTTCGCCGTGTTCCTTCTCATAATCCGCTTCACCTCGAACGAGTTGTTCGTGCCCACCGTAACGCTGTTGGGCGCGGTCTGCTTCAACCTTACTTTTTTACTGCTTTTGTATGAGCTGTACCCCAAAAAGGACCTGTCGTTTATGGCAGTGCTTCTCGCAATGCTGATAGGCGGCGCGTCATCCAACGTCTTTGCGCAGATACTCTTCAACATTTTCTCGCCGTCGAACAGTTGGCTCCGCGCGGTATACGCGGGCTTTTTCGAGGAGCTCTCGAAGGCGGCGGCAGTCGTGCTCGTAATAGTTTTCTCGCGCAAAAATTCCCCGCTCTCGGGCTTTATTTTGGGCGCGGCGGTGGGCTGCGGCTTTTCGATTGCCGAGGATATGGGTTACATATTCGTGCAAGCCAACGAAATGCCGTTCGTAAATTTAACCACGGTTATCGAGCTTGCCATAACCCGCGGGCTTTCGGCGGTGTGCACGCACACGCTGTGGACGGCGGCTATCGGCTGGGCGTTCTGCCGCTTTAAACGGCACTTTGCAAACCTCGCCGTGTACGCCGTAACGCTGTTGTCGTGCGGGTTGCACATCGCGTGGGACTTGCCCCTCGGCAACCTCGCGCTCGGCTTCATTTACGCAAGCTGCGCCTCTGTCGCGCTCGTCGAGTGCATACTCATTTTGCACGCGGAGCGCAAAAAATCGTTTGCCGAACACAGTCTCAAAGCCGAGGAGCTGTATAAAAACCAAGAGGCGGTGAGCGAGGCATGGACGCAGGCGGAGCAGGAGATGCAGGAAGAGCAATCGCTCGACAAGCGCGACCCGCTCTACTGGCGGTACTGGGGGCGGTTTACGCTCGTGCTCGCCGCGTTTTTAATGGCGGTGACGGGCGTGCTCTATTGCTCGATACCCTTCCGCGAAACGTACGGCACGCAAACTTTCAGGGAGCCCGAAAGCTTCGTCGCGTTTATGCAGAACGGTTTGGTTTTCAATGCAAAGGACAACCGACAGTTCGACGAAAATTCCAAAACCGAAACCGCAGGCGCGGGGCGCGTACGGCAGGAAGAGACGGGTGCCGACGGCATACTGTACACATATTTCTATACCGAAAACGTTGACCCTATCGGAGGAAACACGTACTATTTCCCCGAAACGATTATGGTAACGGTGACTACCCAAAACGGCACTATGTCCTATCATAAAGAGGACGTTTATTACCAAGGCGAGCTCTACGCTTCGTATTTCCTTGTAAATAATACCGTAATAGGTTCTTATTTTGAGCAGGACGGCGATTTAAACGTAATTATCTACAACCCCGCATACGAGCGCGATTTAAGCGACTGGAAGTATCTTTCGCTGTTCTGCACGTTTGCCGCTCTCGCGGGCGCGGGGCTCGTCTGCTATATCTCGTTGACAATAAAAAGTTGGAGGGTTAAAAAACTATGCTCGATAAAAACTGTGTCTTCTGCAGAATAATCAAGGGTGAAATTCCCTCGGCGAAGGTCTATGAGGACGATAAAATATGCGTTTTCAAAGATTTGGAGCCCAAGGCGAAAGTGCATCTTTTGGCTGTGCCCAAGACGCATTTCAAGCTTCTTTCGGACGCGGAAGAAGGCGACGCGGAAATTTTGAAATATATGCTTAAAAAAATTCCGCAGATTGCCGCTGACAACGGTTGCGGCGGCGGTTACCGCCTTGTAATCAATCAGGGCGACGATGCGGGTCAAACTGTTTTTCATTTACATATCCACATCTTAGGTGGCGAAAAGCTTTCTGATTTTTAAGTTAAGCGAAGAGCACCCTTGCCTTCCCATCGGTGGGGAAGGTATCGCAACCGTTAAGGTTGCGCCCGCCCGCGTAGCGGTCGCACGGAGCGAAGCGCAGTAGGCGCAAGGCAACCGCGGCAATCCAGAATTACGGAGTTTGCGGGTGTTCGCCTTAAATAGCGTTTTTTGCGGCAAGGTTAGTTTTGCGCGAGAATACCTCTTCGAGGCGCGCAAAAAGATTATCACGGTTTTTGCGGCTAAATGCTTAAACATTTCAAACAAGTCCGCAATGCCGCAAAAACCTCATAATGACAGTTGGCGGTGGTACCGCTTTCCGCTACTTCGTGCCGTTGCAAGCAACGGGGCAGAATGACAGCACGCAAACGCGCTTCGCAATGACGGCATACCACAAACGGCGGCATTGTAATAAGGAATAAGTAAAGCCGCGCGGCGAGCAGGTGTACCTG
>JAMPAF010000034.1 GCA_023667345.1 Clostridiales bacterium
GCCGAAACACAAAAAGCCTTACAGCGTTATTTATGCGTTGCAGGTTAAAAATGAGAAACAAAAAACCTTAGACAACCGCCGATTAAGGGGGTATTCGCCTAAGGTTTTGAATGGTGCACCATACGCAACCTTATTCGAATACTATCGGGTAAGGTTGTTTTTTGTATAGAAAAAGGCGAGCTGTAAAATAGCTTGCCTTTGAGTATCAATATTCCTTTCATCTAAAATATGTAAATATTCAGAACCCAATATCCATTTATTATTTTCAAACCAAGTCTGCCAATGACTTTCTTGAAAGTTTTTGTTAATAGAACTTGAAAAATCGTCTATACCAGCTTTCTTTTTTATTAAATCAATTGCAAGTGCGATATTATTGCTCAATAAACCGCTTTCCAAAAGTTGTTTTGCCGTTTCTTCGTCCGAACCGACAAGTGATTTAAATCTCTTCAACAATTGCATTGTGTTAGAGTTATCTTAGCTGGTTTCTTATGTATTCCTGTATTATGCGTTCGTTTTTTCCTACCGTATCCACATAATACCCCCTATACCAAAAACTTCTGCTCCCGTATTTATATTTTAAATTTGCATGCCTATCAAATATTTCTTATTAAGCTTACTCTGCTGAAATACGTGGCGTTACTGCTTATCTCGCGCTTGCCCGTGCCGTCGGGAGCAATTCTGTACAGCGTCTTGCAGTCGTCGTTGCCGACGTAGTAATACGCCTTACCCTCTATCTGACCGTAGTAGTCGAGCACATTGGTTTCGAGAAGCTGTTTGCGGTTGGTCTTTAAGTCGAGCGCGTACAAGTCCTTGTTGTAGTCGTTGGGTGTCCACATAAAGTAGATAACCTTGTCGTCGATAACATCGACTATCTCGGTATCCTTGCTGAGGACGGGGCGCGTCTCCTTGCTTACGCAGTTGTAGGAATAGAAATTATCCCTTTCAATGCCGTCCTCGACGGTAATCTTGTTATAGAATATCTCGTCGCCGAAAATGCAGTGCACGTCGACAAGCTCGGGAGCCGCCGTTTCGAGCTCGCCCGTAACAAGGTTGAGCGCGGCAAGGCAGAAGTTATTTTTGGTAACCACGTTGATTGTGGGAGCCGTATTCTTTTTGAACAGACCGCCGAAGCAACCCTTCTTCTCCTCTTTCGCTACGACCGCCGTAAGCTTTTGCCTTAAAAACAGCTTGTTGTCGACAATATGAACTCTGCCCTTGTCGTCGTAGAGGGGCGCGATATCGCCGGGCTTGGAACCGATTATTACGGTATCGGTTTCCTCGGGCGTCTGCGCCTCGCTGTTGAATATGCACAGCGCGCCACCGTTTTTAACGTACACAAGCGTGCCGCCGAAATATGTAACAAGTTCGGTTATGCCCTTGACTGCGGGCTGTTCCGCGGGCTTGTTATCTATAATCTCGTAGAGAGCGTAGCGGCGCAGATTGTTGTTTGCGTACTCCTGCTGTTGCTGGGCTTCCGCGCTCTGCTGGGGATTGTTTACGGAAAAGGCGGTCGCCGCTTCCTTAGTGAGGAAATAGTGCTTTCTTCCGAGCTTTATGAACTTGCCGTCGGCGATATCGAAACGTACAAACGTGTCGAGCGCTTTTGCATGCTCGTACGCGTCCTTATAGCCGCTGAGCAGATTGTATTTGGCGAGCGCGGCGCGGATATTACCGCCTTCGCGCAGGCGCTCCGCCTCGTTGTAGACCGACTCCGCGTCGATAGAGCGAGCCGCGAGTTTTTTGCTCACCGCCGCCATCTTTTCGTTGCGTGCGCCCTCGAAGCCGGGGAGCTCGCGGTAATCTTTGACGGGCTTAACCTCCGCCATCTTCTTTCTGATATCGCCGAGCTGTTCGCTGAGCTGCTGCAACGTAGCGGGCGCGCCGTTGTACTTTTTATAGTACTTTAACGCCCAGTCGAGCTTCTTTAAAATTGCCGCGCCGTCCTCGGTGAGCCTGTTTACTATCTTCTTGTAGACGTCGAAATATACGAAGCTTTCCGCCAGGTCGTCCGACTTTATGTATTCCTCGAAGAACTTGCCGCGGAGCTTATCCAGCCCGTCGAGCTTTTTTATAAGCGGCGTTGCGACGGCGGTGAACTGCAATTCCCATGTTGCGGGGTTTGCCGCCGCTTTAATGAGCAACTTATCGACAACCGCGTCTATCGTGGGAATACCGAGAGCCGACGTATACAAAAAATCGTTCCAGTCGTAGTTGATGTAGTAATTTTCGAGATAGGCAAGCGCGGATTCCGAACTGTCTATGTAGGTGACCGCCGCTTCCTCCTTCGATAATCCGCCGAAGCTACCTTGATAGTTGCTTCCGCCCGCCGCGCCGCTTTGCTTCGGCTTGCTTTCGAGTTCGGCTATGGTGTGCCTTGTTCCGCACTTCGAGCAGACTTCGGAACCCGACGAACCGGCGTCGTCGTGATAAACAGCGCCGCCGCAGTTGGGACACACATAAGTGATAAGTGCCATTAAATTTTCCTCTCTTTATTTTTATTTTAAAATTTAAAAAAATTTTCTCTGTTAATCAGGGCCAGTCCTCGCCGCCGTTGGGGTATGCCGTCATTGCGAGGCGTAGCCGTGGCAATCCAGAATTACGTAGTCTGCGGTGTTCGCTTCCTACTTGTCGCCGTATTACCACGAGGGGATTCTCTCACTCAATACTTCGTGCGACCGCTACGCGGGCGGGCGAACCCTCTGCGAGGGCTTCTCAATCGTTCGAAATGACATACTCCTATGGGCTTTCAAATTATTAAAAAAGCCACGCTTTGCGTAAGGGGTACTTATAAAAATTAGCGGTTGGGCGGCACATATGTGCCGCCCAACCGCTATCATACCGACTTTTTATGCCCGATTAAAATTGTCCGTAATATTTTATTCCGATTTATTTTCGCTCTTTGCCCTCTTCCCTCAGCTTTTTTGCCGAGGTTATAATCATAACCGTGGCGAGCGCCAACACGACCGCGCACGCGGCAAACCCGACGCACGCCTTCATTGTAAGTAAAAAGCCGTCGTCGTCCCCGCCGCCGAAGGTCGTTAATAGCACGACGGTCAGCGATACCATCGACATGCACGCGTCGGCAAAGCTTAAACACCTTAAAGACTGCGAAACGGGGTCGGCATATTTTTTGGCTTTGACGAGATTTATTATCGCCGTAGTTATCTTGAAAAAGGTGTACGCCGCGGTGGCGATAGCCATAATTTCACCGCTGCTTGCGGGCGGGGCGGACATAACCATTTGCGCGACAGCCGTTGCCATTGCGACTTCGGTTATGACCAAAAATGCGCCGCTCGCCAAATGAATTTTATGTTGCGAGAGGGCAAGCTTATCCCCGTCGCCTTCGTACCGCTTTTTGCACGCGCGCAGGGCGGCGATAACCCCGCCGCGAAAGAGTATAAGCATGATATAATACGCGGCGAGAGCGCCGTACCACACCGAGCGTTCGAGCACACCGATAACGCCGTTGAAAACCGCGAAAGCCACGCTGATTACAAGCGACACAACGGCAAGCACGAGCGTTTTAAAGCCGTACCGTTCCGAAAACGTTTTATCGGGGCGATTGCGTTTTATCCGTTCCTTAAATTTACCGAAAATTTTCATTGCCCCCTTTCAGTCTTACACGGTATTTGCCCCGCGCAACAGACGGTTGCGCGGGGCGCATTAATATCAATCCCTTTCCTCACGGAAACGCTCGTAGCTGTCCAAAAGCTCCTGCGAGATGGAGGGCGGCGTCTTTTTAAACGCCTTTTCGAACATTTCGCGCGTTAAAGGCAGGGGCGTGGTTATGCCCTTTTCCTGCATTTCCTCCAAGGCGGTGCGGCACGCCTCTTCCACTATGCCGCAGATATCCGCCGCCGAATAATAGCCCGCGCACTCCTCGTACACGCCCACGTTCGGGTCGTTTACAATCCGCTTCCTCTCGGTCATTTCCAAAACGTCGTCCGCGGTAATATCCGCAAGCTCGATGCCCTTTAATTTGCCCTCTATAATGGCGCGCTTCGCCTCTCTGTCGGGCGGGGTGACGTGGATAAGGTGCGAAAAACGCTTGTACCTCAAATACGCGGGGTCAATCACGTCGGGGCGGTTGGTCGCGGCAATCATTATGCGCTTTGCGCCGTTTACGCCGAAGCCGTTTATGCGCTGTAAAAGCTCGGTCGTGACCGCCGATTTGTAGTCCTTGGTGTCCTGCGTGCGCTTTGAAAATATGCTCTCGCACTCGTCCACAAACAAAATCGCGCCGTCGGGGCAGGCGTCGAGCTCCTGAAAGAGCTGCTTTACCGCCGCCTCGCTTTCGCCGACGTACGACTTGAATATGTCGGCGGGCGTGACTATGAAGAGGGGCAGGTTCATTGCGTTTGCAATCGCCTCGGCGAACATGGTTTTACCCGTGCCGGGCGCGCCGTACATGAGCATACCCAGCCCGCCCTCTAATTTGTAGTACTTCAACACCTCGGGGTTCTGCGCCATGAATGTAAAGCTCTTTACAAGCTTCTTCACGTTTTCCAATCCCTTTACGTCGTCGAAAGTTGTCTTGGGTACGGTGCTCGAAACGGACGACCCGTACTGCTGTGCCCGCTCGGTGAGTTGAGGGGCATAGTCTGCAAACCTCTTCGCCTCGGTCTCGTCGTTCAGGCGCGTTGAGAGCGTCTTTGCAATCTGCGCCATTCTCAGATACTCGCGCCGAAGCTCCGACTGCTCCTCGCGCGATAAATCGTTCTTATCCTTACGGTTGTTCTTTATCTTCGCTATCTTGTCGTGAGCGACGTCGAACTGCTTTTTCAGCTCCTCGATAGAGTCCTGCTTATCCGCAGCCGCGCCGCTGTTTTTTCCGATTCCCGCCATAATATCCCCCGACTATTACAAAATATCGTCAATTCCGCGCGTGCCGTCGCCGCCCTTGTCGGGCGCGGCGGGAGCCGCGGGTGCGGG
>JAMPAF010000035.1 GCA_023667345.1 Clostridiales bacterium
CGTTTCCCTTACGGCGTGTGCGAAGAGTACCTCGAAGAGGGGATAGAGGTTGATTTAATTCCTAATTCCGTATTCCGCATGAAATAAGAGGTTTTTATGAAAGGTTTTTTTAAGGGCACTGCCACCGCTATGATTACGCCGTTTTTTGACGACGGCGGCGTCAACTTCGAAGCGTTCGGCAAAATGATAGATTATCAGATTGAAAACGGCACCGACGCGCTCGTAATTTTAGGCACGACGGGCGAGCCCTCCACCATGACCGACGAAGAAAAAGTGTCGGTTATGGAATATTCCGTAAAAAAGATTGCAGGGCGCGCGAAAATAATTTTCGGCTCGGGCAGCAACTGCACCACGGACGCGGTAGCCGCAAGCAAGCGCGCCGAAAGCTTAGGCGCGGACGGACTACTCTGCGTCACCCCCTACTACAACAAGTGCACTCAAAAGGGCATAGTTGCCTACTACAAGGCAATCTGCGGGGCGGTTAAAATTCCCGTTATCGCCTACAATGTGCCCGCGCGCACTGGCGTTAATATTTTGCCGCCCGCCGCCGAGGAGCTTTCGAAAATACCTAACCTTGCGGGCATTAAAGAGGCGTGCGGCAATATGGAGCAGATTTGCGAAACAATGCGCCGCGTGCGCCCCTATTGCGACGTGTATTCGGGCGACGATAACCTGAATTTACCTATTCTGGCGATAGGCGGCGCGGGGCTCATTTCGGTTGCGAGCAACATTGCGCCGAAAGAGGTCAAGCAGGTTTATACATACGTTGCGGCGGGCGATTTGGGCGCAGCGAACGAGCTTCAGGATAAGCTTTTGCCATTAATCGACGCGTGCTTTACCGAGGTCAACCCCATTCCCGTAAAGGCGGGGTGCGATATACTGGGCTTAAACGCGGGTGTGCCCCGTGCGCCGCTCACCGAGCTTGAGGACGAACACAAGAAAATAATGCAGAGTTGCATTGAAAAATTAGGGTTAAAATTATGATTAAGGTTTTGCTTTGCGGCGCGTGCGGCAAGATGGGCGCAAACATCGCCGAGCTTTTGGCGGACGAAAAGGACGCAGAATATTTTTGCGGCGTAGACCCGCGCGGCGGCGATAAGGTCTATAAAAATTTTGAAAAAATCGAGGGCAAACCCGACGTTATTATCGACTTTTCCTCCCCCGCCGTTTTGGGCGAGGAACTGAATTATGCGGTAAAATACGGCGTGCCCGCGGTGATAGGCTCGACGGGTTTTACCCCCGAACAGCTCAGACAAATCGACGAGGCGGCAAAGAAGGTCGCGATTTTCCGCACGGCTAATTTTTCGTTAGGGGTCAACCTTTTGTGCGAACTTGTTAAGCGCGCGGCTATAAAATTGGGCGAAAAGTTCGATATCGAGATTATCGAAAAGCACCACAACCAAAAGGCGGACGCGCCGAGCGGCACCGCGCTAATGCTGGCGGACAGCGCAAATTCGGCTTTCGGCGGCGGCAAGGAGCTAATTTGCGGGCGCGAGGGTATTTGCGGCAAGCGCGGCAAGGAGATTGGCATGCACGCCGTGCGCGGCGGAACTATCGTCGGCGAGCACGAGGTTATGTTTTGCGGCGAGGACGAGATTATCACCCTTTCGCACTCCGCGCGCAGTAAAAAAGTGTTCGCGGCGGGCGCGATAAAAGCCGCCAAATGGCTTGCAGGCAAGCCCGCGGGTTTATACGATATGGGCGACCTTTTAGGCGATTGACCCGCACATATGCCCTAACTAACGCATTTTAAAATTCCCCGCGCGGCAAGTCTGCCGCGCGGGGAATTTCCTTATTTATAGCCTGCTCCTCTACGTGAAAGAAAGACAGTGCAACCAACCCGTCATTATGAGGTTTTTGCGACATTACGGACTTGTTTGAAATGTTTAAGCATTTAGCCGTAAAAACCGTGATAATCTTTTTGCGCGTTTTTTCTTCGCGCAAAACTAACCTTGCCGCATTAAAACGCTATTTAAGGTGAAAAGGTTACACAACCCTCATCCGTCTTGACCTAATCGGTCAAGCCACCTTCCCCCTTTATTAAGGTGGAAGGCACGATTAAGGAAAGAAAACATTCAGAAAAGATTTCTCCACTCCGTTCGTTCCTCACTACGGTCGAAATGACGCCTATCCCCACCTGTCATTATGCCCCGACTTGTCGGCACGCAGTATCGCTACGCGAGCGGGCGAAATGACACACCTTAATGCGCTCATAAATTATATCATAAGCCCCGCGGCGTATTCGCCGCGGGGCTTAACATATTAAGACGAAAGCGAAACGGCGGTTCCGGCGCGTCCGGCTCGCCGCCGTAAAAGGATGGTGTGATTTTATCTTTCGTCTGCAATGTCCGAAAAACTATTCGTCGTCGACAAGGTCGTTGAAGCCGCCGTCGGTAATCTCGATAAGCTTGTCAATCTTTTCGTCCTGCTTGTCAAGCCGCCCGAGCACCTCGCCGTTGTCCGCTGTCACGGCAACCGCACCCTGCTTTTTGTGCTTGACCGCCAGAACAATCACGACGATAAGCGTTATTACCGCAACGACGCTTATGCCCACTATCAGCCATACCCACCAAGGGATACCTGCCGCGGGCGCGTCCTTCAAAGGCGCGTTGAAAACGTACTCTTCGGGGAGCGTCGTGCGGATTGTGACCACGTTGTTTTCGAACTTGTAATCTTCCTCGGCAACCTGTTCTAAAATATCGCCGCTGCGCTTGTACAGCTTAAAATCGTCCATTCCCTCGGGCACAACGAGCATCAAAGTCACCGTTTTGTCCGCGTCGTACGGGGTGCGGAATTCGCCGTCCACAACGTACAGTTCTACCTTGTAGCCCTTGCTTACCCCCGCAATATTGTACAGAGAATCGCTCTCTTTGACCGAGATTTCCAAATCGTAGTCGTTGCCCGTGGGCAAGTCCATAACGCTTCCGCCCTCTTCCACAACAAGCTTTGCAATCTCTTCCTCGCCGTCGATATCGTCGCAACGCGAGCAGATATTCTGCTTTAACCCCTCTTCTTCCTCGGTCGGCTGTTTGGTTATCACCCACCCGTAATCGTGACCCAATGCCGCCGCAAGCTCTTCGCCGCATACGGTGCAGGTCTGTACGGTCGTGCACGTCGGCTCTTCGCCTTCAGTGTGACCGTTCGCGGGCACGTCCTCGGTGTATGTGTCGCCGCACGCCGTGCACGTGAAAGTTTTTACGCCCTCTTCCGTACACGTTGCGGGCGCGGTAATCTCGCCGTCGTTGTAGCTGTGTTCCGTGGCGGGAATTTCGGTTTGCGCCTCTAAAATTTCGCCGCAGACCGAACAGTGCTTGCCCGCCGTTTTGCCCGCCGTAGTGCAGGTTGCGGCAACCGCCTCGTCCTCAACCTCGGTGTGTTCGGCTTTCGGCACGCTTTCGGTGTACGTGTCGCCGCAAAGCGAGCAAGTGTACGTTTTAACGCCCTCTTCCGTGCAACTCGCGGCGGTCGTTATCACGCCGTCGTTGTAGCTGTGCGCGTCGGGGTCGATAGCAATTTCGAGCGAGTCGAGCTCCAAATCCGAACTATCCAAATTTTTACCGCAGTCGTCGCACGACCAATATTCCACCGTGCCCTTTTCAACGCACGTGGGGTCAACCCTGTCGTGGTGCGTCTTGTCGGGGTGCAGACAGGTTATTACATCAATTACCGTGTTTTCGCTTCGCTTATAGCCGCAGACCGTGCACTCCTCGTGCTTAACGCCAGTGCTTGTTACCGTCGCCGCCGTATCTACCTTCCACTCGAACGAGTGCGCCGCGTCGCCGTCCTTCGTGCCGCAACCGCGCGTGCATATGTGCCAGTGATTGCTACTGTCCGTCGTCCAAGCTTCCGCAAAAGTGTGGTCGAGTTTTGCAATTTCAATATCCTCGGCGGAATACTCTTCGTCGCCGTCCGCGTCCTTGAAAACCTTTTCACAGCGCGAGCAGGTGTAATATTCGGGGTTGCCCGCGACAAGGCAGGTCGCCGACTTCGCCTCGGTCTTAGTCATATCGTGCCCGAGAGCGTCAATTTCGATATCGTCCGCGTCGATTTCGGTTTTGCCGCCGCTGTCCGAAAAATACTTCTCGCATACCGAACACTGCCAGTGTTCTATATTGCCGCCCTCCGTGCAGGTTGCGTCTACCCCCTCAACGTGACTTTCGTCGTCTATTGTGTGTTTAATTTCCACCTCGGCAACGCCGTATATTGTGTCGCTTATATAATTTGTCGTGTCCGTAACGTTATACACCCATTTAGGGTTATCAACCGTCGCGGTGTCCGCCCAGCTTATTGTTCCGGGCGTACTTTGCCCTGTGTCTATCGGCACTGTATCGGGCAATTTGTCGCAAGTCGCAACTTTGTTTACTACAACTTTAGGGGAAGCCGATATCGTAAAAACATATACATATCTAACCCCTGTACCGCCAGAGGCATCGTCCCAAAACGCATTACTTCCTGTAAGAGTAAATTGAACACAAGCACGCCCCGCCGTATTAGTACGCCCGTCCGCATTAAGTTTAGAAGTGATAGAAGTAGCCCCACTGATAAGCGAAGTATCAAACGCACTAAAATTGAGAGTTTGCGTAGTACCGGAGTAAGGCAAATAGTAGATATAATCCGTAACCGAAGAGCATTCATACATTATATATGCCGGTGAAGGCAGAGTCGGCACTTTTACAGGCGTTGTTAAAAATTCGTAAGTCATGCTGTATGAAGCCACTAACTTAACATCCCTGTTTGCCGTTCCT
>JAMPAF010000003.1 GCA_023667345.1 Clostridiales bacterium
GCTTGCTGTTGTCATACTTAGCTTTTGCCATTTTTGTTTTCTCCTATAATTTTTTATAAAATGATAACTTCGCAGCTATCCATATATCGTCTTTTTGGGGCTGCATTTTTCGCGCCTTACGCGTTGATTTTATTATATATTAAAACTTTTAAAAACACAATTATTTTGACGATGGTTTTTAAAATATTTCAGAATGTAGAATGCAGAATGTAGAATTATAATGCGGAAAATTGTTATAATTTGTTTTTTCCTAAAATTCTACATTCTTAATTCTTAATTCGCTTAACCTTTCTTAGCTCTTTCGCCTATAACCTTCTCGGCAACCGACTTCGGCACTTCGGAATAATGGTCGAACTGCATCGTGAACTGACCGCGGCCTTGAGTGCGCGAGCGAAGGTCGGTTGCATAACCGAACATTTCCGAAAGGGGAACTTCCGCGTCGACTACCTTTGCGCCCGCTCTGTCGTCGGTGGAGATAATCGTGCCGCGGCGTGCGGTTACGTTACCCATAATGTCGCCGAAATAGTCGTCGGGAACGATAACCTCGACCTTCATAATAGGCTCTAAGAGCACGGGTTTTGCCTTGGTCATGCCGTCTTTGAACGCCATCGAACCCGCAATCTGGAACGCCATTTCCGAGGAGTCGACCTCGTGGAAGCTTCCGTCGTAGACCTGTACTTTAAAGTCTACCATTTCGTAGCCTGCAAGGAAGCCGTTTTTAGCCGCGCCCTGAATACCTTTGTCGATAGCGGGGATATATTCCTTGGGAATTGAGCCGCCGACGGTGATATCTTCGAACGAATAGCCCGAACCGGGTTCGCCGGGAATTAAGTGCAGTTTGCAGTGACCGTACTGACCTTTACCGCCCGACTGACGCTTGTACATACCCTCGGCGTCGCAAGCCTGACGGAACGTTTCGCGGTAAGCAACCTGCGGCGCGCCTACGTTCGCCTCTACCTTGAATTCGCGGAGAAGTCTGTCGACGATAATGTCGAGGTGCAACTCGCCCATGCCCGCGATAATGGTCTGCCCCGTCTCCTGGTCGGTGTACGTCTTGAACGTGGGGTCCTCTTCCGCAAGCTTTATAAGAGCGAGGGTCATTTTTTCCTGACCCGCCTTGGTCTTGGGCTCGATAGAGAGCTGGATAACGGGGTCGGAGAAGGTCATCTGCTCCAAAATGATGGGGTTCTTCTCGTCGCACAGCGTGTCGCCCGTGGTGGTGTCCTTCAAGCCGACAATCGCGCAGATATCGCCCGAACATACCTCGGGAATTTCCATACGCGAATTGGCGTGCATCTGAACAAGACGGCCTACGCGCTCCTTCTTGCCCTTTGTCGAGTTATAAACGTACGAGCCCGCGGAAAGTACGCCGGAGTACGCTCTGAAATAAGCAAGTCTGCCAACAAACGGGTCGGTTGCAATCTTGAACGCAAGACCGGCAAACGGCTCGTCGTCCGAGGTCTTTCTCTCTTCCTCTTCGCCCGTGTCGGGGTTTACGCCCTTTACGTGGTCTACGTCGACGGGGGAAGGAAGATAGTCGATAACCGCGTCCAAAAGCATCTGAACGCCCTTATTTTTGTAGGAAGAGCCGCAGAGCACGGGGGTGCACTTCATTGCGATAGTCGCCGCGCGCAAGCCCTTACGGATTTCGTCGGGAGTAAGTTCCATGGTTTCTAAGAACTTCTCCATAAGTTCGTCGTCGCCCTCGGCAGCCGCTTCCATGACAGCCATGTGACCCTCTTCGGCGGCGTCCTTCAAATCGGCGGGAATTTCCGCCTTGTGGTACTGCTTGCCGTCGTCGGAGTCGTAAATTTCGGCGTTCATTTCGATAAGGTCAACGATACCTTGGAAGGTATCTTCCTTACCGATGGGAAGCTCGATAGGAACGGGATTTGCGTTAAGCCTTTCCTTCATCATCTGCACGGCGCGGGTGAAATTTGCGCCGTTGATGTCCATCTTGTTGACGTAAGCAATGCGGGGTACCTTGTACTTATCCGCCTGACGCCAAACGGTTTCGGACTGGGGCTCAACGCCGCCCTTTGCGCAGAAAGTGGCAACGGCGCCGTCGAGTACGCGGAGCGAACGCTCAACCTCTACGGTGAAGTCAACGTGCCCCGGAGTATCTATAATGTTTATACGGCACTCGTCTTTCTTTTCCATGCCCGTTCTCGTCCAGTGGCAGGTGGTTGCGGCGGACGTAATCGTAATTCCGCGCTCCTGCTCCTGAACCATCCAGTCCATGGTTGCGGTACCGTCGTGGGTTTCGCCAATCTTGTGGTTTCTGCCCGTGTAGTACAGTATTCTCTCGGTAGTAGTCGTTTTGCCGGCGTCGATGTGCGCCATAATACCGATATTCCTTGTATGCAATAAATCGTATTCTCTTGCCATAACCTACCTCGATTAGAAGCGGAAATGCGCAAACGCCTTGTTTGCTTCCGCCATTCTGTGGGTATCTTCTTTCTTTTTAACCGCGCCGCCCGCGTTGTTGTACGCGTCCATAAGCTCCGCGGCGAGCTTTGCGCTCATCTCTCTTTCGGAACGCTTACGGGTAGCAATTACCAACCAGCGGATTGCAAGGGTCTGACGCCTTTCGGGTCTTATTTCCATGGGCACCTGATAGTTGGCGCCGCCAACTCTCCTTGCCTTAACTTCCAATACGGGCATAATGTTGTTCATAGCCTGATTGAACACGTCCATGGGTGCTTGTCCGAGCTTTTCGCTCGCAATTTTAAATGCTTCGTAGACGATAGTCTGCGCAGTGCCGCGTTTGCCGTCGTACATAATCTGGTTTACAAGCTTTGTAACAACCTTGGAATTGTACACGGGGTCGGGTAATACGTCTCTTTTAGGGACGCCTCCTCTTCTGGGCATAATTTTTACCTCCTGTTTTTTTATTTTAAGGGTTCACCTTAAATAAGCTATTGCTTGCCCCGACTGAAAAATTTTCGAGGTAGCAAATCTTCTCTGAAAGCGCGCCGAACGCCCTTTCAAATACTGCCTACTTTTATCGGTTAAAGGGTAAGAAATATATTCCGACAAGTAGGGAAAATTTTTGTTTAATGTAGAATTTAGAATGCAGAATTAAGAATGGCGGTCGAATTATTTTAAAATAATTTATTCCGCAATCTTGCCTTCCCCCTGCGTGGGGAAGGTGGCTTAACCGCTAAGGTTAAGACGGATGAGGGGTAAATTATTAGAATTCCCCTCACCACCGCTAACGCGGAGCCTCCCCACCGAGGGGAAGCCTATATTATGGTCGGATTTAATTCTGAATTCTAAATTCTTAATTCTTAATTTACTTAGGGCGTTTTGCGCCGTAACGCGAACGCGCCTGCTTTCTCTTCGCAACGCCTGCGGTATCGAGTGCGCCGCGCACGATATGGTAACGAACGCCGGGTAAGTCCTTTACACGACCGCCACGGATAAGTACCGAAGAGTGCTCCTGCAAATTGTGACCTTCGCCCGGAATATATACGGTACCTTCCTGCTTGTTGGTAAGCCTTACCCTTGCAATCTTACGGATAGCCGAGTTAGGCTTTTTGGGCGTCGTCGTGGTAACCGAAAGGCACACACCGCGCTTCTGGGGGCAGTTGTCCAAAATGGGCGACTTGCTCTTAAAAACCTGCTTTTCTCTGCCGTGCTTGATAAGCTGATTGATTGTGGGCATAAAATTCCTCCTTGTTTTACTCAACCTTATCTAATGCGGAATGCGTAACCCCCACCACCGCTACGCGGAGCCTCCCCCTTAAAAAGGGGTATGCCTCGGGTTGCGCTAAGGCAAGGCTCACCCTTCTTTAAAGAGGGGGGAGCTGTCACCAACGGTGACTGAGGGGGGTATAATTCCGAATTAAATTAAGGTTTGTGGAATATATCTCTTTCTTTGCACCTACCCTTAAAATGCAAAGGAGAAAGCTGAATTAATGCTGAATTCATAATGCGGAATGCGGAATTGTATAATGCGGTCAAATTATTTTAGAATAATTTTTCCTTAGCAAATTTAAGAATTACGAATTCCTAATTCCGAATTAAAATAACGCATAAAGACCCACCTTTTACAGTGAGCAACGACTATTCTAACAAAAGAGGAATTATTTGTCAAACGATTTGAATAAAATTTTTATGCGCATATTTTAAAAAGCAAAGCGGCGGCTGAAAATTCAGCCGCCGCTTTTTTACATTAATTTAATATAGTTAGCTTTCTAACGAAAAGTTTACGTCGGTAAACACAGCCTTTATACCTCTATTCGCAAACAGACATAAGTACATATAGTTACTGTCAACAGAGGTAAGAGAAATATTTGTAAAAGTCTCCGATACCGTGCCAAAGGTTACGGTTACGGTAGTACCCGTCTTTGTCATCGAAATGTCGTACTCGCTGTTTAACGCTACATCCGCACTTAATTCCGTACCCTTGGTAACGCCCGAACCGTTCACACGGCTGAACGCCGCTGTATCCGTTCCCTTACTATTTGTAAGAGCACCCGCGGTTACATAGGCGGTTTTGAGCGACGCTTTTACGGTATTGACATAAATGTCGTCACGAAGCATTATACCGAACCCCGCCTGATTTTCTGACGTGGACGCTATAAATTCCGTAACTTTGACATGCGCGGAAATTGAGAAATCCGCATCTTTCGGAAGCTGTTTGAATATAGCCGCATAGCCGTCGCCGCCGTCTGCTATCTTACCTTTCCCGGCATACGCTACGGTAAACGTACCGCCGCTGTGCGTAGCCGTAAGATTGGATGCGCTATACGAACCGCCAAGGTCGCCGAACGCCGTTTTATACCAGTCGTCCGTCAATAACTGCCCACTGTTATTAGCGGGATTAAAGCTTGCATAATCCGACTTAGTATAACTTTGGTTGATTGCACCGACATATTCGTCATCTTTTACAGGAGCCGTTATGCCCTCCCTTACGATTGAAGATACGGAAGTGGTTTTAAGCGCATTTGCAAGCTGGTAAGCAACCATCTTAGCGCCGTATTTATTGATATGTGTTCCGTCGATTGTATCGAAATCGGGCAAAACGCTCGCATTATAAGGAGACGAAACTATATCGCCTGCGTACTCGCTTACAGAATGAAAATATGTTGAGTTCTCGCCCGCCGCAATCCAGGTATTTTTGGTTATCGTCGTCAAATCAACGCAAACCGTTTCTGTTTCTTCGGCAAGAGCCTTTATTGCCGCAGGATAATCGCCGTATTCGGTATCGTGAATATAGTTGCCCGTATACTCACCTTTTTTATCGTACCTCACAATAGGCGTGCAAAGTATAGGCGTTGCTCCCCTGTGCTTTGCAAGTTTTATATAATTCTCGTTGAGAATATATTTCCAGGAGTCGCCCCTGTCGGTTACTGCTTCGGTGGTGTTACCTTCGGGGTCGCCGAAGCGGTTAGGCTCCAACTTCTCGTCGTTATGACCGAAGCCTATAATTAAATAGTCGCCCTCACCTATGGAATTTACCAAGGTAGTATAATTCGGTTCGCCCATTAAGCTTACCGCGCTTCTGCCCGAAATCGCAAGGTTTACTACGTTTTCGCTCGTGTAATTAAGGTATTCGTGTAGCTGTGTTCCGTAACCGTATCGGGGAAGGAATCTGTCGTTATCGAATTTCTGGGGCGACAAGCTATAATCGCATACCGTAGAATCGCCGACGACGTAAATTTTGCTTACGTGGTCATCGGTAAACCCGTTATCCGTACCGTCCCACCCGCTGAAAGTCGTTGCCTTGGGATTAGGCTCATCGCAACCGTCGCAAGTTGCTTTATGTTGCAAATACGAATGCTTATGTCCACCTTCGCCCTGCTTTTCCCAACCGCAATCGGTGCATGAGTCGGTTGACGTGTGCGACACGTTGTTTTGCACCACGTAATCGCAGCCCTCAACCTCGCAGGTTACCGTATGCGTCGCGCCGTCCTCATTGTCCGTATAATGAAGTTTGTGCGAATTTTGATGGGTTACGGTACCGCCACCGCCGCCTGTCGAGCTGCTGCTGCCGCCGTTGTTACAACCCGCGATTCCCGCAAACGCGCCGCCCGCCATAGCGAGCGACAAAACCAAAGGTAAAATTCTTTTTGCTTTCATATATTTTTTCCCCTTTTACCGATAGAGGTTTTTCCCGCAACGCTTGAAAAGCGTTGCGGGGGATATATCCCCCGACGGTGCTTTTTATTTCCTAATTATTATAATATGCGAGATTATTTTTGTCAATAGGCGATTTTTTAGACAATGCAGAATTCAGAATGCAGAATTAAGAATTTTGTTTATCCGTCCATACTGTCATTGCACCCGCCCGCGCTTAGCTTTCCATCGGATTGTGCGTCATTGCGAGGGCACTTGTGCCCGTGGCAATCCAGAAGGTCAATAAGCGGACTTCGTAATATGGGATTGCCACGCTACGTTTCACTCCGCTCGCAATGACAGCATACCCCATAATTCTACATTCTTAATTCTACATTCTTAATTCAAAATGACGTCCTTCAAGGCGTCGTATTTTTTCAGCGCGGCGCGGCGCAGAGCGGTCGTGTCGAACGCGCCCGAAAACGCGTCGTCCGAAATCTTCTTCGCCGTGAACACCGCCGAAACGGGGAAACGCAAAGTCTTTAATTCCGACAAAATTCTGCCGCTCTGCCGCGTGCCCATGAAGTCGCCGCCGCCCCTAATCTTCAAGTCGGACTCGGCAATCGCAAATCCGTCGGAATTGTTCTTTAAAACCAAAAGCCTTTCGCGCGCCTGCTCGCTCTCGCTTTCCGACAGCAGAAAACAGTAGCTCTTGACGCTCCCTCTGCCGACGCGCCCGCGAAGCTGGTGCAACTGCGACAGCCCGAACCTGTCGGCGTTATAGATGACCATAACGGTTGCGTCGGGCACGTCCACGCCTACCTCGATGACCGTCGTGGAAACAAGGCAGTCGAAATTCTTTTCGCGGAAGGCGGACATCACCTCTTCCTTCTTTTTGTCGTTCATTTTGCCGTGCAGCAGTCCGAAGCGCACGGCGGGCATCGCCCTCTGCAAGTCCTCGTAAAGCTCGGTGACCGACATCACCGTGCCCTCGTCGTCGCCCTCAATTTTGGGGCAGACAAAGTACGCCTGCCGCCCGAGCTTTGTTTCGCCCGCAATCCAGTTAAGCATATCGCCATAACGGCTTTTTTTTATGATTGAGGTGGATATATCCTGCCGCGAACGGGGTTTTTCCTTGATTGTAGTCACGTCCAAATCGCCGTAAAAGACAAGCGATAACGTGCGCGGAATGGGGGTTGCGCTCATGACGAGACAGTCGCAATTCACCCCTTTTTCGGTGAGCGCGGAACGCTGTGCAACGCCGAAACGTTGTTGTTCGTCGCAGACGACGAGCGACAGATTTTTAAATTCCACGTCCTTCTGAATTACCGCGTGCGTGCCGCAGACAATATCGACGGTATCCTCTTTTAAGCCCTTTTTAATTTCGCGCTTTTCCGCCGCGGGCGTGGAACCGGATAAAAACCGCACGCTGTATTCGGGCAGATATTTTTGAAGCTGGGCGCAGTTTTGCCGCGCGAGCACCTCGGTAGGCGACAGCATCGCCGCCTGAAAACCCGATTTGACCGCCATATATGCCGCGGCTAACGCCACCGCCGTCTTTCCACAGCCGACGTCGCCCTGCAACAGTCTGTTCATAACTTTGGGCGAGCGCAAGTCACTTAAAACGTCGCGCACCGCCCCCTTCTGTCCGTCGGTAAACTCGAACGGGAAGCGGCTTAAAAAGCCCCCTATATCGGCATCCGAAACGGCGTAGCGGTTGGTCCTCGCCACCTCGCCGTCGCCCTTTATCACCTTGAACGCAGACACTAAAAGAAAGTACTCTTCGATGGCAATTCGCTCGCTTGCCACCGCAATATCCTGCTGCGAAGCGGGGCAATGCAGTTTGTAATATGCCTCTTTTAAAGAAGTCAACCCGTACTTTTGTTGCAGTGCAAAAGGTATCGCGCTTTCCGTCTTAACGTTTTTTAAAGCCTGCCGCACCGCCGTTCTTACCACCCCTTGCGTGAGCGTGCCCGACAGCGGATAGACGGGCAGAATTCCTTGCAGATTGCGCACGCTTTCCGCCCTTTCGAAGGTGGGATTTACCATCTGTGCGCCCATGCCGTACTTGTTCTGCACCCGCCCGTAAAAGAGGTACTCCCCCCGCGAAAGCTTTGCCGCAACATACGGCTGGTTGAACCATATGGTTTGAAAGAGGTTGTCGCCCTGACGGCACAGAGCCTTTACGAACGGACGGCGGGCAAAGCGGTTCTGCTCGACGGACAGCACCTCGCACAGTGTTAAAATTACCGAGTTGTGGTACGCGTTTGCAATGGAATTCGTGCGGGTTAAATCGACGAAATCGCGCGGATAAAGCCGCAGTAAATCTTCCTGCGAGAACACGCCCAATTTATTAAATTGTTTTTCGCGTGCCTCGGACACGTACTTTAAATTTGTTAATTCCATTTTTTTATAATTTAAGGAAGGCAAAAGCCTTCCTTTTTTTAATTCGCAAGTAGCAAATAAATTTGCGCTCTTCCCCACACTTGCCTTCCACCTTAATAAAGGGGGAAGGTGGCTTGACCGCTAAGGTCAAGACGGATGAGGGATGTGCAAATTACAACCTTATTGTCATTCTGAGCCGCCGCTTGCGGCGTGTCGAAGAATCCGACTAATTGAAAGAAAAAGCAGTTTAAATGAGCCAATCACTTTATCTTGTCAGATTCTTCACTGCGTTCAGAATGACAGTGGTGAAAAGTAACCTTATCCCTCATCAGTCCTGCGCTACGCTTCGGACAGCTTCCCCCTTATACAAAAGGTGGAAGCCAAGTTTAAGGTCGGATTATTTAAATATTTTCACCACAATTCCTACTTCCCGCTTACTCCAAGCTTACCATATAATAATAAACGGGCTGACCGCCGAAGTGGAAATCTACCTCGCAGTCGGGGAAGGTTTCCGCAACCTTAGCCGCAAGCGCTTCCGCCGCGCTTTCGTCTACCCCCTCGCCGTAGTAGAGGGTTATCATCTCGTGCTCGGCGTTCTTCATTTTTCTTATCAATTCGAGCGTCGTGTCGTCGATATTCGTGCCCTTCGCCAAAATCTTTTTGGAGTTGAGCCCGATAATGTCGCCCTCTTTGAGCTTGAAGCCGTTCATCGTGGTGTTGCGCACCGCGTACGTGACCTGACCCGCCGCAACATTGTCTATCGCGTGCGTCATATTAGTCTTGTTTTCGGGCACGCTTTCGTCGGGATTGAACACGAGCGCCGCCGCAATGCCCTGCGGCACGTTTTTGGTGGGGATAACGTGTATGGTGCGGTTGTTCACAAGCCCCTTTGCCTGCTCCGCCGCCAAAATTATGTTGGAATTGTTGGGGAACACGAACACGCTTGCGGCGTTTATCTTCTGCACCGCGTCGGCGATGTCCTGCGCCGAGGGGTTCATTGTCTGCCCGCCCTCGATTACGCGGTCGACCATAAGGTCCTTGAAAATTTCCGCCAAGCCCTCGCCCGCGCAGATGGCAAGCATGCCCATCTCCTTCTTCTCGGCTTCGAGCTTCTTCTTTAACTGCCTGTTCTCCTCTAACATATTCTCGATTTTAAGTCTGTCGAGCTCGCCCAATTCCAACGCGTATGTGAGCGCGATGCCGGGGGTGTTGGTGTGTACGTGCACCTTGATAAATTCCAAATCGCCTATGCAGATTACGCTGTCGCCTATGCCCATAAGCTTTTCTTTCAGCTTGTCGATATCGGCAAGCGTGGTCTGCGGCTTTAAGTTGATTACGAAAAATTCGGTGCAGTACGCGAACTCGATATCGCCCAAATCGAGATTTATGATATCCGAGTTGTCGTCGAAGTCGGGCTCCTTTTCCTTAACCTGCACCTCGGAGGGAATTTCGGTGCCGATATCCTCGCCCGAAATCGCCGCGAGGAAGCCGCGCATTATGGTCATAAGTCCCATGCCGCCGCTGTCGACGACGCCCGCCTTCTTTAATACGGGCAAAAGTTCGGGGGTCTGCGCCAACGCCTCGTCGCCGACGGCGATTAAAGCCTTTAAAAAGTCGACGAAGTCCTTGTTTTTCGAGGCAAGCTTACCCGCGCTCTCGCTCATAAGCCTTACGACGGTTAAGATAGTGCCCTCTTTGGGAATGGAAACGGCGGAATACGCAACCTTTGTGCCCGCCTCTATCGCCTTTGCGAAAGTTTTTGTATCAAAAGTTTCCTTGCAGTCCTTGACGACCGAGCAAATTCCCCTGAAAATCTGGGAAGATATTACGCCCGAGTTGCCCCTCGCACCGCGGAGCGCGCCTTTTGAAACGGCGTCGCAAATCTCCTGAAAGCGGTTGGAAGAGCACGCATTCATCTCCTTTACCGCCGACTGCAACGTGAGCGACATATTGGTACCCGTATCTCCGTCGGGTACCGGAAAAACGTTAAGGGCGTCAATCTTTGCCCTGTTTATTTCAAGCATTCTTGCACCGGAAGCAACCATTTTGCGGAATTCGGTGCTATTAACGGTTTTTTGCATATAACTCCTTTCTCGTCGATTTCTTTTGCTTGGGGCGCAAAATAAATCCGACGAATTTGAGGGCGTTGCCCTTGCCGCGCGATAAATTTAAGCCCTCTATTATTAGAAATCGCGCGGCTTTACCTACTGAGGCGCAGGTATGCGCAAATTGGGTCGCGCTGCGGAAAAGCGCGGTTTTCCTTGCTACGTTTATTATTTTTTAACAGTATATTTCACAACAAAAGGGAGTTAAACTAAATTTTTACAGTTTAACTCCTATGATATTAACGTTTACGGTGTCCACAATCATACCCGTAAACTTTTCAACTTTATATTTAATTCCTTCTTTTAAGCTCTCGGCGACAGCGTTTATGGAAACGCCGTACTTTATTACCACATAAACGTCGATAAAAATTCTGTCGCCGCTGGTGACTACTTTAACGCCCTTGCCCGACTGCTTTTTGAGTAGTTCGGACATAGAGTCGGTAAAGCGGCGCGCAACGGTGTCGACAATTCCGTAGCACTCTAAGGCGGCGTTTGCCGCCACCTTTGCTATAGCCAAATCGGATATCGAAATTTTACCGTACACGTTGCTTGTATTAACCGACATAGATATATCCTTTGACAGAGAAAAACACTGTCCATTTAAATTAATTTTAAACCGTTTCTCACATTTTTGCAAGTATTTTATTGCTGTTAGCCGTTTTTTTATGCTCTGCCATAAATTTATTTTGAATAATCTTAAAAAAAATTAGTCGTTTTGCGTTTTTTTGTTTGATTTTTTTAAAACGCCGTGATATTATAAGTGAGCTGTATGAAAGATGCGGCGTTATTTTTAACCTTTAAATGAGAAATATCCTATAAAATCGGGAGGAAAGATATTATGTCCAGAGTTTGCAGCGTATGCGGAAAGGGTCAGACGTCGGGTAACAACGTCAGCCACTCCAAGAGAAGAACGAGAAGAACGTTTAAAGCTAACGTTCAGAAAGTCAATTACGTCAATGCGGAAGGCAAAGCCGTAAACGGTTACGTTTGCACCCGTTGCCTTAAAACCGTGGAAAGAGCGTAAAAAATTAAACCGTATAAAAAGCGCGGAGCAAATTTTGCTCCGCGCTTTTATTTTACTTTAAAACTCCGCGTCGTAGTGCATCTTCACTCCGCCGCTCATAACCGTGCTCTTTTCGAGGCGGTTTTCCTTTTTACTGCCCGAGTTGTTCTCGTCGTCTACCATATTAAAGAAATAAACGTCGTCCCACTGCGCCTCGCTTCCCGCAAAATAGATATCGGAAATAAAGTTGCCCGCGAGCGCCGTATCGCGAATCTTTGTAATACTCGCGCTCAAATACACCTTAGTAAGCGCCGTGTCGGTGTAAGTGTTACCTCCCTGATTGTAAACGGGGTTGCAGAAAACCATATCCTCCAGCACGGTTATATCTGCCTTGACCACCGCCTTTTCAAGCGAGGAACAGCTATAAAAAGCCATCGTCTCCAAAGTAGTAACACTTTCCGGAATAGTAATTTCGGTAAGAGATTTGCACGCGCCGAACGCACGGTTCCCTATAAAATTGACGCTCTCGGGGATAGTGAACGATTTAAAATTGCAAAAGACAAACGCGCGCTCGCCTAACTTTTCGACCGTATCGGGCAGAGTTAAACTTTCGAGGTTGTAGCACTGCATAAACGCGCCTTCGCCTATCTCCTTTACGGGCAGGAGCTCGCCTCCCTCTTCGGCGGAGTAACTCGCGGGCACTTCGTAACTTGTAAGCCCGAGCTTGTCGCCCGAAACGCCGCTTACTATGTAGTAGTCGCCGCCTTCCGACAGCTTGTACTCGACGTACGCCTTGCCCGTTTTACAGCCGCCGAACGAGACAGTAGAACAAATGCCGACCGCGGCTATCGCGGCGGCGCAGATAAACTTTTTCATAACGGATATATTTTAGCATATCCGCACGCATTTTGCAACGGAATTTGGTAAATTCAGAATTATGAATGTAGAATGTAGAATGAAGGTCGGATTATTTAAAATAATTTATTCTTCGGTTTAACCTTCCCCTTAGGGGGAAGGTGTCGCAACCGCAAGGTTGGGACGGATGAGGGGTTAGCGCGTTCAACCCAACCAACCCCTCATTCGGCTTGACCTAATCGGTCAACCCACCTTCCCCCTAAGGGGAAGGTCGTATTGCGGTTGGATTTAATTCTGAATTCTGAATTCTTAATTCCCCTCACCCGACAACTTCCTTAAACACTCTTAAAAAATTGCCGCGGGCAAGCTTTTCCAAAACCCGACCGCTTAATCCCCCGTCGGAAAAATATTCAAATAGAGCTGGCACGAGAGTGCAGTCGGCAAGCTCGTCATAGGGAGGTATTCCGTCGAAATCGCTCCCCAACGCGGGCACGTCCTCGCCGCCGACCTTAATCAAATGCTTTAAATGCGCAAGCAGCCCCGAAAACGCGCTTTCGCCGCCGATAAAATCGCGGCAGTAATTCAGCCCGACAACCCCGCCCTTGTCGGCGATTTTTTTAATCTGCATATCGGTTAAATTGCGGCTGACGTTATGCACCGCCGCGCAGTTGGAATGGCTGGCGACAATCGGCGCGGTCGAGAGGGCGAGCGCGTCCCCGACCCCGCCGTCGGAAAGGTGGGAAATATCTATTATCATGCGGTTTTCGTTTAACGCCGCCACAGCTTCTTTGCCCGCCTCGGTGAGCCCGCGCGCTTCCCGCTTTTCAAACTCGGGCACGCCCCCCTTGAAAATTAGGTTGGGATATGCGAACGCGTTGGCAAAGTTCCACACGGGCGAAGCCATTTTAACGCCGAGCGAGGCAAGCTTTTTTATGCCGCCCGCGCCGTTTAAAAACCCGAAATTTTCGACGGTGAGTATTGCCGCGATTTTGCCCTCTTTTTCGGCTTTTTCGAAGTCGGAATAGCGTTCGACGGGCAATATTAGGGGGTCAACCGCAATTTGGGCATTATAATACGCCGCAAACCTTTCAAAGTCTGCGGCGGCGTTTTCCCCTTGCGTAAAGAGCGCGAAGCACTGCGCGGCGCACCCCGATTTTTTAAGTTTTAAGGTATTGACCTGCCCCGCGAACGAGGCGAATTCGCCACCCCTTTTACAGCTTTCGGTAACACTGTCGCAGTGCAAATCTATATACTTTATTTTCGGCATATGAGTTTTAAAATCTTCCTTAAAGGTTTGGGCGGTTTAATGCAGATAATGGTCATACTTCACCTCTGTTGACGAAAATTAAAGCGCAATCGTTATCCCCGACCGTCACATAAGCCGTATCGCTTTCGGCGATATTGGAAATGCCGCGGCACTCGCCGTAGCCGATTTTTTCGGGATAGGCGTACTTGCACCCTTTACTTTCCATTATATGCACGACGCCGCCGAAAGGTAACAACGAAAATGTTTTTCCGCGGTTTCCGCTCAAATCTATCTTCCCGCCGCCCAAAAACGCGACGGTGTTTTTATCTATCATCTTTGCCGCAATGCCCCGCGAAAAAGCCGCGTATAAAAGGTGCAGATTGCCCATAAAATGGTCGTACCTGCCGCCGAAGCCGCCGTAAATTTCGACCTCGTCAACCCCCTTTGCAAGCAGTTTGAAAAGCGCGATTTCGCCGTCGGTAAAGTCCTTTTCGCTCGGATAAATCTCGCTCGGCGGCGGGTCGGGAACAAAGTCCAAGCTGTCGAAATCGCCCACGTTTTCGTCGATTTTAACCTTGCCGCGAGCCCACCTGTAAGCGCCGTCGCAACAGACGACGAACGCGTTTTCGCAGTCGATTTTACCGCCGTACGGCGTGCCGTTCAAAAGCAGAATCCCCTTCAATTTTCGCCCCTTATCTTTAAAATCGCCCCGCGCATATCGGGCGCGCCGAACACTGCCGAACCCGCGACCAAAACGTTTGCGCCCGCCGCGCGTATCTCCTCCGCATTGCCGCACGTAACCCCGCCGTCAATCTCGATATCTAAGTCGTTTTTGCCGATAGATGAAGCATATTCCCGCACCTTTTTAACGTTTTCGAGCGACGAGGGTATGAATTTCTGCCCGCCATAGCCGGGGAAAACCGACATTATAAGCACCGTATCGCAGTCCGCTATAACGCCGAAAATGCGCTCCGCCGGGGTGTCGGGATTTATTACCGCGCCGCACTTTACGCCGTAGGATTTTATGAGCGCGAGCGTCTCTTTAAGGTAAGTCGGCGAGATTTTTTCGCACGCCTCGAAATGCACGGTTATGATATCCGCGCCCGCTTCCGCGAAGAATTTTATCTGCGTTTTGGGGTGCTCAATCATGAGGTGCACGTCGAGGGGGAGTTTGGTTATTTTGCGGATATTTTTTACCATTTGCCCGCCGAAGGTTATGGGCTCGACGAACGAGCCGTCCATAACGTCGCAGTGCACCAAATCGGCGCCCGCCTCTTCGATTTTTTTGATTGCCTCGCCCATCGCCGAAAAGTCGGCGGAAAGTATCGAAGGCGCAACCTTTACTTTATCGTTCATAATTTTTGTCCTCATTGTGACCTTCCCCTTAGGGGGAAGGCAGTGGTGTACGACGTCATTGCGAGGGCACTTGTGCCCGTGGCAATCCAGAAGAACAATGAGTAGATTTCGTAATTCTGGATTGCCGCGGTTGCTACGCTCCTACTGCGCTTCGCTCCGTGCGACCGCTACGCAACCTCGCAATGACGGGTACCAACCCTCGCCTTCCACTTTTGAAGGGACGGGCAAGGGGGAAAGCAAGATTTAGGTCGAATTTTAATTCTTAATTCTTAATTCTGAATTTTTTCTATATAGCTTGCTCTTAATTGCCCGCAGGCGCCGCCTATATCCGCCCCCGTGCGCCTGCGCAAGGTCGCCGACAAGCCGCCCTTTTGCAAAAGCCCCAAAAAGCGGTAGGCTTGCTTTTCGCCCGCGGCGGCAAGCGCCCTTTCCTTTACCTCGTTCAGCCTTATCAAATTCACGTGGCAGGGCTTGCCCTTTAAAAGTTTTATCAGCGCGTCGGCGTGATTTTCGTCGCAGTTTTCGCCCTCGATGAGCGCGTACTCGAAAATATACCTCCGCCCCGTCTTATTAAAATAATTTTCGCACGCCCGCAAAATTTCGTCAATAGTCCACTTGTTTGCAATCGGCATAGTGCGGACGCGCTCGCTATCCGTCGTCGAGTGCAACGACACGGTTAAATTTACGGGCAAGCCCTCGTCCGCCAAATCGTACATCTTATCCACAAGCCCGCACGTCGAAAGAGAAATGTTGCGCGCCGAAATGTTGACCCCCTCGGGCGAGGTAACGTTCTTCAAAAACCCGACGACGTTTTCGTAGTTGTCGAGCGGCTCGCCGCTACCCATTAAAACTATGTTGGTAACGCCCCTCTCTTTGCCCTCGGCGTGCAGTGCGTTTACGACGAGCACCTGCGAAAGTATTTCGCCCGAGGTTAAATCGCGCACTCTGCCGCCGAGCGTGCTTGCGCAGAATTTGCAACCCATGCGGCACCCCACCTGCGTGGAAACGCACTGCGTATTGCCGTACTTGTACTTCATCAAAACGCCCTCTACAACGTTGCCGTCGGCGAGTGAAAACAGATACTTTTCGGTGCCGTCGGAAGAGGTGAGCGTCTTGATTATTTTAACGGGCTCGTCCTCGTACTCCTCCGAAAGCTTTTCGCGCAGCGGCGCGGGAATATTTATCTGAGAAATTTTTTTGCCGCGCATAAGCCCCGTGTTCAGTTGCTGTGCGCGGAACTTTTTTTCGCCGTATTCTTCTATTAAATTTTCAAGCTGTGAAAAGCTTAAATCCTGCAAAATCTTTTTCATTTTTTTGTAAAAGCCGTGAGATAGAACCCCGCGCCGAGCGATATGTGCGGCAGAAACTGCAACCCGTAATCCGTCATCCTGTGTTCAAGCGGCGAGGTCGGAATTGATAGCGAAAAGTCGGGGTGGCTCTGCAAAAAGCCCACCGCAATGCTGTCGTTTTCCTCGGGAAGAACCGAGCAAGTCGAGTAGTACAGCGTGCCGCCGCTTTTTAAATAGCGCGCGCAGTTTGAAAGTATTGCCGCCTGCACTTTATTGAGCGCGGCGATATCCTCTTCCTTGCGGTTTAATTTGATGTCGGGGTTTTCGCCCATAACGCCGGTACCCGAACAGGGCACGTCGCACAGAACCGCGTCGAACGCGTTTTCGAACTCAGCGTTGAAATGCGAGCTGTCGCACGTAACCGCGGTCAGATTGTTCACGCCCATGCGCCGCGCGTAGTCGCGGATAAGCTGTGTGCGGTGCTCGTGCACCTCGCACGAGACCACCTCCCCGCACTTTTCGGCGAGCGCAACCGACTTGCCGCCGGGCGCCGCGCAGGCGTCTAAAACGCGTTCGACGGGGGATATTGCGGCACTAATCGCCACGGAACCCACCGACTGAAAGGTATAATCGCCCGCAAAAAAGCCCTCGTCGCGCACGAAATTAGGGAAAATGTACACGCCCTTAAACGGCGTATGAATATGTTCGGCGGCTAAATACCTCTCCTCGCCGCGCACAAACCGCACGCTGTTCCCCAAGGGCTGAAAGGTAAGTATTTTTTCCGCTTCCGCCTTGTAACTGCGGCGCAGTTTTTTGACCAGCCAGACGGGCGTTGACCACTTTATTGCCATACCGTTCGCGCAATTTTCGTCGAAAACGGGTATTTTATAGCTACGAAGGAAGCTGTTTACGAAGCCCGCCGCGCCGCTTTTGCCCAATTTTTTAGTGAGCTCGACCGCGCTGTCCACCACCATATAGTCGTGCTTGCCCAAAAATTCAAGCATATACAGCGCGATTTTCAATATAATCCGCACCGAAAGTTTGGGCAAAGTTTTGGTATTTTCGGAAATTATATAGTTTAAATAGTAGTCCTTATCTAAAACTCCGTACACGGTTTTAATCGTTTTTGCGCGGTTTAACGGCTCTGTCGGGGTGTCGGAAATGGCTTGTTTTAAGTATTTGCCCCCCGAATATACCTTAACGAGTATCAGATAGGGGTCGCATAAGGGGTTAGTCAAACTTGTCGCCCGCCTTTATTTTTCTGCCGTTCACCGCGTCCGCCGCGCCTATCGCTTTGCCTCCCGCGAACTGCAACAAGCTTATCGACACCGCGCCCTCGCCGCAAGCAACTACTATCCCGCGTTTATCGGCGGAAAGCACCGTGCCGCTTATCCCTTCGCCGTCGCACGCCGCCGCCTTTAAAAGGTTGACCGCGCCGCCGTTAAGAAAAGCATATGCCGCGGGCGAGGGGCTGAACGCGTTTATTAAACGGGCAACCTTTGCCGCGGGCTTAGAAAAATCGACCGCCGCGTCAGCCTTGGTAATTTTTTTGCAATAGGTGGCTTGCGCCTCGTCCTGCAACAAAAGCTGCGGCTCGCCCCTCTCTAAAATTCCGACCGCTTCGACCGCCGCCTCCGCCGAAAGTTCGCTAAGCTTTTCTGAAAGCTCGCCGCATGTTGCGCCGCCTATTTTGCACCTTTTTACGAGCAAAACCGCGCCGCAGTCGAGCGCGAGTTCGGTGCGCATTACGGTAACGCCCGTGTACTCCTCGCCCGCTAAAATAGCCGACTGCACGGGGCTTGCGCCGCGGAATTTGGGGAGCAAAGAGGCGTGCAGATTATAAACGCCCGAGGGGAAAATTTTTAAAACCGCGTCGGTTAAAAGTTGACCGTAGGCGCAGGTTATCATTATGTCCGCGCCGAAAGATTTAAGCTCGTCCGCGTGCTCTTTAACCTTAACGAAATCTAAGACGGGCAAGCCGAGCGAAAGGGCAAACCTCTTTACGGGCGTAGGCGTTAAAACGCGCTTTCTGCCCACGGGTTTGTCGGGCTGGGTGAGCACGGCGACGATTTCGTGACCCCTATCTTTAAGCGCTTTAAGCGGCGCGACGGCG
The DNA here is from genome assembly GCA_023667345.1 of Clostridiales bacterium. Lineage (GTDB taxonomy): Bacteria > Bacillota > Clostridia > Christensenellales > Borkfalkiaceae > Coproplasma. The sequence goes on from JAMPAF010000003.1 coordinate 18,416, forward strand.
TACTCGGGCGACCCCGCGTAAATTATCTTCATTGCTCTTCCTGCCCCGAATTTTTTGCAGGGCTGTCGAACACCTCTTCCGCCTTGTCGGTGTATAAAATGCCGTCGAGGTGGTCGAACTCGTGACACATACACCGCGCGAACAGCCCCACGCCCGTTACCGTGTGCTTTTTGCCCGTGCGGTCGCGGTACTCCGCCTTTACCTTGGCGGGGCGGGTGACGATGCCGTACTTGCCCTTGACGGAAAGGCAACCCTCTTCGCCGCGCTGTTCGCCCTTTACGGAGAGAATTTTGGGGTTAATCATTTCGAAATACCCCTCTTCGAGGTCGATGACGACGGCGCGCAAATTAAAGCCTACCTGCGGAGCCGCGAGCCCCGCGCCGTCCTCTTTGCGCACGGTTTCCTTCATATCGTCCAAAAGCTCGCCGAGAGCGTCGTCGAACTTTTTAACTTCTTCGCACTTTTTTCTTAAAACTTCGTCGCCAACCTGAACAACGTATCTGTATGCCATAAAACACCTCTTTTAAATTCAGAATTAAGAATGTAGAATGCAGAATTAAGAATGCAGAATGATAGTCGGAGTAATCAACCTCTATCCCCTCTTCGAGGTACTTTCCCCTTCAAAGGGGAAAGCAAGACGCTTTGCACCTTAATCTCGCCTTCCACTTTGAAGGGGAAGGTGGCACCGCGCTTAACGCGGTGCCGGAAGAGGTTGACGCTCTTCACCTCAGCATAATTCTTAATTCAGCATTCTTCCCCGCGCTTGCGCGGCACGGAGCGTAGCGCAGTAATTCTTAATTAACTCAAATTTGCGGGGTTTTCTTCCACGTAAACGAGAGCCGCGTCCGAACTGTTTTCCACCGCTATCTTGTAAATTTGCGGCAAATATTTTTCACTGCGCAGTCTTGCCAAAACCTGATAGCGCACTTTGTTTTGTATCTTTTTTATGGGCGAGTGCATTTTGTTGAAAAATATGAACTCCTGCGGGTCGCCCTTGCGTATTTCCTCGATTGCAAAGAAAACGTTCTTCAATGCTTCCAACGCCTTGTCGTCCCTTTCCGCCACCACCATTACGCGGCATATCAGAGAGTACGGCGGGAAGAGCGCCGCTTTGCGCATTTTGACCTCATTTTCGAAAAAGCCCGCATAGTCGTAATTTACGGCGTAGCGCAGTATGTAATTTTCGGGCGAGTAGGTCTGCAACACCACCTTGCCCTTGTCGCCCGCGCGTCCGCTTCTGCCCGCAACCTGCGTTATGAGCTGAAAGGTGCGCTCGCCGCTGCGGTAGTCGGAAAAGTGCAGGCTCATATCCGCGTCGAGTATCCCCACGAGCGTCACCGCGGGGAAATCGTGCCCCTTGGCTATCATTTGCGTGCCGACCAGAATATCCGCCCTTTTTTCGGAAAACTGCTTTAAAATTTTGTAGTGCCCGTCCTTGCCCGAAACCGTGTCGTTGTCCATACGGATAATGCGCGCCGCGGGGAAGAGCTGGGCAAGCTCCGCCACCACCCTCTGCGTGCCCGTGCCGCTGTATCGTAAATGCGTGCCGCCGCACTCGGGGCAAGCCGAAAGCATACGGTACTTTGCGCCGCAATAGTGGCACTTTAAACAGTTTTCTTCGCTGTGATAGGTCAAAGAGACGTCGCAGTTTTCGCACTTAGCCACGTACCCGCAGTCGGTGCAGATAACCGTCTGCGAATAGCCGCGGCGGTTTAAAAATATTATCGCCTGTTTGCCGCCTTGCAAAACCTGCGTAAGCTCCTCGCGAAGCGCCCGCGAAAGATTGGACGGGTTCCCCCTTTTAAGCTCCCTGCGCATATCGGCGATTATTATTTCGGGAAGAGGTCTACCGTTAATTCTTTCGGTCAAGGTCACGAGCCCGAACTCGCCCTCTTTCGCCTTTATAAAGCTTTCGACGGACGGCGTCGCGCTACCCAAAATAAGCTTACAGCCGTTGTACTCCGCACGCATACGCGCAATCTCGACCGTGGAATAGCGGGGCGACGTTTCGGAACGGTATGAAGCGTCGTGCTCCTCGTCTATGATTATCGCGCCTATATTTTCGAGCGGGGCGAACACCGCAGAGCGCGCGCCTATCGCTATTTTCGCCTCGCCCGTCCGCAAGCGCCACCACTCGTCGAACCGCTCTCCCGCCGAGAGACCGCTGTGCATAATCGCCGCCTGTCCGCCGAACCGCGCCCGAAGCTGCGAGAGCATCTGCGGGGTGAGCGAGATTTCGGGCACCAAAAAGATTGCAGTCTTGCCCTCTTTTAACTTGTCCGCGATAATTTTTAAATATATCTCGGTTTTGCCGCTGCCCGTAACGCCGTGAATTAAGTTCACCGTTTTATCCGAGCTTTCGATATACTCCGCCGCGGCAAGCTGGTCGGGCGTTAAAACCTTTTCGCCCCCCTCGCTTTCGGGGTAGTCGGGCGCGCGGTTGCGCCGAACCTTAAAAACTTCCGCCGCGCCCTTTTCTATGAGCGCATTCACCGCGCCGCCGCCGAATTTTTTGGATAGCGCGGTAAAATCAATTTCACCGTTTTCCTTTAAATACGCGAGGGCTTCCGCCTGCTTTTTGGCGGATTTGGAGAGCGCGGGCTCCGTGCCCGTAAATTTTACGCGGCGGACGTACGTTTCGTTCACCTTGCCAAGCCGCATTTCCGAAGGCAAAAATAGCCTGAGCGACGCGGCTTTGGGCACGCGGTATCGCTCGGCTATGCGCTCCATCAACGAAAAACATTCGGGTACGAGGGCGGGCTGTTCGTCGTAGATTTCCTTTACGGGTTTTATTTTTTCCGCGGCAAAAGAGGAGCCGTCGTTTACGCCGATGACGAATCCCTCGATAATTCTGCCGCCGAACGGCACCTTTACCCTGCACCCGACCTTCGTTTCGGGCGGGCAGGAATATTCGAAAACCTTGTCCACCTGCGAGTGGGCTATATCCACGATTACTTGCGCGTACATTTTAATTTAATCAGGAATTAAATTTGACCGCCTTTACTGTCATGTTGAGCGAAACGAAGTGAAGTCGAAACATCTGGCTGGTTACAGGCAGAACATTTTTAATGCACTTATGCTCGTTACCCTTTCAGATTCTTCGACTACGCTCGTAAACTCGCTACGCTCAGAATGACAAGGGGAGCGAATTCCTCATTTATCTCAGTCTTTGACCGACTTAATCTTCCCGTCCTCTATCTCCTCGCACGCAAGCGCAATCTCTTTAAGCTTGCCGGGGTTCTCGTTTACGTTATTGAGTGCGTTGCGTTCGATGAGCTGGCGCGCGCGCTTTGCAACCACTACGCAAAGTTCGTAGCGGGAAGCGGGCTGCCCTTCGTGCCCTAACCTGTCTATCAAAGTATCTACCGCGGGTTCGTTAATCATAGTTTACAAATCTCCTTATTTTAGTATCGCTTCGACCTCGTCAACCGCCGTTTCGAGGTCGTCGTTAATTATTACATAGTCATAAAGCGGGCTCTTCGAAAGCTCGTAATCCGCCCTGTCCAAACGGCGGGATATTACGAAGTCGTCCTCGGTGCCGCGTCCCTTTAAACGCGCATAGAGCACGTTTTTATCGGGCGGGGCTATCATGACAAGCAACGCTTCGGGCATAACCTTTTTTACGTTGAGTGCGCCGTCGACCTCGATTTCGAGTATCACGTCGCCCTCTTCGAGCCTTTCTTCGACAAACCTCTTCGGCGTGCCGTAAAAATTATCGAAATGCTCGGAATATTCCAAAAAGCCGCCGCTTTCAATCATTTGCTTAAATTTTTCTTTGGTTATAAAAAAGTAACTTTCGCCCTCTTTCTCCCCCTCGCGCGGGGCGCGGGTCGTGCAAGATACGGAGAGCGAAGCTTTGGGGCGGCGCAAAAGCAACCTTTTAACTATGGTACCCTTGCCCACGCCCGAAGGTCCGCTTATAACCATAAGCTTGCCCTTACTCAACGTTCTGCACCTGTTCCCTTACTTTTTCTATCTCGTTTTTAAGCTGCAAACCGAGCTTTGTTATCTGAATATCGTTTGATTTAGAGCAGATTGTGTTCGTCTCTCTGTTAAACTCCTGCACCAAAAAGTCGAGCTTTCTGCCCACGAGCTTTTCCTTTGCTATCTCGCGGAACTGCGATATGTGCGAGTTCAAGCGGGTGAGTTCCTCGTCTATGTTGCTCTTGTCGGCAAACACCGCAACCTCGGTTAAAAGCCTGCCCTCGTCGGGGTTTATGCTTTCGGTGTACAGCTTAATCTTTTCGAAAAGCCGCTTTTTATAGTCCTCGGCAACGAGCGGCGCACGCTCCTTTACGCCCTCTACAAGCTTTTCGATTGTGTCCACGCGCGAGAGCATGTCATCGGCAAGCTTTTTGCCCTCGACCTCGCGCATAGCGTTAAGTTTTTGCAGTGCGCCGTTTAACGCGTCATTCAGCGCGGAGATGAGTTCGTCGTCCGCCGTCTGCACCTCTTCCTGCCTTAAAACGTCGCTCTGGCGCATCAGCGATGATACGGTAAAATCGTCATGCAATTCGGGGAATTGCTTTTTTATTTCCCTTGCGCTTTCGACGTAGGCGCGCGCGGCGGGAATATCGAGCCAGAGCGATTTAACCCTGTCACGCTTGTCCGTGTACGAAATGTACACGTCCGCATGCCCGCGGGTAAGTTTTTCCCTTATGAGCGAGCGGATAACCTCTTCGTAGGCGTTAAAAATTTTGGGACACTTAATCGACATATCGAGATAGCGGTTGTTTACCGTCTTAATCTCTGCGACGACTTCCAAACCGCCGCACCCCGAAACGCCTCTGCCGTAGCCTGTCATACTGAACATATTCTGCTTTTGCTCCGAAACGATATTTTTACTTATACATTATACACTAAGATAGAGCAAAAGACAAGCGTTTTCCGAAAGTTCAGAATTCAGAATGTAGAATGTAGAATTGAGGTCGGAATAATCAACCTCTATCCCCTCTTCGAGGTACTCTTCGCAGACTACGTAATTCTGGATTGCCGCGGGCACAAGTGCCCTCGCAATGACGGGTACCACCCCTCGCCTTCCCCCTTAAACGCAAGGGGGAAAGCAAGATTAAGGTACAATTCTTAATTCTTAATTCTTAATTCTTAATTACCTAAAAGTCCTCCACCTGCGGGGTGAAAAGTCCGCGGCGGCGGGTCGTGACGAGGCGGTAACAGTTTTTTGGCGAAGTTTCGAATACCGCAATATCCTGATTGGACGACGCGAGTACGCCGTTAATGTCGGCAAAATACGCCGCGCCGCCCGCGCACAGCACCACGGGCATACCGTAGAGGTATGCGTACGCGCGTATCAGAAGGGGCGGAATACCGTCCGAAACCTCCTCCGCGTGCACGGCGACGAGGTTGCACCCACACAATGCGCACGTCTTTATAACCTCGGGAAAATACAAATCGTTATCTATGCACAGCCCTACCTTGTAGCCGCCCACGGTATATATGCCGAGGTTTGCGCCGCTCTTGTACTCCTCGTCGTCGAAAACGTGCAGCATATCGCTTATGCCCAAAAGCTTGCCGCCCGACGCCGCGGCAACCGACTTGCGCAAAAAACCGCGGCTGTCGGTAACGCACCCGCACAGCACGCCGCAGTGCGCCGCGTGCGACAGCTTTGCCGCCTGTTCGAGCTTTTCGCTCTTGCCCTCGAGCTCGCTTTCGTAGTCCACAAGCCCGAGCGCCCCGAACCCGAAAAGAGCCACGTCGCACTTAGGAAGACGCACTGCCATCTTTCTTCTTTTGTCGAGCACCACGCAGATTTTCATATACCATACATACTATTAGTTAAGTTACAAAAAAGTTACGCGCACCCGTTCTACAAAGCGGCGGACAAACATAACTTAAAACTATGAAAAAGACGTTTATTATTTTAGCCGCGGCGGCGGTTGTTTCGGCGTCCGTGCCGCTTGCCGCCTGCAAAAAAGACGATGCGGAGGGCACGTCGAAGTACGTTATAAGCGCGACCTACGACGACAAGACGCACACCCTTTCGGGCGTTGCCGACTTCACCTTTTACAACTCCACGGACAACGAGATAAGCGACTTGCAGTTCAATCTGTGGGGCAACGCTTTCAGACGGGACGCAAAGTATAAGCCCGTGTCCGATTCCCTTGCCGCAAAGGCGTACTATGCGGGCTCTTCTTACGGCGGCGAGAGCGTCGAAAAGGTCGAGGGCTGTGCGAGCTGGGAAGTGGGCGGCGAGGACGAAAACATTTTAAACGTCGTTTTAAACTCGCCCGTATACCCCGACCAGACGGCGAAAGTGAGCATAACCTACACCCTCGATATGGCTAAGATAAACCACCGCACGGGGGTTACAGCGGATACCGTAAACCTCGGCAATTTCTACCCGATACTCTGCGCCTACTCGCATGAAGGTTTTATAAAAGCCCCCTACTATTCAAGCGGCGACCCGTTTGTTTCGGACTGCGCCGATTACGACGTTTCTTTGACATTGCCCCAAGGATATGCCGCGGCGACGAGCGGAAAAGAGGTTGCGCGCACGGAGGCGGGCGATACGGTTACCACCCGCTACGAGCTTAAATGCGGGCGCGATTTTGCCGCCGTGCTCTCCGACAAATTCAAGACCGTAAAGCGCGATGTAAACGGCTGCGAAGTGACGGTTTACTACTGCGGAGAGGCGGAGCCCCGCCGCGAAACGGACGCCGCGTGCGAGAGCCTCGACTACTATTCCAAAACGTTCGGCGCATATGCGTACCCTACCCTTTCTGTCGTGTTTACGCCGCTGTACGTGAGCGGTATGGAATACCCCGCGCTCACAATGATTAACAGCGAGCTCGGCGAGGCGGACGCGGTTTACACCATAGCGCACGAAAACGCGCACCAGTGGTGGTACGCTATGGTGGGCAACGACCAAATCAACTGCGCCTGGCAGGACGAGGGGTTGGCGGAATACTCCACCTTATGCTTCTTCGAAAATCACCCCGCCTACGGCTACACCCGCACGCAGGCTTTGGGCACCGCCGTCAAGGCATACAGGGCGTACTATTCCGTCTATAACCAGATTTTCGGCAAGGCGGACACCACGATGACCAGAAGCCTCGGCGCGTTCGCAAGCGAGTACGAGTACGTGAATATTGCCTACAACAAGGGGCTTCTGATGTTCGAGGCGGCGCGGTCGGCTATGGGCGACAAGAAATTTTTCGCCGCGGCGAAGAGTTATTTTAACGCCAACCGCTTTAAGATAGCCTCGCCCGAGGAGCTCGTATCCCGCTTTTCCGCCAACCACGATTTGGAAGGTCTGTTTGCAAGCTACATCGACGGCAAAGTGGTTATATGACAATGCGGAGAATTCAGAATTAAGAATTCAGAATTAAGAATTATGCTAAGGAATAATTATTTTAAATTAATTAAACCGCCATTCTTAATTCTACATTCTGCATTCTACATTCTGCATTAAGTCACGCTTTAATTGCGCATTACCAGTTAAAAAAGTCCCGCGCGGGAAAACATTTCGCGCGGGACTTTTATTTTGGTTGCAATTATTTAAAAGTTGGGCTATACTGTTTAGTAGAGAATAATATTTTTTAAGGGAATATTATGGACGGTTATCCATCTATACAATACTTTATGAAGATATGACTTCCGTAAGCCTCTATGCGACGTGCGGGAGTATTCTTCCGCACGTTTTTTTGAGGTGAATTATGGTTAAATACTTTGTAAACGGCGAAGCGGGCGGCTGCTCCACACTTACCCAGACCGACGCCTTTTCGCCCCTCTGCTGGGTAGATATGGTGAGCCCCACCGACGGCGAGGTCGAAAAGGTCGTACGCGAAACGCATATCCCCGAGGATATGATTAAAGCCGCCCTCGACGAAGAGGAAATGGCGCGTACCGAGTTCGACGAGGGGTGCTCGATGTTCGTCGTCGACTGCCCCGTCATAGAAGAGAGCGACGCGGGCGACGCCTACTCCACTCTCCCGCTTGCCGTTATCTACAACAAAAGCTGCGTTATGACGGTATGTCTGAAGGGCAACCCCGTTTTAAAGGACTTTATTTCGGGGCGCACTAAGGTTAATTGCGACAACCCCGTGCAGTTTATTTTAAATTTTATGTTGGGCAACGCAAAGCGCTTTTTGTACTGCCTTAAACAGATAGACAGACGCAGTCAGCGCGTTCAGGCGGAGCTCGGGAGCAAGCTTAAAAACGACGACATTCTGCAACTTCTGGAGCTTGAAAACTCGCTCGTCTACTTTTCCACTTCCTTAAACTCCAACGCCAAGGTGCACGACAAACTTTATAAAGCCGAAGCGGTTATAAAGAGCGAGGAGTATCGGGACGTCTACGACGATTTGGTAATCGAGTGCAATCAGGCAATCGAAATGTGTAAAATTTACAAGGATACGCTGTCCGTTTCGATGGACGCGTACGGCTCGGTAATTTCGAACAACGCCAACGACTCGATGAAAAAGCTGACAATCATCACCATACTGCTTGCAATACCCACAATGATTGCGGGCTTTTGGGGAATGAATATGCCGGTGCCCTTTCAGGCGTTCCACGGCGAGACCTCGACAGTCTGGTGGTGGCTTGTAATAGCGATTACCCTCGTCGTCACGGCGGGCATTGCCGTCATTATGCTTAAAGGCAACGTCCTCTCGCGCACGGCGCAAAAGAAGAGCAAAAAACAAAAGAAAAACAGGAAGAAAAAGTAATGCCCGTATTACAGTACCGTTGCCCCGCTTGCGGCAAACAATTCGACGAGCTCGTAAAAAAATTTTCGGACGAAGTGCGCTGCCCCGACTGCGGCAACGTAGCGATAAGGCAATACTCGGGCGAAATGTATTCCTCGACGGGCAAGCCGTCAAAAAAGTGCAGCGGCAACTGCAAGACGTGCGGCGGCTGCCGGTGAGCCACCGTAGGCATGTCCTTTAATTGCCGTTTTAAACGACCGACTTTTCAACAGCAAAACTTCGGTGAGGCGGAATTAAGAATTAAGAATGCAGAATTAAGAATTATGCTAAGGAATATTTATAAAGATAAATGACCTTAGTTTAACCTTCCCCTTAGGGGGAAGGTGGCATTTTCGAAGAATGAGAAAATGACGAATGAGGGGTTGGTTGGTTTGAACGCGCTAACCCCTCATCCGCCGTAACCTTAACGGTTGCGGCACCTTCCCCCTAAGGGGAAGGTCATATTGCGGTTTTAATTCCGCATTACGCATTACGAATTCCGAATTGAAAATAATCTGAATATTCCCATAAAAATCTGTCAATAACCCCTCTGTAAGAAATTGCAGGGGGGCTTTTTTATGCGCAGTTTACGCGGTTTTGCCGTTTTGGTCTTAACATTTGCCGCGGCGGCTTTGCTTTTATGCGCGCTTGCCGCCCTTCCCGACCGCCTTTTGTTCGAGGGCGGCGAAAGATATACCTTTTACGTAGGCGACACCTCGAAAAACTGCCGCGTGGTAAGCTGCGCCGCGCCCAAAGCGGGGCTAACGCGGCTTAGCTTGCAAGGCGTCTGCGGCGAAAGCGCGACCTATTCCTCCCTGAACGTTGAAGAGTTTTTAAAGAGCGTAAACGGCGAAATAATGTTCGAAGAGCAGATGAGCGACAGCGTAAATTACTACTGCAAAGCCGACCTGCCCTACTCCGTAAACATAAAAAACGCCACTATAAACCTGCACATATGCGTGCGTGACGACGGCGTTACGGTCGCTTCCCCCGTAATATTCGGCGGGTACTGAAAAAATTTTGTTTTGTAAGTATAAGTATTTTCGGGCTTGGCAATAACCAACCCGAAACTCATAATTAAAAAAAGGAGCAATGAAAATGAGCCAAGAGAAGAAAACGCACAAAAGAAAAATTCTGCTTAGATATCTCATTTTAGCCGGGTGCATACTGCTTATCGCCGCGATTACGGTCATTACGGTATGCGCCGTGAACGACTGGTTCCGTCCTCAGCTTTCCGCCGACGTTACCAAACCCGTCGACCCCGTTGACCCCGTAGAGCCCGACAAGCCCACCGATACCGACGTTACGGCGGCAAATCCCGTGAGCAATATGGACGTGACGCGCGAGTACGAGTTCGGTTTGGACGTATCCCTGTGCAATTCATGGCGTTACCATAAGGGCATGGATATGGCGGCTAAGGTCGGCGACAAGGTTGTCGCGTGCCTTGACGGCACCGTAGAGGAGATTAAGGTAGGCGACCGCGTTACGGGCACCACCGTAACCATTTCGCACGAGGGCGGCATTGTGACAATCTACCGCTTCGTGGACGTTAAGGAAGGACTTAAAAAGGGCGATAAGGTTAAGCGCGGCGACCAGATAGGCACCGTTTCGGAGTCCTGCGGCAACGAGTTCAAGCAGGAGCCGCACCTCCACTTCGAGGTTAAAAAGAACGGCAAAAATATCGACCCCGCGGAGTTTTTGGAAATCGAAAACAAGTAAAAGACAAGTTTAAACGCAATTATTCATATCCCCCCCCCATTTTCAGCCCCGCGGACAAGCTTGCCCGCGGGGCTGTTAAGCTTTTTCACACCGGATTAAAGCCTTTAACGAAGGACAACCAAAAAAATGTTAAAAACTAAATAATTTTGTAATTTTTGAAAACTTTCAACATTTTTATAAAATGAAACAGTAAACTTAACATAAATTATAGCTTCAAACATATAATTATGTTAAAAAGTAACAAAAATAAATTTTTTAAATTTTTGAAAAATGTTATTGACTGACATTTTGTTTGGTGCTATACTGCTTACGAATTCGGAAATAGTGACCGGATAAAACGATAAAAATTCACGCGGGAGGCAAATCCCGCCAAACTTACAGGAGGTAAGAATATGTTTATTTACGATAGTTTAAACTATCTTCAGGAGGAAAACAGGGAACTTGGCGTAAACGCTCTTTCCTACGTCGTACTCTCTTGCGGTAGATAATACGAAAGAAAGAAAAAACTTAATATAAAATAGAAATCCACCCGCTAAGCTGGTGGATTTTTATTTTACTTCGTGCATACAAGTCGGGGCGGCGGGTACCGTCATTGCGCTGGCGAAGCCGTGGCAATCCAGAAGATAAGCATTATTTATGTGCAATAATGTTTGCTCATAGTATTTTTACTGGATTGCTTCGTCGCTTTGCTCCTCGCAATGACGATTGAGAATTGATTCGCTTCAAGTTGCTCGCTTATTCTTTACTGTTCATCGGTAAACCTATTTTGAACCACGCGACTATCGCGTGGTTTTCGTTATATAAAAACAGACGGTGCGCATGGGACGCGCCGTCTGTTTTTATTTATGCGCGGCTTTGCCCCCGCACGCTTGACAATCGCCCCTTTAAACCTTATTATTTATATATGATAAAATTCGACGACGGCGAAACCGTACGGCTTTTGCGGAAAAAAAAGTTAGGCTTAAACGCTTGCTACGTTATATTCGCTCTGCTTCTCGTCTCGGCGGTGCTTGCCGCGGTGCTCGCGCGAGGGGTGTATTCCGACGGCGCGTTCCGAAGCAACCATTTATACGCCTTGGCGTTTGCCGCCGTCTGCCTTGTCGCGCTCGTCGGGGTAATAGCTTTCGTAACCGCGCCGACGGAGCGCGCGCTCAAACTCGCGGTCAATTCCAAAATCGCGAAAGAGCTGCTCTCACGCGAAGATTTTTTTGCGGGGGATGGAAGAATTCTGTTTGCCGCCGACTACTCGGGCGACGTTCTGACCCTCACCCGCCAAAACTACACGGGCGCGATAAACCTCGACCCGTTCAACCAAAAATCAACCGAAAATATCGCCGCGGCGGGCACGAAAATCGAGTTCGGTTTAAAGGAATTGAAAGCGGTCCCCTCGCTGTACGCAACAATAGGCACGCGGCTTTGGCTGTTTTTGCAGGCATACTACTTTTTGCACGGCGCGAAAAACGGCGTCGAGAGCGTATATATCGCCGACAACATGGGCAAAAAGCCGGTATTTTTGCAGGTTTTCGCAATTAACGCGCCCCTCGAAAAGGCGAAAAAAAATTACTTTATTAAAAAAGGACTAATTAAATGATTGATTTGACCTCGCGCGAAATGCAGTCCACCTTCAAAAAGTTGGAGCGCACGACGCTTGTAACCAACATAACGATGTGCATAGTCACACTGCTCGCCGCCGCAATAGCCGTGTGGGGCTCCGCCTCCGCCAAGGGCGAAGCGAGCTGGTCGGAAATTATGTTCTACGTGCTTATCGCGCTGCTTGCCGCTTACTTTGCGGCGGTGCTTGTGTGGGAGATTGTTCTGCGGCGCAAAAACTCGAAGGCGATGCACGCGTTCGTTGCGGAGGTCTTTTCTGACAGCATAGACGTGCTCGAAGGGGACGGAGCGCCGACAAAGGGTGCGGAAAATATTTCGTTCGAAACGTCGCTTGCGGGCGATAAGCTTGTGGTTATGCGCACCGACAGCGGCAGGTTTGTGGAATTCGACCTTGCCCCCGTGAGAAATTACAGCTCGGTCTGCGCGTACACGGTGCGACTTGCAAAGAGATACGTGCGCGACTACTATTCATTAAAGGCGCAAGAGGGCGGCATAGACGGCGTGATTTTAACCGACAACGTGCAGGGGCGCGGCAGAAAGCAGATATTTATCGAGGGCGGCAAGCCTAAGTTCGCTCTTTTACTAAAATTCAGCTACTTTATAAGGCACGGACTTATAAATCTTCACCCCGAACCCTCCGCCGAAAAACAACTTACGTTTTTACCGTAAAAAAGAAAGCCGCGCGGCTTGATTTACTGCCGCGCGGCTAGAATTTTCCTGTTTATTTAGGCTTCCCCCTTATACCTGAGGGGGAAGCTGTCATTTTGCCCGCAAAATGACTGATGGGGGTGTATAAGTTCCGAGCCGAAACTCCTTGAATTAACCAACCCCTCATCCGTCCCCGCGTTAGGCGCTGCGACACCTTCCCACTAAGGGGAAGGTCTTATTGCGCATTGCTAATCGCGAATTTGCCTCGCGCCGCCTCACCGCTTATTCACGGTGCTCTTCTTCTCGCCCGTGTACTCCGCGTGAAAGCGCGCAACCTCTTCGGGGTCAACCGAAATCTTCTGCAACGCCCCAGTGCACTCGTTGGCGCTTGCGCCGCCCTCGAAAACTTCGTCAATAATCTTTTTACTGTTCTTTCTTCCCATACCCCTATTTTGGGCAAAGCCGAAAGAATTATACGCGGCTTATTTCAGTTTTGCGCCGTCCGCAAACGCGTTGCCGACCGCCTCGCCGAGCGCGATATACTTGTTGTTCACGGGGTCGAAAGTTATGGGGCGGAATTTGGACGGGTCTATATTGCCGTTTTCGCCGAGTACGCTCTCATCGGCGCACACGTTGACTATTCTGCCGATGACCAGCCCCTCTTCTTCGATAGTCTTAACATATTCGCACTCCAACGCCATGGGCAGCTCGTTGATGACGGGCGCGTCCACAAACGCGCTCTTAGTCGCGGTAAAACTCGCCCTTTTGAACTTATCGGGCACCTTATCGCCCGAAACTATGCCGACGTAATCTTCCGAGACCACGTGCGCCGCGTCGGCTATGCTCACCGTAAACGCCTTCTTCTTCAAAATGTTTTTGGTCGTCTTGTGGTTGGAATCAAGGCAGATGCCAACAAGCCCCGTATCGGCAATTCCGCCCCAAGCCGCGTTCATGGCGTCGGGCGTGCCGTTCTCGTCATAGGTCGCTATGATAAGCACGGGCATGGGGTACAGCCAGGTTTTAGCGCCGAAATTCTTTTTCATTTTAATTCTCCTTTAAAATTATTGACCTTAATTGCGAATTGCTAATTGCGAATTATCTTATCGCCTTTTCGTATTCTTCGTCCGAAACGGGCTCGCACCACTCGGTGGAACCGCCCTCCGCGGGCACCTCTACCGCAAGGTGCGAAAACCAGCTGTCTCTCCCCGCGCCATGCCAGTGCTTTACGCCGACGGGTATGTTGACGACGTCGCCCGCCCGCATTTTGATTGCGGGCTTGCCCCATTCCTGATAATACCCCTCGCCGCCGACGCAGATTAAAATCTGCCCGCCGCCCTTTTGCGCCTTGTGTATGTGCCAGTTATTGCGGCACCTCGGCTCGAAAGTCACGTTGGCGATAAATACCTGCTCTTTCGATACGGGCGCAAGATAGCTCTGCCCCGCAAAATATTGAGCGTACGCATCGTTCGGCGCACCCACGGGGAAGAAAATTCCGTTTTGATACTCCTCTTTATTCATAAAATCTTATCTCCTTTTACGCTATTTATGTTTTCAATTTGTGCTTTTAATCAAACCCCGCCATAACATTTACCGGCGGTTTTAATCACTTTCTGTTCAACACGACCAACGTTTCGATATGTTTGGTTTGGGGGAACATGTCGTAGGGGGTGATACTTTCGATTCGGTAAAAACCTTTCATTGCGCCCGCGGCGTATGAAGGGTTTTTGACGATTTGCCCGTCAACCTCAATGAGCGAGCCGCACAAAAGCCCCAAATCGCGCGCGAGCGTCGCGGGATTGCACGACACCAAAACTACCCTGTCCGCGCCGCTCTTTAAAACCGCCCGCACCACCGAACGCTCCATTCCCTTTCTCGGCGGGTCGCACACGATAGTCCTTTTATACCCCGCCGTCCTCGACAGAACCTCGTCTATCCTGTCCTCGACCGCGCCGCACAGATTGAACATTTTATCGCCCAAGCCGTTCAGCGCTTTAAGCTCGTCCGCGCACGCAACCGCCTCGGGCACAATCTCGATGCCGTACGCCGCCGCGCACGCCTTTGCAAGCATTGCGGTGAGCATGCCTCCGCCGCTGTACAAATCTATCGCGACCGCACCGCTGTCGCCCGCCGCCTCCGCAACAGCCGCATACAAGAGCTTGCGCACGCCGTCATTGACCTGCAAAAAGGTCTGCGCGCCCGCTCTATATTTAATGCCGCAATCCTCGCCCGAAAAATAGCCTTCGCCGCGGCATATGTGCCACTCTTTGCCGAAAACCGCGTTGCCCGTCGAGTTGTTTACATTCAACCAGAGCGTGAAATTTTTGAACTTTTCCGCAAGCTTTTCGGCAAAGCCCGCGGCGTCTATACGCGCCGTCGCGACAAGCGTCACTATAAAATTCCCGTCCGCTTCCCGCGCGACAAGGTGACGAATATCCCCCTTGCGCGTACTCTCGTCGTAGCCCTTTAACCCGCTTTCGCTCATATATGCGGTGAGCGCGGAAATGAGCGCGCCCGACCACTCAGCTTGCAACGGGCAGAAATTTATGGGCACGATGCGGTGCGAGCGCACGGCGTAAAAGCCCGTAACCGTGTTGCCGTCCCCGTCCGTTCCAACGGGAAGAGCGAGCTTGTTGCGATAGCCGTATTCCTTTTCGCTTGCCACCGTAGGCGCGACCTCAACGTCAATTCCGCCTATCTTTTTAAGACAGTTTTGCACCAACTCCCTTTTAAATGCAAGCTGTGCGGAATACGACAGATGTTGCAACTGACAGCCGCCGCACCTTTCGAAATTCGGGCAGACAGGCGTGACCCTTTCGGGCGAGAGCGTGTGCACTTCGGTAAGTTTGCCGTACGCGATTTTGCCCGAAACTTTGAGCGCCTTGAAAGACACCATTTCGCCGACAAGGCAAAAGGGCACGAACGCCGTTTCTTCCCCTATTTTAATAATGCCCTCCCCCTCGCTTCCGAGAGAGAGGACTTCGCCTATGTATTCGTTATTCTTTTCCATTTTAGTTTTAACACCCAGGACAACCGTCCCCACATATCTGACAGCAAACTGAACAGCATTCACAACAGTTGTCGCGGAATTTCCTCTTGCCCATTTCGGATTTTTCTTCACCGCTCTCGTTTTCTGCAACGTTTTTCATTTCTTGCAGCTCTTCCTTATACTTTTCATTTTCGGGGTCGAGCTCGATTGCAATTTCAAGCTGTTTGCGGCTCTCGTTAGTCCAATTTTTCGCAAGACATACGTGACTGCTTAAATAGTGCCACTGCGCGTCTTTTTCTTCAATATCGTCTAACATCTGTTGTGCGGCTTCCGTATCGCCGACTTCGATAAGCGTTTGAACGCAAACGTAAATACGTTCTTCCATAAATTACCTTAAACCATTTTTATCCTTGCCATGAGCGCATTGACCGCGATAGTTCTGACCCACGTGATTATATAACCGGTGAGCCGCAGGCGTTTATTATTTTATATTATTTACCCGCCGCAACCTTCGCAGATTGCCGTACAACAGAGCTGGCAACAGAGCTCGCCACAGCACAAACCGAAAGCCTCGCCGCACTCGGGCATGCAATCGTTTATAAATCCCTTGCCCAAATGCTTCTTTTTATTCCCTTTTTCGAACTTTCTCTGCGCTTCCTCGACCCGCTTTTTCAGGGCTTCCAGCTCTTCTTTATACTCCTCGTTTTCGGGGTCAAGTTCAATTGCGATTTCGAGCTGCTTGCGGCTCTCGTTCGTCCAGTTTTTCGCAAGATATACGCGACTGCTTAAATAGTGCCACCGCGCGTCCTTATCCTCTATACCGTCGAGCACCTGCTGCGCGTCGTCCAAATTGCCCTCGGCTATAAGCGTATGTACCTTAGTATAAAGTTCGTCATCCATATCACTTTTTTATCCTTGCCACGAGCGCGTTGACCGCGAGCTGACAGCGGGAAACCAAAAAATCGTACACAACGCCGATAAGCGTTCCCACGGTAAAAATAAACAGAAAGATATATTTATTTATGATATCGTACACGCCCTGCGGGAGCATACTTCCGCCGACAAGCCCATTGAACACGAGATAGTAGCCGACAATTAAAGCGCAGTCGAACCACAGCGCCTTTAAAATTACCGCGACAATCTTCGCCCAGATTTTGGTGACTTTTTTGTTTATGACGGCGTTTACGAGCGGGTGCAAGCCGAAGAACATTATAAAGGGCACCAAATCCCAAAATTTAGCCGCCGCGCCCATAATGAGCGTCAGTATGCACGTGCCCGCGTATGCGCCGAAACCGCCTTTAAAGAAGTCCTTCGACAGCGGCACCGTCATTGCAAGCACGCCGACAAAGTAGCCCGTGGCGAGCAACCAGCCGCTTAAAATGCCCAGCGACAAAAACAATACCGCAATACCGCACGACACGCCCGAGAGAGCTATTTCAAATGAGTTAAAACGGTTATTTTTAG
This sequence comes from Clostridiales bacterium, assembly GCA_023667345.1. Classification (GTDB taxonomy): domain Bacteria; phylum Bacillota; class Clostridia; order Christensenellales; family Borkfalkiaceae; genus Coproplasma. The sequence goes on from JAMPAF010000003.1 coordinate 35,546, forward strand.
GCATAAGCTTTTACCAAATGCAGAATGTAGAATGCAAAATGTGGAATGCAGAATGTTGGTGTAATCTAAAAAACCACTTCGTCATTGCACCCGCCCGCGTAGCGGTCGCACGGAGCGAAGCGCAATAGGCGCAACCACCGTAGCAATCCAGAATTACGGAGTTTGCGGAAGCACGGCACGCCTTCACAAGCGTTTTGCTGCGGTGAAAATATTTTGCCCGTAATAGAAAAGCACGGGCAAAAAGATTATCACGTCATAAACGGCTAATAACCCACGCATTTCAATCATAGTCCGCTATGCCGTTTATTCCTCATAATGACATAGGGGCGGGAACGCAGTCGGTCTGTCATTGCACCAGAGCTGTGTCCGCAAAAGATTTTCGTGAACTTTTTAAAATAATATACGTAGCAAGCAAAACCGCGCTTTTGCGCAGCGCGCCCCAATTTGCGCATACTTGCGCCTCAGTAGGTGTGCGGCTGCAATTTTATAATATGAGTGCCCCTAAGATAGCAGCCGCGAGGGCAACGCCCTTAAATTCGTAGCGTTTTCTCGCATTCGCCTTGCGAGAAAACCGAGAGTTTTTTTAATGGCAACAGCCGTTGCACAAGCAGTTAATGCACGCGTTCAGTGCGCAGCACTCCACGCACGAGGCGCAGAAACTCCCGCCCATCTGGTTGTCGGAATAGGCGTTATTCATATCCTGACCGCGGTACGCGCTCTGCTCGCCGCCGCTTGCCGCGCCCTGACTGTTAGCGTCGTAGGCAATTTTTTCGTTGAGCTTTTCATACGCTTCCTTGTACTTGTGGTTTTCGCCGTCTAAGCGCATTGCGATTTCGAGCTGTTTTTTGCTCTCGTTTATCCAGTTTTTGCGGTAAAAGACCACCGATTGCAGGTAGTGCCACTGCGCGCCGCGCTCGTTAAACGTGTCGAGTACGCGCTGTGCCTCGCTTAAATCGCCGCTTTTTATGAGCTCTTCCACGCGCGAATACGCCGTGCCGCAGGAAGAACCATCGCCGTCCGCAGCCGCGCTTTCGCCCTTGCCGAAGCCCGCAAACTCGGACAACAGTTCGTCGTAGGCGACCTGAATTTTAGTCAGCTTTTTCGCCGCCTCGTTGCCCGCCTCGCCGTCCAAAAATCTGTCTTCCAAAAGTTGGGCGCGCATTGTCTTATAAGCTTCTTCGACCTGTTCTAAGGTTGCCCCCTCGGAAAGCCCCAAAAGTTCAAGATTCTGTTTGTTCATTTTCTTTCTTTTTACCTTCTCCGCACTTGCCAAAGACAAGTTTTCGGGTTTTAAGCGGAATACCCCGTAATATTATATTGTCAGTTAAGTCGTGATTGAAGTAAAACTTTATCTGCGCAAGGTGCGTGCGCATATCCGCAAACAGCGAGTTAAACAAAAAGTTTATTTCTTCGCCGTTTTTTTCGACCGCCGCCGCCTTTTCGCGTTCGCCGAACGAGTTGTACAAAACGTTGTAGCGCCCCTTTTTCACGTCCTTGTCATAATCGTCGAGCGCGTCGGCAAGATATACCCACTTGCCGATATCGTAAAAAAGCGCGTCGGTGTGTTCGGTGGCGTATTCTTTAAGGCAGTAGCGCGACAGCTCTTTTAACATATTCGCGGTCGGCTCGCACGCGGCGTCTATTATTTTACAGCCCGCCTCTTCAATCCCGCGCTGAGCCGTCATACTGCGCTTTATGATATCCCCGACCGCGGGGTGACGCTTTAACGCCCTTTTAAACCCGCGCTTATAGAGATGGGCAAGCACGCCCTTTTTATCGCCGTCGGCTCTGTCGTCGAGCAACTTATAGTAGGCGAGCGCGGTATTGACGCAGCCCAAAAGCACCGAAATATCGTCGGGCAAAGCCATGGGGCGGCGCCTTATCCAGTGCAACCCGCAGCGGCGCTTTTCGATAACCATATCGAGGTTTGCCATGTTGTGCAACAGCGCGGACATAAACGCAATATCGTAGGTGAGTGCGGATTTTGCAAAATTGCCGCACCCCTTGCCTATCGACTTGCACATACCACAGTAGGTCGCCTTATATAAAATTTCGTCCTTTTTGAACAGATAGGGACTGTCGGGGTTGATGTAGCCAAACATTTTAAGTTAATTCGGAATTATGAATGCGGAATTAGGAATGATAATATGGAATAAAAAATACTTCAATTCTACATTCTTAATTCTACATTCTGCATTGACTTCTAAATTTGATAAAATCCTATCTTTTTGTAAACTTTCGAAAGGGTTTTGCGGGCGATTTTATACGCTCTGTCCGCGCCGTCCGCCATAACCTTTTCAAGGTAATCTTTATCGGCAAGCAGTCTTTGGTGCTCCGCTTGCAGAGGCGCAAGCTTATCGGCTACGACCTCGCCCACGGCAAGTTTAAAATCGCCGTAGCCCTTGCCCGCAAACTCCCTCTCCGCTTCCTCTACGCTCTTATCGGTAAACGCGCAGTAAACGGTTAAAAGGTTGCTCACCCCCGCCTTATTTTCGGGGTCGTACTTGACCGTGTTGTCGCTGTCGGTCACGGCGCGTCTGAATTTGCGCATAACAGCATCCCTGTCGTCGGATAAGAACACCGCGCCGTTGGGGTTTTCCGCAGACTTGCTCATCTTCTTCGTCGGGTCGCACAAGTCGCAAATCTTTGCGCCCATTTTGGGGTACAGCCCCTCGGGGACCTTGAACGTGGGCGTGTAAACGTTGTTGAAACGCTGTGCGATATCGCGCGAAATTTCGAGGTGCTGACGCTGGTCGAGCCCAACGGGCACGAGGTCGGTCTGATATAAAAGGATATCCGCCGCCATTAAAACGGGGTAGTCCATAAGCCCCATATTGATATTATCCGCATGCCGCGCCGATTTATCCTTGAACTGCGTCATGCGCTCCATTTCGCCGACGTAGGTGAACGTGTTGAGCGCCCAGCACAGCTCGGCATGGGCGGGCACGTGCGACTGCACGTAGACAATGCTCTTTTGAGGGTCGACCCCGCACGCCAGAAACAGAGCGATAAGCGCAAGCGTCTTTTGCCTGAGCTCGGTTGGGTTCTGCCTTACGGTAATGGCGTGCATATTTGCCGCCGCGAAAATGCAGTCGTAATCTTCCTGCAAGCCGCGCCACGAGCGGAGAGTTCCTATATAGTTGCCGATTGTAAGATTGTTGGTCGGTTGAACGCCCGAATAGAGCGTCTTTCTGTTATCGTCCATAAAAACCCTCCTTTAAAAAATACTCAAATCAATTTTAACACAGCCGCCGCAAAAACGCAAGCCGACCGCATATCTAATTACTTAAAGCGGCTTTTTGCCGCGTTTGTTTACATAAAATTTGCAGGTTACCCCGCACATATGCCTTAATTATCGGTTTTATCGACGTCAAATAAATCGCCCGCGCGCACCGTTAAAGGAGCGGACTGCCCCGCCGTGCCGCCGCGCGTATAGCCTATTATGAGAGTGTCGCCCGCCCTCGTGTTTAAAAGCACGTCGGTCATTTTGAACTGTCTTGTAATTTCCGTCGTTCTGCCGTTGAGGGTGAGCGAGGTTATAATATCGCCCGCCTGCAACCCTGCGAGCGCGGACAAGCTGTTTGCCGACGTTTCGACGACCGTCGTCTCCTCGAAGATATCCCCCTTGCCCGTCGCGGGGTCAAGCACGAAGCGCGAGTTTTTGTACGAAACGGTGACCCCCAAACGGGTAACGAAGGTGGTTTTTACCGTGCTGTCGGCAGCGTTGTAGTACAGTACGCCGTCGGCGACCGCCGTTAAAACCGACGCGGGAATGGCGAAATTCATGCTCGTAATGTCCTCGTCGCCCGCGTTGTTCAAGCCGATAAGCTCGCCCTTCATATTGAAAAGTCCGCCTCCCGAAGAGCCGTGAGTGAGCGCGGTGTCCGTTCGTATAGAGCGGTAACTGCGGGACGTGCCGTCGATTGCAAGGGTGATATTGTCGCTGTCGACACTGACTATGCCCTCGGTCACGCTTATGCCGCCGTCGTCGGGGTTGCCGACCGCGTAGGTGCTTTCTCCCACCGCATAATCGTAGCTTATCTCGACGGGCTTGAACTGCGGGTTGACCCTTTTAACGTCGTCTGTGCTTGCCCGCAAAACCGCCACGTCGTAGGCTATCGACCCGCCTATATAGTCGCAGGCGATTGCGTAGGTGTCCGCCTCGTATATGGAATACTGATAGGTGTTTTTGTCCTGCACGGGCGCATATTCGCTGCCGTACATATACACCCAGGTCTTTTCGGTAAAGTTATCATAGCCCGCCGCCGCGTTCTCGTCGTAAATTACGTGGTAGTTGGTTAGAAAATAGGTATACTGTTCGTCGGTTTTATAGATTACGGACGAGCCGCAGTACGCCGTTTCGACTACGCCTAAATACCTGCCGTAGTCGCTGTACTTCTTTTCGTGGAAAACCGTGTACACCTTCGCGCACGAAAGTAGGCACGAGTTGAGCGCCGCAATGCTGTCGTTGCCGTCGGTATTCACGGTGAGATATTTTTCGCAGAACTCCTTAAAGGTGAGCTCCTCTTCGGGGTACATGGTTTTATACGTTTCGTAAACGTCCTCCGCCGTTACGTCCTGCGCGTCCTCGCCGTCGGTGCCGTTTCTGCCGTTGGTCACGGTGAACTGCGAGGTGGTGCCGTCGGAATAGGTTATGGTGTAGTAGTCCACCAAACCTACGGAGTGCGATTTTTCAATCGAGGTGACCGAGGGCGTAGTGTTGAAACAGCCCGCCAAAACGCCGAGCGAAAGGGTTGATATTGCCAGAGCGGTTGCTATAATTTTCTTCTTCATAAATTGTTCCCGCGCGCACATAAGGCGCAAAAAAGATATTGCGATACTTTTATTATATTATGCCAAACGGCAAAAGTCAAAACAACTTTGTGAATATTAGATAAAAAGCAACGTGTCGTTGCAGCCAAATCCTTTAATTGCTTGCGCGGTAAACGAACTTTATCACAGCAAAACAGTAGGGTGTCCCTGCACCCAAGTCCTTTTATTGCTTGCGCGACAGGCAATAACGGAAAGCGGTCACCTCCCACCACTGTCATTCTGAGCGTAGCACGGCAGAGCGATAAAATGTTGAAACGCGCAGGTTTTCGCCGTGCGCAGTCGAAGAATCTTTTTGCGCGCCTTTTCTCGCGCAAAACTAACCTTGCCGCATTACAACGCTATTTAAGGCGAACTTACATAAACTCCGTAATTCTGGATTGCCGCGGGCTTTGCAAGCCCTCGCAATGACGGTAACCGTAGGACCACTACGCGGGCGGGGCGAAATGACATATCTTAATGTGCTCGCAAATTATTTTAAAATTTACCGCCATTCTACATTCATAATTCTTAATTCTTAATTCTAAATTCTGCATTCGCCCGCGTAAGCGGAGAAAAGCAAAAGCCCGCGCGGCAATTTTGCCGCGCGGGCTTTACAAACCCGAATTTATTATAACAAATGGAACACCTCGCCGAACAGGTTGTATTTGCTGAACAGCACAACCATAACGAGCGATATCGTAGACATAATCTTGATAAGAATATCCAAAGACGGTCCTACCGTGTCCTTTAACGGGTCGCCCACGGTGTCACCGACAACCGCCGCGTCGTGAGCTGCGTCGTAGCCCTCTTCGCCCTTCTTAACACCTTCAAGTCCGCCGCTCTCAATATACTTTTTAGCGTTATCCCATGCGCCGCCCGCGTTGCCCGTGTAGATTGCAAGCATTATCGCGGCGATAATCGCGCCTATAAGCAAGCCGCCCACGAACTGCGGTCCGAAGATAAAGCCGCCCGCAACGGGAATTACTATCGCAATAAGGCAAGGAACGGTCATCTGCTTGATAGAGCCCTGCGAAGAAATTTTAATACAATTCTCATAGTCAGGTTTAGCTTCGCCCTCCAAGATACCGGGGATTTCCTTAAACTGCCTACGCACTTCTTCTACCATTTGCCTTGCGGCTTTCGCAACGGCTTGAATGAGCATACCCGAGAACATGAAGGGTATCGCCGCGCCGACAATGCCGCCGACAAGCGTGTAAGGGCTTGCTATGTTCAAAAGCAGGTCGCCCGCCGCGTCTATGCCGCCGAACGCATACAAGTACGAGCACAACAGCGAAATGGTTGCAAACGACGCAGAACCTATCGCAAAGCCCTTGCCGATTGCCGCCGTGGTGTTGCCTACCGCGTCGAGCTGGTCGGTTATCTCGCGCACCTCGGGGTCGAGGAAGGACATTTCCGCAATGCCGCCAGCGTTATCCGAGATAGGTCCGTACGTATCAACCGAAACGGTTGCCGCAACGAACGAAAGCATACCTATCGCCGCGCACGCAATACCGTACATGCCGCAAACCATATACGAGCCTATGATTGCCACAGCCAAAACGACTACGGGGAGCATACAGCTTATCATACCCGTCGCCATACCCTCGGTAATGGTGAGAGCCGCGCCCTCTTTCGAAGATTTGGCAATGCCCTTCGTGGGCTTGTAGTCGTAGCTGGTGTAGTATTCGGAAATAATGCCGATTACAATGCCCGCCGCAATGCCGAGCACCGACGCTATCCAAGGCGAGAAATTGCCCGCCTTCCAGCCGAGAACGTCTTCGAACACGTCAAACTCGCCCACCGTCGTGTTCACTCCCTTGAACATAAAGAAGCTTAAAAGGAAGCAAGCGACGACCGAAATACCCGCGGATATCCAGGTCGCGATATTGAGCTGCATATGTACGTTTGTGTTCTTCTTTAAAGGCATTAAAAGCAGATAGAATATGCCGACTACGCAGCCGATAAGTCCGCAACCCGCAAATACCATGGGGAAGAGCATCATTCTCGTCATGAGCGTTTCGCTGATTGCGCCTAAGTTGTGCGCGAACAGCTCGCACGCAAGTATTACGCCCGAGAGCATTGCGCCGACAAAGCTTTCCAGAAGGTCGGAACCCAAACCTGCAACGTCGCCTACGTTGTCGCCTACGTTGTCGGCGATAGTCGCGGGGTTGCGGGGGTCGTCCTCGGGAATGTGCGCTTCCGTCTTACCGACAAGGTCCGCGCCCATATCCGCCGCCTTCGTATAAATGCCGCCGCCTACGCGGTTAAAGAGGGCGATTATCGAACAGCCGAGCGCATAGCCCGAAAGTGTCATCGTAAAGCCCGCGTCGAGCTTGGTCCAGTTTGCCCAGATAGTGGGCTCTTCAACGTGATTGACGACGTCGGCAATCTGCTTGCAGCCGATACCGAAGATTGCGAACACGAGCAGCGCGCCGAAGAGCGCGAAGCCCGCAACGCACAAGCCCATAACCGAGCCGCCGCGGAAGGCTACCTTTAAGGTTTTGCCCGTGTCGCGCGTTTCGTTAGCCGCATTGGTTACGCGAACGTTTGCGTACGTCGCTATCTTCATACCGACGAAGCCCGCCGCCGCGGAAACGAGAGCGCCTATTATAAACGCCAGCCCCGTCTGCCAGCTTACGAATATTATAAGAATAGCCGCGACAATCGAGCCGATAATCGCAACGATTTTATACTCGTACTTGATGAACGCGCCCGCGCCGACCCTGATTGCCGAAGCGATTTCCTGCATTCTGTCGGTTCCCTCTTTCAACTTTTTCGTGACGAAATAGTTGAGAGCCGCGCAGGAGACGCCGAGAATTACCGCCGCCCCCACGATGATTAGAAGCAAATAAATTTTATCCACTTTCCCAACCTCTTTTGAAATATTTGCGAAAAATTATCACATTATGAAAATTTTATCACACACCGCAAGAAAATGCAATATCTTTTCACATATTTTACGCTTTATTTTTATATATAGGAACGCGCCCGCGCGGATAAACCGCGCGGGCGCGCAACACTTTCCTAAATTTAAACTCAATCTTATTCGGCGGGATTTAAAATTGCGCCGACCGTGGTTGTGCCGATAATTTCATCGTAATCGTCGTAAAGGTTTACTACGTAACCGCTAATATCGGTAAACTCGCCCGCGGGCACCTTTTTATCGGGAAGAACGATATCGAGCGAGAGAGCCATTTCACATTCGCCGTCCATATCGGCAACAACCGTGCCCGTAAGGCTGACCGACTGCAAAACGTCCTCCTCGTTAAACGTGTAAACGACGGTCATATCGCTTATTTCCGTATCGACCGCATAGGGCGATTGTTCCGTCGAGGGAATAGTTATCGTGCTCTCGCTCAAAACAGTTCCGTCGAGAGAATTGATATTCTGCTTCAACGCTTTAAGAGCCGCCGCACCGTCCTCGCCGAGCATATCGACGATTTTGGCAGAACCGATAGTCTTATCCGAGCCCATAAGCGCCGCAACCTCTTTCGAATCGAGCATACGCACTATATAGTCGTACGCGCTTTCTTCGGGCAGGGGTGCAATCGCCGCAAAAGGATTAACTTCCGCAGTATCCGCAAACGGGGTTACGCCGCCAACGCCGCCGCCCGCGCCGCCTTCGATTACGCCCATAACCGTCTCTAACAGTTCCTCGCCCGTCATATCGCCGAGGTAAGCGTTGGCGAAATACTTGACCGCACTGCACTTTAAAAGTCCGCTGAGCGTCGTGCCCGTGGTGAGATTGTTTACAATCTGCTTTACATAGCCGTAAAGCCCGTAAACCGTTTTATTGATATCGAGCGTGATTGTGTGCGCGCTTTCGTCCACGACTATGCTGTCGGTGGCGTTGGCAAGCACTAACGACTGCGCAATGCTGTCGCCGCCGAGCGCCGACGCAATGTACTGACCGAAACCCGCACCGACCGTCTCGCTCGTATCGGCGGTTAAAGCGCTGCTGAAAATCTCGTTTAAATTGATATAATCGTACGTATCCTCGCCGGGCGCGCTGGTAGCGAACAGATTCCAGCCGCGGAGGAACACGTTCAATTCCACCGTTTGCTCCTCTTGCTCGCCCTCGTCCCCGGTCGTTTCGCCCTCCGCAACGGCTGCCGCGCCGTAGGTTGCGGGCGCGTCCTCATCTTCAAAAAGTGCCTTATTCATATTTAAAAGCACGTCCGCGTCGCCGTCGTCGAGGTTGCCCTTTGCATTGACTTGCGCGATATATATTCCGTCGGGCAGCGCGCCTCCCAAAAGCTTAACTACCTGTAACTGCCCGTCAACCGTAAACGAGCTCGCCGAAACACCGTCGAATTTGGCGACTTGCTCGCTCAATTCTTCCGCCGACATGCTTTCCGCAACGGTTACGTCAGCCGTAAGCCCAGGTCCGGGTTCCCTGTCCGTGCAGGCGGTTAAGCCCGTAAACGTAGCCGCCGTGACGCAAGCCGCCGCGCAGATTAAAACTTTTTTAAACTTTCTCATAATTTCACCTCTATAAAATTATTTTTAGGTACTTTGTATTACGCACAAAAAGACTTGTATACATTTAACATATACAATAATATTGTACTACTCGTCTACCCCCCCCCCCCTGTCAAGTATTTTTATGACATTTTTTAATAAATTTATTTTTTAACTTAAATTTCCGTCGGCGCGCACCTATATTTATCGACAATGCGCGGGCGGCGCGGCGGCGGGCAAACTTAATCGCGCCAAAACCGAAAAAATTGCCGTTTGGGTCTTGAAAAGTGATTTCAGCCGTGGTAGAATATAGAATGATAATTTATGAATTTCAGGGGGATGGATATGAAAGACTGCAACTGCGGCTACTGCGTCGGCGGCGAACCGCTCGCCAAATTCGGCATTAAAATCTGCGATTTGGGCGTTTCGCAACTTATTTTGTTTAAGGAACAGTCCAAAAAGGGCAGATGCATTGTGGCTTACAAGGACCACGTGAGCGAGATTGTGGATATTTCGGACGAGGAGCGCGACGCGTTTTTTGCCGACGTAAACAGGGCGGCGAAGGCGATTCACAAGGTGTTTGCGCCCGATAAGCTCAATTACGGTATGTACGGCGACACGGGTTGCCACTTGCACGTGCACCTCTGCCCCAAGTACAAGGGCGGCGACGAGTGGGGCGGCACGTTTACGATGAACCCGCAGAAAACCTTTTTAACCGACGAAGAATACGCCGAAATGATTGAAAAAATTAAAGAAGCTTTAAAGTAATTCGGAATTAAGAATTCGCAATGCGGAATTGATTACCTTTACCCGCGTTCCGCGGGAGTTTCCTCTTTAAACGCTAACGCGTTGAAAGAAGACACCAAGTTTGCGGTGGAAGTAATCAACCTCTATCCCCTCTTCGAGGTACTTTCCCCTTCAAAGGGGAAAGCAAGACGCTTTGCACCTTAATCTCGCCTTCCACTTTGAAGGGGAAGGTGGCACCGCGCTTAACGCGGTGTCGAAAGAGGTTGACGCTCTTCACCTTAGCATAATTCTTAATTCATAATTCATAATTCTTAATTAAAATTAACGCGAGGTAATTTTATAATGGCACATAATGTAATCGCCGAGGCAAAGAGATGCCTCAACTGTAAAAAACCTTTGTGCAGAACGGGCTGTCCCATAAACACGCCCATTCCCGACTTTATTCAGACCTTTTTAAAGGGCGATATCGACGAGGCGGGCAGAATGCTGTTCGACAACAACCCCCTCTCCGTCGTCTGCTCGATTGTCTGCAACCACGGCAACCAGTGTCAGGGGCACTGCGTGCGCGGTCTTAAAGGCGAGCCCGTCGAAATTTCGACCATCGAAAACTTTATCTCCGAACGCTACCTCGACAGCCTTGAATTGAAGCGCGAGCCCTCGAACGGAATTAAAGTTGCCGTCGTGGGCGCGGGTCCCGCGGGCATAACCATATCCATTAAAATGGCGCAGCTCGGCTACGACGTGACCGTGTTCGAGAGCAAGACGGACATAGGCGGCGTGCTCCGCTTCGGCATACCCGAATTCAGACTGCCCAAGTCCATTGTAGACCGCTACAAGACGCTTATGCTGCGCCTCGGGATAAAGCTTAAATTCAACGTGACTATCGGCAAGGCGTTCGGCGTCGAGGAGCTGTTCCGCGACGGATTTAAGGCTATATCCATAGGCACGGGCGTAACCTGGCCCATTGCGCTGAACATTAAGGGCGAGACGTTAGGGCACGTGCACTACGGCGTGCACTTTTTGGAAAAGCCCGAGGCATACCGCAATCAGCTCGGCAACTCGATGGTGATTATAGGCGCGGGCAACGTTGCTATGGACGTGGCGCGTACGGCGCTCAGAATGGGCGTACGCGACGTTAAGATTACCGTGCGCACGGACAACTATTCGGCAAGCGACGAGGAAAAGGAATACGCCGAGATTGAGGGAGCGGAATTCATTTACAACAAACAGCCCGTGGAGATAACCGACGACGGCGTAATGTTCGTTGATACGGTGTGCGACGAAAATCATAAAATCGTTTCGCAAGGGGATACTCCCGCACTTATGAAGGCGGACAGCGTTATGATTTGCATTTCGCAGAAGCCTTCGAATATGATTTTAACGCAGACAAAGGGCTTGGAAGTCAACGAGCGCGGGCTTGCGAAAATTGCCGAAAACGGCGAAACCACGCGGGAGGGTGTGTTTGCCTCGGGCGACGTCGTTAAGGGCGCAAAGACGGTCGTTGAAGCGGTCGAGCAATCGAAGCGCGTAGCCTACGCAATGCACGAGTATTTACAAGCGACGTGTCGTCGCGACCAAAACCTTTAATTGCTTGGGCAAAAACACCAACCTACATCAACAAAACGAAAAGCCGCGCGGCGATAATCGCCGCGCGGCTTATCTTTCACTTCAATTCTTAATTCTTAATTCTTAATTCTTAATTAATACTTAGGTCTTGCCGTGTAGGTGGTGTGCAACAGTTCGTGCGCCTTGTGACTGTTCGGCTCGCCGAAGAATTCCTCGTAAAGCTTGGTTACCGTCGCGTTTTCGTGCGAGCAGCGTACCTTGCTGTCGCTGTCGTAATCGTACAACGCCTGCGCGCGCAAAGTCTTTAAATCGACCGAATTGCGCACCTCGTCGTGCACATAGGGCTGTCCGCCGCCGTTGATACAGCCGCCGGGGCAAGCCATGACCTCGACGAAGGTGTAATTCTTTTCGCCGCTTTTAATGCTCTCGATAATTTTGCGCGCATTGGCAAGTCCGTTGGCAATCGCCACGCTTACCGTAACGCCGCCGAGCGTGAACGTGGCTTCCTTTAACCCCTGCGTGCCGCGCACCTCGTTGAACACAATGGGCTCGTCCTTGTCGCCCAAAGCCTTAGCCGCCGTTCTTAAAGCCGCTTCCATAACGCCGCCCGTCGCGCCGAATATCGCGCCCGCGCCCGAAGCCAAGCCGAACGGGTCGTCGTAAGGCGTGTCGGGAAGGTTGGCAAAGTCTACGCCCGCTTCCTTAATCATTTTCGCAAGCTCGCGCGTGGTAATCGCGCTGTCGGTGTAGCCGCCGAGCTCCTCCCTCGTCACCTCGAATTTCTTCGCCGTGCAGGGGATAACCGAAACCACGTACAGATTTTTCGGGTCTATGCCCTCTCTTTGGCAATAATAGGTTTTAAGCACCGCAGAGAACATTTCCTGCGGGGACTTGCAAGTCGAAAGGTTGGGCAGGTACTCGGGATAGTAATGCTCGCAGAACTTAATCCAGCCGGGGCAACAACTCGTGAACATAGGGGTCGTGCCGCCGCTCTTTACGCGCATCAAGAGCTCGTTCGCCTCTTCCATAATCGTGAGGTCGGCGGTCGTGTCCATATTGAAACATTCGACGTCGCCGAGCTGCTTTATCGCCGTGACCATTTTGCCCTCTACGTTGGTGCCCACGGGCAGACCGAACGCCTCGCCCAAAGTCGCCCTTACGGAAGGCGCGGTGAAGAATACGACTTTCTTCGTCGGGTCGACTATCGCGCCCCAGACGTCGGCAACGTTGCTCTTTTCATACAGCGCGCCTACGGGGCAGGCGACCACGCACTGACCGCAGTTTACGCAAGGGGTATGCGCCAACGAAACGTCGAACGGCGAGCCGATAGTCTTTGCGTAGCCCCTGTTTTTGGGACCTATCGCGCCTATCGTCTGTTTTTCGCAAGCCGCAACGCAGCGCGTGCACATAATGCACTTTGAATTATCCCTTACAACCGACGGCGACAAGTCGTCAATCGGCTTTATATCGTGGTCTGTGCCGAATTTATCCTCTTCGGCGTTGTACTCCAAAGCGAGTTTCTGAAGCTCGCAGTTCATGGAACGCACGCACGATAAGCACTTCTTTTTGTGCGTCGACAAGATAAGTTCGAGCGAAGTTTTTCTCGATTTTCTCACCTTAGGGGTGTTGGTGCGCACTTCCATACCCTCGGAAACGGGGTACACGCACGCCGCGACAAGTCCCCTTGCGCCGGTTGCCTCTACAAGGCACATACGGCAGGAGCCTATGCACTGAATTTCCTTTAAGTAGCAGAGGGTGGGTATGCGCACGTTGGCGAGCTTTGCCGCCTGCAAAATAGTCGAACCTTCGGGCACGCTTACCGCAATGCCGTTAATTTTTAAATTTACCATTTTCTTCTCCTCCCCTTACCTTTTTTCGATTGCGCCGAATTTGCAATGCGCAATGCACTGACCGCACTTAATGCACTTTTTAACGTCTATCTCGTGCGGGTTCTTGACCGCGCCGCTTATCGCGTTTGCGGGGCAGTTGCGCGCGCACAGCGTACAGCCGCGGCATTTGTCGGGGTCGATATAGTAGTTCAAAAGCGACTTGCACACGCCCGCGGGGCAATGCTTGTCGCGGATATGCGCGATATACTCGTCCTCGAAATGAGCGAGAGTAGATAAAATAGGGTTGGGCGCCGACTGACCGAGCGCGCACAGCGACGAGCTCTTCATATGCTCGGCAATCTCCTTAATCTTGTCCAAATCTTCGGGCTCGCCGTTGCCGTCGGTAATCTTCGTCAAAAGCTCCAGCATACGCTTGGTGCCTATACGGCAGGGGGTGCATTTGCCGCAGCTCTCGTCCGCCGTGAATTCCAGATAGAATTTGGCGATATCGACCATACAAGTATCTTCGTCCATAACTATTAAACCGCCCGAGCCCATCATCGAGCCGATTGCGACGAGGTTGTCGAAGTCCATTTCTATGTCGATATACTTTGCGGGAATACAGCCGCCCGAAGGACCGCCCGTCTGCGCCGCCTTGAACGCTTTGCCGTGGGGTATGCCGCCGCCTATGTCGTTGATAATGGTCGAAAGCTTTGTACCCATGGGCACTTCGACAAGACCGACGTTATTAATTTTGCCGCCGAGCGCGAACACCTTTGTGCCCTTGCTCTTTTCGGTGCCTATGTTTGCAAACCACTCCGCGCCGTTCAAAATAATGGGCGCGACGTTTGCCCAGGTTTCCACGTTGTTCAAAAGAGTAGGCTTGTCGAAAAGCCCCTTAACCGCGGGGAAAGGAGGACGGGGACGGGGTTCGCCTCTGCCGCCTTCGATACTGCGCATAAGCGCGGTTTCCTCGCCGCAGACGAACGCGCCCGCGCCGAGACGGATATCTATATCGAAATCGAAGCCGCTGCCCAAAATGTTTTTGCCGAGCAAGCCCGCCTCGCGTGCCTGAGCGATTGCGATATTGAGTCTTTCAACGGCTATGGGATATTCCGCACGCACGTAGATATAGCCTTGGTGCGCGCCTATCGCAAAGCCCGCAATCGTCATTGCCTCCAACACGGTGTGGGGGTCGCCCTCTAAAACCGACCTGTCCATAAACGCGCCGGGGTCGCCCTCGTCGGCATTACAGCAGACGTATTTGACGTCGCTCACCGAAGCTTTGGTAAACGCCCACTTGCGCCCCGTGGGGAAGCCCGCGCCGCCGCGTCCTCGTAAGCCCGAAGCCAAAACGGTGTCGATAACCTCATCGGGCGTCATTTCAAACAGCACTTTCTTTAAAGCCTGATAGTCGCCCGCCGCCAAAGCCTCGTCGATATCTTCCGCCGCTATCACTCCGCAGTTTCTTAAAGCTATACGCATCTGGTGCTTGTAGAAGGGAATTTCCGCAAAGGGAATAACGCTTCCGTCCTCGTGAACGGTGGGCGCGTATAAGAGTTCCTTTACGATTTCGCCGCCCTTTACAAGGTGCTTTTCGGCAACCGTCTTTGCGTGCTCGGGGGTCATCTGCGAATAGAACGCGCCCTCGGGATAAACTATCATGATGGGACCCAAAGCGCACAGACCGAAACAGCCCGTCTTTACAATCAAAACGTCGTCTATGCCGAGCTCTTTAAAGCTTGTCTCTAACTGCTCGATAACTTTAAGCGAGCTTGACGAGGTACAGCCCGTACCGCCGCACACCAAAACCTGCTTGCGATAGCCGGTGTTGCCCGCAAGAGCTTCCGCCTGCTCCCTTATAATTCTTCTTACCTTAACGAGGTCGGCTTTTTTAGCTGCTCTCTCTTCAAATTCTTTAACAGTCATTTTTCCGCCTCCCTTAATCGTTCATATACTTTGCCAATATTTCAGGCACTTCTTTTTCGGTGAGTCTGCCGTAAACGTCGTCGTCTATCATCATTACGGGCGCAAGACCGCACGCGCCTACGCAACGGCAACTGTCGATTGAAAATCTGCCGTCGGGCGTACATTCCCCGCACGATATGCGAAGTTCCTTTTCAACCGCCGCCAAAATCTTGTCAGACCCCTTGACGTAACACGCCGTGCCGAGGCAGACGGATATGCGGTGCTTGCCCTTAGGTTGAAGGGAAAACTGCGTGTAGAAAGTGGCAACGCCGTACACCTCGGAAAGGGGAATATTCAGCTCTTCGGCGATAATGGTCTGCACCTCGGCGGGCAGATAGCCGTAAATTTCCTGCGCCTCGTGCAGGATAGGCATAAGACAGCCGCGTTCCGAGCGGTGTTTGGCTATGCAATCCCGCAGAGCCTTCTCCTGCTCGTTTGTACCGTTAAAACTGTTTTGTGACATACAAACACTCCTATATAAAATACTTACTTGTAGATTTTATCACAATATTATAATAAAAAGCAAGAATTTTGTTTTAAATTGTCGCTTGATGTAAAAATTTTTCTACGTTGGAAAAGCGCGCCCCGCGGGGCGCGCTTTAATGCAGAATTCAGAATTAAGAATGCAGAATTACCCCCCCCTCTTGCCTTCCACCTTAATAAAGGGGGAAGGTGGCTTGCGTAGCAAGACGGATGAGGGTTGTGGAAATTTTGACCTTATTGTCATTCTGCCCCGCCGCAAGGCGGCACGGAGTAGCCGCCGCTTGCGGCGTGTCGAAGAATCTGACACATTAACCGAATTAGCCCCATTTAAAGAGCTTTACACGTTAATCCAGCCAGATGTTTCGACTTCGCTATCGCTTCGCTACTTCGTGCGACCGCTACGCGGGCGGGCAACATGACAGCGGTAAAAAGTAACCTTATCCCTCATCGGTCATTTTCTCATTACACTACGAAAATGACAGCTTCCCCCTTATACAAAAGGTGGAAGCCAAGTTTAAGGTCGAATTTAATTCTTAATTCTGCATTCTTAATTCTTAATTTTCAATAGCTTTCAAACTGGCTATTATACAAATTGTAATAATACCCCTTTTTATCCATAAGTTCGGCGTGCGTGCCCTGCTCCACCGCGTTGCCGCCGTCCATAACCAAAATTTTGTCCGCGTTTTGAACGGTGGACAGCCTGTGCGCTATCACAAAGCACGTCTTGCCCTTCATAAGCTCGGTCATCGCGCTCTGAATTATCTGCTCGGTGCGGGTGTCGACGTTGCTCGTCGCCTCGTCCAAAATGAGCACGGGCGAGGGCGAAAGCATAGCGCGGGCTATGGTTAAAAGCTGTTTCTGCCCCTTGGAAATGTTCACCGCGTTGTCGGTTAAAAGGGTGTCGTAACCCTGCGGCAAGCGGGTGATAAACGAGTGTATGCGCGCCTTTTTGCACACCTCTTCGACCTGCTCACGCGTGACGTTTTCCGCGCCGTAGGCAAGATTTTCGTAGACCGTGCCCGCAAACAGCCAGGTGTCCTGCAACACCATGGTAAACGCGCCGCGAAGCGACGAACGGGTGACCGACTTTATATCGCGCCCGTCTATCTTTATTGTGCCCGCGTCCGCGTCGTAAAAGCGCATTAAAAGGTTGATAACCGTCGTCTTGCCCGCGCCCGTCTTACCGACAATCGCAATCAAATCGCCGCTTTCAGCGTGCAGAGAAAAGTTTTTCAAGACGGGCTTTTCGGGCACGTACCCGAAGTTTACGCCCACTATCTCAACGTCGCCCTTAACGTTTTCGAGCGTTTCCGCGCCCTCGCCTTCAAGCTCCTCTTCCCTCTCTTCGAGCACCGTGAACACCCTCTCGGCGGCGGCTATCGACGACTGGAATTCGCCTATCACGTTGGCAATCTCGTTTATGGGCCCCGAGAATTTGCGCGAGTACAGCACGAACGAGGATATCTGGCTTATGCCGACGCCGCCCCAGCCGAAGGCAAACATAAGCGCGCCCAAAACGCTGATTAATGTGAGCGACAGATTGTTGACGAACCCCACGCTCGGACCGGAAATCGTGCCGTAGTATTCCGCGGTGGTGTACGCGTCGTTCGCCGCCTCGTTTCTGTCCTGAAAACGCCGCAGAATTTCCTCTTCGCGGTTGTACGCTTTCGTCGTTTTCTGCCCCGCGAGCACCTCTTCGGCAAAGCCGTTCAGCTCGCCCAGTTTTGCCGAACGTCTGCGGAAAAGCGGCTGCACCTTTTTGGTGATTATTTTGGTCATTATAAGCGACAGCGGCACGGTTACCGCGAACACCGCGACGAGCGGCGCGGCGATAATGAGCATCATTATAAGCGAGCCCACAATTAAAACGGCGCTCTTTAAAACGAGGACGACGTCGTTTGCAAGCGACGCGCCCACCGTGTCGATATCATACGACAAAACCGAGATGACGTCGCCCGCCTGACGGTTGTCGAAATACCCCACGGGAAGGTGCACGAGCTTTCTGAAAAGGTCGCCGCGCATTTTGTTCGTCATCTTTCTCGCAACGTACGCCATACCCACCGTGGTGGCGTAATTTATAAGCTCCGACGCGATATATACCGCCGCGAGTATGACGCAGTAATAGGTTATCGCGGTGAAGTCCGTGGTGCCGTCCGTCTTTATCTCGCCCACCGCAAGCCCGCAGATATACGGACCCAAAAGGGACAGAACGACGGATAACAGGTTTCCCAAAAATACGACGGTAAACAGCGGCAACGTCGGCTTTAAATAGGATAAAAGCCGCTTTAACGTATACTTTACGTTGACCTTTTTATTCTTGAACGAGCGGCGGTCGCTTAAATTTACGCGCGGTTCTTTCATAGGTCGCCTCCCGTCTGCACGAGGCAAATCTGGCTGTACTCTTCGCAGCTCTCCATAAGCTCCTCATGAGTGCCCGCGCCCGCTATTCTGCCGTCGTCCATAACTATTATCAAATCGGCGTTTTTGACCGCGCTCACCCTCTGCGCGACGATAAGTTTCGTACAGTCGGGATAACTCTCTTTAAGCCCTTTCCTCAGTTTCGCGTCGGTGGCGTAGTCGAGCGCGGACGAGCTGTCGTCGAGCACTAAAATTTCGGGCTCGGCGGCAAGCGCACGCGCGATTAAAAGCCGCTGTTTCTGCCCGCCGGAAAGGTTTGCCGCCTTCTGCGCGAGGGTGTAATCAAGCCCGCCATCCAGCCCCGCTATAAACTCCGCCGCGCACGCAACCTCCGCCGCCTTTAAAATATTTCCTTCGGGAAGCCCGCGGAAATAGTCGATATTTTCGCGCACGGTCGACGCAATCAAAAAGTCGTTTTGAAACGCCGCGCCGAATTTTACGCGCAAATCCCCCTCGGGGTAGGAACGGACGTCCTTGCCGTCCACGTACACCGCGCCGCCGCCCACGTCGTAAAAGCGCATTAAAAGGTTGATTATCGTCGTCTTGCCGCTGCCCGTGCCGCCGATTATGCCCACCGTCTGCCCGCGCTTTACCGCAAACGAAACGCCGTGTAAATTGCTCTCCTTGCCGTTGTACGAAAAACTTACGTCCCTGAACTCGAACGCGTTTTCGCTGTCGCCTTCGGGGTAGTCGGAAACGGGCATTGCGCCGTCGGTCGAAAGCACTTTTTCCACGCGCTCCGCGCTCGCCACCCCGCGCGAGAGGGTGACGAAAATTTTCGAGATGCCGAGCATCGCATTCAAAATTATCGTGAAAAAGGACAGAAACGCGAGCACCGTGCCCGCCTGCGCGCCCACCGCCGCGCCGACTGCGATTACGCCCACCAGCCCCGCATTTAATATGAGGGTTGCGAGCGGATTTGTAAGCGAGGTCAAGCGGTTGGTTTTAAACTCGTCCGCGGTGAGATTGTCGTTTACGGCGCGGAATTTTTCCACCTCGAAACCGGTTTTCGAGAGCGCCTTGATGACGCGCACGCCCGTGATATTTTCCTGCATTGCCCGCACGGCGACATCGCCGCTTTTTTGCACTTTCGTATACATGGGCACGCTCTTTTTGGTTATCAGAACGACCGCGATTGTCACGAACGGGACGCACGCGAGTAGTACGAGCGCGAGCCGCCAGTCGAGTACGAACGTGAGCGCAAGCCCGCCGAGTAAAAGTATGGGCGCGCGCACCCCCAACCTTAACGACTGCGCCACGGACTGATTGACGTAGTAGGTGTCAGAAGTCAGCCTCGAAACGAGCGAGGGCAGAGTGAACGCGTCCACCTGCGCCCCCGTGAGCGATGAAGTCTTTCTGAATAAATCGTAGCGCAAATCGCGCGTCATTTTCCCCGACGACTTTGCGGCGAGGCGGTTTGCAACAATGTTCGAAACCATCGCCAAAACCGAGAACCCGAGCATTGCCGCGCCGAGAATTATCAGCATGTCCGTATCCTTAACGGGCACGACCTCGTCTATTATGTAATCGAGAATGAGCGGCAAAAACAGCTCCGAAACGCTGCCTACAAACTTGAAAATAAGCCCCGCCGCCACCGTTCCCGAATACGGTTTTAAATATTTAAGCGTTTTTATCATACGTCAGAAAATATTTTAATACTTAAATTTATTTTTGTCAAACGCGCATTTTTGCGTCTGAACGCCGCCTTTTGCGGCGATTGCCCCCGTAATATGCCGCCGCGAAAGGAAAAATGCCGCCTCTGCGGCGGCGATTATTACGGCATTATAAGAACACGCTATCTTATCGCAGACGGCTAAATAAGTCATTCCGTCAAGGACAAAGAGCGGGGCGAGACAGGCGGAGATTATGCAGAAAACGAGGGATGCGCGCTTTACCTTCCCCGCCGCGAGCGTGACCGCGGGCAGTGCGAGCGACGAGAGCGAGTGAACAGCCACTACCGTTAATACGGCGAACAGCAGAAAGCCGAAAACGCGCGCAACCGTTCCGCCCGAAAAAAGCGCGAAAATCACCTGTGAATACGCATTTATTCCGCTTAATACCCCGACCGTTCGGGAAAAAGTGACGGAAAAAGGCAATATTGACAGCATTGCAAGCATACAAAAGGCAAAATTTGCGACTACGATTTCGAGCGCGGCGACTGCCGCAGAAGAGCCCTGCGGCAGTGATTTGGCGTACGTCGGCATAACTCCCGCCGCGAGCGAGAGAGCCAGAAGCGCCTGCCCGAGCGCGTCGAGCCATATTTCATAGCCTTCGAGGCGGGTAAAATCGAATGAAGAAAACGCGCCGCCTTGCACTAAGCCCGCCACGGCAAGAGTACAAAACAGCGCGAATGACAGCGCCACCGAGACCTTTCCCGACACGGAAAGTGTGCGCGGAGAGCCCTTAATCAAGGCATATGCGGCGCCCAACACCGCAAAAAGAACCGCCGCAAACAGAAAAGGCGAGTTTATTTGCGGCGAGCAAATTAGCGCAAAAGATATGCCCGCCGCACCCAATTTTGCGGCAATGACACCGTAGTATAGCGCAATTAACGCCGAATTTACCGCCGCGGCGCGTAATATGAAAGTCCAGATTTTTGCGGATTTTACACCCGCGCTTTTTCTGCCGAAATCAAGCTCGGCAACAAGCAACGGATAGCAGACGGCGACAAGCGCAACCGCATAGGCGATAATAAAAGCCGCGCCGTGTTTCAAGCACAGCGCGGGAAATCTGAATGCGTTGCCAAGTCCCGTCGCCGCGCCGACAGCCGCAAATATGCCGTTTTTGGTTTTTGATTTTTTTCCCGCCATAGTTTAATATTCTATGGCGGGAATTGATAAATAATTACTGCGCTACGCTTCGCGCCACGCACGCGTGGAATGAAAAAGAATTCTGAATTGCCACCCCTTGCCTTCCACCTTAATAAAGGGGGAAGGTGGCACCGCGCTTACCGCGGTGACGGATGAGGGTTGTGCAAATTATTACCTTATTATAATGCGGTCAAAAAACCTTATCCCTCATCAGTCACAACCTTAACGGTTGCGACAGCTTCCCCCTTATACAAAAGGTGGAAGCCAAATCTAAGGTCGAATTATTTAAAATAAATCTTCCCCTGCATAATTCTTAATTCTTAATTCTGAATTCGCGCAACCGCCGCCGCGCCCAATGCGCCGGCAAGGTTGCCCAAGGTAGCCTTTACAATTTTAACCGGCGCGTAAGCTTGCCCGCCGAAAATTTTGCTGTCTAACTTTTCCTGCAAGGGCGCAATGAGTTTATCGCCCTGCTCGGCAACGCCGCCGCCCAAAATCACGGCTTGCGGACGGAACAGATTTGCAAGATTGATTATCCCGCAAGCGAGGTCGTAGATATACCCGTCCACCACCTTTTTTGCCGCGGGGTCGCTTGCCGCAAAGTCGAACGCCGTCTTGCCCGTCACCTTGTCCAGCCCGCCGCAACTCCACATTTTCGACGCGGGGTTATCTTCCATCGCCCTTCTCGTCTCTCTTATCAGCGCAGTCGCCGAGGAGTACGCCTCGAAACAGCCGCGCCGCCCGCACGTGCACCTTTCGCCGCCGTGCCTGATTACCATATGCCCTATCTCCGCGCCGACGCCGAAGCCGCCCGCAAACAGCTTGCCGCCCGCTATAATGCCGCCGCCGACGCCCGTGCCGAGGGTTATAAAAACGCTGTCGGAATACGCCTTGCCCGCGCCGAAAGCCGCCTCGCCCAAAGCCGCCGCGTTGGCGTCGTTTACGACGGTTACGGGCAGATTCAAAGCCGCGGAGAGCTTGACTTTAAGCGGATAATCTTTTAAGCCGAGATTGCCCGCAAAAATTACCGTGCCGTCCGCCGAAATCATACCCGCGCACGCAACGCCCGCCGCGACGGGGCGTACGCCCGCACGGCTTTGCAAACCGATGCAGAGCGACGCTATGTTTTCGCACATAATATCGCTGCCCTTTTCGCACCCCGTGGGCGCTTTGCCGTCGCATAAAATTTTGCCGTTTTCGTCCGCGAGCACGCCCTTAACGAACGTCCCGCCGATATCCAACCCGAGATAATAGTTCATAATTTTCTAATGCAGAATGTAGAATTAAGAATGCAGAATTGAGGCTAAATTTAATTCTTAATTCTTAATTCTAAATTCTTGCTTCACTTCCTTCCCGTGGAGCCGAAGCCGCCCGCACCTCTAACCGTGTCCGAAAGCTCGTCCGCCTCGGTAAACTCCGCAGTTATGTAGGGCGCAACCACAAGCTGTGCAACCCGCTCGCCCGCGGCTATCGTCTGCGCCGTTTCGCCGTGGTTGTGAAGGGCGACCTTTACCTCGCCGCGGTAATCGCAGTCCACCACGCCCACCTTGTTGGCGGGGGCAAGATTGCGCTTACTTGCAAGCCCGCTGCGCGCGTAAATAAAGCCCGCGTAGCCGACGGGCAACTCCAACGCAATGCCCGTGGGTATCATGACCGTTTGGTGGGGCGCAACCGAAATTTCGCCGTCGAGGCACGCGTACAAATCCGCGCCCGCCGCATACTCGCTGCCGTACGTGGGCAGAATTGCCTTTTCACTTAACTTTTTAACATTGATTTTCATAATTTTATCCTTATTATAACCTTCCCCTTAGGGGCATTAACACTATTCACCCTTGCCTTCCACCTTAATAAAGGGGGAAGGTGGCACCGCGCTTAACGCGGTGACGGATGAGGGTTGTGCAAATTATTACCTTATTATAATGCGGTTGAAAAAACCTTATCCCTCATCAGTCACAACCTTAACGGTTGCGACAGCTTCCCCCTTATACAAAAGGTGGAAGCCAAGTCTAAGGAATAATTTAATTCTTAATTCTTAATTCTTAATTCCTAATTCTGAATCAAACTACCGTTTCGTTATCCCACAGCACAAGTTCGTCCGTTTCAAGCGACTGTCTGACCAAAATGGTGCGCTGGTTGGAAGAGCCTTTAAAGCGCAGGTTCAAGTCCTTTAAGCTCTCGACGAACCTGCCGTCCACAAGCACGTCCAAGGTCTTTAAAATCGCCATAACGTCGTCGGGGTCGCCCTGCTTGCCCGTCAGAAGGTCGCGCTCGAAATCGTAGCCCGTAAAACACCAGAATGACTTTTCGGGGTAAATTTTGCGCAAGCGTTTCATAAACGGCACAAGCGCCTTTGCGTTTTCGGGCTCAAACGGGTCGCCGCCCAAAAGCGTGAAGCCCTTTATGTGCGCGGGCTTCATAGCCTCTATTATCTTGTCCTCGACCTCTTTGGTGAATTGCTCGCCGTAGTTAAAGTCCCAGGTTTCGGGGTTGAAGCAGTTTTTGCAGTGATTGCGGCACCCGCTCACGTACAAACTCACCCGCACCCCCGGTCCGTTGGATATGTCGTTGTATTTAATAGTTGCGTAGTTCATAGAAATATTTTCCCCGAGTTTTGCAGTTTTTTTATAAACAAGCCGACGCCCGTCAATACTCCGTTTAAGGTAAACGCTGGCTTTTTATCCTTATTAAAGTACACTTTTACTAAACTATCGGCGTTAGAAACTTTTTCAACCTTTGTAATCTCTCCCCACAAAAATTCGCGTCTTTTACCGATTAATGAAATATATGTTATATTATCTCCGCGCACGATTACGCGCCACCTTTTAAATAAAACGCAGTAAATTGCGATAATTAACGCCGCAACGCCGAAAACGCAGGTGATAAGCACCGTAGTTTGCAAAGATAAATAATCGGGCACTTTGGCGAGGTACAGTATAAGGCATAGCGCTGCAAAAGCGCCAAAAAGTACAGCGAAAAATATCATCGTACCGATTAAATAACGGCTGATTTTTATTTCGAATTTCTCCTCGTTGTCGGTCGGATTTGTTTTTATGTCTTTTCCGACAAACTTTACCAGAAAGAAATACCACAATACACCAAACGCTATCAGAAGACAAGCGGCTACTATAGCTGCCGCGATTGTTAAAATGTCGCCTCCGGTAAGTAAACAAGAAAACAATTTTTCACCCCATAATTTTTTTATTGCACCGCTTATACTGGGTGTCTTCTTTCAATGCGTAGCATTTAAAGAGGACGAGCGTTGAATTCTCAAAACAAGCGTTGCTCCGGTTGTTTTGCAACGCGAGATGAGCAAACGCATATGTCCCGTGTTTGCGGTGACCGTAGCAACGGTTGCCCTTACCGTTGCGGAGACCTCCCGCATTGCGGGTAAAGGTAATAGTTAAATTAAGAATAATGCTAAGGTGAAGAGCATCAACCTCTTCCGTCTGCTACGCAGCCACCTTCCCCTTCAAAGTGGAAGGCGAGGGGTTGCGCGGAAATCATGCTTTCCCCTTTGAAGGGGAAAGCACCTCGAAGAGGGGATAGAGGTTGATTATTTCGACCTTATTTTACATTCTGCATTAAGATTACCTTCCGTCGCCTGACGGCGCCACCTTCCTCTTTAAAAATTTTTTGCAAAATTTTGAAAGAAGATGGCAAGATTAAGTTGTAATCATTTTAAAAATATTGCCGCTTTGCGGGTTTTTCCGCAAAGCGGCTTGTAAATTCATTTTACAAATGCAAAACGCGCGCTTTAATCTCCTTCGTCTTGCCGACGTTCCAGAAATTCTCGCCTAAATATCCGCACGTGCGGCGGGTTACGTTCATTCTGCGGTGGTCTTTGTTGTGGCAGTTGGGGCACTCCCACTCGTTGTCGGCGTTAATCTGAATTTCGCCGCTGAAACCGCACACCTGACAATAATCCGATTTGGTATTGAACTCGGCGTACTGGATATTGTCGTAAATAAACTTTATGACGTCCTCCATCGCCGTTAAATTCATATTCATATTGGGCACTTCGACGTAGGATATCGCGCCGCCCGAAGATATCTTCTGGAATTGGCTCTCGAACGAGAACTTCGAGAACGCGTCGATATTTTCGCGCACGTCTACGTGATAGCTGTTGGTGTAGTAGCCCTTGTCGGTAACGTCCTTTATCGTGCCGAAACGCTCCTTGTCGATACGCGCAAAGCGGTAGCAAAGGCTCTCCGCGGGCGTGCCGTAGAGCGCGAACCCGATGTTGGTTTCCTTCTTCCACTTGTCGCAGTGGTCGCGGAGCGACTGCATAACTTTGAGCGCGAATTCCTGCCCTTCGGGGGTGGTGTGCGAGACGCCCTTTACAAGCTTTGTGACCTCGTAGAGCCCTATATATCCCAGAGATATTGAAGAATAACCGCCGAAAAGGAACTTGTCAATCTTCTCGCCTTTATCGAGCCTTGCGATTGCGCCGTACTGCCAGTGAACGGGGGAAGTATCCGAAACGGTGCCCAAAAGCGCGTTGTGGCGGCACATTAAAGCGTCGAAACAGAGCTGTAATCTCTCTTCCAAAATATCCCAGAATTTCTTCTCGTCGCCCTTAGCCAAAATGCCGCACTGCGGTAAATTTATCGAAACGACGCCCTGATTGAATCTGCCCTCGAACTTGTAGTTGCCGTTTTCGTCCTTCCACGGGGATAAAAAGCTGCGGCAGCCCATGGGCGAGAACACGTTACCCTCGTAATTTTCGCGCATCTTCTTTGCGGAGATGTAGTCGGGGTAGAACCTCTTCGCCGAGCACTTTGCGGCAAGCTTAGTAAGATAGTCGTACTTACCGCCCGTAAGATTGTTGTTTTCGTCCAAAACGTAGACGAGCTTGGGGAACGCGGGGGTGATGTACACGCCCACCTCGTTCTTTATACCCTTTAAACGCTGTTTTAAAATTTCCTCTATTATCATTGCGTTCTCTTCGATATACTCGTCTTTCTCGTCGAGATAGAGGAAAAGGGTGACGAACGGCGACTGTCCGTTTGTCGTCATTAACGTGTTAATCTGATACTGTATAGTCTGCACGCCCGCTTTAAGCTCGTCTTTCAAGCGCATCTCAACTATCTTTTTCTTCTCTTCGGCGTTTTCGTCGCCGAAAAGCTCGTCGCACTGCTTTTCGTACTTCTCCCTCGTGCGCCTTAAATACTTGCCGAGGTGCGCGATATTGACCGACTGCCCGCCGTACTGAGACGAAGCGACCGACGCTATTATCTGCGTAACTATGGTGCAAGCCGTCTGGAAGGACTTGGGGCTTTCGATAAGTTTGCCGTTCATGACCGTGCCGTTGTCGAGCATGTCCTCGATATTCACAAGACAGCAGTTGAAGATGGGCTGCACGAAATAGTCGGAGTCGTGGAAATGAATCGCGCCCTCGTCGTGAGCCTTGGAAATATATTCGGGAAGAAGGAGACGGCGGGTCAAATCGCGCGAAACCTCGCCCGCAATCAAGTCGCGCTGGGTGGACGCCGTGCGGGCGTTCTTGTTGGAATTTTCTTCCATAACGTCCTTGTTGGCGTTCTTTATGAGCGACAAAATGCTGTCGTCCGTGGTGTTGGCTTTTCTGACCAGTGCGCGCTCGTAACGGTAGAGGATATACGCCTTCATAAGGCGGTACTTCTGCTGTTCCATCAGCTTTTCCTCGACCATATCCTGAATATCCTCGACCAAAAGGCGCGTTCTGTGACGGCGCGAAATTTCGTCGACGATATCCTCAATCTGCCTGTCGGTAACCCTGTCCTCGGGGTCTACCGCCTCGTTGGCTTTTTTAATCGCCTTCAAAATTTTGCTTCTGTCGAAATCAACCGTCGAGCCGTCTCTTTTAATAACTTTCATAGCCTTTCACCTTCCCCTTAATCTTTTGATGTAAAATTTTGTAATAAACTGTCGAACGCTTTCACTATAACACATATATTGTTACTTGTCAATAGAGTAAACACAATATATTGTAATTTTCTCGCGGGTCTGTTATTCCGTGATTTATAAAAAAACAAATCTGCGTTTTTCGGCGCGAACGTTTAACATTATATTCCCGCCCGTCTTTTAAGTCAACCTTTTAAACACAATATCTTGTATGAAAGTTTTTAACACGTTTCCAAATATAGTGTGCGCTTATTTGAAAAAATTTAACAAACGGCAAAAAAAGCGCAAATTAACTTTATTTTTATAAATACCGCGCGAAAGTTTGCTTAAAATATGCTCAATTCAACCTATTTTATACAAAATTCAACTTTTGGTTGAGCGGAAAAATTATACAACAGCAAGTTTAAATGTTATAATAATTTACGAAAAGCGCGAACAGGCGTTGTTCCTTTAATATAAATTGGAGAAGAAAATGGAAAACTTAGGACAGACTATCACCGATTACCGAAAAAAATTAAATCTGACCCAGAAAGATTTGGGCGAAAAGTTGAACGTTTCGCCGCAAGCCGTATCCAAATGGGAAAACGGTCAGGCGGAACCCGACGCCTCCACCATTAAAAAGCTGTGCGAAATTTTTAAAATTTCCACAGACGAGCTTTTGGGCAACACCCCGCCCGAAAGCGAGATTGCGGCAACCGCCGCGCAAGTCCCCGAGCCCGTACAGCCCGCCGCGCCCGCGCCTCAGCCGCAGATTGTGCGCGAAACGGTCGTCGAGCAAAAGATTATAAACGGCTACTGCGAAAAGTGCAAAAAGCCCGTGGGACCTGACGAATACGTCGTCACGCACTCGGGGCGCGGCACGGGCACACAGCACATATATTGCAACAAATGCAAGGCGGAGATGGACGCCGCGCACAGGCACGCCGAATACTACAACCACAAGCGCGCCACGGTAAAATCGGTTATCTGGGGCGCGGTCGGGGGCGTTATAGCGCTCGTTGCCGTGCTGGTCGCCTTTCTTGTAGGCGTGCCCGACTTCCCCAAAGCGGCGGCTGTTATAATCTCGGTAATCGCGGGCGTAGCCTTCTTCTCGTTCGTTATGCAGATGTTCTGGGACGGCGTAGTCAACGATATGTTTTTCTTCTTCTTAAAATCGTTTAAAATGCCGGGGGTAATTTTTACGCTCGATTTGGACGGCATTATATTTTTATTATTAGTAAAGATAGGCGGCGCGATTCTGGGCGCGATATTATCCGTAATATTTTTCCTTATAGGAATGATTATAACGCCGCTCGGCTCGATTCTGATTTTGCCGTTCGCATCCATTGCGCGCGCCGTCGAAGCAAAAAAGCTCAAAACCGCCGCAGAAAAGTAAAGGTTATCAGCGCAAAAGCGATGCTCCGCCGTACCGTCATTCTGAGGTTTTTGCAGCAATGCGGACTTGTTTGAAACGTGACAAAAATTAGCCGCAAAAACCGTGAGAATCTTTTTGCACGCGCCTATTCTTGCGGGCAAAACATTTTCACCGCAGAAAAATAAATTAAGGAGAAAAATTAATATGTCTAAATTCACAGTCAAAGAACTTTGGGAAGAACGCTACGGCACAAAGGAAACCGTCACCGACTATGCCGGCAGGCAGATGAAAAAGTCGGCTTGCGGCGACCCGAACAGCGCATACCACCCCACTCTCGACCATATCCGTCCGCTTTCGAAAGGCGGCGAAGATATCAAGGACAACATCGAAATTTGCCACCGCACCACAAACGCAGAGAAAGGCGACACCTTTTCGACCTGGAAAACGAACGACAGAACCTTTCAGGCAAAACACGTTAAGGGCAAAAAAGGCGCATATAAAATAGTGGAAATTAAGCAATAAGCGGCGTGTCGCATTTGATATTTGATGAAAATTTGCAAATAAAAAAGCCCCTGCAAGGGGTTGACAAATGCCCGCAGCGAGCGTATAATAAAAGTACGAACAAAGGGCGAAACCGATATGGGTTACAGCGGCGGTCAGCCTCAGCGTTCAGTTAAAATAACTGCTCACCTTAGCACGAGGGCAGTTATTTTTTTATGCGTATCGTTACGTAATGTTCGGATACAGTGACAGAAGAAACGTTTTCGCGCCCTATTACGAGCAATAAGAAAAGTATGTACTTTACGTCCATAAATTTTACCTCCGTAGTTGATAATAAAAGTTGAATCAATTTTTGGAGGCTAACCGCCACAGGTCGCCCTGTCGTACTCCCGCCGAAGCGGGAATTACATATTACAACAAAAACCGCCCAAAGTCAAGTAAAAGCCCGCACAACCGTGCGCGGACTTTTTTGCGCGGCGTTTTATTGATTACTCCCACCGCAATAGAACCTTCCCTTTTGAGGGAAGGTCACAATAAGGTCGAAATAATCAACCTCTATCCCCTCTTCGAGGTACTTTCCCCTTTGAAAGGGGAAAGCAAGTGTTCCACACTTTCCCTCGCCTTCCACTTTGAAGGGACAAGCAACGCATTACTCAAAACAGCACTGTGCGCTGTTTTGGCGTTGCGAGAGCAGTGAGCGCATACGTCCCGCGCGAACGCGACCAAACACGCCGTTTCCCTTACGGCGTGTGCGAAGGGTGGCTGCGTAAGCAGACGAAAGAGGTTGGTTCTATTAATTATTCCTTAGCTTAATTCTTAATTCCGAATTACGCATTCCTAATTCCGCATTATTTTCTACATAAACTTAGGCAAGTCCGAAACGTCTAACTGCCACTCGCGGCGACTGCGGGCGCGGTGAAGTTCGTTCGCCTCGCCCAAAGCCTTGCGGTAGTCGGCGTATGAGCAACCGTTGACCTTCATAAAGTGTTCGCTCGCCTCGCGCTCCCGCCCCATAAGCTGGGTTCTGCCGATATGAATCACCTCGTGGCACGCCCTGCACACCGCGACAACGTTTTTTAGCTTCTGCACGCCGCTCTCGTCGTCGTACTCCCACTGCTCGTGCGCTTCAAGCCGCGTTGTCGGCGCGCCGCAAATCATACACTTTCCGCCCGCCCGCGCGTACGCCTTTTTCCTTATTTTGTCCCATACCTCTTTGGGAAGTTCGCTCCGCAAATTAGAATACCAACAACTGTCGGGCACAAGCTCGAAATCAAGTTTCAAACCAATTCACCTCTCTTATCCTTTCCTTTTCCACGCTTGAATAGTTTATGACCGCGACTTTACCGTAGCGCTCATCGGGCGAAAAGAGATAGTCGGAAACGCACTTCAATTTAATCCCCCGCTCCTTCGCCGCCCGCTTTATCTCGCTATCGCTTGCAAACGAGGGCAGGCGCACGGTTAAGTGCAAGCCCCCGCCCGTTTCGATAATTTCCTTTTCGACGGACAGATTTTCTATTATTTCCAATATCAGCGAGCGCACCCCGCGGTAGTAATTTTTGAGCCTTCCCACGTGCCTTTCGAAATAGCCGCCGTCCAACATTTTGGCAAGCGTTTTCTGCTCGAAGAGCGGCACGACGTTGGCGGAATTTGCAAATAATTCGCGGTAGCGGGCATATAGTCGGGGGGGTAGCACCATATAACCCATTCTCAGCGACGGCGCGAGCGTCTTTGAAAAGGTGTTCAGATATATCACCCTCTCGCCGTTCATACCCGCCATCGTCTGCAACGGTTTGCCGAAAAGACGGAACTCCGAATCGTAGTCGTCCTCTATGATATACGCGCCCGTCCTTTCCGCCCAGCCTAAAAGGCGTGAGCGGTTTGCCGCGGGCATAATCGCGCCCGTGGGGTACTGGTGCGAGGGCGAAACGTGCAGTGCGCATGCGCCGCTTATTTCCACCTCGTCGGGCTTGACACCACTGTCGTCCACGGGGATATATAGGCACTTTGCGCCGTTTAAGGCGTAGGTCTGCGGCACCCGCGCGTAGGCGGGATTTTCCACCGCGTACGGCTTTTCCCGCCCCAAAAGCTGCACTATTACGCCGTACAGATATTCCGCGCCCGCGCCTATGACGATATGCCGCGCGTCCACCTTAAAGCCGCGGAAACGGTATAAATACGCCGCGATTGCTTCCTTTAACGCGGGGTCGCCGTCGCACGGAACGCGTTCCAAAAGGTGCCCGCCCTCTTCGGAAAGGGTCTGCCGCATAAGCTTTGCCCACCCCGAAAAGGGGAAAAGCTTTACGGGCGCACGACCCGAGCACAGGTCGAGAGCATAAGCCTTTTCCGTCGGTTCGGGCGGGGCGGCGGTTTTCGGAATACTCACCGGTTTGAAAGCGTTGACCTCGGCGACGAAGTACCCCCGCCGCTGTTCGCTTTCCACGTAGCCCTCGGCGAGGAGTTGCTCGTACGCCGTCTGCACGGTGATAACGCTTACGCCGAGGTGTTCGGCTAAGCCGCGCTTCGAGGGCAGTTTGTCGCCGTGCTTTAAATTGCCGCTTAAAATGTCGTCGCGGATTGCGCGGTACAGCGCGTAGTATTTGTTTTTTTCGGATAGGGTGTAGGTTAGCATAAGTTTAATTATGAATGCGGTGCTCCGCCTCACTGTTATTCTGTCCCGCGCGTGCGCGGCACGTAGTAGCGGAAAGCAGCACCGCCGTCCCGTCATTATGAGGTTTTTACGGCACTACGGACTTGTCTGAAACATTAAGGAATTTAGCCGCAAAAACCGTGCCCGACCGCGTAGCGGTCGCACGAAGTATAATCTTTTTGCGCGCCCTTTCTCGCGCAAAACTAACCTTGCCGCATTACAACGCAATTTAAGGCGAACGCCCGCAAACTCCGTAATTCTGGATTGCCGCGGCGTGCAAGCGCGCCTCGCAATGACGGTATTCGGGCAACGGATACGCGGTCGGGCGAAACGACACACTCCTATGAGCTCGTTAATCCCCGCCTTCACGCCGCTGGTATTATAAAATTTATTTAATTTGGATATTTTAATAATATCAACCGCGGAGTATAATGTCAACCGTAAAAAGAGGAAACGAAAAATGAAAACCAAAAGAATTTTGACAATGCAGGACTTATCGTGCGTGGGGCAGTGCTCGCTGACCGTGGCTCTCCCCATACTCTCGCGCTACGGCGTGGAGGCGTGCGTGCTGCCCACGGCGGTGCTCTCTAACCACACAATGTTCAAGGGGTGGAGTTACCTCGATTTGACGCCCGAAATTCCCGCAATCTTTGAGAACTGGAAAAACAACGGCATCAAATTCGACGCGTTTTTGCTCGGTTATTTGGGCAAAAAGGAGCTTATGGCGCTTGCCGAAAAGTGCTTCGACGGGTTTGCAAACGAGGGCGCGCCGATAATCATCGACCCCGTGTTCGCCGACAACGGCAAACTGTACGGCGGGTTCGATTTGGAGTACGTTGCCGAAATGAAAAAGCTTATCCGCCGCGCGGATATTATTCTTCCCAACGTGACCGAAGCGTGCTTTCTGACTGGCACAGAGTATAGAGAAGAGCATAGCGACGAATATATAAAAGAGCTTGCAGGCAAGCTCTTCGAAATAACCGGCAAAACGGTTGTGATTACGGGCGTAGAATGGAGCAATTTGATAGGCGAATACGTTTTAACCGAAATTATGCGCGCCAAAAAGCCCACTTTGCGCGGAGAGTACATCATGCTTGAAAAACTGCCTGAAAAGCGGCACGGCACGGGCGACATTTTCGCCTCGGTTTTCACGGCAAATTATTTGAACGGCAAGTCGCTTTCGAACTGTTGCTCTGCGGCAAGCCGATTTGTTATCGACTGCCTGAAAGAGACCGACCGCGCCCATTTTTACGGCGTGAACTTCGAAAAAGTGCTGAACGGATAAGAATTTAATGCAATAAGAACGGGAAATTTAATGCAGAATTAAGAATTAAGAATTATGCTAAGGAATAATTATTTAAACCAACCTCTTTCGTCTGCTACGCAGCCGCCTTCCCCTTCAAAGTGGAAGGCGAGGGGTTGCGCGATAATCTTGCTTTCCCCTTTGAAGGGGAAAGTACCTCGAAGAGGGGATAGAGGTTGATAAACCCAACCAAAATTCTGCATTCTACATTCTTAATTCTGAATTTAACTATTGCGCCTCACTCATTGCCCGCCTTGAAATTGTAGACGGGCTTTATTATTTTTTCAATCTCCACGGTGGGCGAAATGAGCTCGATTATCTCCTGCATGGGCTTATACGCCATGGGCGATTCGTCGATTGTCGCTTCGGTAGCCGTGGTGGTGTAAACACCGCGCATTTCGTCCTGAAATTCCCGAACGGAGAAGAGCTGTTTCGCCTCGCTTCGCTTTAACAGCCTGCCCGCGCCGTGAGGTGCGGAATTGTTCCAGTCATCGTTGCCCTTGCCGCGCGCAATAACGCAGCCGTCGCGCATATTCATGGGGATAATCACCCTCTGCCCCTCGTGCGCGGGAATAGAGCCCTTGCGGATAATATTGTCGTCGTCGATAAAATTGTGCACCGTTTCGAAGCTTTCGGAGCGGTAAATTTTTAAAAATTTAAGTATGTCGTCCGCCATCTTTCTGCGGCTTAGCGAGGCGAATTTCTGGCAGA
Organism: Clostridiales bacterium; assembly: GCA_023667345.1. Classification (GTDB taxonomy): domain Bacteria; phylum Bacillota; class Clostridia; order Christensenellales; family Borkfalkiaceae; genus Coproplasma. The sequence goes on from JAMPAF010000003.1 coordinate 69,039, forward strand.
GACGCAAGTCGTGCAGATAGTCCTGCATGTGCCCGCCGTCGAGATAGCAAAGGTCGGCGGGAATTTTGGTTTTGTGCGCGTATTTTGCGTTCACTTCGGCGATTGCCGCGGGGATATCCCCCTGCCTTCCCGCCGCTTTCAGCTTTTCGGTGACCGCCGCCCGCTCATCTTCGGCACAGAATTTGCAGTCGTTTACGGCAAGTTTTTGATAGATTTTGGCGACCTGCAACCCGAGATTGCGCGAGCCGCTGTGGATAACCAAATAGCCGTTGCCCTCGCCGTCGCGGTCGACCTCGATAAAGTGATTACCGCCTCCGAGCGTGCCCAAAGAGCCGTAAAGTCTGTCGAAATCGCGCAACTCTTTAAAGCAATTAAGCTGTTTTATCAGCTCCACGCCGCCGTATTCCTTGCGGCAAGCCGTGCCGCTGGGTATTTTCGCCTTTATGAATTTATCGAGTTCTTCGAGCGAAAAGTCCGCCTTGCCGAGCTCCACGGTAAGCATGCCGCAGCCCAAATCCACGCCCAAAACGTTGGGTATAATCTTGTCCGTAAGCTGTGCGGTGAAGCCCACCACGCACCCCGTTCCCGCGTGAACGTCGGGCATAATTCTTACGCGTGCAAGCGAAAAAGGGGGCTGTGCAATCAGCGTGTAAATCTGATTGACCGCCTCCGGTTCTATATTTTCCGTAAATATTTTCAAATCGTAACTCATAGTTTCCTTAAAGTAAGACTTGGCTACACAAACTTCGTAATTCTGGATTGCCGCGGCTACGCCTCGCAATGACGCTTACGCGGGGCGCGACGAGTATTGCTAGCGAAGTTTATCTTACAGCCTTTCCGCGATTTTGCGCAAAAATTCCTCGCTGTCGAGCTTGACGGGGACAATCCCCTCGCGCTTAAACAATGGTATCAAATCGCCCGTCATATAGCCGCTTTCGATTGTGGCAACCGTCGCCGCTTCCAACCTCTTTGCAAACTCGACGAGCTCGGGAATATTGTCCAACTCCCCCCTCTTTGCCAAAGCGCCCGTCCACGCCCAAATGGTTGCAACCGAGTTTGTAGACGTGCTCTCGCCCGCTCTCCACTTGTAGTAGTGGCGGGTAACCGTGCCGTGCGCCGCCTCGAACTCGTACTTTTTATCGGGCGAAACCAACACGCTGCTCATCATACCCAAAGACCCGTACGCCGTGGCAACCATATCGCTCATAACGTCGCCGTCGTAGTTTTTGCACACCCACAAAACGCCGCCTTCCGAGCGCATGATACGCGCGACGATATCGTCTATCAGCGTGTACATATAGTAAATGCCCGCCCGCTCGAATTTCTCCTTGTACTCACCCTCATAAATTTCGGCAAAAATATCCTTAAAACGGTGGTCGTAGGTCTTGGAAATGGTGTCCTTCGCGCCCAGCCACATGGGAATTTTGTTTTCTAACGCAAAGTTAAAACAGCTCCGCGCGAACGCCGCAATGGACTTGTCGAGGTTGTGCACACCCTGCACTATGCCGTCGCCCTTGAACCCGTGTATGAGCTTGCGCTCCACCTCGTTTCCGTCTTTGTCGCATATGACTATGTGCGCGCTCTGCCCCGCTTCAACGCGGCTTTCGACCGCATTGTAGATATCCCCGTACGCGTGGCGGGCAAGCACTATGGGTTTAGTCCACCCGGGCACGTATGGCGTAATACCCTTAACCAAAATGGGCGCGCGGAAAACCGTGCCGTCCAAAATGCGGCGGATAGTGCCGTTGGGGCTCTTCCACATTTTTTTGAGGTTGTATTCCTGCACGCGCTGGGCGTTGGGGGTAATCGTCGCGCACTTGACCGCAACGCCGTATTTAAGCGTTGCGAGCGCGCTCTCTTCCGTCACCTTGTCGTCCGTGCGGTCACGCTCGGGCAGACCCAAATCGTAGTATTCCGTCTTTAAATCGACGAAAGGTTCGATTAAAATTTCCTTTATCCATTTCCACAGAACGCGGGTCATTTCGTCGCCGTCCATCTCGACGAGCGGCGTTTTCATAACGATTTTTGCCATAGCTTATTCCTCTTCGCTTTTTTACATTTTACTATAATTAAAGATAGCTTGGCAAGCGAATTGCAAAGCCGTTTGAGAATACGGCGTCAACCATGCGCAACTACTTGTCGCCGTTTGAGTTATGCCGTCATTGCGTCCGTCTGCCGCAGGCAGCCGCACGGAGCGAAGCGCAGTAGGAGCGTTAGCGACGCGGCAATCCAAAATTACGTAGTCTGCGGAACGTCGCTTCCTACTTGTCGCCGTATTACCACGAGGGGATTCTCTCAACTCGGTCGCCCGCTATTGCGGGTCTTCCTTCGCTCGAAATGACACGCTCCTATGTGCTTGTATGATTATGCCCCGCCTTGCGGCGGGGCGAAATAAAATACCTTAATGCGCTCGCAAATTATTTAAAATAATTACCGCAATTCAGCATTACTTTTTAATATTCGTATTCGGCTTGATGCCGTTCAAAATGCCCGTTGATATAACGCGGCGAGCCTTTCTGACTAAAAAGTCTGCCTTCGCCTGCTCTATGCACGATAAAAGTACGCCGTAAAAACCTTTATAACTATCCGACAAAAGGTACTGCGACAGCGAGCCGGGCACCGTATTTATCTCGCTGAGATAGCGTTGCCCCCCGCATATTATGTAATCAAAGCGCACTATCCCCCGCATATTCAGCGCCGAATATATGCGCGCCGCCTCCTCTTTTATGCCTTCGGCGACCACCTCTTCAAGCTCGGCGGGGAACTTTCTTTTGCCGCCGCCGCAATACTTATCGTCGTAGGATAACAGGTCGCCGTCGGACGAAACCTCTTCGCATTCCGAGGTTATTGTCGCACCGTTCGGGCAATAAACCGCGCAATTTATCTCTTTTATAGGCGATAAATACTCCTCGATAAGCACGCCGCCGTCCAACTCGAACGCGGTATAAAGCGCCTCTTTAAGCTCGTTTTCATCGTCGCATTTGGCTATACCTATGCTCGAACCTAAGGTTGCGGGCTTTACGATTACGGGGTAGCCGACCGCCCTTGCACCCTCGATTGCCCCCGTAATATCCCGCGAATAAGCGTATTTTGCGAGCTTTACCCCCAAACTTTGCAGCACGAGTTTGGTGTAGTATTTATCCATAAACGCCGCACTTTCGAACAGCCCCGCCGAAGCCAAAGGGATATTTAAAATATCGCACAGCCCAGCAACCGCGCCGCCCTCGCCCGCGCCGCCGTGACAGCAATTTACAACGCACCCGATTTGCGCAACCGCTTTGGGCCTGCCGCGCCCGTTAAAGATTATTACCCCGCCGTTTGAAAAACCGCATGTTGCGCACCCTTCATACCCGCCGTTTTTGTAGACGGTAACGTCGGCAAGTTTTTCGTCCGCGTAAAATTTCCCGCCGTGGTCGATATAGACTGGCAGCACGGTTTTGCCGCCCTTTTTTAATACGTTGCACACCATCGTGCCCGTGATTACCGAGACCTCGTTTTCGGACGAAATGCCGCCGAAAAATACTAAGATATCATAATTTTTTTGCATAAAAAAATCACCTCCGCAAAATATTTTTTCGCTTTGGTGAAATGGTTAAATTGTTATATTTTAAATAAATAACGTAGCAAGCAAAACCGCGCTTTTGCGCAGCGCGCCCCAATTTGCGCATACCTGCGCCTCAGCGGGTGTGCGGCTGCAATTTTATTATATGAGTGCCCCTAAGATTGCAGCCGCGAGGGCAGCGCCCTTAAATTCGTAGCGTTTTCTCGTCGGCGCCAGACGAGAAAACCGAGAGCTAATTATAAATCTCCGGCAAGTCGTTTAAAAACAGCACGCAGTCGCCTTTTTCCAACACGTCTTTCAGCTTATCCTGCGCCGCCGCAAGCGAGGGAACGACGGTCAGTTTTTCGGGGTCGCCGCCCGCTTCCAGATATCCGTTTTTGACGGCGGTGACAAGCGTTTCGCCCACCAAAATCACAAAGTCGAGCCCGACGAGTTCGCCGCCAAGAGCCGTATTTTCGCTCTCTTCCAAAATGCCGAGCTCCACCAAACCGGGGGTTACGGCAATTTTTTTGCCGCCGAAATATTTTAAAACGGTTATCGCCGCCCGTGCCCCTACGACGTTGGAATTGTAGCCGTCGTCTAAAATGTTCACACCGCCGCTCTCGATAAGTTGCAGACGGTGTTCGGTGAACCCGAGCTCTTCAACCGCCGCGCAAATTTCGTCTATGCCCACGCCCATCCGATAGGCAGCCTGTGCGCACAGCCCGATATTGTTCGCGCTGTGCCCGCCAAGAAGCTTGGTTTTAACCCGCCTTTCCTCTCCGCCCAAGGTGAGCGTAAACTCGGTGCCCGTGCAGTCGGCTTTAATATCCGACACGCAGGTTACGGCAACCTTTTCGCCGTCGATATCCTTAAAGAGGTCGAAGCAGTCCGCCGCGATAAAACAACTGTCTTTCGTGCCCGCAATGATTTCGCCCTTGGCGGCGACGATATTTTCGGGCGTTTTGAAGCTTTCGAGGTGTTGCGGGCAGATACCCGTAATGAGCGAATAGTCGGGCGGGCAGATAGCGCAGAGCTCGGCAATATCGCCTTTATGCCGCGCGCCCATTTCGGCGATAAGCACGTCGAAATCTTTTAAGTCGCTACCGTTTACCGTGCGGGCGATGCCCAAAGGCGTGTTGAACGACGACGGCGTTTTAAGCACGCGAAACTTTTTTCCGAGCATCGCGGCAAGAATATTCTTCGCGCCAGTCTTGCCGTAACTGCCAGTTATGCCCACTATCATTATGTCCGCCGCCGCAACCGCGCGCTTCGCCTTTTTGACGTACGAGCAGTTTATGGGCGCTTCCCAGATAAGCGTAATTAAATTTGCAAGGCAGACGAGGGGGATAATTAAAAGGGGCAGAATTGCAAGCGCGCTGTATTTGAGCGTGGCAAACAGCCGCACGCCCCACACGCTTTCGCCGAAGTTTAAAAGCGTTGCGGCAAGGTATGAAAGCACCGCGAAAACCAACCATACGGTTACAAACAGCCGCTTGAAACGCGGGGTTAGCGTTGCACTGTTTTTTACCGCGCGGCGGCTGTCCGCAACCGCGTACAGCACGAAGAATATGAGGTACGCGCTTAGACCTATGACCGCCGCCCAGTGTGCCCCCGCAAAGCCGAAGCACAGCGAAATTACCGCCGAGGCGAGAGCCGAGGCGAGAGCAAGCAGTGAAAAACGCGCCTGCGTTAAGTTGTTTTTGCGCCCCGCCCAGCCGAAGAGCTTTGCGCCCTTATAGCCGAAGCCTTGCAAAATACCCAGCGTTTTGAATGAGGTAACGCTTAAAAAACACGCGAACACAACCGCGATAAGCGCGCACTCCAATGTAGTTTGCCAGTTTATGAAAATACCCATCGTCAACCTTTGCCGTTAAAAAAATCCGCTAAGAACGAATTGAAAACTTCGCTGTTTTCGCTGAAACAGAAGTGCCCGCCGTCGATTATTTTCAGCCTGCTTCCGTCTATCAGTGAGTGAAAAATTTCGCCCTCTTCCGCGGGCGGCGTAACCGTGTCGCTCTGCCCGTAAACAAGCAAAGTCGGCACGCTTATTTTCTGTGCGCAAGCCCTCAAATCCTCGTTTACAATCAGCTTGTAACTCTCGCGCATGAGGGGCGAAAGCGAGCGGTATTCCGCGCTCCCGAAGTGCCTTTCGGCAAATCTTGGGAACAGCTTTTTTACCCGCCTGTACCGCTTTACCCGCCGCATATATTGGGGGGAACGGGGTTTTACCACCCCCGCGCCGCCCGTTATGACAAGTTTTTTTACAAGATTTTGCTCTCTTGCAAGCAGTTTGAAAATCACCCTTGCGCCGAAGGAATGGGCGACGGCGAAACAGCCGCCGAGCCCGCATTTATAAATGAATTCTTTCAGCCAGTCCGCATAATCGCCCACCGACCACGCCCTGTCCGTCGGCGAGCTTTGCCCGAACGCAGGCATATCCGGCGCAACCGCGCGGTAGCCGTTTTTCGCCAAAAAATCAATCTGATAATAAAAACTCTCTTTACTCGAAAGATAGCCGTGCAAAAGTAGCACGCTTTGCCCCGCGCCCCTTTCGGCGACGCTGACGTAACCGCCGTTAAAAAAAATGGCTCTTCACCCCGCAAAAATATTCGCGGTTAAAACTCCTTTACCATAACGAGGCAGTCCTCGCCGTCGGAATAGTAGCGCGTGCGCGCGTGCACACCTTTAAACCCGCACGAAAGATAGAGCCCGAGAGCCGCGGAATTGGATACGCGCACCTCTAAAAACACCTTTGCCGCGCCCCGCTCATTCGCGTTATCGAGTAAGGCGTTTAAGATAGCCCTGCCGACGCCGCCCCGCCTGTACTCCTCGGCGACCAGCACGTTTTCCAAATCGCACGAATCGAGCGCGGTGCACGTGCAGCCGTAGCCGATAACCTCGCCGCCCTCTTCGGCGACGACCATTTCGTAAGCGGGATTTTCGAACGCAGAGGCAATCGTGCCGAAGCTCCAGCTCTCGCCCTTAAAGCATTCCTTTTCGAGTTCGGAAACGGCTAAAATGTCCTCGTATTTGCACTTGCGGATTTTCATAAGCCGTGTATGCGCTTTTCGCGCTCCTCCTCCGCCTGCGACTTTTTAACGTACAGCGCCGTGGGCTCTCCGCCCCCCTTCATTTTCGCCGCCAAAACGGCGGGCACAAGGCACTTTTCGGGCGAGAACTTGGTGTAGAGGGGCAAATCAAGCTCCTCCGTGCCGTAAACCGGTCTGCCGAGCGCAATCAATTCCTCTGCCGAAACATAGCGCGGCGGCAAATCGCAAGAGCCGTCCGCGGCGTACCCGCAGACGTAGTAGTTGCCGTGCAGCGCGTCGATAGCGACAAGGTAATCACAACCGCTGTTGACATTATATGAGAGCATATCGAAGGTTGTTACGCCCGCCGCCCTTTTGCCGAGTGCAACCGCATACCCCTTTATGCACGATATACCTATGCGTATGCCCGTAAACGACCCCGGTCCCGTTACCGCCGCGAAAAAGTCGCACTCCGCGGGGGTCAAACCCGCCTCGGTCAGCGCGCTTTCAATCTCGTCCATAAGCACGACTGAGTGTTGCATAGCGCAGTCCTCAACGTACTTTACGACCCTCTTTTCGCCCTTGCACGCCGCCACGGTGAGATAGCGCGAGGACGTGTCTACCGCCAAAAAATTACTCACAGATAATCTCCCTGTTCGACGCGCTTATTTTCTTGATAGTGACCGATTTGCAGTTTTCGGGCAGAGCGTCGGCAATATTTTCCGCCCATTCTATAAGGCACACGCCGTCGCCGTGAAAATAGTCGGTCAAGCCCAAGCCTTCGGCTTGCGCACCGCTTGTCAAGCGGTAGCAGTCGTAGTGGTACAACTTGCCGTCGTAGTCGTTCATGTACGCGTAGGTGGGGCTTAAAATTTCGTCCTTGATACCCAAACCTTTCGCGACGCCCTTTACAAAGACCGTCTTGCCCGCGCCCATATCGCCGTAAAGCAACACGACGTCGCCCGCGCGGAGGGTCTTTGCATATTCCTTTGCAAATGAAACCGTAGCCTTTTCGCTACCCGATAAAAAAATTGCCATTGCAATCGGTATAACCGAAACGTATTTGTCTCGGTTAACTCCTTTTTTTATTTTTAATATCAGAATCTTAAAAATTTTTATAAAATGGTATTTCTGTTTGAAATTGCAACCTTTATTTCATTTATCCGTTTCACTATTTCTACTTTCCCGAAGTTTTCTGTTTCCAATACGTTGCCGCTATTTCTTTCGAGAAATGCTTGCAAAGTACATAATTTAGCTTTGATAAGTTCGTCATATTCAATAACATCCGCATTTTCCGAAGGAATAAGATATTTAAGTTTTTCCTGCAGAATCTTAAGTTCGTTGCATAAGCCGAATTTACCTTCCGCAAGCACGAGTAAGGCGTTTACCGATTTGCTGTTTTCAGCGATAAGCTCTCTGTCGTTTAAACGCTGTTCTGTTTTCTTTTTCGAAAATAAACTCATAACTAATTATCTCCCTAATTATTCTGTTCGGCAAATAACAGAGCTATTGCCCCTTCATTATCCGTCCAATACCATTTATCAAAGCTCACATCTGTACTCACCAGTAGAGTAAAAGAGTTTTCCGCAATGTTTTTAAAATTCTGATACGAAGCATTTGAACCACTGCAATTTATAGTCGTTTTTACTCCTATTAAATTACTTGGAACAGTCGAATTGGTAAGTCCCATCATACACCCGTGATATGTAAAGCCTTGACCGTTGCTGTAGTCTCCCACTTCCCTGTTAGGTGTTAGGGTATTATTTATTACAATATCTCTCGTTATCGTCGTACTTACTGCATGTCCGATTATGCCACCTACGACTGGAAAGGGTTGTCCGGCATGGTTACCCCACGCTGAATTCAATGTTTTACTTGTCGCTGTAATTATGTTGTTTTCGGTAAGACAGTCTATAATGTTGGATTTGTCGGAATAACCGCTTATACCCGCGCAACGTGCCGTATTACTTATATTATTGTATCGCGACCATGTATCACTGTTTAAATTGCAGTTTGTAACATAACAACGCTGTATGGCACCTTCCCTTACTACTCCGCAGATTCCGCCAACATTACTTGCAAATTCCGAATCTTTATAAATATCCTGTTGCGCGCTCACACTTATCGAAATACTGCAACTTACAGCTCTGCAATTTATAATATTGCCGTTACTATATCCGGCTATCGCCCCCGCATGCACATTCCGTTGCCAAGGCGCATAATCGAATTTTGTTACCGAGCCTTCCTTGCCTATCTGTAAGTTTTTAACAGTTGCGCCTGTAAGAAGTTGCCCGATAAATCCGGTGGCACTGTCTATGCTCCAAAAATCGGCCGCTGTATTTACTTTGAAATTATAAATAGCGTGACAGCCGCCGTCAATAGTTCCCTGAAACGAATTAATTACTTTCCAATACGCTCCGCCCAAATCAATATCGTTTAATATGAGATACTTCCCGTTTGTATTGGAAGAGATTATTCTCAATTCTTCTGCATTTTTTATATATGTAAACCCGTCATACTTTGAGTCGCGTATCCAATGAGCTGATAAATATAAATCATGCGCAACTGCCAAAGAGAAATTATACTCATTGCCCTCGCTGTACCAACCATCGAAAACGTACCCGAATCTTTCTTTCGGCTCTTCCGGTTGACTTACGCACTCTCCCCATTTTACCGTACGAATGTCGCTCGACTGACTGATACCGTCAGAGAAAGTCACCCTCAATTTTCTCTCGGCAATAGCAATCAAACTTAAATTATCGGTACTGAATTCAATGCTTTCAAGCGATACGGAGATATCGGATATTTCTTCATAAGCCCCAGAATTATCTATCAAATAAATACCTATACACTCTTTATTGTAACCATTAGGTACAGGTATAGTAACCGCAACTTTAGAGTGGGGGTTAGCAATCGCACCGCTTTTATACAAATTAATCTCGTAGACTTCGAATTTCACTGCTATATCGTCTAATGCGGTGCCAACGACATTGTATTTCGGAGTATTTTTCTCAACATCTTGTACAGATAACGTTACGGAAAATTTATCAAAAATCCCGTACGCGGAATTATTTATCCGTACGCTTACACCTGTTTTATCGTCCCTTATTACGGGACAGTAGAAAAAGAAAACGAGAAAGACAGTTAGCAATATCGCTATAACACTCGTAAAAATGAGTGATATGACGAGTTTTTTCTTCTTTTTATTTTTGCTTTTCAGATTATTTTGCCGTTTTTCATATTCGTTGCAATAATCTTTATAAAGCTTTTCATATCCATCCGTACGAGTTTTATCTGTGGAATCTACAGCATATGATTCCGAAACTTTTTTATATTCCCTTTCCGCTTCTTCATATTGATTAAAATCTTTAAAATTGTTAGTTAGAAATATAATTTTATACCAATGGTAAACAGGGTCAATATCAGCTATCGACGAATATGAATTTACAAGCAATTTTAATCCGTCACGCGCCTCGCTTAACGAACCTTCACCAAGAGAAGCTGTTTCCATTACGGCAGTTACCTTACTACGGTCGGCAACATATCTGTCAACTATATCTGAGCCCTCGCCTTGCGCTAAAAATTTTGCACCGCACACTTTACATGTGCATCTGGTAAAGCCGCTTAAAATATGTTCTTTTTCAAGCTCTTTTCCGCCGCATCCGAAACATTTTATGTCTTCTACGTATTTAAAAGCCATATTGCCTCACTTTTGTTAATTTTATAGTTTCTTTCCGCAATTTGCACAAAACAAAGCAGTATAATTGTTAGCTTTACCGCAATTCGGACAAACAATCGGTTCTTTACTGACACGTTTACCGCAATTAGGGCAAAATTTGTCGGCAGGTTTATACTCGGTTCCGCAATCCGGACATTTGCAAATTTTAATCTCGGATTTTGCCTCGGTTGGTTTTTTATGACTACCTACAACCTTTAACACCTCATAATAGGCGGCTCTGTCTTGTAATTCGAGTTGACGAAGATATTTCTCACGTTCCCATTGTTTATCGTCGAGCCTTTCCAATTCCGCAAGATATTCTTTTAATTTATCTTGCCTTTGTTTATCAGCTGCGGCGGATTCGATTTTATTCATATCTTCGGCGAGCATATTGATTTCAGCTATTTTAAAGTTATGTAGACTCAACCCCCAATCACGCTCAAACATCGGACTAAGTAGTTCGCCCATACATTCGCCGATTAATTTTTTATTCGCCGTAAAACGGTCATATGTAAGATTCTTTTGTTCTACGATTCTAAAAAACGAGTCGGTAAATTCAGTTGCTACCGTTTCACTGAATCTCTTTTTAAACTCGTCTAAATTAAATTCCTTCTTAAAACCTACGACTTTACGAAAAAATTGTTCGGGATTAGAAACGGAAACGTCGAATTCTCCGTTTGCACCTACCGTCACAACTTTATTACTTACCGCATCCCGATACATTAATCTGTTCGGAGTACCCCATTTAATTAAAACCTGTGTATCCTTAGGAATATATATGACCTCGACGGACATACCTTGCTTCCAGTTTTTAATTTCTTTTTTATCGTCGAAAACATCATATGTACCGCTTTTATAATAACGAACGTCTCCGCCACCCTTAATGACTATAGCACTATGTGTAATAGGAACCTCGATACGCGCTTCGGCGGAAGTTACTATATCGTTTACACGGACAAATAAAATTTCGTTATCATCAATTTTTGCGTTACATAAATTTTGTTCGAATTTAATTATTTGGCTTTTCTTTTTCGAGAACATTGTTCACACCCCCCATTTTCGTTAGTTTAATAATTTTTGCTATTATAACACCAAATGATAAAATTATCAACTATATTTATACCGCCGTAAAAGTTAAAGCCCGTAGCGTTACAAGCTCGGGCTTTTTCGTCTTTATCAAATTGAATTTTTACAAAACGCCGTTTAAAAAGTCCTCGGTTTCGGACTGCGAGGTGTAGCCCACCGACTTGTCCGCAAGCTCGCCGCCCTTGAATACGCCCACCATGGGTATGCTCATAACGCCGTAGCGCGCCGCAAGCTCAAAGCTCTCGTCCACGTTCACCTTGACGAATTTGGCGTCCGTGAACTTTTCGCTGCACTTTTCGATGACGGGCGCAAGCATTTTGCAAGGTCCGCACCAGTCGGCATAAAAGTCGCACACAATGGGTTGTTCGCCCGCGATAAGTTCGTCGAATTTTTCCACATTTACTTTTTCTACCATAATTTTACCCTCTTTACTTATTATCTGTCAAAAATTTGTAAATATCCGCGAACGCAACCTCACAAGTCGTTCCGTCCGACATTTTCTTTATATTGCACTTGCCGCTTGCCATTTCGCTTTCGCCGATGACCGCAACGAAACGCGCGCTAATCTTATCCGCATATTTGAACTGCGCCTTTACGGAGCGTTCCATCAAGTCGCACTCCGCCGCAACGCCCTGCGTGCGCAGACAGTTTACTATTTCAAACGCCTTCTTGCGGGTCACTCCGTCCATACCCGCGATATAGATATCCGGCACGGGAGATTCGGGCGCGTTTATTCCCGCAAGCAGAAGCCGCTCTATCCCCGCGCCGAAGCCGACCGCGGGCACGTTGCCGCCGCCGAGCTGGGCGATAAGACCGTCGTATCTGCCTCCGCCGCAGATGGTGCCTTGCGTGCCCACCTCGGTGGAAACAAACTCGAAAACGGTGCGCGAATAGTAGTCTAAACCCCGTACTATGCGCGAATTAACGACAAATTCAACGTTCAGCGCGGTCAGATATTCCTTGACCTTTTCGAAGTGCTCCCTACACTCGGGGCAAAGGTAATCGGTGATTTCGGGCGCGCCTTCGGTGTACTTTTTACAGCCCTCTTCCTTGCAATCGAGCATGCGCAATGGGTTCTTTTCGAAGCGGTCGTTGCACGTTGCGCACATCTCGGAAAGGTGCGGGCGGAAGTACTCTTTAAGCGCCCTGTTGTACTCTGCGCGGCAGGTTTTACAGCCTATGGAATTAATTTCCAGCCGCGCGCCCTTTATGCCGAGCTTTTCCAAAAAGGTGTGCGCCGCGAAGATAACCTCCGCGTCCGCTTCGGGCTTGTCGCTCCCGAACATTTCGATACCGAACTGGTGGAACTCGCGAAGGCGACCCTTTTGCGGGCGTTCGTAGCGGTAACAGGGCGTTATGTAAAACGCCTTTAAGGGCAACGCGGAATTTTGCAAGCCGTTCTCGATAAACGACCGCGCAACCCCCGCCGTGCCCTCCGGCTTTAATGTTATCGACCTTCCGCCCTTGTCCTCGAAGGTGTACATTTCCTTATTTACGACGTCGGTCGTTTCGCCCACGCCGCGGAGAAAGAGCTCGGTGTGCTCGAACACGGGCGTGCGCATTTCCTTTAAGCCGAAGCACCGCGCAGTACCGCGCGCCGTCTCCTCGACGAACTGCCATACATAGCTTTGGTCGGGCAAAACGTCCTTTGTGCCCTTTGGAATGTTAATCATAAAAGCTCCTTTAATCAGGAATTCGGAATTAAGGTAATTTTAATGTAGAATGTAGAATGCAGAATGCAGAATTAAGAATAGCGGTCGTATTATTAAAAAATTATTCCTTAGCTTAATTCTAAATTCTTAGTTCTGTCCCACGCTTGCGTGGCACGAAGCGTAGCGAAGTAATTCTTAATTGAATTAAGTTCTTATTTCCCGAAGTATTTTTCAAGCGCTTTTATCGCGTCGGGGTCGCCGTTTTTTGCCGCAAGAGACCAAAAATCACGCGCCTTTTCTTCATCCTTTTTTACGCCTATGCCGAAATAGTAGCACCGCGCAACCCGCTCGTCCGCGGCGGGGCAGTCGCTCGTGTACTTGCTCACGTCGTCGTAGAGGTGGAACGCATATTCTTCGTCCTTTTCAACGCCCAGCCCCAAGCGGTAGCAATCGCCGAGACCGACGTTTGAGAGATAGTTATACCCCTTGTCGCTTCCGTAATACAGTTGCTCGTCGTAGTCGAATATAGACTCCTCGTACCAATAAGCGGCTTTTTCATAATCCCGCTCCGTGCCGACGCCGTTAAAATACATATCGCCGACCTTTCTGCGCGCCCTCGCGTGGTCGCGTTCCGCCGCACTGTAAAACCAGTTAAACGCCCTTTTTTCGTCGCGCTCTACGCCGAAGCCGCCTTCCTCATAGATATCGCCGAGCATCGCAGCCGCACACGCGCCAGCAGAAGAGTGGTGCTCTAATCCGTGCGTGCATCGTGCAAGCGGCTCTAAAATTTCAACCGCTTTGGCATAATTTTTATCGACGGCTAAGCCCTCGAAATAAAACGTAGCAAGCTCCGCCCGCGCCTCTAACGACCCGTTTTTGACAAGCTCGTTATACCAATAGAAAGCTCTTTCGTAATTTTCCTTTTCTGCGGCGGTATTCTTTTCGACGTCCTCGCCGCGGTTTATCGCAAAACCGCACTTTCTCGCCGCCTCGAAATACTCGTCCGCAACGTGCTCCTGCGCTTTTACGTCGCCGTTTTCAGCCGCACGCAGAAACCAATAGCGCGACCTGTCCTCGTTGCGGCACGCGGAATTTTTAAAAAGGCCCGCAACCTTGCGCTTTACGTACCCGTCGCCCCACTCGCCTATCTTTTCGAAAATTTCGACGCAGAATTTAAGGTCCTTTTCGCGCCCCTGCCCGTACTCGTAGCACGAGGCAATGGCGAGCACCGCATCGGGATAGCCGCCGTGCGCCGCCTCGGTGACGAGCGCGTAGCCCTTTTCCTCATCCTTTTGCACGCCGTGCCCGTTGGCATAGCACTTGCCCAGCCAATACTTAGCGGCAAAATCGTTTTCGTCCGCCTCTGCACGCGCCTTGGCGCACGAAAAAGCGCGGCTGTAATATTCGGCGCTCTTTTCAGCGTCGCGCCCGACGCCCCAACCGATGCTGTACAGGCTCCCCAGCCGCAACAGAGCGTGCGTATTGCCGCTTTCGGCGGCGGACTTATACCACTTTTCCGCCAGCAAATAGGCGCTCATGCCGAGCCCGCGGTAATAGGCGTCCCAAGCTATATCGCCAAGAGCGCACTGCGCCTCTTCGTCGCCTTTTTGCGCGCGAACTACAAGTTCGTGCTCGGGAAATTTCAAATCGCGGAGAGCTTCCTTGGAATTCAGAAATTCTTCCGAACGCTTAAAAAGCAAATACGCCTCGTGGTCGGATGGAAAAACGCCGTGCCCGTAGTAGTAGCAGCGCCCGAGGCAATATGCGGCGAACCCGTCGCCGCCGTCCGAAGCCTTTTTAAAGTACCTGAACGCCTCTTCGGAATCCTGCGGCAGAATAGCGCCGTCGTAATACAGCTTGCCGAGATTGCGCATAGCCCTCACACTGCCGCCGTCCGCCGCCTTCTTGTACCAGAAAGCCGCCTTGTCGCCGTCGCGTATGACGCCGTACCCGTTCGAAGAATAGATATCGCCGAGCACTATCGTCATCTCCTCGTCGCCGTTTAAAGCCGCGTTTAAACAGTAGCGGAAAGCAAGCTCGTCCTCTCTGCCGAAATAGTCCTCCTCTTCGGAGTAATCGTTTATAAAATCGTCTATATTATAATTTTTCACCGTATTTTTGAAATATTTTGGTCGAATTAGTTAAATAATTTTTCCATACTGTAACCTTCCCCTTAGGGGGAAAGTGGCATTTTCGAGGTACGAGAAAATGTCGAATGAGGGGTTACTCCGTTATAACCAACCAACCCCTCATCCGCCGCAATCTTAACGGTTGCGGCACCTTCCCCCTAAGGGGAAGGTCACAATGCGGTCGTAGTAATTCTTAATTCTGAATTCTTAATTCTTAATTCTGCATTCTGAATTCTTAATTCTTAATTTACAAAACGTATTTCTTCAAGTCGCGATTTTTAACAATGCTCGACAGATGCTCTTCGACGTACTTTTCGTTGACTTCCACCGTGACCACGGGGTAGTCGTTGCCGCCCGCGTTAAACGAAATATCCTCTAAAAGATACTCCATAACAGTGTGAAGGCGACGCGCGCCGATATCCTCGCTCGTCGCGTTGATATCCTCTGAAATTTCCGCAATCTTTTCAATCGCGTCGGGCTTGAACTGCAAGTCAATATTATCCACCGCGAGTAGCGCGGCATACTGCATCGTAATCGCGTTCTGCGGCTGGGTTAAAATGTTTACGAAGTCCTGCTTGGTCAAACTTTTCAGCTCGACCTGAATGGGGAACCTGCCTTGAAGCTCGGGGATTAAGTCCTCGACCTTTGAAACGTGGAACGCGCCCGCCGCGATAAATAAAATATAGTCCGTCTTGACCGGTCCGTACTTGGTCATAACCGTACAGCCCTCTACGATGGGCAATATGTCGCGCTGAACGCCCTCGCGGGAGACGTCCGCACCGTGATTGCCCTTGCCCGCAATCTTGTCTATCTCGTCGATAAAGATAATACCGTCGTTCTCGGCGCGGCGGATAGCCTCCGAATTGACCGCGTCGTTGTCGATAAGCTTGTCCGCTTCCTCGGCTATTAGCAGATTTTTCGCCTCTTTTACCGAAAGCTTGCGCTTCTTCCTCTTATCCATTCCGAGCCCCGAGAAAATAGAGCCCAAATCTATTGCCGCGCCCTGCCCCGGGGAAAGTTCTAACGGCTTGGGGTTGTCGGCAACCTCAATCTCTATGACCGTGTTGTCGTACTTGCCCGCGTGTATGCCGTCGACGAGGTTCTGCTCGAACAGCTCTTTCGACGTATCGCCCCGCTCCTGCTTCATATTTTCCGCAAGTACCTTTGCGATTTTGCGCTCGGCAATGGCGGTCGCCTTGTAGCTGACCTCCTGCGTCTTTTCCTCTTTTACAAGGCGGATAGCGCACTCGGCTAAGTCACGGACCATGCTCTCGACGTCCCTGCCCACGTAGCCGACCTCGGTGTACTTAGTGGCTTCGACCTTTAAAAAGGGCGCCTTTACAAGCTTGGCAAGGCGGCGTGCGATTTCGGTTTTGCCAACGCCCGTGGGACCTTTCATTATAATGTTTTTTGGCGTGACCTCGTCCTGCAACTCCTGTGAGAGCTGCGAGCGGCGGTAACGGTTTCTAAGGGCGATTGCGACGGCTTTTTTGGCTTCGTCCTGCCCTATGATATACTTATTTAACTCGTGTACGATTTGTTTGGGTGTTAAGTCCACGGTGTTACTCCTTTATCAATTCGGAATTATGAATGCGTAATGCGTAATTATGCTAAGGAATAATTATTAAAATAATTCGACCTTAGACTTGGTGTCTTCTTTCAGTGCCGTTAGGCACTTAAAGAGGAAACTCCCGCGTAGCGGGTAAAGGTAATATTATTCAAAAAATTACCTTCCGACGCCTACGGCGCCACCTTCCTCTTTAAAAATTTTTGCAAAATTTTGAAAGAAGACGGCAAGTGAATAGGGAAAATTTATTTAAATATTTACCTTAATTCCGAATTACGAATTCCTAATTCAGCATTATTTTAAATTGCTTCAACCTTAATATTATCGTTGGTGTAAACGCATATCTCGCTAGCGATTTTAAGCGACTTTTGCGCAATCTCTTCGGCGGAAAAGTCGGTGTTCTGCACAAGGGCGCGCGCCGCTGCCAAAGCGTAGTTGCCGCCGCTGCCTATTGCCGCTATGCCGTCGTCGGGCTCTATAACCTCGCCCGTGCCCGAAACTATGAGCATTGTCTCCGCGTCGGCTACAATCATAAGCGCCTCTAACTTTCTGCCCATCTTGTCGCCGCGCCAAAGTTCTGCCAGCTCCACAGCCGAACGCATTAAATTGCCCGAGAATTTATTTAACATACCCTCGAACTTTTCGCTAAGCGAAAACGCGTCCGAAACAGACCCCGCAAAGCCCAAAACTACTTTGCCGCCGTAAATGCGCCTCACCTTAGTCGCACTGTTTTTAAAGATAACGCTCTCGCCCATGGTGACCTGACCGTCGCCCGCGATAGCCGTTTTGCCGCCTCTTTTAACCCCGCAAATAGTGGTTGCGTGAAATTCTGTCATAATACTCCTTTCAGTCGTTATAAATTCGGAATTCGGAATTCATAATTAGGAATTAATTACCTTTACCCGCTTGCGCGGGAGTTTCCTCTTTGATAATTGCTAACGCAATTCTAAAAGAAGACACCGAGTTTGTGGTAGGAATAATCAACCTCTATCCCCTCTTCGAGGTACTTTCCCCTTCAAAGGGGAAAGCAAGTGTTCCACGCAATCCCTCGCCTTCCACTTTGAAGGGGAAGGTGGCTGCGCAGCAGACGGAAGAGGTTGGTTCTAATAAATATTTACCACAATTCCGCATTAAGAACTTATATTATTCATAAACGCTGCGCGCCGCATTTCAAACGGCGCGGAACGTTTTACTCACATATTTTTTTAACAAATTCTTCGATATTTTTCAAAGCGCGGTCGGCTAATAAGGCGTACCTCTGCTTTTTGTCGCGCACGGTTTTTTCGAGCGGTTTTAATATACCGAAATTGGCGTTCATAGGCTGAAAATTATCGGTTACCCCCGATATATGTGCCGACAAAGCCCCCAAAACGGTGGTTTGGTCGGGAATTATAACGGGCTTATTTTCCGCCTTTCTCGCCATATGTACGGCGGCTAAAAGTCCGCTCGCCGCGCTCTCTACGTACCCCTCTACGCCCGTGAGTTGCCCCGTGAAAAATAAGAGCGGCTCGCCCTTAACCGAAAAGTCGGCGTTTAAAATTTTCGGCGAATTTAAGTACGTGTTGCGGTGCATAACACCGTAACGCAGAAATTCCGCTTCTTTTAATGCGGGTATAAGCGAAAAGACCCTCTTCTGTTCCGAAAACTTTAAATTGGTCTGACAGCCCACCAAATTGTACGCGCCGCCGTCCGCCGTTTCCTTGCGAAGTTGCAACACGGCGTAGAACTTGTTGCCGTCCTTATCGCGCAAGCCGACGGGCTTGAAAGGACCGAACCGAAGCGTTTCCGCGCCCCTTGCCGCCATGACCTCGACGGGCATACAGCCCTCGAAAATCTCCCGCTTTTCGAACTCGTGCAAAACCGCCCTTTCGGCGTTTACAAGCTCGTAGACGAACCTTTCGTACTCCTCTTTACTGAGCGGGCAGTTTAAATAATCGTCGCCGCCCTTGCCGTATCTGTCGCCGAAAAACGCGCGGGATAAATCCACGCTCTCGCGTGAGATGATGGGCGCGGACGCATCGTAAAAATGCAGTGCGCCGCCGAATTTTTTTCTGATATCCTCGGCTAAATTATCGCACGTTAAAGGTCCCGTCGCGATTATGCAAGGGGGCTTTGGGACAGCCTTTATCTCTTCGCACTTAACCTCGATATTCGGGTGCGATATCAATTTCTGCGTGATAAAGCTTGCAAACTTTTCCCTGTCGACCGCAAGCGCGCCGCCCGCTGGGATTTCGGCGTATGCCGCCGCGTCCATTGTAAGCGAGCCCAAAATCCGCATTTCCTGCTTTAAAAGCCCGCACGCGTTGGAGTACGCGTCCCGCCCCTTTAACGAGTTGGAACACACAAGCTCCCCGAAATTTCCGCTCTTATGCGCGGGCGTGAACGAGCGGGGCTTTATGTCGTACAGCTCAACCTTAAACCCGCGTTCGGCAAGATAATACGCCGCTTCCGCACCGGCAAGCCCCGCGCCGACAACCTTAATTGTCATCGTCTTGCTTGGGGGCGGGCGCGGAGTAGTCGCAGTCCTTTTCGGAACACCTTAAAAAGTTGCCGCGCTTTACCACAAAGCCCTTGCCGCACTTGGGGCACTTGTCGCCCGTGGGGATATCCCAGCTTAAAAATTTGCACTCGGGATAGCCCGTGCAGCCGTAGTAAATTTTGCCGTTTTTAGAGCGCATGCGCCGCATGGGCTTGCCGCAAGTCGGGCACTTGCCGTCGGTGTGCTCGCCCTTTTTTGGCGTGCCGTCGGGCTTGTTTACGGGCTGTTTCGCCCCGCACGACGAGCACTCGAAGTAGTCGCCGTACTTGCCCTTTTTTATGAACATAAAGCTTCCGCACTCGTGGCACTTTTCTTCGGTGACTTTTACGTCTATGGGCAGTATCTGCGAGCACTCGGGGTAGTTGGGGCAAGCCAAAAATTTGCCGAACTTGCCGCTTTTTACCACCATGTTCGCGCCACACTTGGGGCAGCGCACGTCGGAAATTTCCACCTCGCTCTCGGAAACTATATTAGAGCACTTGGGGTAATTCGAGCACGCGAGGTACTTGCCGTACTTTCCTAAGCGCCTTATCATAACCGAGCCGCACTTTTCGCACTTTATGTCCGTCTTTTCGTCGCCGTCGCACGCCGCCGTTCTCAGCTTTTCGGCGAACGAGGGGTAAAAATCGGATATAATTTTGTGCCAGTCAACGCCGCCTTCCTCTATCTTGTCCAAATCCTCTTCCATTTTCGCCGTAAAATCGACGTCCATAATGTCGGAGAAATAGTGCACCAAAATGTCGGTAATTTTGTACGCGACCTCGGTGGGCACCATATATTTGCCGTCCTTTTCGACGTACTTGCGCTTTGTCAGCACCGAAATTATCGAAGCGTAGGTCGAAGGTCTGCCTATGCCGCGCTCGTCCATAGCCTTTACGAGTGACGCGTCGGTGTAGCGAAGAGGCGGGCGGGTGAATTTCTGTTCCTTTGAAAGCGATACGAGATTGAGCCCGTCGCCCTCGTTTAAGGGGGGCAGAAGCTTTCCGCTCTCTTCCTCGTCGCTATCCACGCTCTGAGCTACGCTGTACGCCGCGGTAAAGCCCGCAAATATGAGCGCCTTGCCGCTCGCCTTGAACACGTAGCCGTTGCTCGTCGCCTCAATCTGCATGG
Organism: Clostridiales bacterium; assembly: GCA_023667345.1. GTDB lineage: Bacteria > Bacillota > Clostridia > Christensenellales > Borkfalkiaceae > Coproplasma. The sequence continues at coordinate 89,413 of JAMPAF010000003.1, forward strand.
AATTGTATTGCGCTTCCGCCATCTGCGACGCAACGAAGCGGTCGTAAATGAGCTTGTATATGTTGTAGTGTTTTTTGTCGAGATACTGTTTAACGCTCGCGGGGGTGACCTCTAAATTTATGGGTCTTATCGCCTCGTGCGCGTCCTGCGCGCCCTTCTTCGTCGCGTAATAGTTAGGCTTTGCGGGCACATATTCCTTGCCGTAGTTGCGCTCTATGAAGGAAAGCGCCGCCTGCTGTGCCTCGACCGCTATTCGCACCGAGTCGGTTCTTATATAGGTTATGAGCGCGATATGGTCGCCGCCCACGTCCATGCCCTCGTAGAGGTGCTGGGCAACGAGCATTGTTTCGGGCGAGGACATGCCGAATTTGTTCGAAGCGTCCTGTTGAAGCGACGAGGTCGTAAAGGGTGCGGGGGCGTGCTGTTTCGACACGCCGTTTTTGACTTTGGTTACGACGAAAGAGCCGCTTTTAATTTCCTTTTCCGCCTCTTCCGCGGTGGCAACGTCAATCGACGCGCCGTTCTTTTTTAACTGATAAACCGCCTTGAACGGGGCATACTTGGCGTCCAAATCGCAAAGTTGAGCGTTGAACGAGTAGTATTCCTCGGGCACGAACGCCGAAATCTCGCGCTCTCTGTCGACTATCAGGCGCAGAGCAACCGACTGCACGCGCCCCGCCGAAAGTCCGTCCTGTATGCGGTTGTTCAGAAAGGGCGAGAGCTTGTAGCCGACGAGCCTGTCGAGTACGCGCCTTGCCTGCTGTGCGTCGACTAAATTATAGTCTATCTTGCGCGGGCTCTTCAAAGCGTTCTGCACCGCGCGGGGGGAGATTTCGTTGAACTCCACCCTGTTCGCGCAGTCGGGGTCCATGCCCAAAACGGTCTGTAAATGCCAGCTTATCGCCTCGCCCTCGCGGTCGGGGTCGGTTGCGAGGTAAACGCGGTCGGCTCTTTTCGCCTCTTCGGTAAGCCGCTTTATAACGTCCTTTTTGTTGGGCGTTATCTCGTAATGCGGCTCGAAATTTTCTGTGATTTTTACGCCGAGCGTCTTTTCGGGCAAATCCCTTACGTGCCCGCCCGACGCGTCGACGCGGAATTTACCCTTTAAATATTTCGAAATGGTCTTTGCCTTCGAAGGCGATTCTACTATTATTAAATCCATAAATATCTCCTTTCTCGCAAAAATCTCGTTCTTGGGGCGAACGATATTTTCTGCGAATTTTGGGAGGCTCTGCCTCCCTGCCCGCGATAGTCAGGTGCCCTCGTGATTATCAAATCGCGGGCATTCCCACCGCTGCCCGCCCGCGTAGCGGTCGCACGAAGCGAAGCGCAGTAGGCGAAAGTTTTACTGCGTGCCGTTGCCGAGGCAACGGGGCGCAAATTGGGTCGCGCTGCGCAAAAGCGCGGTTTTGCTTGCTACGTTTATTATTTTAAAAAATTTTAATGCAGTATGAAGGACGAATTATTTAAAATAATTTTCATTCTTAATTCTTAATTCTTAATTCCGCATTTAATTAAATACTCGCGAACGAGTTGCCGCCCGTTCTTACTATCAGTCCTTTTATCTCGAGCATCGAACACACGGTTATAACGTCCGTAAGCTTTAACCCAGTTTTGCCCGCAAGCTGTTCGGCGTGCATTTCGCCCTGCTCTTTTAAACACGCGAGCACCGCCGCCTCGTCGCCGTCCAAATCATCCGCAGGCTTTGCGTCCTCTTTTTTGCATTCGATTTTCAGAAACGCGAGCACGTCGCTCACTTCGTCGCAGAGAAGCGCGCCCGTCTTTATCAAACTGTTGCACCCCTTGCCCGCGGGAACGCCGACGCCGTAGGGGAAGGCAAACAATTCTTTGGAATAGCTGTTCGCATATTCCACGGTGGAAAATGTGCCGCTCTTTTCGCCCGCCGACACCACCAAAACGCCCTCGGAAAGCCCCGCTATTATGCGGTTACGCAGCGTGAAAGTGTGCTTTTGAACGGGAGTTTCGGGCACAAACTCGGATACCGTCAGCCCCTCTTTTTCAACCTTTTTGAAGAGGTTTACGTTGGGATAGCAGTCGGAATCGTGACCGCCGGGCAGCACGCAGACAACGTTGCCCGTGGAAAGCGCACCCGCCGCGGCGGCGCTGTCGCCGCCGTCCGCAACGCCCGTGACCACCGTAACGTAGCCCGAGAGCTCGGCGCAAAAACGCTTGCACTCCTCAATGACGTTTGCGGGCGTTCTGCGCGAGCCCACCACGCCGAACATTCGGGTGGACAGAAGCTCCCTTCTGCCGCGCAAGTAAAGTACGAGCGGCGGCGCGGGCGTCCGCTTTAATTGAGGCGGAAAGTCCGCGCTCTTGAAAGTCACGCACTCTATGCCCCGTTTTGTTAGCTCCGCAAGCACGCTTTCGCGGTATTCCGCGTCCGAAAATAAAGCCTTTACTTTATTATATACTCCGCCGCCAAGCGTTTTAATCAATTCGTTTTCATATTTTTGTCTGTCGCCGACCGCCTCGTTGTGCGCGGCAAGCAACAGCTTTTTCTGTTTGTAGGTCAAAAGCTTTATGCTGTCGGCGGCTATAAGGTCGGTCTCGCTCTTTGTGTAACTCATAACTGTGCCGTGCTGTCGAAGTTGCGGTACGAGGTAGCTTCCAATATATGTTTGGGCTTGATTTCAACGGAAGCATCCAAATCGGCTATCGTGCGCGCCACCTTGATTATGCGCGAGCGCGCCCTTGCCGACAGGTTCAGTCTCTCGAACGCGGTGCGCAATATTTTTTCGCAGTCGGGCGTTAAGGCGCAATATTTTTTAAGCTGAGCCTCGCCCATATCCGCGTTTACCGTAACGCCCTCTTCGTCGAAGAAGCGTTCGCGCTGAATTGCGCGGGCACGCTCCACGCGCGATTTAACGTCGCGGCTCTTTTCTCCGTCGGCATCGCCCGCAAGCTCTTCATACTTTATGTTGTCCACTTCCACCTGCAAATCTATTCTGTCCAACAAAGGGCCGGAGATTTTACTGCGGTACTTTCTTATCTGCGCGGGGGTGCAGGTGCACTGCTTTTCTTTGGAACCGAGATTGCCGCAAGGGCAGGGGTTCATACTCGCGCACAGAATAAAGTCGGCGGGAAAAGTGATTGCGCCGCCCGCGCGGGTAACCGTGATTTTGCCGTCCTCCAACGGTTGGCGCAGAGATTCGAGCGCGCTTCTCGTGTACTCGGGCAGCTCGTCCAAAAACAGCACGCCGCGGTGCGCCTTCGAAATTTCGCCCGCGCGTATTTTGGTGTTGCCGCCGCCGCAGAGGGATACAACTGTCGCCGTATGGTGGGGCGTACGGAAGGGGCGCAGAGAAACTATCCCCTCTTCGCCAAGCTCGCCCGAAACGGAGAGAATTTTGGTAACCTCCAACGCCTCTTCGAAGGTCATATCGGGCATAATCGTGGGGATACACCGCGCGAGCATGGTTTTGCCCGTGCCGGGGGGACCGGATAAAAGTATGTTGTGCCCGCCCGCGACCGCGATTTCGAGCGCGCGCTTTGCCATTGCCTGCCCGCGCACGTAGCTTAAATCGCAGTTGTACGATGCTCGGCTCTTCGCCGCCTCGAAACTGCGCACCTTTACGGGCGCCATCGGCATACCCGACAAAAACTCGAAAGTCTGGCGGAGCGATTTGAGCGCGTACACCTCTATGCCCTCGATATAGCTCGCCTCGCCCGCGTTGCCCGCGGGGACGATAAACTTCTTGTACCCCCGCGTCTTTGCGGAAATGAGCACGGGCAGAATTCCGTTTACCGCGCGAAGTGACCCGTCCAAAGCAAGCTCGCCGAGAATGACTATGCCGTCCGTGTCGGCGTTGAGCTGTCCGCTTGCCGCCAGGAGCGATACGGCTATCGGCAGGTCGTACTGACCGCCCTCTTTTTTGATATCGGCGGGCGCGAGGTTCACCGTAACCTTGTTTACGGGGAAGTGCAAAAGGCTGTTGCGTATAGCCGAGTACACCCTCTCCTTGCTCTCTTTTACCGCCGTATCGGGCAAGCCGACCAGCTCGTACGAGACCATGCCCTTGTTGATATCCGTTTCGACGTCGACGGGCACTCCCTCGAGCCCCACCAACGCGTAACTTGTAATTTTAGATAACATAAGGCGTGTCGCCTCCTCCAAGTCCTTTAATTGCCGCAATATATGCCAACACCGTCACGGCAAAACTTATCAGTCAATTCGCAATTAGGAATGCGGAATTAAACCTTAGCTTAACCTTCCCCTTTGGGGGAAGGTTACAATAAGGTCAAATTTTTTAAAAATCTTTCCCGCGATTGCAAATTTAAAAAAGCTCCCGCGCGTAGCGGGAGCTTATTTAATTATCTTATTTCCTGTATCTTAGCAGCCTTACCGGTCAAGCCCCTCAGGTAGTAGAGCTTAGCCCTTCTTACCTTGCCTTTCTTGACGACCGTAATCGACGCGATTTTCGGGGAATGAACGGGGAAGGTTCTCTCTACGCCCACGCCGAAAGATAAGCGGCGAACGGTAAAGCTTTCCCTTATGCCGCCGTGCTTTTTGGCGATTACGACGCCCTCGAAGTTCTGAATTCTTTCCTTCGTACCCTCGATAACCTTAAAGCCGACCCTTACGGTGTCACCTACATTAAACGCGGGAACGCTCTCCTTCATGCCCTCTTTTTCGATGGCTTCAACTAACTTACTCATACGACTTGTCCTCCATAAACCAAGTATTCATGCCCGAATTTTTTCAGCAGAGGAATACCCGAAGTCTTGATATTTTTTTGATTATTTTGCGATTGCCTTACTATCTTAGCAAACCGAAAATAAAAATGCAACTTATTTTCAGGGGTGTATCGCAATTTTCACAATTAAATTTTCAACGCGGAATTGTGGCGGAATAATCAACCTCTATCCCCTCTTCGAGGTACTTTCCCCTTCAAAGGGGAAAGCAAGACGCTTTTCACCTTAATCTCGCCTTCCACTTTGAAGGGGAAGGTGGCGCCGAAGGCGACGGAAGAGGTTGGTTCTTTTAATTATTCCTTAGCATAATTCTTAATTCTGCATTCTTAATTCTTAATTCCGAATTCTTAATTCCGCATTCTATATATAATATGTATATATAGAGCGCCGTTTTTTAAATAATAAACGTAGCAAGCAAAACCGCGCTTTTGCGCAGCGCGACCCAATTTGCGCATACCTGCGCCTCAGCGGTTTGAATGCCCGCGATTTGATTATATGAGTGCCCCGAACTATCGCGGGCAGAAAGGCAGCGCCTTTCATTTCGTAGCGTTTTCTCGTCGTCGCCAGACGAGAAAACCGAGAGTTTAATAGAACGCGTTTTCTATATGGTTTATGCCCTTTTTCGTGACCTCGATAATATCGAAGCGCACGGTGAAATCGACCGCCTTGTGCGCATAGTAAAACCGCGCGCTGTTAATATATCTCTTTTGCCTTTCCCGCCCAACGGCTTGATTTGGCTCGCCGAAATAGTCGCTCGTGCGCGTTTTGACCTCGATAAACGCCGTAACGCCGTCCTTTCGGGCAATGATGTCCACCTCGCCGAACGGGCACTTGAAATTGCGTTCGATTATCTTGTAGCCCTGCTTTTTTAAGTAGCGCGCCGCCTTGTGCTCGCCGAAAAAGCCCAGCCGCCGCTTTTCGCCGTTTATTGCCATTTTGTTGTAAAACTCCTGCGGTGCACGGGCGTCAACCCGAATTTTTTAATCGCCTCGATATGCTTTGCCGAGCCGTAGCCAACGTTGCTTTCGAACCCGTACTGCGGATAGGTTTCCGCCAGATTTTTCATTAAATTATCCCTGTACACCTTTGCGACAATTGAAGCCGCGCCGATGGAATAACTGAGCGCGTCGCCCTTTATTACCGAGCGTTGGGACACGGCGATATCGAGCGTCATATTGCCGTCGGTCAGCACAAAGTCGGGCGCGATATTCAAGCCCTCGACAGCGTTTTTCATACACAGCCGCGTCGCCTGCAAAATATTAATTTCGTCGATAATCTGCGGTTCAACGCGGCATATGTGGCAGGCAATCGCATTTTTTAAGATTTCTTCGCTCAGTTTTTCACGCTTTTTCGCGCTGACTTTTTTGCTGTCGTCAACGCCCTCTATAAGCCTGTCGAGCGGCATAATTACCGCCGCACAAACCACCGGACCTGCAAGCGGACCTCTGCCAACCTCGTCCACCCCGCAGATATATTTATAGCCCTTCCCGAGCAATTCTTTTTCGTATTGTAGTTTGTCCATAGTGCACCAATTCGGAATTCGTAATGCGGAATTCGTAATTATATACCCCCCCTCTGTCACTTGCGTGACAGCTCCCCCCTCTGAAAGAAGGGTGAGCCTTGTCTGCCGCAACCCAAGGCATACCCCTTTTCAAGGGGGAGGCTCCGCGTTAGCGGTGGTGGGGGTTCAATCTGCATTAAAACTTAAAGTCTTTGCAATCGGTAATTGCGTCCAGCGTAACCTTGCCTAAACGCCCCTTGCGGAAGTCGTCGATAACCGCTTTTTCGCCCCGCTCGTAGTCAAAATCGTTGCCGCACAAGACAAAGCCGCGCCGCGCGCAAACCTTGTCGAGCATCTCTAAGGGCGTTATCTCTTCGCCGTCCTGTGCCCCCTCGCCTATGCCGTACCTCTCGCATAAAGCCTGCGGATATTTTTCGTGCATTTCGGCAAGCAGCGAAAGAGCGATATCGTCCAAATCGAGGATATCGTCGTTTAAACTGCCCGCATACGCAAGGCGCACGGCAAGTTTTTGATTGACAAACGAGGGCGGCGTCGTGCCCGGAGTATCCAAAAGCTCGTAGCCCTCTAACCTTATCCACTGTTTGCCGCGGGTTACGCCCGCCTTGTTGCCCGTCTGCGCCCGCGCGTTGCCCGCAAGCAGATTTATAACCGTGCTCTTCCCCGTGTTCGGCACGCCGCACACCATAAAGCGGAAGGTCTGCGTATAGCCCTTTTGCGCGTTCTTTTCGCGCTTTTCCTTGACGAGGACGGCAACCGCTTCGCTCAAAGCGCGGCGGGAACGGCTGTCCACGGCGTTTATGCGCACGCAAAAATTGCCGCTTTCGCGTATGAGTTTTACAAACGCGTCCGCCCTTTGGTCGGCTAAATCGCCCTTATTGAGAACGTATAAAACGGGCTTTAAGCCAAACATTTTTTTGAGCGCGGGGTTAAAAGACGATGCGGGACAACGCGCGTCGAGCACATAGATAATGCCGTCGCAGACCGCTACATTGTCCTCCATCATTCGCATCGCCTTGGTCATATGCCCGGGGAACCATTGTAAGTTACGCATAAAAACTCCGTTTGCGTTAGTTAATGCAGAATGCAGAATGTAGAATTCAGAATTAAGGTTAATATTTAAATTCCTCAATATGACCTTCCCCTTAGGGGGAAGGTGGCATTTTCGAGGAACGAGAAAATGGCGAATGAGGGGTTGGTCGGTTTATATGTGTAACCCCTCATCCGTCACCGCATTAAGTGCGGCGACACCTCCCCCCAAAGGGGAAGGTTAAACTAAGGTTAAATTCTTAATTCTTAATTCTCAATTCTTAATTATCCTAAAAGGTCGGGGCGGCGCGATTTCGTCAGCTTTTCGCTCTGCTCTCTCCGCCACTTGTCAATTTCGGCGTGGTTGCCCGAAAGCAAAACCTCGGGCACGGCAACGCCCTCGTATACGGCTGGGCGGGTGTACTGCGGGTACTCCAACAGCCCGTCCGAAAAGCTTTCGTCCACGAGCGAGCCCGCCGCGATAACGCCGTCAACGTAGCGCGCAACGCAGTCGCAAATGACCATCGCGGGCAGTTCGCCGCCCGTTAAAACGTAGTCGCCGATAGAAATTTCGCCGTCGAAATACATATCCAACACGCGTTGGTCCACCCCCTCGTAGTGCCCGCACAGTATGACGATATGTTCGCATTCTGCGAGCTCGCACGCCTTTTGCTGGGTGAACGTTTCGCCCTTCGGCGAGGTGTAAATTCTTAAAGCCTTGTGCTCGGGGTCGACCGCCTTTACCGCACTGCCGACGGGCTGGGGCATCATCACCATACCCGCGCCGCCGCCGAAAGGATAGTCGTCGCACTTCAAGTGCTTATCCGCGGAATAGTCGCGGATATTGATAATTTCTATCTCTATTTTGCCGCTCTTTTCGGCGCGCCCTATTATGCTCTCTTTGAGCGGCGCGAACATCTCGGGGAAGAGCGTTAGTATACTCATTTTCATAGGGCGACTTCCTTCATTCTCGCGCCGACGACAGTCACTCTGCGGGCGGCGACGTCGATATCCGTAATCAGCCCCTGCACCGCGGGAAAGGTCAGCGCTTTGCCGTTCGGCGTTTCAAGCTCGTAAATATCGGTGCGGGCGGGCGTTATGCTCGTCACCTCGCCGTAAATTCTGCCCTTTTCGTCAACTACCGTACAGCCGATTATGTCGGCTATGTAGTAGGTATCCTCGGGCAGAGCGGGCGCGTCCTCTCTTAATGCGGTGATGTCCAGCCCGCGCAGGGTCTCGGCGGCGTTTCTGTCGGCAATTCCGCTTAAAGTTACAAAGGCACAGTTGCCGCCTGCGGGGCGCACTTTGAGTATTTTATACGCGTTACCCCCCACATATACCCTGACGAACGACTGTAAATCTTCGGGAAAGTCGGTCATAGCAAGCACTTTCAACTCGCCGCGGATACCCTGCGGCTTGACTATTTGAGCTATTGTCAGATAATTTTCCATAAATATAATTTCCCGTTTATTTCCCGAACGGTCGGGGAATAAAAATGCGGAAGAATTAGAAAAAAGGAAGAGGCGTTACGCCTTTTCCTTTATCTCTATAAAATATTTCTTCTCTTCCCTCGGCGTGTACGCATTTACAAGCGTGCGAAGCGCCTTGGCGATTTTGCCTTGCTTGCCGATAACCTTGCCCATATCGGAAGGGTCCAACATAACGGTTACTTCAACCGCCGTTTCCTTTTCTTCGACCTTGTACTCAATCTCGTCGGTCTTGTCGGCAAAACGTTCAACAATATACTTGATTAAAGCTAACGTATCCATAAATTACTTCTTCTTTTTCTTATCGTTGGTCTTGGGTGCGGAAAGCTTCTTCGAGGGCTCCATTGCGCCCGCCTTAACAAGATAGCTCTTTACCGTCTCGGTGGGCTGAACGCCCTTTGCAAGCCATGCCTTAGCCTTTTCGACATCGATGTTGATTTCGGCGGGATTCTTTAAGGGGTCAACGTAACCGATTTTGTCGATGTACTCGCCCGACTGCGCCTTTCTCGAATCGATAACGACTACTCTGTAAAAGGGGGATTTTTTGTCGCCCATTCTCGTAAGTCTCATTTTAACTGCCATTGTATATATTCTCCTCTGCCTTTCGGCTAAAAATTATTTGAATTTAATGCGGATTTAGAATTGATTACCTTTACCCGCGTTCCGCGGGAGGTCTCCGCAACGGTAAGGGCAACCGTTGCTACTGTCACCGCAAACGCGGGACGTATGCGTTTGCTCATCTCGCAACACCAAAACAACCAGAGCAATGGTTGTTTTGAGAAGCGTGTTGCTCGTCCTCTTTGAACGCTTACGCGTTAAAAGAAGACACCAAGTATAAGGGCGTATTATTTTAAATAATTATTCATTAGCATAATTCTGCATTCTGAATTCTTAATTCTGAATTAGAACGGTAATCTTCTCTTGCCGCTTCTTAACTGCTTCATTAAAACCTTCGTCTGCTCGAACTGCTTTAAAAGCTGGTTAATCTCCTGCACGCTGGTGCCGCTTCCCGCCGCAATGCGCTTCTTCCTCGACGAGTTTATTATCGACGGCTCCGTCCTCTCTTTGGGCGTCATAGAAAGTATAATCGCCTTTGTGCGCTCTATTCGGCTTTCGTCGATATCGCCGTCCTTGACCTTGCCGCTAAGCCCGGGCATCATAGAAACGAGCGCCTGCGCGCCGCCCATCTTTTTCATACTCTCGAACTGCGTTAAATAGTCCTCTAACGTAAAAGAGTTTTCGAGCATCTTTTTCTGCATTTTTTTGGCTTCCTCGGCGGAAACCGCTTCCTGCGCCTTTTCGATAAGCGATAAAACGTCGCCCATGCCCAAAATGCGCGAAGCCATTCTGTCGGGATAGAAATATTCCAAATCGGTCGGCTTTTCGCCCACGCCGATAAACTTGATGGGCTTACCCGTAACCGCCTTGATAGAGAGGCACGCGCCGCCGCGGGTGTCGCCGTCGAGCTTGGTTAAAACTATGCCGGTAACCTCCAACCGCTCGTTGAAAGTCTTTGCAACGTTCACTGCAACCTGACCCATCATGGAGTCTACGGTCAAAAGTATCTCGTCCACTCGCACCGCTTGCTTTATCTTTTCGAGCTCCTGCATCAACGCTTCGTCAATCTCCAAGCGACCCGCAGTGTCGATAATCACCGTGTCGTAGCCCATAGATTTGGCGTAGTCTATCGCCTGCGGCGCGGTCTTTACGGGGTTCTGCGTGCCCTTTTCGAACACCTCCACCCCCACGTTTTTGCCGACCACTTTAAGCTGTTCGATAGCCGCTGGACGGTACACGTCGCACCCGACCAAAAGGGGCTTTTTGCCGCCCTTTTTAAGCAAAAGCGCAAGCTTGCCGCAAAGGGTGGTTTTGCCCGCGCCTTGCAGACCGCACATCATAATGACCGTGGGCGGGTTGGACGCAACGGTAAGTTTTGCGTTGGAAGGACCCATCAACGCGATAAGTTCTTCGTTGACTATCTTAATAACCTGCTGTGCGGGGTTTAAGCTCTCTAAAATTTTCTGCCCCACCGCTTTTTCGGAAACCTCGGCGCAGAACTGCTTTGCAACCTTAATGTTTACGTCCGCTTCCAAAAGCGCTACGCGCACCTCGCGCATTGCCGTCTTTATCTCGAGCTCGGTGAGCCTGCCCCTCTTCGTGAGTTTGGAAAATATGTGATTTAATCTTTCGGATAACGATGCAAACAGTGCCATATTCAATTTTCCTCCTTCACAGGGTTTTTTATAATGCAGAATGTAGAATGCAGAATTCAGAATTAAGGTTAATATTTTAATATTCCTCAATATGACCTTCCCCTTAGGGGGAAGGTGGCATTTTCGAAGAATGAGAAAATGTCGAATGAGGGGTTGGCTCTTTAAAACCGACTAACCCCTCATCCGTCACAACCTTAACGGTTGCGACACCTTCCCCCAAAGGGGAAGGTTAGACTAAGGTGATAATTCTTAATTCTTAATTCTTAATTTCTCTAAATCTTCGGCAATTTCTTCGGAATAGTCAGCTTCCAAAATTGCCTTTAATTTTGCGATATCTGCGGCATATTCGGGGTGCAATTTCAAAAATTCGTCCGCCCAACGGCTTGTCCGCGTTAAAATTATCGACGCAAAAGTGTCGCCCTCGGCAAGCAGTCTGTCGTGCTGTAATTTGCCGTCATACTCTTCAAGCTGCTTTTTGCAGAGCGCAAGGCACTCCGAAACGCCCTGCCGCGATATGCCCTTCTGCTCGGCAATTTCCGTAACCGTCAAGTCGAGGTTGAAATACATATCGGTTATTTCCTGCTGGGTCGGCGTTAAAAGTTTTCCGTACAAATCCCACAGGCGCATAAACTTTATTTTGTCCATTGCTTAGCCATTATAACCGAGTTATAACCGCTTGTCAAGCAATTTCACTTGACAAATTTATAAACAAAAGAGTGATTATATTTCACAAAATGTTAGGCGCGTACCTTTTTTGCCGCGGCGGCGAAAATCGAACCCGCGGTATTGACTATAATAAAATAAAGTGATAAAATAGCTTTCAGAGGCTTGAAATGACAAAACAAATTGACGGGGCGGTTTACGATACGCAGACCTCAACCATGGATAAAAAGTTTACATACGGCGCACCCGGCGACGCTACCGGCTACGAAGAGACGCTTTATATTACCTACGACGGCAGATATTTTATTTACACCAACGGCGGCGCGCGTTCCAAATACCCTTGCGAAAACATTACCCCGATAGAGCGCGAACAGGTGCGCGACTGGATAATGTCGCACTGATATAAGCTTTTAAGGGCTTTCCTAACCGAAAGCCCCATTTTATTGCAAGTTTCACAAAATATTCACAAATAACGCCGTTGCAATATATTTAAAGTGCTGGTATAATACCGCTGTAATTAGGAATTAGGAATTCGTAATTAAGAATTAACCTTAATAAAGGCTTCCCCTTGGTGGGGAAGCTCCGCGAAGCGGTGATGAGGGGAATTCTTTTAATTACACCCCTCATCCGTCTTAACCTAAACGGTTAAGCCACCTTCCCCACGCAGGGGGAAGGCTTAATTGCGGAATAACTACACATTCCTAATTCCGAATTAAAAAAAAGGAGAGTGACTATGTTATCTAACTTGATGGTTACCTGGTCGGAAATCTGGGATACGGTCGTAAACTGGATGACGAGTTCGGGCATAAAAATAATTATCGCTATTTTACTGCTCATCGTTTCGTTCATCATAATAAACGCCGTAACCAAGGGCATTTACAAACGCCTGCACAGAAAAGGCGCGGACGAAACTCTTTCGCGCGTGGGCACGCAGACGGTGAGAGTTATTTTAAAGGTTTTGGTGCTCGTCTGCCTTATCGGCTATCTCGGCATCGAAACGGCGTCGATATCCGCGGTTATCGCTTCAATCGGCGTGGGCATTTCGCTCGCCGTGCAGGGCACACTTTCCAACTTCGCGGGCGGCGTTATAATTATTGTTATGCGCCCCTTTAAGATAGGCGACTACATCACGAGCAACGGTCAGGAAGGCACGGTCGAGGATATAAAGCTCTTTTACACGCACATCGTCACCAACGACAACAAGGCGGTGGTTATTCCCAACGGCTCACTTGCAAACAACGTTATAGTAAACGCTTCGGCAAAGGATACCCGCCGCGTGGATTTGGTTATGCAGGTGGCTTACGGCACTGACGTTACCCTCGTTAAAGAACTTATCAGAAAGGTTTGCGGCGAAAACGAGCTCGTATTCAAGGACCCCGCGCCATTCGTCGAGCTTTCGAATATGAACGAGAGCAGTTTGGACTTCACGGTGCGCGTATGGTGCAACAGACCCGACTACTGGACGGTAAACTTCGCGCTTATCGAGAGCATTAAAAAGGCGTTCGACGAAAACGGCATCGAGGTACCTTTCAGACAACTTGACGTACATGTTAAAAACGAAACGGCAAAGGAGAGTAAATAATTATGGCTGACGAAGAAAAGGAACAGAACGGACAGAGCGAACAGCAGGAAGATAAAAAGGAAGGAAAGGTTTCGGGCTTTTTTAAAAAGCTCGGCAAAAAGCTCGACGACGCAACCTACGATATGCGTTTGCAGAGCGACTTTGACAAATCGCACAAAAAGTACACCGTCTATGCGGGTACGAGCGTTTTGTCCTCTTCCCCCGAGATTGCGGTTGAAGAGCATTTGGACGAAAACTACCTTTTAACGCTTGACGACGACGAGGCTATTGCCGCGGGCAATCTTATAGAGGACAGCGACACGGGCGACGTTATGCACATTGCCGCGGTTGAAAAGACGACTTTTACCGTCGAGTTCGAGGGCAAGAGCAACGAAAAACCCGCGCTTAAAATCTTCCTCGGCGAGATGGCGCAGAAGGTTGACGTCATAAAGGTCGGCAACGATTTCTATTTGAAGTAATGCGGCGGGTCGCCGCGGACGAACCCTTTAACTGCTTGTCTGAAATTTAACAAATCGCAACAAAACGTAAAGCCGCGCGGCATTTTCTGCCGCGCGGCTTTATTTTCACCTAATTGTAACCTTCCCCTTAGGGGGAAGGTGGCATTTTCGAAAGTAGTGAGAAAATGTCGAATGAGGGGTTGGCTCTTTAAAACCGACTAACCCCTCATCCGTCACAACCTTAACGGTTGCGACACCTTCCCCCTAAGGGGAAGGTTAGACTAAGGTTAAATTCTGAATTCTTAATTCTTAATTCTGCATTCCGCGGCTCACCGCTTTGCTGTGCGGGAGGCCGTGTTTTTTACAAGCACTTAAAGGACTTGGCTGCGGCGACACGCCGCTCGCCGCTCAGTCGTCGGGGTCGATGACAGGCAACGCCTTTTCCGGCTCTTGCGGCACACCCTTGTAGAACACCTTTAAAAGTATGGGCGTTAAAATAGACGAAACCAAAATCAACAGCACGGTCATAATCATAAACTCGCCGCCCAAAGCGTTGGCGCCCAGCGTTTGGGAGGTAACCGCCTGCGTTACAATCAATGCGACTTCCCCCCTTGCCATCATTCCGACGCCGCCTACCGCGCTCTCCCGCCAGCTATACTTAAACGCCTTGCACACCGCACCGCACCCGAGTATTTTGCCCGCGAGCCCCGCAATCACCGCAACCAGAGCGAAGAGCAGAATCGCGGGGTCCATATTCGCAAACGATATGTAGCTAATGCCGATATTTGCAAAGAACACGGGCGCAAACAGCGTGTACGAGTCCACCTCGATTTGCTGGTCGATATACACGCTTGCGCGGTGGTCGGTGGAAAGCACTATGCCCGCAAGGAACGCGCCCGTAATATCCGCCACGCCGAACACCTTTTCCGCAAGCCAGCTATAAAAGAACAGCACCACGAGCGAATACATAGAGAGCCTGTGCTTACGCGGCCAGCGCTTGTCGAGCCACTTGAACGCTTTGGACACAAGCCACCCGAGCGCGATTGCCACGGCGAAGAACGCGATTATCATAATAACCGTGCCGTACGGCGTTGCCTTGAACGCCTCGAAGCCGTTCGCCGCCGCGCCCGCGCCGCCCTTGGCAAAGCCCGTAACCACCGATAAAAGCACTATGCCGATAACGTCGTCGATTATCGCCGCCGAAACTATCGTCGTGCCGAGTTTGGTGTTTATCTTGCCGAGCTCCTTTAAAACCGACACGGTTATCGCCACCGACGTCGCCGTTAAAATGGTGCCGACGAACAGACATTTATACAGATTGTGCACGCCCAGCCCGAGGTTGGAGAAGGGCAACGAAATCAAAAAGCCGAAAAGCAGCGGCACAGCAACGCCCGCGATTGCAATCAGCGCGCTGGCAAGCCCCGTCCTTTTAAGGTCTTTAAGGTTGGTTTCGAGCCCCGCGCCGAACATGAGTAAAAGCACGCCGATTTTCGAAAAAATTTCAAGTCCGCCGTTGCCTTCGGAAATGGCGAACAGCGCTTTATAGCTCTTGCCCTCGAACCCGATTAGCGTCACGCCGCAAAAGTCCCCGAAGATTGCGGGTCCTATCAGAACGCCCGCTATTATAAAGCCCAAAACCTGCGGCAACCCGAGCTTGCGGAATACAAGCCCGAAAGTTTTGGTAAAAAATATTATAATTGCAAGAACCGCAACAAAGCCCAAGCCGTCGTCAACGTAAAACATTTTTGCCCCTCCGCCCAATTTAGCGAAATTAAGTGCGAATTTTATAAACCGCTATATTATATCAAAAAATTTTCAAAATGGTTAGCGTTTCACTATTATATAATAAAAAAATTTTGCGCCGCGTGGAAAAATTTTCACAAAAAAATTTTAAAAAACCTATTGACAACCCCGAAAATAATGTTATACTTAAAGTACAAAAAGAAAATAACTTACAAAAAATGTTAACGCGTAACATAAATCTGTGGAGTAAGCTATTATGAAAGATAAGTAGCGGCGAAAGCCGGACAAGGACTAATCGAAATTTTAACGTAAAAACTTAAACCCCGAGCGGGTAGCTTACGGCGACCGCCCGATACCGAATTGTAGTATTGCAAAGGAGTGAAGTTATGAGAAAACTGTTTTGCAAAGTCAACGAAGATAAGGTAAGGTAAACTCCAATGTACTATTTAAGGACCGGAATTTAAAGTCGAAATCGGTTTTAATTGAAGCAAACGTGATTGCGCGGGTTGTAACCCAACGAGCTATAAGCACCGTACGACGACAATTCCTCAATTAAAATTTAATAAAAACATTCACCCCGCTCGACGCATTGAGCGGGGTTTAGTAATTTATTTAACCGTTTTTTCTGCCGCCCATTCCCCCGCCTCTAAACCGATAACAAGCCCCGTTTTAAAACCCTCGGTAAAATATAAATCCTGCGCGACGCCGTCGGCAACCGCGTTGCACTCGATTAATTTTTCAAGCAGAGCGCAAAGTTCGACGTCGTCTTTTATTCTGTCGCGCAAAGCCTTTTCGGCATCCAACTCTTCCCTGTATAATTTTTCACAATTTTCATCGCGCGCAATTCTCTCGTCATATGTAAATTTTTTGCCGTATAATAAACTGAGTATTTTAGAGTTTTTTTGTATTTCCATATCGCACTCCCGTTACGTATTTTTCTGAATTATACACTAAAAATAGAGCATTGTCAATATTTAGACTATAATTTATAATAAATATATGATAAGCTATGAACCGTTTTGGAAAACTTTAAAAGAGCGCGGTGAAACTACATATTCTCTTATAACGGAATATAATCAAAGCAGAAGTCTGATTGACCGATTACGCCATAATAAGGGAATAAGCACCGCAAAAATCAATGATTTATGCAGAATACTCGATTGCAAAGTTGAAGATATACTCGAATATATAAAAGATTAGCCCCCGCGGATAAGCAGGGGCTTAGTTTTTTAACTTATATTATTCTTCATTCAAACCCAACACCGTTATATAGTCCTGCTCGCCGCGAAGTACTCTTACAACGTCGACGCGGTCGTCGCAAATTTTATAAAACGCCAAATACAACTTGTTTATTATAAGAAATTTGTAGTCGGTAGACTGACTTATATAATTGTTCAGACTTTTACCCATATTGGGGAAATTTACAAGATTAGACAGTGCGCCGTAAATGTCGGCAACCTGCTTTTTGGCAATGCTTTCGCCGTCCTTTAAAATATAATCGTAAATCGCGGCTATATCGCGGTGGGCTTGCGGGGATATCCTCAGTAGATTTGCCATTTAAACACCTAACTTTTTTCTGCTCTCTTCCAAGGTCAGCCAACCGCCCTCTTCCGCCGAACGCTCTCCGTCGGCAAGCTCTTTTAACAGCCTTTTTTCCGCAATAACTTTTTGCGGCACCTTTACCTCGAACGGCAACCCGCCGTTCAATTCAACCTGCTTGTAAAACAGCTTGATAGCGTCCGAAGAAGTCAACCCGAGCTGAGATAAAATTTCCTCGGCGTTCTCCTTTAATTCGCAGTCCATTCTCGCATGTACCGTTGTAGTCCTTGCCATAGCGCACCTCACATTAATATTGTTATTATTGTAATACAAAATATGCAAAAAGTCAATATTTTTATTAAAATGTATCACAAAATAGCAATCTCAATCCGTAATGCCGCCTTCGAGTTCGTCCAAAGTTAAATTAAACGCCGCGATAAACGTTTTGAAAAAATACTCCACCTCGGGTAATTTCCGCGAGTGCAAATCCGCCTCTATGCTCTTTTTCGCCTTTTCGAACTCGGTGTTGCCGCAGCGGTGCTCTTCTAAACACTTTATATACGCCGCGAGCCTGTCCGCCGCCTTGACGAGCCTGTATTCCGGACTGTCCGTATCGGGCTTGACGTAAACGGCAATCTCCCCCCGCATTTCGTCGGGCAGCATATCCAAAAGCTTGTCACACGCCTTGTCCTCCAAGCTCTTATACGCGCCGTGAATGGAATTGTTGAAGTACTTTATGGGCGTGGGCAAATCGCCCGTCATAACCTCGCCGCACTCGTGATAGACGGCGTACATGACGCACTTTTCGGCATTGACGGCGCCGCCGTACACCTTATTATTTATAATCGCGAGCGCGTGCGCGAGCATTGCCACTTGCTGTGAGTGCTCCATTATGTTCTCTTCGCGCACCGAGCGCATGAGCGACCAGCGCTTGATGTACTTCATTCTATCCATAAAAGCGTAAAAATTGTAAGACATATAAAAACCTCGTTTTTAATTCGGAATTAGGAATGCATAATTACGGTGGAGTATTATTATATAACATATTTTTGTATTTTTCAATTGACTTTGAGAAAAATAGATAATATAATTTAAACGGTAAGCGGAATTAATTCTTAATTCTAAATTCTAAATTAAATAATAACCGTCGGGGGTGTTGCGGAAAAACTTTAATCCGCGGCTGAGATTATACCCTTTGAATCGGCAACGTAATGGTTGAGCGATAGTACGAAAGTACCAAAGAAGAGTTTTCTTGCACCCCGAAAATCTATATTCGGGGTGCTTTAAATTTACACGGCGGTTAAGGAGGTTTTATGTTTCACTTTTCACTGCTTGCCGCCGTTTCACAAAAAACGACGGACATTGTAACCTGGGTGTCGATAGGCTGCATAGCCGCACTCGCAATCGCGCTTACGCTTATTTGCATTTTCGGCAAAAAGTACTCCACGCGCGAGATTGCCTTTGCGGGCATCTGCCTTGCGCTGTCGTTCGCGCTTTCGTTTATAAAAGTTGCGCCCGTACAGTTCGGCGGTTCGATAACGCTTGCAAGCTTTGTGCCGCTCCTCATCTACGCGTACAAGTTCGGTCCCATAAAGGGAACTCTTGCCGGCATAATGTTAGGGCTGTTTAATTTTATATCCGGTCCCTATATCCTCACGCCGCTCACGTTCGTACTCGACTATGTTCTCGCTTTTGCAAGCATAGGGCTTATGGGGTTCGCACCTAAATTCGGCAAGCTTTCGCTTACGGCAAAAGTTACGATAGGCACTGTTTTGGTCTATGTTGCAAGGTTTATTTTCCATCTGCTTTCGGGCTTTATCTACTTTGCCGAAAACTCGATTTGGGTCGATTTACCCACGCCGAACATGTTCGTTTACTCTTTCGTGTACCAGTGCGTATATCTGCCCGCAGACTGCATTATCTGCATTGTTGTACTGTTTACGACGGCAAAGACGAAAGCGCTCGATAAACTGCTTGCAATGATGGACGTAACCCGCGGTAAAAAGGCGACGGCAACAGTTACGCCCGAAACAACGACCGCGCAACCCGAACCCGCAAATGAAATTTCGGCAACCGACGGCACGGAAAATTCTTAAATATTTTGATAAAACTGCTTGCGCCCGCGCTTTTTGTAAAAAAGCGCGGGCGCATTGCTATATAATGCCAATTTAGAATTAAACCCCCACCACCCGCGAAGCGGGAGGCAGCGTGTCGCTGCACCCAAATCTTCTTATTAACTTAAACTTACTTTCGTAAAGAATGAAAAGGGGTATGCCTTGGGTTGTGCGAAGGCAAGGCTCACCCTTCTTTAAAGAGGGGGGAGCTGACACCAACGGTGACAGAGGGGGGGTATATAATTCTACATTCTTAATTCTTAATTCTTAATTCTACATTCACTCAGCACCTTGCGAACTGCATTATATCCACCAGCACCGCAAAGCCCAAAATCAGAACAAACCCTATTGCGTGAATTATCGCCTCCACCTTCCGCGGGACGGGCTTTTTGAAAACCCACTCGATAAGGCAGAAAACAACCTTGCTTCCGTCGAGCGCGGGTATGGGCAAAAGGTTGAATACCGCTAAATTGACCCCGATATATGCCGCAACCTGCAAAAAACTCTGCACGCCCTGCACGGCAATCGCGCCCGTCTGGCGAATGGTGGTGACCGGTCCGCCCATCGCGCTTAAACCCATATTGCCCGTTAAAAGTTCGCCTAAAACCCTGAAAATCGTGCCCATGGTTTTAAACGAGTACGCAAACGACCGCCCGAGCGTTTGAAAAAAGGAAAAACGGCAATTTTCGGCGGTAACGCACCAATAGAGATTGCCGTCGTCGCCCTCGTACGTATCCGACCCCAAAGCCCGCCACAGCTTGCTTATTTCGGACGAGTTTTTAAAATTACAATCTGCGCGAAGGACAACCTGCGCACTCGACTTTTCGCCGCCGCGCACGATATCGAAAGTGACCGCGTCGCCCTCGCTTTTGCCCTTTAAGGCGACTATCAAATCGGTTGCAAAGTAAACGTTTTTGCCCTGCACGCCCAAAATGACGTCGCCCTCTTGCAAGCTGTATTCCGCGGCGTAACTTTCGTTTTCGACCATTGCGCCCATTTTATAGCACGGCTGACCGAACGAAAAGAAGCCGACAATAATCAATAGAAGGGCTAAAAGGTAGTTGAAAAGCGCGCCGCTTACAAGCACGATTATCCTTTGCCACGGCTTTTTGTTGTTGAAAGAATTAGGGTCCGCCTCCTCTCCGTCCTCGCCCTGAAAGGCGCAGAACCCGCCCAACGGAAAGGCACGCACCGAAAAGAGCGTGCCATGTTTTTTACCTCTGTATTTAAATATTTTCGGGCCGAAGCCTATCGCAAACTCGTTGATTCTGAACCCCAATATTCTGCCCGATATGAAGTGCCCGAACTCGTGCACGCATATCATGGCAAGAAGTATTAAGATTGCGAGAAGCACGGACAGCACCGTACCGCCGACGCTTGATATCAACAAATTTGTCATTATACCTCTTTTTCCAATTCAGAATTCAGAATTAAGAATTAAGAATTATGCTATGGGATAATTATTTAAATAATCCGACATACATTCTACATTCTTAATTCTACATTCTACATTAAATCAACTTTGCCGCTTTCGTGCGGGCAAGGGCGTCGGCTTCCGCGAGCTGTTCATAACTTTCCACGGGCATATTTACCGTGCCGCAAACAACCTTATCCGCCACCTTGTAAATATCCGTAAACCGCAGTTCGCTCTTTAAAAACGCGTTCACCGCCACCTCGCTCGCCGCGTTCAGCGCAGTAGGCAGTATGCCGCCCGCCCTTCCGCAGTCCAAAGCCAAGCCGTACAGCGGGTAGTTCTCCCTTTCCAAAGGCAGAAATTCAAGCGAAAAAGCTTTCGTAAAATCGAGTTGCTTTAACCCGCAGTCCAGCCTTTCGGGATAGGTCAACGCAAGCTGTATGGGCAATTCCATCGTGGGGTACGAGAGTTGCGCGAGCGTCGCGCCGTCTTGAAGCCGCACCATCGAGTGCACAATGCTCTGCGGGTGAATTACCGCCGAAAGTTTTTCGTAAGGCGCGCCGTAAAGGTGGTGCGCCTCGATAATCTCGTAGCCCTTGTTGAGTAGCGTCGCGCAGTCTACGGTAATCTTCGCGCCCATTTCCCAGGTGGGGTGACAGAGCGCCTCCGCGGGCGTGACGGTTGAAAGGCTATCCCACTTTCTGCCGCGGAACGCGCCGCCGCTCGCCGTTATTACAAGGCTGTCGAAGCTTGCGTTGCGGTCGAAATTCAGGCACTGCCAGATAGCCGAGTGCTCGCTGTCGACGGGCATAATCTCTTTAACCCTCGGCATTATAAGTTCGCCGCCGCACACGAGCGTTTCCTTGTTGGCAAGCGCGAGGGGCACGCCGAGTTCCACCGCCTTTAAGCTGTATTTAAGCCCCGCGAACCCGCCGCACGCAACGACGATTACGTCCGCGCCGCACTCTTTTAAAGCTTTAAGCGCGCCCTCTTCGCCCTTGAAAAATTTTACGCCCGCGGGCAAATCGCGCACTGAATTCGCCTTGGTCTCGTCGGTCAATGCGGCATATTCGGGGTGCAACGCTTGAATCTGGCGCAAAAACGCGTCCGTGGAACTGTTTGCGACGATGGCGCAGAGCGAAAACCTTTCGGGGTAGCGTTCAACTACGTTTATAACCTGTCTGCCAATCGAGCCCGTACTGCCGACAAGAGCAACCTTCTTCATATATATTATATCCTTTACAAATTATTTAATGTGTTAAAATTATAAAAGCGGCGGCATAAGCCGCCGCTTTTACGGCAAATTCTTTAAATCACCCACACGACCATAAAGCAGACGACGATAGCCACGGAAGCAAACAGCATGCTGTCAAACCTGTCCAGAACGCCGCCGTGCCCGGGGAGCAGCTTGCCCATATCCTTAATGCCGCACCCGCGCTTTATCGCGCTTTCGAACAAGTCGCCGAGCTGCGCCATAACCGCCGTCGGTATCGAAATGAGTATCAAAGCAACGACGTCGGGAATGTCGCTGATATTGCTGAGTTGCAACGCCGAGGTGTACTTGCAGATAAGCCATACGACCACGCCCGCCAGCATGCCGCCTATAAGACCGCCTACGCCGCCCACAACCGTCTTGTTGGGACTTGTGTGCGGGGCGAGCTTTAAGGGCAACAGCTTGCCGAAAAGCTTGCCTATAAAGAACGCGCCCACGTCGACCATAGGCACCAACACAAAGAGAAGTACGATGGCCACGTCCGAATTGTCATTCATATGGTTGACGTTCGGTCCCACGCTCGCCAACGCGCCGCAGTAGAGGAGCACTAATTCCGCGTATGCCGTGCTCTTAACATCGCTGCGCTCGTGGTCGAAAACGGTGAGCGAGGCGGCAACCATCGCGCCCACACTGCCCACTGCGAGAAGAAGCACAAGCCCTAAGCCGCCCGGACGCCCGCTTCTGTCCACCATTTTTCCGATAACGAAGGCGGGCACCATGAGGGCGCAGGTCACCAGAACAACCCACCTTTGGGCGTTCGATATGCCCTCGGTGACCTTAGTTTCGCCGTTTTCGTCCACAACCCGCTTTCTTTCGCCGAGCGCGCGCGTAAACTCGAACGCGCCGCAGACCGAAATCGCCCAGAAAAGAACGTCCACGCCCAACGCGCCGTATTCAATCCCGTTTACGTCGGGTATCAGCAATTTCATAACCAGCAAGCCCGCCATAACTATTACGTAGACGACGCCGGTTATAAATCTTTTTTTCATGCCTTTTACTCCTTAAACCCTGCCGAAACGCCTTTCCCGCGACGAGTAGTCGGCTATAGCCTTGTCGAATTCTTCGTCGGTAAAATCGGGGAACAGAACGTCGGTAAAGTACAGCTCCGCATATGCGGACTGCCACAGCAGGAAGTTGGAAAGTCTTAACTCGCCGCCCGTCCTTATTATAAGGTCGGGGTCGGGCGTACCGCCCGTATATAATAGGTGCGAAAACTCCTCTTCCGTCACCTCTTCGCCCCTTGCTATTGCAAGATTAGCCGCGCGCGCAATCTCGCCGCGCGCACCGTACCCGAGAGCCATTATAAAGGTAAATTCCGCGCTTTCGGGCGATTTTTTTACGCCCTGTTCGATAAGTTCCCGCACGTCGCACGGCAACAGCGATAAATCGCCTATGACCTTTACGCTCGCGCCCGCTTTCAGCAATTTGTCGACGCAGGCGTTAAACTGCTTGCGAATGAGAGCCCACATTTTGTCGAGCTCTTCCTGCGGGCGGGCAAGGTTTTCGGTGGACAGCGCGTATACCGTGAGGTACTTAACCCCCGCCTCTTTCGCCCGTTCGGCGAGCGCAACCATGCGGTTTAACCCCGCACTATGCCCCGACGACGGCGACAAAAGCCGTTTTTTAGCCCAGCGGCGGTTGCCGTCCATTATTATTCCCACGTGACGCGGAACGTTTAAAACTTCGTTTTTTGACATACAAAATTTAATGCAGTACCACCCTACCCTTGCCTTCCACCTTAATAAAGGGGGAAGGTGGCGCGGAACGCGACGGATGAGGGATGTGTAAATTCGCCCGCAATTAAGCCTTCCCCCTGCGTGGGACGAACAACGCATTTCTCAAAACAGCCTAGTAGCGCTGTTTTGGCGTTGCGAGATGAGCAAACGCATACGTCCCGCGTTTGCGGTGACCGAACACGCCGTTTCCCTTGCGGCGTGTGAGAAGGGTGGCACTGCCATAAGGCAGTGACGGTTGAGGGGTGTTATTATAAGAATTCCCCTCACCACCGCTACGCGGAGCCTCCCCACCGAGGGGAAGCCAAGATTAAGGGCGGATTTAATTCTTAATTCTTAATTCTTAATTCTGAATTCTTAATTCTGAATTCTCTCACACCGTCATTATTTCCTTTTCTTTGGCGGAAACGGCGGCGTCCACCTTGGAAACGGCTTCGGAAACAAGCTTTTCAACTTCCTTTTCGCCCGCGGAAAATTCATCCTCGGATATCGACTTGTCGTTTTTAAGCTTCTTCAAGCCGTCCATAGCGTCGCGGCGCACATTGCGCTGTGCAATCTTCGCGTCCTCGCCCATCTTTTTAATCTGCTTTACAAGGTCGCGGCGGCGCTCTTCGGTAAGTTCGGGGAACACGAGCCTTATCACCTTGCCGTCGTTGGTGGGCGTCAAGCCTATGTTCGAAATCTGAATCGCCTTTTCGATGCCCTTTAACGCCGACATATCCCACGGGGAAATTACGAGGCACCTGCCCTCCTGCACCGACACGTTAGCCATCTGCGTCACGGGCGTCATTGCGCCGTAGTAGTCCACCGTTACCTTGTCTAAAATGTGCGGATTGGCGCGCCCCGCTCTTATTGCCGCGTAGTCCTCTTTGAGAACGGATATCGCCTTTTCGAGTTTGTCGTCCAAAATAAGCAAAATCTCTTCAATCAGCTCGTTTTCCATAAATTTTATCTCCTTTTTAATTAATTAGGAATTCATAATGCGGAATTAACCCCCATCACCCGCAAAGCGGGAGCTTCCCCCTTAAAAAGGGGTAAGCCTCGGGTTGCGCGAACAAGGCTCACCCTTCTTTAAAGAGGGGGGAGCTGTTGCGTAGCAACTGAGGGGGGTATATAATTACGAATTACGAATTTTATTGGTTATCAATCACGGTTCCCAGCTTCTCGCCGCACACGACGCGCACAATTGAGTTGGGTTCGTCCAAACCGAAGGCGATTACGGGCACGTCGTTTTCCATACACATAGTCGCCGCCGTCGCGTCCATCGCCTTTATGCCGTTTTTAATTATATCTATATAATTTATGTGGTCGTACTTCTTTGCATTCGGGTTTATCTTGGGGTCGGAATCGTAAATGCCGTCGATATTTTTAGCCATCATCAATAGGTCGGCTTGAATTTCGCACGCGCGCTGTGCCGCCGCCGTGTCCGTCGAACAGTACGGATTGCCCGTGCCGCACGCCATAATCACCACCCTGCCCTTTTCGAAATGGTTCAAAGCTTTACGCAAAATGTAGGGCTCGGCGAGCGAGGTCATAATGAGCGCCGTCTGCACGCGGGTTTGAATGCCGCGCTGTTCCAAAGCATCCATCATTGCAAGCGAGTTCATAACCGTGGCGAGCATACCCATATGGTCTGCGGTGGTTCTATCCATTTTCTTGCCCTGACGCCCCCGCCAGAAATTGCCGCCGCCGATAACGAGCGCAATCTGCACGCCCATTTTTTTGATAGCTTCTATCTGGTCGACAACGCCCGAAATGACGTTTTCGTTCAAGCCGTGCCCTTCCTTGCCGGCAAGAGCCTCGCCCGAAAGCTTTATAAGCACTCTCTTGTATTTAGGTGACATTTATCTACTCCTAATAAATGATTTACCGTTGCAAAGTCCGTTATTCGCCTAAGCGGTCAAAACTCGGCTGTGGCGACTCGCGACGTTTTTCAGCACGCAGACCGTGTTATTGCATAAGCAATTAAGACCTCGGGTCAAGCGACACGCCGCGTTTTTCGGTGACGGGCAAGCGCCACAACCCAAGCAATTAAAACCTCGGCTGCGGCGACACGCCGCCCGCTGTTAAATTATACCATACCGCAAAAGTTAAATCAACATTTAATTAAAATAAAATTGCAGCGGCTCAGTATTTCACCTTGAAATAGTCGAGATAGCGCTTGAATTTGTCCTGCGCGGAAAGACAAGTGTCGCGTAAATACCCCCGCTCGTTCGTCCACTCTTTTAATCCGCGGTAATAAAAAAGTTTTAACTCTTCGTCTATAATAAACGGTACCGTGTTATATTTTAAACAATCTCTGAATAAGAGCAGTCTGCCTACACGCCCGTTGCCGTCCTGAAAAGGATGGATACATTCGAAACGGTAATGAAAGTCCAAAAGGTCGTCAAATGTTTTTTCCTTTTTTGCATTGTAATAAAAGAGCAATTCTTTCATTTTGCCCGCTACTTCCTCTGGTTGCGCGGTAAACATATCGCCGACCGTATTTGGCAGTTTTTTATATTCACCCACTGCAAACCATTCCTGCCGCGCGTCGGTGGTGCCGCTCTTTAACGTGCGGTGCAATTCCTTGATAAACGCTTCGGTGAGCGGCTTGCCCGCGTTTTCGATAATTAAATCGACGCACTTAAAGTGGTTTGCCGTTTCGACAACATCGTCAACTTTAACTGCGCCGCCGTCTAAACCTATCGTATTGGTTTCGAAAATATAGCGGGTTTGGTCGTGCGTAAGTCTGCTGCCCTCTATATGGTTGGAGTTGTATGTGAGCTCAATTTGAATTTTGTGGTAAATTCCGCCCGTAATCTTGGCGCGCTTTTCGGCTTTTAAAATTTCGAGTAAAGTTTGCGGCGCATCAGTCTTTTTATTAATTCTGTCGGGCTTCTGCGCGTCTTCCGGAATATTCCAGGTTTTGCCCGTTAAAAACGCGCCGTAAATTTTCCCCGACGCACAATAATTGCGCACGCTCCTCTCCGAAATATTCCATTTTTCAGCCGTTTCGGCAACAGATAAATATTTCATTACTAACCCTCTCTGATAAGTTTAACATATTATCGGCAAAAAAGCAATAGTTATAGTCGCCAAATATTCACGCATTTTGCCGATAGCGGCAAAATATAAGCCCCGCGGCTTATCGCCGCGGGGCTTATATAATTTATTAAACTTAATTCTTCTTCATGGCTTCGACCTGCTTAGCCACTTCGTCCTGCAAGTTTTCCTGCTTCTTTTCGATGCCTTCGCCCATTTCCCAACGAACGAAACGCGCAACCTTAAACTTTTTGCCGATAACCTGTTCAACAGTCTGCGAGTCGTCCTTTACAAACGGCTGTTTTACAAGGCAGTTTTCGGAATAGAATTTGCCGAGCTTGCCCATAACGATTTTTTCCAAAATCTCCTTGGGCTTGTTCTTGTTCTTTTCGTCGTTCTGCATCTGAACGAGCATAATCTCTTTTTCCTTTTCGATTACGCTTGCGGGAACCTCTTCCGCCGTAACGTAAGAGGGCTTGCTTGCCGCAATCTGCAACGCAACGTCGTGCAACGTCTCTTCGCTGCCCGCGGTGAAATCGACCGCCTCGACCATAACGCCCACTTTGCCGCCCATATGGATATACGTTTCGACCTTGCCCGCCGTTTCGTAAATCTCGAATCTGCGGATAGCAATTTTTTCGCCAATAACCGCGGTTGCGTTGGTGATATAGTCCTTAACGGTAGCGCCGTCTAAGGGGCACGCGTTCAAAGCCTCGATATCCGCGGGCTTATTTTCGGCGATTACCTTTGCAACCGCGTCGACTATGCCGTGGAATTTGTCGCCTTTGGAAACGAAGTCACTCTCGCAGTTAATTTCGAGCAATACGCCCACGCCGCACTTTGCGCAAACGTACGCGCCTACCGCGCCTTCCGCCGCAATACGGCTCTCCTTTTTAACGGCTTTTGCAATGCCGCGCTCTCTCAAAAGCTCCGCCGCCTTTTCCATATCGCCGTCGGCGTCGGTCAAAGCCTTTTTGCAGTCTAACATGCCCGCGCCGCTCTTATCTCTTAAAGTCATTACGTCCTTTGCCGTGAATGCCATAATGTTTACTCCTTATTTATATTATAAAATTTGCTCCTTCGCTTGGCTTCCACCTTTTGTATAAGGGGGAAGCTCCGTGAAGCGTAGCGGAACGGTGATGAGGGATAAGGTTACTTTAACCTCATTAAAATAAGGTCAAAATTTGCACAACCCTCATCCGTCTTGCTACGCAAGCCACCTTCCCCCTTTATTAAGGTGGAAGGCAAGACGAGGAAGAACTCAGTCTTTATTCTCTTCGCTTGCTTCTACAACCTCTTCAATCGAGGTGGGTTCCGCCGCTTCCGCGCTCTCTTCAATCTCTTCCTCTACGGAATACGCTTCGCCCTGATTAGCCTCGATAACCGCGTTTGCGATAACGCTTGCAATCAGCTTGACCGCACGGATAGCGTCGTCGTTGCCGGGGATAACGTAGTCAATCAAATCGGGGTCGCAGTTGGTATCGGTAATAGCGACGATGGGAATATTGAGCTTTCTCGCTTCGGCTACCGCGATATCCTCGTTGTGAGGGTCTACCACGAACATAACGCCGGGCATTTTGGTCATATCCCTGATACCGCCGAGGTTAGTCTGCAACTTGCCCATTTCCTCTTTGAGTTTTGCAACTTCCTTTTTGGGAAGAAGGTCGAACTCGCCGTTCTCTTCCATTTTTTCGAGCTTAACCATTCTTTCGATACGCGAACGGATAGTCTTGAAGTTGGTAAGCGTGCCGCCCAGCCAGCGCGAATTGATGTAGTACTGACCGCATCTTTCCGCCTCTTCCTTGATAGCGTCCTGCGCCTGCTTTTTGGTGCCGACAAAGAGAACGGACTTGCCCTCTTTAACCGTTTCGCACACGAATTTGTACGCCTCTTCTACAAGACCTACGGTGAGTTGCAAGTCGATAATGTGAATATCATTTCTTGCCGCGTAGATGTACTTGCTCATTTTGGGGTTCCACTTTCTGGTCTGGTGACCGAAATGTACGCCCGCCTCCAAGAGCTGCTTCATAGTGATAACTGCCATATTAAACCTCCGTTAAACCTCCCCATCGGCGCGTCGGCAGGGTGTCCCTGCACCCAAGTCTTTTAATTGCGTGGCTCTTACACTGACCTATCGCAAAAAAACGAGGGCTTGCATACACAAAGGGCTGAATTAACGGAATTTGAAAAGATTTTTCCGTCACGGACAGCCCGCCATACGGGTGTGAATTTTTATAGCTTTGATATTTTAGCAGAATTTTCCGCGTTTGTAAAGCGCTTTTTATTGCCGAAAACAAAATACTTTTTAATTATTAAACAAAAAAACTGCGACAAGACATACCGTCAGTCCCGCGTTTGTAACGCTATTTAAGGGCTTACCGCCGTTTGGGGTATGCCGTCATTGCGAAGCGCGCCTGCGCGCTGTGGCAATCCAGAATTACGTAGTCTGCGGAATATCGCTTCCGTCATGGTGAGCCTGCCGAACCATCCCACCGCTTGAACGCTTCCTACTTGCCGCCGTATTACCACGAGGGGATTCTCTCAACTCAATCGAACCACTATGTGGTTCTCAATCGTTCGAAATGACACGGTTTAATGTGCTTATATGATAATGCCCCGCCTTGCGGCGGGGCGATATGTTACGTTCCTATGTGCGCGCAAATTATAAAACGCCGCGCGGCTTACCGTTTTTCTGTGACAAGTCAGCACCAAAGCCAAGCGATTAAAACCTCGGCTGCGGCGACACGCCGCTTTTCTGTGACAAGCCAGTGCCAAAGCCAAAGCAATTAAAACCTCGGCTGCGGCGACACGCCGCTACTCTTCGTCCTCTTCGTTCTGATAAAATTCGAAAACTTCTTCCAAAAGGGCGTCGTCCTCGATGGGCTCCAACAACTGCTCCTCTTCCTTGTAGCGGAAAATAGCTACCTCGTCGTCGGCAACCGCGTCGTTGGGCTCGGCGGCAAGCAGAAGCGCGTACTTTTCGCCCTTATACTCGCACACATCCAAAAGCCTGAACTTGATAACGTTGTCCTCGTCGTCGATAAGCTCGATTATGCCCTCTTCCTCAATCTCTTCGTCAGTTAAATTTTTATCCGCCATGGTTAAACTCCTTTTTTGTTGATTTTCTGTAAATAGCCGTCCAGAATATTTGCGGCGGCGAGCGCGTCCACGTAAGATTTGCGCTTTTCCCTTCGCATACCCTCGGAAATGAGCGTTTCATGCGCCATCTGCGTTGTGAACCGCTCGTCTTCGCACACTACGGGAACAGTAGCCGCCTCTTTCAGAGCGTCGATAAACCGCCTCGTTTTCTGCGTTTGGAGAGCCTCGCTTCCGTCGAAATTTACGGGCAGACCGCACACGATGACCGTCGCGCCCTTTTCGGCTGCGATTGCGGCGATTGCGGCAACGTCCTCTTTAAAACCTTTGCGAAAGTATGTGTGCGAGGGCAGAGCGTAGGTATTGAAAGGGTCGGAAACGGCAACGCCTATGCGCTTATCACCGATATCGAAAGCAACGTATCTTTCCAATTCAAACACCCGCCGAAATTATTTACCCGTCTATTATATCATAACGATTTATTTTTTACAACGGTATAAGGAAGATATTTTTTACCTTATAAATATATTACAGTCAATTATTTACAGTAATATATTATGTAATTTCGCCGCATACTCCTATTAAGCGGGAAAACGCTTAAAGAGGAAAAGAAATGGAAAAATTTATTTTCGGACTCGCCATAGGTATGGCGGGCGGTGCGCTCCTTGTGGCAAACAACTGCAAGCTCCGCAATCTCGTAAAGAAGAATCAGGAAGATTTGATGGAGAAAGCGGAACAGTATATCGACAAAAAACTCGAAGAATGCGGCTGCAAGCCCGAGGGACAGAGCGGCGAAGAGCAAGGCTAATCGCCGGAACAAAAGCTGACCGCGGAACGAAATTAATTTTCGTTCCGCGGTCTTTTTATATTTTACCCTACGTGCCCTAATTCTCAATTAAACCGCTTTCCCTTGCCGTCTTCTTTTAGAATTGCGTTAGCAATTATCAAAGAGGAAGGTGTCTGCGTTAGCAGACAGAAGGTAATTTTAATGCAGAATGTAGAATGCAGAATTAAGAATAGTGGTCGTATTATCTTAAATAATTATTCCGCAATTAAGCCTTCCCCCTGCGTGGGGAAGGTGGCACTGCCATAAGGCAGTGACGGATGAGGGGTGTTATTTTAAGAATTCCCCTCACCACCGCTACGCGGAGCCTCCCCACCAAGGGGAAGCCTATATTAAGGTCGGATTTAATTCTTAATTCTTAATTCTAAATTCTGAATTGTACTTATTTCCCGTCACCACACAAACTTAAAATTGTTCGCCTCGCCGTTATCCACCAAAATATCCTGCGCGGTCATCGACTTGTTTACGACGGTCAAAAAGTACGCAAACTCCGCAATCTCCTCCTCGCTCGCCCATTTCTTTAACGGGGTGACTTCCATAATCTGCGCCCACAGCGCGGGGTCGTCCATGACGCGGCTGTTCGAGGCGGTCACAACGCCCCCGGGCGAAAGACTGTTGCACGTCGCCCCGAATTGCGCAACGCGCATGGCGACGTTTTTCATATACGCCACCACCCCGCCTTTGCTTGCGGCGTACTCGGGGAATTCCGAGCCCGTCCTCGCGCTTGCCGAGGCAATAAACAAAACGCTCTTTACGCCGGCGCGCACGCCGTATTTTTCGGTCACGCGTATAGAGCCTTTCAAATTCACGTCGATATCTCCGCCCGAATTCTGACAGCCCGCGTTGTTTATAACGACGTCCGCCCCGTCAATTTGCGGCAGGTCGCCCTTTGCGATATCCGCCATATAGTGCGTATAATTTTTGTGCGTAAAAGATTGCGGCAAAATATCGATTCCCGCCACAATATGCCCTTGCGAAAGGAATTTTGACGCTATCGCCCTGCCTATACCGCGGGCCGTTCCCGTTATCAGAATTTTCATACTTTACCCTCTTTTCTTGCGTTTACGTAGTCGAAATATTCCTTGCCTACGCCGCGTTCCTTCCACTTTTTGCAGACGAAATACCCTAAATGTGCAAACACCGCCTCGCACGCGAGCTCGACGAGCATACCCGTGACGGCGCACGTCACGCACTGCACCCAGGACCAGCCGAAAAATATGCGGCTGACAATGATTGCAAACACGAAATTATCGACGAACTGCCCGACCGCCGTGGACACGTAGGTGCGCAATATGTAGGCGGCAATGCCGTCGGGACGCCTTTTAAACGCCTTGCCCACCGCAAAGTTGACGGTGTTGTTTACGACTGCCGAAACTATGAACGCGGCGGTGCTTCCGAGGAGCACGTACCAAGTGCCGCCGAATGTGTTGTCGAGTGCGCCGTTGATTGCGTCCCCGCCGCCTTCGACAAAGCTTTCGCCCCAAAAACCGGGGATTTTGCTCGCCACGAAAAACATAAGGCACAGCGCCAGATTTACGGCAACGGCAAGCAGCGATATCTGCGTGGCGGCTTTGGGGCCGAAGTGCTTTGTGAGCATATCCATGGAAAGAAACGCGCCCCAGGAAACAATAATCCCGCAGTCAAGCGCGAGGTAATCCGTGTGCAAATCAATGCTCTTGTTTGCGAGCAAGTTCATCGAAACGACCGACAGCACGAACACCACTACGGTGAATGCGGGCACCGAAGAGAGCAAAAGTTTAAACTCTTTGACCTCTTCCTTAAAACTGAATTTCATATTAAGTTCTCCTTGTTTTTTTATAGAGATGGTTTTCAAGGTGACATCTCGAAGGTGATTATACTATTCCGCCGCCCGCATGTCAAACGTTTTTGTCAATGCGGAATTAGGAATGCGGAATTAGGAATTATATCCCTCTCCTTGCCTTCCCCCTTTATTAAGGTGGAAGGCAAGAATAAGGTCAATGATTTTTTAAATACTCTCCGTCCACATTACGACCTTCCCCTTAGAGGGAAGGTGGCATTTTCGAAAGTAGAGAGAAAATGACGAATGAGGGGTTGGTTGGTTCGATGAGCGCCATTACAATTACGAGCCAACCCCTCATCCGCCGTAACCTTAACGGTTGCGGCACCTTCCCCCTAAGGGGAAGGTTAAGTTAAAGTCAAATCAATTCTGCAAATTCTTCACCTGCAATCTCAACAGAAAGTTTTCGTCCGTGAGCTTTTTTATCACCGCCGTAAGCCGCTTGTTTTCCTCTTTTAAACTCGCGTTCAGCTCGTCATATAAGCTGTTTATTTTGTCCTCGATAGCCTTCCTTCCGTCGTCCGTTACGGGATATCCCGCGTCCTTCATAAGCTTTTTTATTCTTTCGGGCTGTTTTGCAAGCACGTTGCGGTACTTGTTCTGATAGCGCAGCATAAGTTTGTCGTCGCCGCCCGCAAGATTTAAAACCGCGCGGCGCACCGATACGCCCTTGCTCCGCTCCTTTAAAATCGCCTTTAAAATTTTGTCCGTTTCATCGTCGGTGAAGGGGCGGCTCTCCTCGGCTTTAAGCTTAGTATTCTGCAAAATTTTGCGCACCTCTTCGTTGTCGGTACTCCTTAACAGCGCGTAATAGTAGTTGCGCACGCTGCCCTTTGCTCTGCCCGAATTTTTGGCGTATTCCTCGAAAATTCTCGTGAGCGTCTTGCCCTGACCCTTGCCCTCGCATACGTATTTTACAAGGCTCTGCGCCTCGTCTTTCGTGTAGCCGTTAATCTTTTCCATAACGCCTCCTTGAAATTTTTTCGTTTTATCACAAGGGTTATTGACATAAAATAATTGTTTAATACATTATTTAATTATGAATTAAGAATTAGGAATTCGGAATTGCGGTGAAGTTATTTAAAATAATTATTCCGCAATATGACCTTCCCCTTAGGGGGAAGGTGGCATTTTCGTAAGCAACGCTGAGAAAATGACGGATGAGGGGTTGGTTGGTTTGAACGCGCTAACCCCTCATCCGCCGTAACCTTAACGGTTGCGGCACCTTCCCCCTAAGGGGAAGGTTAAATTAAGGCGATATTTTAAATTAAACGAGGCAACTTATGCGACTTTATTTTTTATCCGAACGACCCGCCGCTTTAAAATTGAACGGCGCATATATGGGACTTATCGACAGCTTCGAGCGGTTTGTCGATATGGACGGCGGCGATAAAATTCTCGCCGAAGTCGTGCCCGACGGCGACGCGTTGCCCGTAAGTTTCTTTATCGACGACGCACTGTTTTCTTCCCCGCCCGACTTTTTGGACGTGTACCTTTGCGGCAACGACGCGGTAATCTACGTATCGCGTTTCGAACGCCGCGCGCGCGAGTTCAGGGTGGTTGCGCAGACGCGGTTTTCGGACGGGCAATACACCCTCTTTTTAACCGACGGCAGGGTGTATTTAAACTGCGAGCGCGGGGACGGCTGCGCCCTGCACGAACTGCCGCGCTGTTTAGAAAACGCAAGCCTTAATGAGAGCGCAATCGGCGGCTTCCCCGTACTGCTTATAAGCGGCGCGGGGTACCTCGTCGTTATTTCCGCCGACGGCAGACGGGTATTTTTCAACCCCGCCGAAAGCTTCGACTGCGGCGACAAGCTGACGGTCAGCGTAAACTTTAACACATGCGCGGGGTGCAGAGCCGTGTGCACGTTCGTCTACGACGGCAACGAAATGAAGCTTGAAGGCAGTCGCACGGAAGAGCGCGTGCCGCCCGACGAAGCCGTGTTGCATTTCGCCTTTTTCGAGAGCGTTTTGACCCGTGGCGACTTTGCAAAATACCTCTGCGACGACTTAAAAAAAGACGCCGCCGCTCTGCCCGCATTTTTGGGCGGGTTCATCGACGTGAGTGTGCCGTATAAAAGGTTTTACGAAGAGCACGGCGATATCAAGGCGGCGGGACTTGTGTACCCGCAGTCGAAAAATCTGTTCACCGTAAAATATTTCACCGTCGATATGTCGGACGGAAAAATAACGAACATTTACGAAGTCTAATGCGGAATTAGGAATGCGCAATTATGGTCGGATTTTAAATTATTATTCCGCAATATGACCTTCCCCTTAGGGGGAAGGTGGCGCAACCGTAAGGTTGTGCCCGCCCGCGAAGCGGTCGCACGTAGTACGGATGAGGGGTGTGTAAATTACAACCTTATTATAATGCGGTCTGATTAATCAACCTCTATCCCCTCTTCGAGGTACTTTCCCCTTCAAAGGGGAAAGCAAGAATTCCGCGCAACCCCTCGCCTTCCACTTTGAAGGGACGAGCAACGCATTTCTCAAAACAGCACTGTGCGCTGTTTTGGCGTTGCGAGA